>FR880783.1 GCA_000434615.1 Clostridium sp. CAG:510
TAAATCCCTTAGAATATATGAAATCTCAATTCAAGTTTGCAGAATTAAGCAAATCGTTGTTTGTCGACTTGATAATTTCCAATTTTTAGTGATAGGGAGATACACAATGAATGGTTTGATTATAAAGGTACTCAGCATAAGTATTGCGGTAGTAACCGTAGTATACTTGATTATTTATAAAGGAAATACCATGATTACGAAGATATTTAGCGTGTGTATTATAGCAGCAATGGTAATATACTGGATTGTTTATGAAAGAAATACAAGAAAGCGAAAAAAACAGGAATTACAGCGTGATGACTATTTATTTGCGAAAGAAAACGATTTGCCGTTACAGATAAATTGGAATGAGATAAATGACTTTTTGTCAGATTCCGGATATGGTGTAAATATGCCAATGGAGAATTGGTTTATGATGGATTGGGCGATACAGCCCTGTGTGGAGAATGGTATAAAAGAAGGAAAGTTTTCTATGAAAGAGTTTCGCGTGTTACAAGCTTTAAGTAACGATATGAAACACATTTTTTATGATGTGAGGTTTAATTATGACCGTGGTCCGGATATAGAAGATAAAAATAGGAAGTACGAAGCCGTAAAAAAGGTGTTGGATACAAAATACGCCGGTTTGTCAGAAGAAGTACGGAAGAATATATATGACCAATTTGTTAAGATATATGAAAGAAAAATCTAATTACAATACAAAGGAGGAAGCCGTTGGTTTTTTAATGAATGAAACTAATCTTACATATGAAGAATGTTCTAAAGCCAACGATTTCCATATTAGACTAAATAAGAAAAATTAATATACAATTCTAATTTATAAAATTAAGAAAATGGAATTTAAGGAGGAGTATGTAAATGAAATTAGCAGATTTAGCAACAGACTCTGATTGGATAGTGTGGATTGTCTTTGCGATATTTGCTGTACTTTCTATTATTTTACTTTCTGGACATGGAAGCTGGTTCATTTCTGGATATAATACAGCTTCAAATGAAGAAAAGGAAAAATATGATGAAAAGAAGTTATGCAGAACAATGGGAATTGGAATGTCTATTATAGCAATTCTTGCATTAA
>FR880784.1 GCA_000434615.1 Clostridium sp. CAG:510
AATTTACACCATTATATGGACGTAGCCAAATCTATTTCAATATTTACGCGGATTTTGGACTTTTCTTCTGTATCCACGTAAACCGTCTTAACAATTTACGCGGATTTTAGCATTTTTACTTCCATACACGTAAATTGCTTTCTTAAAATAAATAAGTGTATTTTCGCATTTGGGCAAATATAATTTTTTCTACCCGGCTTCGTACTTCTTCCGGATATATCTCTGCATTTGCCAGTAAATCCGATACATCTCTTTTGATAAACTTAAACTTCAAATTCATTTTATATAACTTTTCAGAAACATCTAATTGTTCATCAAATTCACTGCATATTGTTTTGGACTGAACTTTATCCATGAGTGAATAAAGTTCACCCGACAAAGGATAATCCATTGTGGTATCCGCCATCAACCCCGCTCCATTGTCAAAAATCGGACAGTACGCATAATCCCCTTTTCCATTCATAAGAACCGCTATATTATGCGTGTGGCGATCTTCATTCAGAAAAAAGGCATCTATTGTCAGCAGTTTATTCATATAGATGCCAAAATCCTGAAGTCCGGTTATCCGTTCTACCTGCTGTACTAAAAAACGCAATCGTTCTTCATGCTCGGGTATCCTATTCAGAGTTTTATATAAACTTTCTCCGAAAAAATTCTGAAACAGTCTTTCCAGCGTAATAATCTGCCAGTCATCATGAAGAAAATCTTTACTTTTTGCTCCTTTGTAAATCACAGAGCCATATTTTATTTCCTCAAGATCATAGCAGACAAATTCTTTCTCTGTCAGTGTTGACTTTTTTAGCAGGTGCGATATCAGGTATTCCGCCAATCCCTCGTAACCTGTATAATCAGCTTTGTACCATATTCCTTCGTTTTCCCATTTTAACTGATTTCCCTTTGATGACTGTCGGTCATTTGTCCGGATGTTCTGCTCAAATAATTCTATCATGCATCTACCTCTCTATGCGGAGCCAGAAAGCATCTTCCGCCATTCGCCCTTCTGTCTTCTCTATAATCATAATCGGGTCATAAAATGGCAGCCCCAGATCTTTCAAGATCAGTTTCATCTTGTCCCTACTTTCCGGAAAACACCTTGATGCCAGGAACTCCTGATACTGATTATAATCCGGATTTTCTACAACACCGAAAGCACGGAACATAATCTTATCTGTATAATTTCTTATTTTGATTTTTCGCTCCTGCTCATTTACATCAATCAAAGTACATACATCCTGCCCATGCATATACCAGATTCTGAGAGGCCACTCCTTTTCGGGAATTTTGACTTCTTGCTCGTAATCCGGGTATTTCTGTAACATTTTAAGCAGCAAAACTATAGGCCCGCAGATAACGTCTGTACTTCTTTCCCATCGTTCTACTGTTGGCTTTGAGCAATTGATAAATTCGGCAAATTCCTTCTGCGTCAGGTGCAACTCTTTCCGCACCTTTTTGATTTCATCTGCCGTTGTGTAATCCGATGTTATAAATAATCTTTTTTTCATAGACTCACCTTCCGGCTATATTGTTTGCGGCTTTTTCTTTATTAAATCACAGAAGCTCGTATTTGTAAAGAAAAAACAATCAAATTGATTGTTTTTGATGTATTAAAACAATTAAAATGATTGTTTTTACATTGTTTCAGTTTTTCTTAGTCTCTTTCATTTTCTTACACTCACATGGTCTGTGGTATATGCAGTTATGGAATCTCCTACATCATATTCTGAATATACAAATTCCGGTACCTGCATTCGCTTATGATAATCATTCGCTTCCCCATTGTTGTAGTAGAAAAAATAAATGCTTTAGATGTTAAAAAAATATTTACCCAAACTGCAACGAAAACTATACTTAAAATAATGAAGCAATTCCAAAACAAAATTTTCTTTTGCTTTCCGGTTAATATTTCTTTTGTTTCCTGGTGCTTAACCAATTTATTACTCATTCCATAACACCTCTAAAGTACTTTTTCCCTCATCTTTCCCTTCGTCCAAGAAGTGTATCTCGCTCAAAGAGCTCGGTCAATTTCGGCTTATCATGCTTCCGAAATCTCATCAATCAGCTTCAATTCTTCTTCCGTAAACGGCGCGCAGGAAATTGCTTTTATGTTGTCCAGAATCTGCTGTGGCTTGGATGCACCGATTAAAACACTGGTCACTTCTTTGTGCCAAAGGAGCCAGCCGAGTGCCATATCCGCAAGCTTCTCACCACGTTCGCCGGCAAGATTGTTCAGTCTTCGGATTTGATCCAGTCTGTGTTCATTCAGCGAGCTTTCGTTTAAAAATCTGCCGTCGGTCCGGATGCGGCTGTCTTCCGGAATTCCGTTCAGGTAACGGTCCGTAAGCTGTCCCTGTTCAAGCGGACTGAATGTAATCAGCCCCTTCTGCAGCTCGGCGGTAGCTTCCTTCAAACCATTCTTTTCCACTGTCCTGTCAAAGATAGAATATCTATTCTGGTTGATGACAAACGGGCAACGCATGTCCTTCAGGATGGCTGCCGCTTTCTTCAACGTTTCTCCATCGTAGTTGGAAAGTCCCACATAGATTGCCTTACCGCTCTGTACGGCGCTTGCCAGCGCACCCATCGTTTCTTCCAGCGGCGTATCGGGGTCCATCCTGTGATGGTAGAAAATATCCACGTATTCCAGTCCCATGCGTTTCAGGCTCTGGTCCAGACTGGCAAGAAGATATTTCCGGCTTCCCCAGTTTCCGTAAGGGCCCTCCCACATGTCATATCCGGCTTTTGTTGTGATAATCAGTTCATCCCGGTATATTCCCAAATCTTCTTTTAAGATAAGTCCGAAATTTTTCTCGGCGCTTCCCGGAAGCGGGCCATAATTATTTGCCAGGTCAAACTGTGTAATGCCGTTATCAAAAGCAGTAAAGCAAAGCTTTTTCATGTTTTCAAAATTTGCCGTATCTCCGAAATTATGCCACAGTCCCAGTGACACTTTCGGTAAAAGAAGTCCGCTGTTTCCGCAGCGGTTGTATTCCATGATTGCATATCTTTCCTGAGTTGCTGTATACATATCTGTTTCCTCCTGAATGTCTGTTCATTTATTTGTTTGTTGTGTTGTACTTTTCCCTGCTCTCCGCACAATCCCATTACCCTGGTGATCAATACATCTTTTTTAGTAAATTCCGGATTTCTTCGCTTATCTTTTCATATTCGTAGTCATGAACATAATGCGGACAGTCTAATTCTATGTAGCTTGCGTTGTCACAGCCTGCTATATATTCTTTCGGAATTCTTCTCCACATTTCTTCCGTAAAACCGGTACCGCCGGAACCGTTGGAAATAAACAATAACATGGGAACCTGCGGAACGCCGTTTTCTTTCACTGTTTTCGCATTATCCTTTACCGCCTTCACTTCGTCTATCATGGTTACGGTTGCTGTCCTTTGATAAAATACCGCTCTGTAAATCTCTTTTTCCTCTTCCGACAGTGTTCCGACTTTGATGGCATCACTTTCGGCAAGACTGGGTATCCATCTTGTAATTCCCAGCGCAGCCCCATATTGTCCCAGTTTTGTTATGGGAATACTGATACGCATCTCATCGTAATACGCCGGTACCGCCATATCCAGACCGATAATGGCTTCCACCTCTTCCGGATATTTCTGTGCCCAGTACAAAGCTTCCAATCCTGACATGGAATGCGGACAAAGTACATACGGTCCTTCTATTCCTGCCTTTTCAAGTGCCATTCTGGTTTCGCTTAACATCGTGTCGATATCTCTTTGCTCGTCCACCACATCACTGAAACCGTAGCCGAATTTTTCTACCACGGCAATTTTATACTCGTTACTCAGCAGCGAATACAAAGATTTAAAATCCAGTATGGGCGAACAGGTTCCGCCGCCGGACAGAAACACAAGCGTTTTGTCACCTTCGCCCTCTGTATATACACTCATATTGTGACCGTTCACTTCTACAATTTTTCCCAAGGGCGTCAGCAATTTTCTTTCCCTGAAACTGCATATTTTATGGCGGATAAACGATACGATTATAAACAGTACGATGACCGCAACAATTATAAAGATAACTTTTAGAAATTTGCTTCTTATTCTTTTCACACTATGTACCCTACTCTCCAAATTACTATTTGCTCATAATACCGGTTATACACTTAAATAATCTTTATATTCTTTATCTAAATCCTACAACATCCGATTTTTCCATGTATGTTTTCCGTTTCAAAACTCTTCGTCTTCATCGATTTCTTCTTCCGGTTGAATCTCACAAACAAATTCAATATTTCTTTTGCCAAATATTTCTGTCAGATAAGCAATCTCTTCTTCATTCATTGTAAAAAAATAAACATTATTTTCGCTGACAGTTATTTTCTCCTGTTCTGTTGTCGTTACCTCCAAAGTGGTAACACTCAAACTCCCCTTCACTGTTTCAAAAAGTCTTATAATTTGTACCTTTGCCAGATCCAGTGCAGTCAACTTTTCACCATATACAGATACAAGATAGCTCTTTGTCAAATAAATCCTAAATTCATATAACCAGAGAGCATCCGGCTGATTACATTCTTCGTCAATCTGCTCTGCCAATGGATGTCTGTATTTTGCAATCGCACGCACCTGTATTAATACCATATGATATTTTACCGAAACATGTCAGTAATACAATATATCAGTAGTATAATTTTGGCTTTTTTACTTGATAGCCCAGATGCCCGCCTGAAGATAAGAAGCCCATAACATATTAACTGGAAGTTGAAAGTTCCTATAATTTACAAATCATAATATATTCTTCATCATTTTCATCAACGATTTCAAATCCTACCTTCCTATACATACGGACAGCATAATTCATCTTTTGAACAGCTAATCCTCAACATTTCCTTTCTCTATATCGGCATATCCTTTTTCTGACTTTTGATGAATCTGTGTAATAGACATCATATCTGCATTCACTGAATTAGCTGCTTTTGGTAATACAAAAGAAAAGGGAATTCCTCCTACTAATGATATTTGTTTTAAATACATATCTATAGCAGTAATGATCGTATATATAAATTGCCTGTTCCTAATAACATCACTTGTTCTCCCTATCTCAGTTAATTCGTATTTGCCAAATCCATAAATTCAAATTGTTTATTCAGAAAAATCTCCTATTTTACCAAGCAACTTTCCAATACTATGATACATTCCCGAATAAATCACTGGTTCAAGTTTTGTAAGATTCACATCAAAAGTGTCCATACATTCAAGTTGTTCATCTATTTGAATATTCCTTATTCTACAAAAGAAAGTTGTAGACTCTCCTAGTTCAACAGATTTAACTACCTCACATTCATATATCCATCTACTTGCATCTAAAATAGGAACATCAATAACATCACCTCTGATGACGTCATAAGAAATTCCATCTTTTATCCCGTCGTTTGCATGATGTGTACCGAAATAGTCCATAAGTCCAAGCATATCTGTACTGACAAGGTTAACACTCAAAACCCCCGTTCTAATTACATTTTGTTTAGTTCTTTTAGTCCCAAACATACTGATAACTAATAAATAATCGTTTTCCTTCTCATTTGTAACGCTAACCCATGTAATCGGAGCAAAATTATATGTTCCATCTTCATTGTTTGTACCAACGATAAAAGCTGGTTGAACACACATTGAAAAGTGAGTTCCTACTGATTTTCGCTTCACATCCTTCATCTATCGCACCTCGCCAACTTCAAATCTTCTGTTGCTTTCAATCTCTCTACAAGACTGAAATTTTTGTTTCATTGTTGACTTTGCCATTCGTTCTTTAAGTCTATCAGTTGTCAATGCAGTTATCATATAATCTTACCTCCAACTTCAAATTCGTCTCTCAGATAAAAGCACCAGCT
>FR880785.1 GCA_000434615.1 Clostridium sp. CAG:510
GTTGTCGTTACCATTCCGCCGCTTATGGTAATGCTGCTTCCGGCTCCGTACATACCACCGCCGATTCCCGCTCCTCCATAACCTCCGGTTGCCGTTACCTCTCCTCCGCTTATGCTGATATTGCTTCCGGCTTTTTCATAGCCGCTTCCGATTCCCGCTCCGTATTTGCCTCCCTGCGCAGTCAGGGCACCGCTGCCGGAAATTGTCAGAGTACCATCTGCGGTCCCGTTTTTCTGAATTCCCGCTGCTTTTTCACCTGCTGTTAAAGCATTGCTGTCTTTTAAGACAACACTTACCGCTCCCGTACTGTCATCTGCAATTTCCAAAGGAGAGGCTGCTTTATCGCTCACGTTTATGTATACACCGTCCAATGTAAGGGTTGCCTTGGCATCCTTTTCTACAAAAATACGGGTCTGGGAAGGATTTTCCGCTCCGTAACCGTCTGCGCTGTGGAAAGTAAGCTCCGCTCCGTTCTTTACCGTGATGACATCATTTTCCGCATCATAAGAATAGCTTCCGTTGTTTCCTTCCACTGTAAGGGTGCCGGTTGCGGTTGTCGCTACACCGTATACCGCAATGTCATTGCCGGAAACGGATACTTCGCTGTCGGGACCGGACACGTCGCCGGTCTCTCCGTCGCCATCTGATACATCGCCTGTTTCGCCGGTGCCACCGTTATTGTCAGAAATGTCGCCGGTGCCGCCCGATACGTCGCCGGCATTACCGCTACCGCCGTTATCTCTGTTATCGCCGGAGTTGCCCGGTATGTCACCTGTTTCGTCGGAGCCATCGGAAAAATCACCTGCTCCGTTATTTCCTTTGCCGCCATTTTCTCCGTTATTGCCATTGTTGCCGGTGCCGTCGTCAGCCTGTCCGGTTTGTTCTATCTCATTCTGCACGGTCACATAGCCCGCTTCGCTTTCTGCCGCCAGCGCCGTGTACGGCGTCGATGTAAATACCATCGCCGCAGTCAGAATTGCTGCCAGTATACGTGTGCCTTTTATCTTTTTCTTTGCCATTCCCTGTATTGCCCCTTTCACTGCTTTTAAAACAAAGTTATTCAATCTATTATAGCAGTTTGCTCTCCCGTGCACAATGTTTTTTATACAAGCGGTATCAAATTATGAGCTTAGATAAGGGATAAAACCAGGGAAATCCCGGATTAGATACAGATGTGAATAGCATTTACGCGGATATAGAAAAGATTGCTGATTTCCGCGTAGGCTTTGCAAAAGATTTACGCGGATTTTGGGTCATGTTGCCCTTTTCCGCGTAAGTCCTGCAAAAATTTTACGCGGATTTTGGGATATGATGCCATTTTCCGCGTAAGTCCTGCAAAAATTTTACGCGGAT
>FR880786.1:0-26485 GCA_000434615.1 Clostridium sp. CAG:510
AATTTACACACAAATATGGACTTGACTATTTTCTGGCAGCAAATTCTTAAAATTATCTAATTTGCTTCTCCAACACCAATTTACTTTAAAGCAATTTGCACCTTTTCTTTTATTTGCTTCTTCTGTTCACATTTTATTGGAAGCAATTTTCACTTTTTCTTTTATTTGCTTCTTCTGTTCTCATTTTATTGGAAGCAATTTGTCAATTTTCTTCTTTTTGCTTCCCCTAAAGTTCTTCTTCCACCTTTTCTATCAGTGCATTGAACTTTTTATAATGCATGGGTGGGATATTGTGTGCTGCTTTCTTCCAAATCTCACTATGACAGTGGGGATTTCGTTTTGCCATTTCCTCCACACTTCCTATCACTTCTGCCTGTTCCTTTTCTCCGGCAAGCGCATAAATCGGAATGGAAACCTGTTCAAACCCTTTTACACTCTCCAAAATGATACCGTTATCAACCGAATTGTGCACGGTCTCTATCTTTACCTGCTGCATCTGCTCCACAAATTCTTTACGTTGTGCCTTTGGCAGACCATTCATCAGCCCTATCAGATTACAAAGCCCTCTTTTCTTAAAAGAAGCAAATTGCTTCTCATTCTGTTCCATGACAAACCGTAGCATATCGTCATTTTTTATCAGCCATGGGCTCACGATAATCGCAGCCTTAAAAAGTTCTTCATGCTCTGCCACTAACTTAAACGCAATTTGTGCACCCAGAGAAAACCCTACCAGTAGCACTTTCCGGTTTAAGCCTGCAATATAGGAAACCAATTCCGTTATCTGGCTGTCCGTATCAAATATTTTGTCCGCTTCTTTTCCATATCCCATCAGATGAGGGACAATCAGATGATATTTTTCAGCCAGAACGTACTGTCTGCCAAAAGAATGGACAAAGTTTGCCCCATGCAGCATGACAATTATCTCATTGTTTTCCGTTCCATATTCTTCTACATACATAATAAAAATTCTCCTTTTTCCTCTTCTGGCTCTTTCCCTGTATTATTATGTAAACGTGCCTGTTTATAAATATATCACTCTTTTTTAGGCAGCAGAATCTCTATCAGATGCTTATCCAGCATCAGTGTGCGGTTCCAGGGATTTAAGATGACGCCCTGAATGTCCGGCACTGTAAGTGCCGCCTGAAACAGCTTGCCCATGTCCGTCAGAAAGGTGGATTTCACGCTGTCCGCACCTTTCAGTTCTTCTTCAAAGCCGGTAAATGCGGTCCACCAGCCCTCCCCGTCCGAGGTTTTTACCACTCTTACATTCATTTGCGTCTGGGTCAGGGACGGCTCAACCGCCACGATAAACTGTCCGCCTTCCTGCACCCGGTGCCGTATCACGGTAAGCGTATGGGCAAGCTGCTCCGGTGTTGCCTCTCTTTGCAACGCTGCAATGGCTTCTTCTATTTTTTCATTGCCCTTAAGCCCTTCGTCCTGATATTTCTCTGCCATGATTTATCCTCCAAAATGCTCTTTCTGTTCTTTCATAACCCAGGCAAAGGCTTTCGCCGTCCTCATTTCCGGCTCCTTAAAATGATTTCCCGCATTCCATTCCAGTGTGCAGTCTGTTCCCTGCCCGGCAAGGTACGCATATGCCTTGCGGATGCAGTCGCCGACCGTGCACATAACCGGATTTTTCGTTTTTTCTTCCCTGTCTCCAAGGCTTAAGTACACCGCCTTGCTCCTGATTTCATGCTCTTTCATATAAGGAAGAAATCCCGGGAACCACATGGATGGAGAAGCTGCAGCGGTTCCTGCAAACACTCCGGTCTGATACGATGCCCACAGGGCAAAAAATCCTGCAAGGGAATATCCGCCGATGTAATATTTCCGTTCTTTATCCAGGCATAGCTGTAAAATCACATCCAGTGTATGCGCAGCCCCGTCACCAAACGCTTCGTTTCCGAAAACCGCCGGTGCCTGCCAGGGTGACAAATCGGCATTCCAGTTATCCACTTTTACCGCAAACAATCCGAAATCCATTTTTGTCAACCGCTTAATGGCTACTGCTTCCTCTTCCATCAGATTGATGTCATGGTCGCCCACCGGCTGAATTAAGATGACGGATGCTTCTTCCTTTCCATACTTGTATACCGTCATTGTTATTTCCTTTACCCAATATATGACCTGTTTGTATTACAAAAAATGTTACTGGCAGTAAAATCCTATATATCCATTTTCTTTTGAAACCAGAATTCCCCACATCCGTTCATGATTCCAGTCATTATTATTGTAAAGCTCATAATCCACTGCTGTTTCATCGAATTCACCCAGATAATTGTCAAATACCTTTTTATCATAGGACTCCTCCGACCGGTTTCTCACATGTGCTTCTTCCTTGTACTTAGCCACAATCGAATTTATGTATTCTTCCGATGCCTTGAATCCCAGAAATTCATAACCGCTTCCCTGCATCATTGACGGACATACCACCCACGTTACATCCGTTGCTTCCTCCGGTATCGCATCCGGAAAAAAGAAATATGCCTCCCTGTATTCTTCCTTTAATTTCTTAATATCGGATTTGTATTCATAAAGCATATGCCGTGGAAATAAAGGTGCAAAGAAGGCACCTACATAATAAACCATACAGGATCCCAAAAGTGCCGCAATGAGTATCTTTCCCCCGGAAGGAACCTTATCCTGCTGTTTCCCTTTGTTTTTCCAATAAATACACATAGCTGTCATCAGCACCATAAACAATGCGGTCACAATATTCTGAAAACGCGGATGCAGAATACTGAAAATGCCAAGCAGCATGGTCGCTACCCCAAATATCCACACATATACATTCAATACTTTTATTTTTTTCAATTCCCCTGTTCCTCCCCAAATTGTTTTTTTAATAAATAGGTAACAAAATCAAAACAAATCCAGCATATTGTCCAGATAGATGCTTTCCCTGACATGTATCCGGTACTCTGGTCTGGTCAGGTAATAAAGTAAAAATTCCAGTACCAGTGCACTGCCCAGTCCTCTGCCCTCGATTTTAAACTGTGAAAAGCCCATGGGCAGATAAACGTTTGTAATATCCCCGGTGCCGATAAAGCCCGGATTTTCCATGGCTTTGGAGAAACGATACCCTTCTCCTGCATCCGGTGCGCTGCAGTAATGTTCTGCATCTTCGCCGAGGCTTTTGCGGCTGACCGCTTCGTAACAGTTTTTTCTATCCTTGCAGCCGAAAAAGCAGCATTCGTTGCAAAGAAATTCCACCTTTTCCTTTTGCTGCCCTGACAAATTGTCCCATTTATCAAATGCCTTATTCAGGCGGAAATCCGGCACCACATAACGGAATTCTTTTCTTTTCAGTTCTTCCGTAAGCTCTGAAAAATCCGTCACCACTTTCGTAGTGGAGGACACCAGATACAGCCCCGGATAATGCTCCTGTAAATAGTCCGCCAGCAAATCGGAATGCACAATGACACCGTTTGCCGGCTCCCTGCTTTCCCCGAACATGGTGCAGAGCTCATTGCATTTTTTGTCCGAAAGGTGCTCCTTTTGAAGCAAAGAATTGCTGAAGGTCAGCCGGGCGGAAATCCCATATTCCCGCATCAGAGCAAGCACCTCTTCGGGACGGTTATCGCCAAAGCCGACCCGTCCGCCGCCCCACAGACAATCCGCCGGTGCCCCGTATACGGAACCGATATCGCACCAGTCATAAAAATATTCCCGGTGTTCCCGGAACAGGGGCAAAAACAAACGGTACAACTCATAAAATTCAAACAGACCGGGAAGGTGGTAATACGCCGTATTCTTTTTTTCTGTATTCATCCTGCTTTCTCCCATCTCCGCGTCTTACCGGTGCACATACATTCTTGACCGCTCCGTATCTTACCGGTGTATATACATCCTCGTCTGCTCCGCTTCGCCGTCTCCCTGCACCATACATAGAAACTCCCAGCCGTATCTTTCGTAAAATCCGGTGTGATCCGTTATCAGATACACCGGCGAAATACCTTTGGCCCGTAAATCTTCCACTGCCATATGCAAAAGCCGCCCTGCAATTCCTCTTCCCCGGTAAGCTTCTTCCGTGTAGACCGCACATATATTGGGCGTAAGATCTTTTCTGTCATGAAAATCATTGGCAATGACGCCAAGTCCCGCCACTATTTTTTCATTCTCCAGACACAGATACCAGCCGTATTCCGTTTCCTTTGAAAGATACGCCTCCATGCACTCCCGGTAAGCTTCCATAGGCACAAACCATTTGCTATGAAACCATTCTGACGCTTTTTCCGCAATCTCCGGCTTCTCCCGCAAGGTCACAAACTGTGGAAAACACATCTCATAATTGTTCAAAAGCACATCTCCTTATCATAAATTTTTATCAGATAATTTCTTCTGCCTTTCTGTCAGTATGTCACAGATATGGCGAAAACGCAATATTTTCTAGTGTTGAAAGCATTACCTTATGTACCGGGGCTCGTTGCTATTCATTTTAAAATCCTCTTTTCTTCAGATCTGCCACAAGCTGCACATAAAATTCACGCACATCAAAACCCGGAATGTTTTCCCTGTTCAAATCTATCATATCCGCATGGGATATTCCTCTTTTCCCTTTCACCGTCAAAAACTGATATTGTTGTCCCCACCGGAAGGATTCCTCTCCCACAAGACCATCGTTTGGTCCGTCAAAGTGTTTTACAAGAGGATAGGTAAAATTGAGCGGAAATCTACCGGATGTGGGCCGGTTCAGCTTAGAGCCCACGGACTGGTAATACAGATTGGGATTATCCTTTACTTCTTCATTCAACCTGGAGCAGTTTGTAAAGGTAAGGTCATGGACTGCAGCCAGAAAATCCGGGTTCTGATCTCCTAATTTTGCTGCACCGGTATTGTACAGATTTTCTACCGCATGCTGCTGTTTTTCCGGTATTTTCGTAAGCAGATAATCCGCAAACAGACACCCTCTGTGAGGAGTGTTGATTGTCGTAAGCGATGCCACACAGGGGGCAATATCCGTAAGGGCGATAGCTGTTCGCATGTCCAGTCCTCCTTTGGAATGGGCTATTACGTTCACCTTTTCACAGCCGGTTTCTGTGACAATCTGATGAATGCGGGCTGCCAGCTCTTTTGCACTGTCTTTTACCGCCGCCGCACTGTTATGGTTTCCATAGTAAATCACAGCGCCGTTTGCCTGCAGTTCCGCCGGTATCCTTCCCCAGTAATTCAAATGTTCAAAATCCCGGAAGAACACACCATGCACCATCAAAATCGGATACCTGGTATGACACACCTCCTGATTTTTTCTCTGTTCATTTCTTCTGCTTCGTGTCTTTTCCAGTTTTACCTCATCACCCACGGTTTTAATGATAATATGCAGCATAACAAGATGGGCTATGGGAATCCACCCACACACGATTCCCAACACTCTCCACCGGATGCCAAGCTGCTCCGATGTCAGGTACACCATAATAATGCCTGTCCAAAAAATAATATTTTCTACCAGAATGACAATTCCAAGCCGTAAAAGCCAGTAGACCGGTTCCTTTCCAATTCCCGCCGGTCCCCGGAACCATTTTTCATAGCAGCCAAAGTAACCTAACAATAAATATACGGATGCCAATACCGTTGTTCCGCAGAACAGCTGTAACATACGCCTTCCTAAACCGCAAATTTTGATTCTCATTCCAAATTCTCCCGTTTTTACAATCTCTTTTCCAGTAAAACCAGATTCACACGGGGGATGCCGTTATAAGCTCCCGGCATGCGTTCTGTCCTCACATACTCCCGTATAAATGTATCCTATGCGTTATTCGCTGCTTATCTCCTTATGCATTTACTTCATCATTTCCGGAATAAATTTCTGAACACATTCATTCCAGAATTTCATATCATGAATCCCGGGCCACTCCAGATAGGTATGCTTTACACCCTGCTTAGTTAAAAAATTATGCATTTTTCTGTTCGGCTCCAACAGAAAATCTTCTGTTCCGCATGCCATATAAATTTCCGGCATGGTCAGTTTTCCCTCATCGGCTAATATTTTTCGTACCAGAGTTTCCGGCACATTCTCGCTTTCCATCACTTTTTCCGGATTTCCGAAGCACTCTCTGTAGTATTCATAATTAGCAATATCATTCCGGTATCCCGGCTTCATATCCGCAACCTCATACTGCACAAAAGCGGAACTGAATGCTGCGGTCTTACTGAACACATCCGGATAAGCCAATGCTGTGTGCAGGGAGCCGAAGCCTCCCATACTAAGTCCCATGATATAGGTATTTTCCCGCTCTTTCGCCAGCCCGAAAGTATTCCGTACAAACTCCACCAGTTCTTCTCCTACGAAGGATTGATACGCATGCCCTGTGGAAATTCCATTCAGCCAGAAGCTGTTTTCACCGTTCGGGCAAATAACCGCAAAATTATATTGCTTAATCAAATCTTCCGGTATCCAGCAATCTCCTTTCCCCGTATAGCCATGCAGTAAAAATAAGGTTTTCATTTTCTTTTTAGGATAATTTTCTCTGGAAAAAGGTGTGTTTTCATCCATCCGGCAGTCAGTAGGAATGACCATCTTAAAAGAAACCTCTCTGTGTAAACAATTAGAATACATTTCAACGCTTAAATTTGCCATAAGAACCATTCTCCTTCCTTTTCATTGAATATTTCTGCCTGTTTCTAAAAATTTATCCGCACAATCCTCATCTGCATATAGCCGTCTCCCACTTTGGCAAGGAAACGGAAAAAGCCGCTGACCGACGGTGTTTTCAAATCATGATATCCCAGCATATAGCCTTTTGCGGAAATCTCCGTTTCGGGAAGCCAGGCTTTCAAATCCGTGTCCAGATTGTTTATGTAAAAATACCGGTCGATATCGGTAATGCCTGCCGCCTTTACCCAGGTTTTGAGCATCAGCTTTACCGCTTTTTTATTGGCTGCATCAAAACAGAGCCTGCCGCCCTTAAACCGTTCTGCCATGGCAGTAAACAGCTTTTGAATATCCGAAGAAAGGAAATAATAGAAAACACCGGCAGCGAAAAAGACCACACCCTTGCTATCATCAATGGCATCGAACCATGCCGTGTCATTTAAGTCCGCTCCGATATTGGTCACATTTTCCGCAGGCGGTATCAGTTCGTTTCGTACTGCTATCACATCCGGTCTGTCAGTATTGTATATTTTGCATCCCTCTCCTGCATTATTTTCCGCAGTGCAGTCCAGACCGCAGCCTAAGTTTACCACGGCGCAGGCAGGATGTTCCTTGCAGTAGTTTCTGACTTCAATGCCCAAATCCGTATATCTGGCAGCCGCCTCCAGATAACCGAAACGGAAGCCCACGTTCTGTTTCTTTGCTTCCAACGCCGAAAAATCATAATCCAGCTTTTCCATTATCTGTGCCGCCCTCGGGTCGTTGTAAATTTCAGGATAGATTTCGGAGCAGTACTTTCTGCCCCATAAGGGTATCACCAATGTTTCCTGAACGGTATTTGGCTCAATATGCATCTTTTCTGTATTCATGTTTTTTATCCTTTCCGGTTCGATTTTCCATACCATTTTAAGCTATTAGTTAGGTTGTGCTAACCATCGTTTCATTATAGCATATTTCCGGCGAACTTCAAATAACTTTGCCTAACTATGCACCGCTCGGTGCTCTGCATTTGCTTGTCAGGCGGTACTTATCCGATATTCAATCTATTTTGTGTCAGGAATTTCAATCACCGCTATATCGCATGCCATCCGTCCCTCCACAATATGATAGATGACGTCTGTGTAACCCATTTTCTGAAAGAACTCGCGGTACGTGTTTTCGTCAAACCGCTGCTTGAAATTGGCGCCCAGTTTTTCCAGAAAACGGACGGCTGCTTTGTTGGTGCTCTTGGTATCGTTAATATAGGTGGGAATAATCAGCCTGCCTCCCGGCTTGCAGACACGGGTAAGCTCCTGCAGTGCGGCTTTCGGTTCCGGCAGAAGATGGATAACATTTCCCGCCACCACCTTATCAAAGGAATTGTCCGCATATTTTAGCTTCGTAATATCTGCCTTTGCCAGCCGTACATTCGAGAAGGAAGAAAGCTTTTTTCTTGCCTGTCTAAGCATGCCCACCGAATAATCCGTAGCAACCAGTCTTTTTGCCTTCTTTGCAATGTATATACTGATAGCGCCGGTTCCGCAAGCACATTCCAGAACCTTATCGTTTATATTTATCAGCTTTGCCACCTGAATGCCTGTCTCCCGGTATACTTTTTTGTTATAAAGGTTTTCAAATAAATCATACACACCTGCAACTTTGTCCCAAAACATAGGTTTTCCCCTTTCTTCCCTAAGAAGTTCTTTCCTGTTATACAAAAAGGCGCAAACTAATGTCTTCATCAATTTGCACCCTCTCTTCCTATAATTCGATGACCGGTGACAGGGCATCCCTGGCTGCCACATAAATGGGGAAATCGTCCGCCTTGTACCGGCTCTCTCCCATGGTGATTTCCATACGCACTGCTTCATGCGCCAGCTCCGGCATATTATTTTCCTTGCTCAGATGTCCCAGCATAATGGCCTGTATTTTGTCATTCAGCACCCTGTCCAAAAGCCTGCCGGCATTTTCGTTGGAAAGGTGTCCCCTGTTTCCTAAAATTCTCTGCTTCAGATAATAGGGATACGGTCCCACCTGCAGCATGTTCACGTCATGGTTTGCCTCCAAAAGGAGAGCATCCAGACCGGTAAGACACGCCACCGTATAATCGTCAAACGTTCCAAGGTCCGTACACACGGCTACCTTTTTGTCTCCGTAACCCACACGATACCCCACCGGTTCCGCCGCATCGTGGGAAATTCTCATGGGCCATACCTTCAGATCCTTAATAATCATCTGGCTGTCCGCTTCTATTTCCTGAAAAAGGGACGGGTCGGGAATGTTTTTCTGCCTGCCGTTTACAATAGCTTTAATGGTTCCTCTTGTAGCAAAAAGGGGAATGCTGTATTTTTTGCACAGCACCGCCAGTCCCGCTATATGGTCGGAATGCTCATGGGTAATCAGAATGCCGTCTATATCCCTCCCTGTAAGTTCCAGTTCCGCCAGTCCCGTTTCGATTTTCCGGGCGCTGATGCCTGCGTCAATTAAAAGGTGCGTGGTATCGGAGCCAACGTAAATACAGTTTCCGCTGCTTCCGCTGGCTATACTGCAAAATCTCATTTCTTTAGTCCTTCCATCGGATGTCAATCACATCGCCGTCAAATATTTCTTTCAGATACTCTGCGGACTGTCCGTTCAGCAGAGTTTCAATGCCGGAGCCCCTGGGATGCTTCAAATCAAAATCTATGTAGTCGAACACATCCACGTAGACATAGCTTGCCTTGCCGCGCAAGGTAATGGGGCTGCCGTTTACCACCACATGCACATCATGAATAACCGGCTTGGGAACATTTTCTTCCTCCGGCTGCTCCGCAGCTTCATCCGCAATGCCGTCAGCAGGAGTTTTCTCTGCCAGGTCCGCTGTACCGTCGGCTTTGGATTGCTCCACTGTATCTGCCTGTGCCGCTGCCGGTGCGGTGTTTCCGCCGCCCGCCTGCGTTTCGGCAGACTGTTCGCTCTGTTCTGTCACATTTTTTTCGGATATTGCGTCCTCCCCTGTTTCGGACTCGCCTGTTGACTCTGCAGTTTCATCCGGCAGCGCCTCCCAGGTTTCGGGCACATCGCCCGCATCCGCTATCTGTAAGGAGAAGTTCTCATACACCTTATCCGAAAGCGAAGCCGGTGCGTTGTTTAAGAGAACCCGTTTGCCGTCCAGCGACAAATCAAGCAGTTCCTTTACCTGTTCCACGGTGTAATAAGCCTGCATCTCAATTTTATCGCCGTTCTTTATGTCGTAAAATTCGGACTGCATTTCACCGTTTACCATGGCAAACTTCGGAAGCGTCACTTCCTTGTCGTTTACCTTGATAGTAAGGGACTGGCGGTACTCCGGCAGGGCGCCGATTTTCAGCCTTGCCGCTTCCCCCGCCGTGGAAGGCATAATGACAATCACATCGTTTGCCTTGATGGGCGTGTGAATATCCGCCGGCATGCCGTTTACCATGATAATGGCAGACTCTCCCGGCTGTCCTCTCCTGATGCGTTTTTTCCCGTCCACCGTAAAATCCAGTTCAGCGCCCCGTCTGGGGAACAGACCCTCATTGGGGAAATCCGCCTGCATGGCGGCATCCACAACCGAAAGCTTGCCATTGTCGTAAATCTTGATGTTTTCCTCATTAAAGGTCACATAAATGATATTATTATGCTGCTCGTAGTAGCTTAAGCAGATACCCACCGGTGTTACCAGTAAGGAATCCTTCTGCACATACTCCGGGAAATCCACAAAGCCCATGACATCGCCGCCGCGGACAGCCACTCTTTCCTTTACAATGCCCAGTTCTTCCGAAAGCTTCTTCGTATAACCGGGAATTTTACCGCCTCCGCCTACCACAAACACAGCGCTGACCGGCTTATCACCGTTCAGTTCCATAATGCATTCCGCAACCGGCTTTGTCATAGCCTCAATCTGCGGCTCCATCACCTCTAAAAGTTCCTTTGAGGAAATGGTCTGGGGGAGTCCCATGATATCAGTAAAGCTGATTTCTTCCTTATCTTCAATCTGACGCTTGATTTCCTCTGCCGTATTGAAATCCACCAGACAGTGCCTGGCAATGATTTCCGTCAGGCTGTCTCCGGCAATGGGTATCATACCGTACGCCGCAATAGCTCCGTCCTTGGTTATGGAAATATCAGAGGTACCGGCGCCTACATCCACCAGTGCAATATTAAGCATACGGAATTTTTCGGGAATAGCCACCTGAATGGCGGCAATAGGCTCCAGTGTCAGATTAACTGCCGTCAAACCTGCCAGCTCTACTGCCTTATACAGGCCATCCACAACGTCCTCGGGCAGGAAAGTCACAATCATATCCGCGCCGATGTTTCCGGCTTTGTGATCTTCCGGATTTAAAATCTGATAGCCGTTCATGTAGTAGCGGATAACGGAATATCCTACGCAGAAAAACTTCAGTCCCGTATGATTGTCCTTGGAAAATTCCTCGTACGCCTGCTCCACGCCCTTGGCGGAAAGCACATACATGTCGTCGCGTTCCACCGTCCTGTCCTCTTCAAATGCCGTTTCCACATGAATGGTCACGGTACGGAGCACACGGCCTGCGGCTGCAATGCAGACATCCTTTAACGGAAATCCCAGTTCCTTCTCCAGCGTTTCCTTTACTTCTTTAATGGTACTGCCGACCTTACGGATATCATGGATTTGTCCGTCCAGCATAGCACGGGTTTCATGCTCCTTTACGCATTCCGCCTTTACGATAAACCTCTCGCCGTCCCGGTATCCCACGGTCCCCACAATGCTTCTGGTACCGATGTCCAGACCGAACACCATCTGTGCTTTTTCTTTTTGCGTCATCGTCGCTTTTTTTCTGCTTACTCCTGCCACGTATATGCCTCCAGTCTGTTCTTTATCTGCTCACAGGCTGCGCCTAAGCTGTCACTGTTGTCAATCACAAAATCACTGTTCTTACGGTACTGCTCCTCCGTAAGCTGGTTGCCCATAATTCCCGTGATCTTTTCATCACTGTAACCTCTGTTTACCTTCAGTCTCCGCCTTCTTACCTCCGGGGATGCATAAACATACCACATCTCATCCACAAAGTCCTTATAACCGTTCTCAATCAGAAGCGCCGCCTCGATAAAGAAAAGCTCTGTTTTTCCCTCCTCGGCCGCCTTCTTTACTTCCTGCTCCAGATACGTTCTCACTGCCGGGTGCACAATATCGTTCACCTTTTTAAGCAGGGATTTGTCCAGAAAAATCTGTGCCGCCATACGGTTTTTGTTAATCCTGCCGTCCGCATCCAGCACACCTTTTCCAAGCAGCGCCACCATTTTTACATAACAATCCTGACCCGGCGACTGAATAATGTGTGCCACCTCGTCAGCCAGACAGATTTTGCAAAGATAATGCTGTCTGATAAAAGATAGCACTTCCGTTTTCCCCGCACCGATACCGCCGGTAATACCAATCAGACGCATAAATCTACCCCCTTGTATCTTTATTTCACTTCATACCGTTTTTCACCGGTATCCTTATTTTGCTTCGTACCAGTTTTCACCGGTATGCATATCTATGGCAAGCTCCACGGCAAGATCTGCCGCCCCTTTCATGCCTTTTTCCAGAATACGCTTTACCTGCTCTTCTTCGTCTTTTGCCGTTTCAATCAGAAGTTCATCGTGTACCTGCAGCAAAAGTCTGGAGGAAAGTCCCTCCTCTTTAAGACTTTTCCACACGTTAATCATGGCAATTTTAATAATATCCGCCGCCGTTCCCTGAATGGGGGAATTCATGGCGATACGCTCTCCGAAGCTTCTCTGCATAAAATTGTTGGAAGAAAGCTCTGGAATGGGTCTGCGTCGTCCAAACATAGTTACGGCATAACCGGTTTTCTTGGCCTCCTCCACCAGTCCGTCGATAAAATCCTTAATCTTCGGATAGGTTTCAAAATACTGCTCCATGTAGGCAGCCGCCTCTTTTTTGCTGATGCTTAAGTCCTGGCTTAAGCCAAAAGAGCTGATGCCGTAAATAATACCGAAGTTTACCGCCTTGGCGTTTCTTCTCTGCAAATCCGTTACTTCCTCAAACGGCACATGGAAAACCTGGGACGCCGTAATCCGGTGGATGTCCTCTTCTTTCCGGTAAGCGTCAATCAGCTTCTCGTCCCGGGACATATGTGCCAGTACACGGAGTTCAATCTGGGAATAGTCCGCATCCGTAAATTCATAGCCTTCCTTCGGCACAAATACTTTTCGTATCTGTCTGCCCAGTTCCATTCGCATGGGAATGTTCTGTAAATTTGGCTCCGTGGAGCTGATGCGTCCGGTAGCCGTAATGGTCTGGTTAAAGCTTGTATGAATTCTGCCGTCCTCTTTGATGCAGGAAGCCAGTCCGTCCGCATAGGTGGATTTTAATTTGGCAAGCCCTCTGTACTCTAAAATGTCCGCCACAATCGGATAATCCGGCGCCATTTTTTCCAGTACATCCGCCGCTGTGGAATAACCGGTTTTCGTCTTTTTTCCGCCTGGCAGATGCATTTCTTCAAATAAAATCTCCCCTAACTGCTTGGGAGAATTTAAGTTAAATTCTTTTCCCGCTTCTTCGTAAATTTTCGTTTCCAGCTCGGTAATTCTGCCGGACAGTCTCTCACCGTATGCCTTTAATTCCTCCGGTTTTACTAAGATGCCTTCTTTTTCCATATCGTAAAGAACCAGGGAAAGGGGCATTTCTATTTCCCGGAACAAAGAAAGCATTCCGGTTTCGGAAAGCTTCTGTGCAAGCACTTCTTTTGCCGTAAATGCCACATAGGCACCATAGCAGGCATACTCCGTCACCTTCGCCGGATTTTCCGTATAAACGGCTTCCTCCGTTTTTTTGCCGAACACTTCCGTCCTTCCGGGTATCATGAGCCCCAGATGTTCTCCGGCAATGCTCTCCGTGTCGTAATCGTTTTTCAGCGGATTTAAAAGATATGCCGCAATCAGGATGTCAAAATAACGTTCCGTGCCATCCTTCTCCAGAATGTCATACTGCTTCTTGATATCACACACGGAAATCTCTGCCTTTTCCGACAAAGTCAGCATTCTCTCCGCTGTTTCTTCCTCCGGCATACAGTCCGTATCGATAAAATAAACGTTTCCCGCATTGTAACACAGGGCAATACCTGTTCTTAAGCGGAAAAATCCGGCTTTTCCGGCAGTGATTGCCTCAGCAAATACCTTTTCCGCCTCCGCTTTTTCCGTTATTTTCTTGAATTTTTCCGTCAGTCCGCTTTCCGTCCTGGACTCCTCTTCATCGAAGCGTCCGAGGAAATTCTTAAAGCCCAGCCTTTTCATAAGAGCATACGCTTCTTTGGTAAAATAGCCCTCTGCCTTTGCGTTCTCATAAGAAAAGTCAAGGTCGCAGTCTGTCTTTATGGTGGCAAGTTCCCTGCTTAAATCCGCCAGATCTTTATTTGCCTGCAAAGACTCCCTTACGGATTTCTTGCCAACCTCTTCCACATGTTCATAGATGCCGTCCAGAGAACCGAACTGCTTCATCAGCTCCTGTGCTGTTTTCTCGCCTACCTTGGGCACGCCGGGAATGTTGTCCGCCGTATCGCCCATCAGGGCTTTCAGATCTATGAACCGGGTGGGTGTCACACCGTAAGCCGCTTCCACATCCTTTGCATAATAATCCTCGATTTCGGTTTTGCCGCCCTTGGTCTTGGGAATGCGGATTTTTACTTTGTCCGTGGCAATCTGTAAAAGGTCCCTGTCTCCGGAAATCAAGGACACCTGCATGCCCTGTCTTTCCGACAGTCTGGCAAGGCTTCCCAAAATATCGTCCGCTTCCCAGCCGGCATGCTCCAATATGCAGATACCCATGGCTGTCAGCATTTCCTTCATAAGGGGAACCTGCTCCCTTAACTCCGTGGGCATGGGCTTTCTGGTGCCCTTGTATGCCGCATATCTTTCATGACGGAAGGTGGGCTCACTTCTGTCAAACGCCACCGCCAGATACTCCGGCTTTTCTTCCTCCAGTATCTTAAACATAATATTTAAAAATCCGTATACCGCATTGGTATGGAGACCTTCCGCATTTGTCAGATCCGGCAATCCGTAAAACGCCCTGTTCAAGATACTGTGTCCGTCTATCAAAACTATTTTTTCACTCACAATAATACCCATGCCTTTCTAATCTGCGGACTTTTTTCTTCCGAAACCACAGATTTTTGCCCGTCACAAGACAAAAAATACAAGCAGTGTCCCCACGGCTATGGCCGCAAGAATTTCAAAGGTAATACGCATGTAGCGGAATACCTTATGCATTCGTAATTTATGCTCTGCTCCTTCCATCCGGCGGTTGATTTCCTCTTTCAGGTCAAATGCCCTGCCGTCCTCCAGACGGGACATACCTTCGGCAATCAGTATCTGGATGGTGAGCTCTTCTTCACAATCCGGGCAGCTTTCCACATGTGCAAGAAAGCTCTCCAAATCCTTATCGCTCAATTCCCCCGCAATAAATGCCGGAATGAGCTTTTCACATTCTTTGCAATTCATACCCTGTCTGTCTTTCCTTCTTTCCGCAAACAGAAAAGTAAATCTTTTTTGAATCTTTCGCTGCTTGCGCCGATAACCCCTATACATTTTACCATACTCTAAAAAAAGATGCATCAGAAACTTTCCTTTCCTGCTTCTTTATGCTATATTTGCCTTATGAAAAAACAAAATTTATTTTTTACTTTTCTTAAAATAGGTGCTTTCACTTTTGGCGGCGGCTATGCCATGGCCGCTCTTTTGGAACATGAATTTGTAGAAAAAAAGAAGTGGATCAGCAAAGAAGAATTTATGGACATGGTTGCCATTGCCGAATCGACTCCCGGACCGGTTGCCATCAACAGCGCTACCTTTATCGGCTATAAGACGGAGGGTGTCCTTGGTGCACTGCTTGCGACAGTTGCCGTAAGTATCCCCTCTTTTGTTATTATTTATCTGATATCGCTGGTGTTTGACCGTTTCCTAAGCCTAAGCTATGTTGCCTATGCCTTCAAGGGCATCCAGGTGGGCGTGGTGTATCTGATTTTTTCCGCCGGAATAAAAATGGCAAAGGGACTGAAAAAAGACATTTTCTCCCGCCTGATTTTAGCTGCGGTCTTTCTTCTTATGACCTTTTTTACCCTGACTTCCGTTTCGTTTTCGTCCGTATTTTATATTCTGATCTGCGGATTTCTTGCCGTTGTGCTGTATCTTATACGCACAGCTTGTGGTGTTTCGCAAACACTTAAGAAAAATAAAGATGGGAAAGGAGGAAATGACTTATGATTTACCTGCAGTTGTTTTTCTCTTTTCTGATGATTGGCACGGTTTCCTTTGGCGGAGGCTACGGTATGATTTCCTTAATCCGGGAAACCGTCCTGTCTTACGGCTGGCTTTCCGAAGAAGAATTCTTGAATTTCATTGCCGTTTCCGAGTCCACCCCCGGTCCTCTTGCCGTCAATATGGCGACATTTATCGGTTCCTCCCAGGGCGGCATTTTAGGCAGTTTCTTTGCTACCCTTGGCGTGGTGATGCCTTCTTTTTTCATTATCCTGCTGATTGCGGCGCTCCTCAAAAACTTCATGAAATATGCCGGCGTGCAGGCATTTCTTTCCGGCATACGCCCCTGTGTGGTGGCTATGATACTCTCCACCGCCGTTACCATGGGGCTCGGAACCCTGTTTTCCATCCGGTCCGTCGATGACATCGGCAGCCTCCTTAATCTTGGGCTTTCTTCCGAGGCGGTATCTCCGGATTATAAGGGAATTTTTATCTTTGTATTTCTGATTGTCCTGCATGTTTTATGGAAGCACTTCCGAAAGAAAACCATTTCTCCCATTCTGATGCTCTTACTGTCTGCGGGACTGGGTGTGGTAGTTTATGGGGTGCTGTAAGGCATTTTCATTCATGTCAAATGTATGCTTATTTACATCCACAGCATGCCTATTTATGGTTTACTACCTCAAAATATTTTACATATTAAACCTTCAAAATTATCGGGTCTTCCTCCTTCTATTCTGTTCATCACATATTTTTCGTCTGCCAATTCAATTATAGTATGTTCTATCTTAAAAGCTTCTGTATCATTTTTAGTTTTAACAGCGTAAATTTCTGTTGTGTCCAATGCTTTATAACAATCTATAGAAATTTTAGAATGTTCAATACTGCCAAAAACCAATCTGTCTATCGGCTTTTTTTTTACCCAATGTTGCTTTATTCGCTCCGCCATATTTTTTGAAGCACCTATGTAAATTTGCTTATATTTTCCTAAAATCATTAGATAAACACCACTACATGTTATATCTTTTAATTCATATATTTTATTAACTTCAATCCCTTTTTGTTGAAGAGTGGTTATATAATTGCTTAAATAGTTTTGAAACTCTTCTTGAGTTATTTTACAAAATTTCCGCATATTTATATCATAATTTAACAATGCATCTTTATAATACTCATTATACTTTTCTTCGGTATAAATCTCATATTTATGAAAGCTACTTTTACGACTGCTATCCACATAATTTTCCTTTGACATTTTATAATGGTTTTCGTCTGTGTATTTAAGCTTCATCCCAAAATGTATAATTTTAGGCTTATTAAGCAGCATATCTGCCTTCATTAATTTCTTTTCATACTCATCCCTTTGTTGACTTGTAATTACTGAATAACTGTATTTTCCTACTCTTTTCCTTGCCATAAAAATCCCCTTTACGAATTATGCTCAATGCAGTATTTATAATGTATTATAGCACAATACCTAAGAAAAGCACTGCCTCATTGAATTTTATCTTTTAAACTAATAAAAAAAGTCCAGTAAATACTGGACTTTTTATGCCGGTGGCGGGACTTGAACCCGCACTGTGTTGCCACAAACAGATTTTGAGTCTGCCGCGTCTGCCATTCCGCCACACCGGCTCACTGCTTTCACAGCCGAATTTTATATTACCATATTCTTTCGTTATTGACAAGAAGTTTTTGGAAAAGAAAGAAGCTTTCTTGCATATGCTATGTTCATTTTCTGCTCTCTACATCTCCACAAGTATACTTATCGTTTAGTGCCTGCCTGTTTTTCACCTGTAGGCACTTTCCCTGATTATTCGGCTGTTTGTACCTACCTCTTTTTCGCTTGTAGGCACTTTCCCTTATTACTTGGTTGTTTGTGCCTACCTCTTTTTCGCTTGTAGGCACTTTCCCTGATTACTTGGCTATTTGTGCCTACTAATTGTTTGTTATATAGGCACTTTCGTTTATTTTTCCCTTATAAGTACCTACTATTTCTTTTTCCGTAGGCACTTTGGTATAGAATTATACACCGAGTGCCTAATTCTTATTTTCCGATAGGCACTTTTACCTGTTTTCTTCTTTTCCGTTCCTATTTTTCAAACTCCCGCCGTTCCAAACGACTATCTCGCCAAATATCTACTGTTCCAATCAGCTATCTTGCCAAATACCTGCTGTTTCAAACGTCTCTCTCCAAATGTCTACCATTACAAGCGGCTATCTCTTAGAGTACCTGCCTCTCCAAAAAGAAGCGGCGCAAATTATCATCTCCAATAACTTGCGCCTTGCGTTTTGTAAAATTCCATTCTCTCCCTACAACGCCTGAAAAACGGCATACACAACCGGTCCCAGCAAGGCAGGCAGCAGGTTGCCAACCTTTATTTTCTTGCCGAAGGTCAGATTGATGCCTACGCAGAAAATCAGGCAGGAACCAACATAACTCAAATCGGAAATCAGGCTGTCGGGAACAAAATTGCCAATCAGATGCGCCGCCAGGGTGATGAGCCCCTGATAGACAAAAATGGCAATGGCGGAGCATGCGGTACCGATGCCGTAGGTGGCTACAAATACCACTACAATCACAAAGTCCAGCACGGCTTTGACCGCCAGCATGGACAATCCCCGGTGAGTCCATCCGCTTTTCAATATCAATCCATTCACCCAAAAGTCCGCCGAGCACCAGGGAGCCGATGAGCAGCATACTGCCCTTTGTGGAAAGAATGCTCTCTACGGAAAGCATTCCTCCCTGGGCAATGGATGTGCTGTTTTCAATTTTTAACATTCCCGTAAGCGTACCTGCTGCGCCGATAAAAATTATGGCAACTCCGCAGGCGCTCATGAGAATATCCTGAAAGTGCTGCTTAAAGCCCTTTCTTGCCACAATTCCTACCACACTGCCGGCAACCACCGCCAGCGTATTTAAAATCGTACCTAAGCCGAACATTTCTTTATCCTGTAAGTTCTTAAACTTCCGTTTCCATCCGTGACTTTTCTTATTCAAAAATCTTCTTATAAATCGGGAAGCAGTCAAAGGTTGCAAAATAGTCCTTCGGAGTTTCCGCCCTGCGGATAAGCTGCACACTGCCGTCTTCTTTTAAGAGAAGCTCTGCGGATTTCAGCTTGCCGTTGTAGTTGTAACCCATGGCAAAACCGTGTGCTCCGGTATCGTGAATGGCAAGGTAATCTCCTATCTCGATTTCGGGAAGCATTCTGTCGATGGCAAATTTATCGTTGTTTTCGCAAAGAGAACCTACCACATCGTATTTGTGGTCGCAGGGTGCATTTTCTTTTCCCAAAACCGTGATGTGATGATAAGCGCCGTACATGGCGGGACGCATCAGGTTTACGGCACAGGCGTCCACACCGATGTATTCCTTGTGGGTGTGTTTCTCATGAATAGCCTTGGTAACAAGGTGTCCGTAAGGCGCCATCATGAAACGTCCGAGTTCGGTGTAAATGGCAACGTCTCCCATACCTGCGGGAACCAGCACTTCTTCGTAAACCTTTCTGACACCTTCTCCGATTACACGGATGTCATTGGGGGCATCTTCAGGCTTGTAAGGGATGCCGATACCGCCGGAAAGGTTGATGAAGGTGATGTGCGCACCGGTTTCCTCCTTTAACTTCACCGCCAGTTCAAACAGCTCTCTGGCAAGTGTCGGATAGTAATCGTTGGTTACGGTGTTGCTGGCAAGAAATGCATGAATACCGAAGTTCTCCACGCCTTTTGACTTTAAGATTTTATAGCCTTCAAACATCTGCTCCGTAGTAAAGCCGTATTTGGCATCGCCGGGGTTGTCCATAATACTGTTGGCAATGGAGAAATATCCGCCGGGATTATAACGGCAGCTTAAGGTCTTGGGCAGATAGCCGATGGTTTTTTCCAGAAAATCAATGTGGGTAATGTCATCCAGGTTGATGGTGGCGCCTATTTTTGCCGCATACGCAAATTCTTCCGCCGGAGTGTCGTTGGAGGAAAACATAATGTCCTCTCCCGGAACGTCCATGGCATGGGAAAGCATCAGCTCTGTCATGGAAGAACAGTCGCAACCGCAGCCGTATTCTCTTAAGATGTCAATTAAGAACGGGTTAGGTGTTGCCTTTACCGCAAAAAATTCTTTGTAGCCCTTATTCCAGGAAAAGGCTTCCTTTAAGGCTTTGGCATTTTCCCGAATACCCTTTTCATCATAAATATGGAAGGGAGTTGGGTATTCCTTTACGACTTCTTCAATCAGTTCCTTTGTTACAAATGGTTTTTTCATAATGTATTGCTCCTCCGTATAAAACTTTATTTATGAATATTTTCAATCTGCCAGTCAATGGGGGTAAGACCGTTCCTCATTAAAAATTCATTGGTCTTACTGAAAGGCCGGCTTCCGAAAAATCCTCTGTAGGCAGAAAGCGGACTCGGATGAGGCGCCTCTAAAATCAGATGTTTCGGGTTGTTCAGCATGGACTTTTTCATCTGTGCCGGTTTTCCCCACAAAATAAACACAATAGGTCTGTCCTCTTCGTTTAACACCCTTATGGCAGCATCCGTAAACTCTTCCCAGCCCATGTTCCGATGGGAAAAAGCGGAATGTGCCCGGACAGTCAGCACCGTATTTAAGAGAAGCACGCCCTGCTCCGCCCACTTGGTAAGGCAGCCGTTATCCGGTATATAACAGCCGAGGTCATCATGCAGCTCCTGATAAATATTGACCAGGGAAGGGGGAATATCCACATCCGGCTTTACGGAAAAACATAAGCCGTGCGCCTGCCCGTCATTGTGATAGGGGTCCTGTCCCAATATCACCACCTTGACTTTATTGAGCGGTGTCAGATGAAACGCATTGAAAATATCGTCCGCAGGCGGAAACACCTGTGTGGTTTCGTATTCTTTTTTCACAAACCGAAATAATTTGGCATAATAAGGTTTCTTAAATTCCGGCCCCAATGCCGTGAGCCAGTCACCCGTAATCATTCCCATAACTTTTGTGCTCCTATACTCTGACCGGTGCTTCTTTGTTCCGATAATCTGTTCGCTGCATCTCTGCTCTTATAATCTGACCGGTACGCCTCTGCTTCGTAAATATTCCTTTACTTCCCGGATTTCCAGTTCCTTAAAATGGAACAGGGAAGCCGCAAGCGCCGCTTCCGCACCA
Source organism: Clostridium sp. CAG:510 (assembly GCA_000434615.1). Classification (GTDB taxonomy): domain Bacteria; phylum Bacillota; class Clostridia; order Lachnospirales; family Lachnospiraceae; genus Acetatifactor. Next base: position 20,965 of record FR880786.1, read on the forward strand.
CCCGCTGTCAGCGCCTCGTAAAAATCTTCCATTTTACCGGCTCCGCCCGACGCGATAACCGGAATTTTTACTTCCTTTGCAATGGCGGAAGTAAGGGCAATATCATACCCCGCCTTTGTGCCGTCTGCGTCCATGCTGGTAAGCAGGATTTCGCCTGCACCCAGTTTTTCCGCCTGCATCGCCCATTCCACTGCATCGATGCCGCAGTCCACTCTGCCACCGTTTTTATAAACAGAAAAATGACCGTCTGGCTGTCTTTTGGCATCAATGGCTACTACCACGCACTGGCTGCCGAATTTATCTGCCGCATCCGCAATCAGACGCGGATTCATAACCGCTGCGGAATTCACGGAAATCTTGTCCGCGCCTTCCCTGAGTAACAGCTTAAAATCATCCACAGTACGGATACCACCGCCGACCGTAAATGGAATGAACACCTTTTCCGCCACTCTGCGCACCATATCGGCAACCGTGGCGCGGTTGTCGCTGGAAGCGGTAATATCAAGAAAAACCACCTCGTCCGCTCCGGCTTTATCATATGCCGCAGCAATTTCCACCGGGTCTCCGGCATCCGTTAAATTTACAAAGTTGACGCCCTTTACCACGCGTCCGTCTTTCACATCCAGACAGGGAATAATTCTTTTGGTATGCATCAGTCTTCCCTCCCTTTTAATTCTACAAAATTCTTCAGAATGGTAAGTCCCGTATGGGAGCTTTTTTCCGGATGGAACTGGCAGGCGAACACATTTCCTTTTTCCACGGATGCGTGAATGGTCACGCCGTACTCGGCGGTAGCCGTTACAATGTCCTCTTCTGCCTGCAGGTAATAGGAATGCACAAAATACACATAGGAATTTTCCGGTATGCCGGCAAACAGCCTGCCTTCCTTGGGAAAGCTTACTGAGTTCCAGCCCATGTGCGGTACCTTCAGACCGTCTCCTTCGGGAATACGCACGATTTTTCCTTTCAATAGTCCCAGGCCTTCCACGCCGGGCGCTTCCTCGCTGCTTTCAAACATTAGCTGCAGTCCTAAGCAGATGCCCAGAAAAGGAATTCCTTTTTCCACCACTTCGTGAATAACCGGCACCAGCCCATAGCGGTTCAGCTTTTTCATGGCATCGCCGAAGGCTCCCACGCCCGGCAGGATAACCTTGTCCGCCATGAGGATTTCTCCGGCATCCCTCGTTATCACGGCTTCCTCTCCCAGATATTGCAGTGCTTTTTCCACACTCTTGATATTGCCTGCATCGTAGTCAATAATTGCAATCACTGAAGTTTCCTCCTAAAGTGTATTACCTGTATCCTCCGGCAGGAATTCCGTATCATCGGTTTCTTCCTCTTCCGGCAGTAAATCCGGCAAATCTTCCGTATCCGTTGCCGGTTCTTCTTTGATATCCACGGTTCCGCCGTTAATCAGCGTGTCCAGCATTCTGGTGTATTCCACCTTGTTGTCGCAGAACGCAATACCTCTTACGCCCTCTTCGTCCAGTCCGTAATTTTCCAGCAGAATGGTAAGTACTTCCCGGTAGAGCTTTAACATTTCACCGTCTGCACCGCAGGCAAGCGCTTCTTCCTGTGTTTCCTCGTACTCCTCCACTGCCTGCATAAGGCTGTCCAGAGCGTACAGATTTTCTCCGTCTTCCACATATTTGTCATAGTCGCTTATCTTTTTCTGCATGCGCAGCACCATATTGGAAAAGTTAAACAACTGCTGTTCTCTTTCCGTGAGATTCTGTCCGTACAGAATTTCATAACAGGTCAGATAGTCCTGATTTTCAAATGCCGTCACGGCATTTTTCTTGGCATAACCGGGCGCCACATAGGAAATGCTCAAATACAGCACGGCAAAAACTGCCGCTGAGAAAAGACATACCAGAATGATGTTTTTCTTTGTATATCCTTTGGATGCTTTCTCTTCCTGCTCGGGTACTTCCGGCTTTTCCTTCTTCTTTTTGGAAGCTTTTTTCGCCTTGCCCTTGCCTTTTCCTTTTCCTTTTTCCGGCTTTCCGTCTTCCTCTTCGTCGCCGTCTTCTACGTTTCCGGCTTTTGCGTTCTTTTTCGCTCCCTTGCCCTTGGCAGGCTTGTCCTTTTTCTTCTTTTCTTTCTTCTTTTTCTTGTCCTGCTCCGCCGTCTTGTCTTCTTTATCCAGTTCCGCTAAGACTTCTTCGTTTTCGTCCTTCTGCGGCTCCTCTTCGGGAGTGGCCTCCTCTGTAAAAAATGCCAGCAGACGTTTGAAGAATCCCGGCTTTTTCTCTTTCTTATCCGATTTGTCCTGCAGCAGTTCATCAATATCCGCAGGGTCCATTTCCATAACGCCCTCGCCCGTGGATGCTTCCGTTTCCTGTCCGGCTGTCGGCTTCTCTCCATAGGAAATTTCTGTTGGAATTTCATTTTCCTCGGTCAGCCTCTGCATCTCCTGCAATTCTTTTTCCATATCTTCCGGCAAAGTGAGCATTTCCGATGCGGACTCCGACTGCTTTCCCGGAGCCTCATCCGTCAGATTATCCGCATTGTCGGATGTTCCGGTTCCTACTCCGAACGCATCGCCGCCATCCGGTCCTGTTGTTTCCGGCATGAAAACCGGGCTATCCTCCGGTGTCGTCTCCTCCGGTGCGGAAACCGGGCTGTCCTCCGGCTCTTCGGAAAGGGACTCCGGCTCTTCTCCATTGGCTATTTTTTCGGCAGCATCAAACAGCGCCGTAATTTCTTCCGGGGTAAGAGAACCGCCCGCATTTTCTTCCTTAGCCGGTTTTAGATCGGCTTCCGGTGCTGCGGACGCATTATTCATGTTTTTTAATAAATTATCCAGATATTCTTCATTCATATTCATGAGAATTCTCCCTTAAGACTTGTCACCTGTTAAAAAAACAAGGTAAGTGTATCACATTTTTTCCAACTCTTCCATAGCATAAACCGCATTTTTTTGAATTCCTGTGCCTCTTTCGGCAAGTCCTGCGGGAATTTGGTATAAATATTCATGAATTCGTATAAAATCCGATTTCAGATTTAACTCGGCTATCTTTTCGTAGCGGATGCGGATAGTGTTTAAGTTGCGCATACCGGCACCCAGTTCCAGAATACAGAGCTTTTTGTTCAGGGTTCCCTGCAGCCATTTTAAGTAGCGGTCCCAGTTTTCTTTATAATTCGGCTCTTCAAAATGCTCCGCATAAAGAGTATTAAATTCACATGGCTGACAGGTTTTTAAGCTGACAGGTGCTTTCAAATCCCGAAAACTCTTCTCTCCCCTGACGCAGGCTTCAATTTCCCGGTACAGAGCAATTTTTTCGTTTTCCTCCGGCTCCCCTGTAAAATGCCGCCAGTTGCCGCAGAACTCTGCCATGCGGTCCGGCTTTAATTCCTGCTCGGAAAGGAGACCGTCCATGCAGTAGGACAAAATAAAATAATTTTTACCCTGAAGCAGACTGGTCAGCCCCTCATAAGCCTTTTTAAGACGGGTATCTTCTTTTAAGAATAAGTAATTCACATAGGGAACCACCCACTGGGCTCCCGCCTCGGCTATTTTTCCGCAGATTTCTGCGTAATTTTCCTTTTCCTGTAAAAACGCCTCATCCTCAAATTCTTCTCCGATGCCCACCAGAACCATGTCGGCTGCCTGTATTTTTTCCTTTATTTCCATTAAGCTGTTTGCTTCCGCGCTCATACTATCTGTTTCCTTCCGTACTCTGTAAATTTTTCACGCATAAGAAAGAATCCTGCTTTGGAGGATTTCCTGATACAGCAAGAGAGCCGGGATAACTCCCGGCCCTGTTGCCATTTTTATTTCTTTAATAAGAGGCCATCCAGCACTTCTACCAGTTTCGCGATTTCCGGTTTGGAAAGCTGGGCATCCACGCCAAGCTGCTCACCCTTGGCACGCATTTCATCATTTACAATGGATGAGAAAATAACAACCGGGATATCCTTGGTTTCGTCATTTTCCTTAATCAGCTTCGTCAGATGATAGCCGTCCATCTGCGGCATTTCAATATCGGTAATCAGGCACTGTACTTCTTCTTTCAGTTTACCCTTCTGGAGTGCATCGGTAATCACATCGTATGCCTCCTGTCCGTTTGACGTATGGATAAGATGCACATAACCGGCTTTATGTAAGGCATCCACAATCAGCTTGTTCAACAACTGGGAATCCTCTGCAATCAGAATGGGCACATCGCAGCGCTCTCTGTGTCCCAGTTCTGCAAGCTGCTCGGAACGAAGTCCGGTTTCCGGGTTAATATCTGCAACAATCTTTTCAAAATCCAGAATAACAATCAGCTTGTCTTTAATTTTTATAACACCGAGTGCGGAACTGTCCGATGCAATGGTGGCATCCGGCTTGATGATTTCCGTCCAGGACAGGCGGTGAATCCCTACAACGTTGTCCACATGGAACGCAATGTCCAGCTTGTTGAAGTTGGTGACGATGAACAATCCTCCCGCTTCAGAAACACCCATCTGCAGGCAGTTCTTCAAATCAATCGCCGTAATCATCTTGTCACGCGGCATAAAAATACCTTCTATGCTGGGATGTGCATTGGGAATGGGCGTCACCGGCTGGTAATTGATAATCTCCGTTACTTTTGCCACGTTGATGCCGTAGGAATTGCCCGCTACGGTAAATTCCAGGATTTCCAATTCATTTGTCCCGTTTTCCAATAAGATTTTTGTATCCATCCTTCTACCTCACATAATCTTCTGTTTTATACCTGTTCAAAAAACTATAGGTAAAGTATATCATAAAAAGTACGTTTTGAACACACTAATTTTTCTGCTTTTATCAAAACCTTTTATATATTTTTTGACTTTTATGCCCGATAAATTTATAATACAGATATGAAAAAAATTATCTTTTTTGACATTGACGGAACACTCACAAAAGAAACCGACGGCACCATTCCGGAAAGCTGCATTTCTGCCATTCGCAAAGCCAGAAAGCGCGGACATCTGATGTATATCAATACCGGACGCTGCTTTCAGAATGTGGAGCCCCGTTTTCAGGAAATCGGATTTGACGGCATCGTCTGCGGATGTGGGACAAACCTGTACAGCGGCGGAAAGGAGCTGCTTTACGTCTCCCAGACACATACTCTCACCATGGAAATTCTGCGTGCGGCCAGACAGGCGGATGTAGACATTGCTTTTGAATCCAAATACGAGGTATGCTTCGATACTTCCCGGCCCATCCGGCACCCTGAGGCGGCGGAGCTTTTCCAATCCTTCCGGGACGTACACCACTATCCCATGCGGACGGACCTTACCGAAGAGGATTTTTTCTGCGACAAATTTGTAGTCTGGTATCAGGATGAGTCCCAGCTTGCCGCTTTCCGCGCCGTTTCGGATGCGTACTTTGACTGTATCGACAGGGGCGGCACCTTCCGGGAATTTGTTCCAAAGGGCTACTCCAAAGCTACCGGTATTGCCCGCATCGTCGCCCACCACGGCATTTCCATGGAAAATACCTTTGCCATCGGTGACAGTAACAACGACCTTCCCATGCTGACGGCGGTTCACACAGCCATAGCCA
>FR880786.1:26508-53198 GCA_000434615.1 Clostridium sp. CAG:510
CCATAGCCATGGGCAACGCCTCTCCCGCTTCTTTGTTTTCCAAAGTTTCCTATGTAACGGCCAAAGCCAGCGAGGACGGCATTCTGCACGCACTCTCTCATTTCGGATTTTTAGATTAAAATTATGGAGGTATGTTTATGAACGGAATTAATGGAAACATCTGGCACAACATCAACGTAAAAAGAGTAACACCCACGGATTTTATCTGCGTCATTGAAATCCCGAAGGGAAGCAAAACAAAATACGAGCTGGACAAGGAAACCGGTTACATTATTTTGGACCGTATTCTTTATACCTCCACCCACTATCCTGCCAACTACGGCTTTATTCCCCGTACCTACGGCGATGACGGTGACCCCTTAGACGTACTGTTGCTCTGCTCGGAGCCGGTGGTCCCCCTTACCCTGGTACGCGCGTATCCCATCGGCGTCATCTCCATGCTGGACGGCGGCAAAAAGGATGAAAAGATTATTGCCGTTCCTTTCAATGACCCCAATTACAACTGCTACCACGACATCTCCGAGCTGCCCTCCCATGTAATTGAAGAAATGGAGCATTTCTTCACCGTTTATAAGGCATTGGAAAATAAAACCACCGATGTAAACGAGAAGGGCAACCGTGAAGAAGCCATCCGGGTCATTGAAGAATGTCTGGACAATTACATCAACAAATTCGTACGGAGCTGGTAAACAAGAAGGCGTGTGGAAATCCACACGCCCTTTCCTTTCTACAGTTCAAATTACTTTCTTGCATCCGGTAACCGCAACCTGAACAGTCTTCTGGCAAGCAGCTTAAACCGGAACGGTAAAAACGGATACAGATAACTCTGCCCGGATACCGTTTTGTTTAAGGCTACTGCCAGACAGGTTATCGTAATACCTGCCGCATATCCCCACGCATCCAGCCATGCAGTTAAAATCAGTGTCAGTATTCTCATAAATTTCAGTGCATATCCCAATTCGTAATTTGCCTGCGTATAGTTGGCAATGGCAACAAATGCCATATACAGCATCACCTCGGAATTGAACCAGCCGCTGTTGACGGAAAATTCCCCCAGCACCAGCGCCGCCATAACGGAAAGCGGAGTGCTTAGCATGCTGGGCGTATTGACTGCTGCAAGCCTTAAACCGTCAATGGCAAGCTCTAAAATAAGGAACTGCCAGATAAGCGGAATGTTCTCCGTGTCCTTCAGCGTGATGAACGCAAATTTTTCCGGTATCCATTCCGTGTGGTTCATGAGAAGCAGAAATGTCGGTGTCATGATATACGTCAGAATAAAAATAAGAAATCTCGTCAGCCGCAGATACGTGCCCGTAATGGGCGGGAAATAATAATCGTCCGCTTCCTCCACCACATCAAAAATGGAGGTGGGCAGAATCATTGCCGAAGGGGAATTGTCCACAAGGATAATGATGTTTCCTTCGAGCACCTGCGCCGCTGCCGTGTCGGGGCGTTCCGTATATTTGAATTTCGGGAACGGATTGTACCACTTCTTTTCATACAGACACTCTGCCAGGCTCTCCTGGTTCATGGTCAGGGCATCCACCCTGATGTTCTGTATTCTCGTCACAATTTTGTTTAGCAGCTTTTTATCCACCCGGCTCTCCATATAGCAGACCGCAATGTCCGTATGGGAGCTCTTTCCCGCAGCATACATTTCCACGCGCAGATCCGTGCTGCGGATTCTTCTTCTTAAAAGAGCCGTATTGAACACAATGGTTTCCACAAATCCATCCTTGGAGCCGCGAAGCACCTTATCCTTATCCGGCTCCGCCACATTCCGGGATGGATATTCCCTGCTGTCTATGAGTATTGCCTTATCATAGCCGTCAATCAGCAGCACAAACACGCCGGACAACAGATTATTTAAGATGTTGTCCCACTTTCCGCTTAAGTCCACCTCCACATAGGGCATGCAGAGCTTACACATTTTATGGGCATCCTCCGGCATAGTTTCTGCCTTGATGCTGAGGAAATACTGCAGGATTTTTTCCATCAGCTCATCCTTACAAAATCCATCTATAAAATACATGCAGGCTTCCCTGCCGCCAATCTCAATGGTGCGGTAAATCAAATCAAAGCTTTTGTCCACCTTGAGCCGGTCGTTCAGATAATTCATATCCTGCCGTAAGGCACCCGTCATTTCTTCGTCTTTTTTTTCCATAAAAAATCTCCTTCCCGAATCACTATCAGTGTTCCGAAAAGGAGAAAATTTATACTTTTGATTTTATTTTGTGGTGCTGCCGAAGCCGCCGTTGCGGATGCCGTCCGCTTCATCATCCACCGTAATGCCGAAGGGTAAGAAAATTCCCTGTAAGAAACCGGTTCCGGCTTCCACCTGAAGGGTCTTTCCTTCGTTGGAGTCATTGGTAATCTTGGCGAATATGTGGCCTTCGTTGTCAGAGTCAAAATAATCGCTGTCAATGATGCCTACGGTATTGTTAAGCTGCAGACGGAATTTAAATCCAAGTCCGCTTCTGGGAAAAAGCTGAAGTACCCAGCCCTCTTCCATTTTTGCACGGATGCCGGTCGGAATTTTAATGGTTTCCCCCGGAGCCAGTGTGAAAGAAAACGGCGCATAGAAATCATAGCCCGCACTTCCTTTGGTTGCACGCATGGGAAGCTTTAACTCCTCATATACTTTTTCCGCTGCCGCTTCGTCGTATGCGGGAAAATCTCCCCTAATCGCCTGTATATAATTTTCTTTGGAAACCTTAAAAAACTGTGCAATTTTCTGCATTCTGTTATCCATGCCTTTCAGTGTCCTGCAGTCTTTCCGGTATTTTTCCGCCCTGTGCAGTCACAATTTAATTGTCGTCTATTCGTAATCTCCGCAGTGCAGAACCGGAAGTAAGGGGTCCGGCTGCTGCAGGGTTTTCTGGACATCTATGACTCTCTGGTTTTTACTGCCCTTCCAGAGAAGCTTGGTATCCAGCTCTCCGATATGAAATTCGCCGTCCACTACTACGTCCACGTACTGCATCATGGGATAATACAGAATATTTTCCCAGGAGTCGCCCGTATACAGCCAAATTGTCTTGTCAGGATATTTCTCCTTGATTTCCGCCATGAAATTTCTCACATCCAGCCGGTTTGCCGGATGTAAGGGGTCCCCTCCGGAAAAGGTGATGCCGGAAATATAGGGCTTGTCCAACTGGTCAAAAATTTCCTTTTTGGCTTCCTCATCAAACAAAAGTCCCCCGTTCGGGTCCCAGGTAATGGGATTCTGACACTGTTCGCAGCAATGACTGCAGCCTGCCACCCACAGGACAACGCGCAGACCGTCTCCATTTAACATATCGTCCTTGGTAATATTATGATATCTCATAAGACCGTCACATGCTCTTCCTTTCTGCGATTTCTGCCATTTTTGCCTCGTTTAAGCGGGTGTCCCCGTGTACTCTGGAATAAGACAGGTAACCATTCATTCTGTCAATCTTGGTTAAGTTTCTGCTTCCGCACTTGGGACATACATCCATTTCGAGTTCCTGATGACCGCAGTCATCGCAGTAAGCAAGGGAAAGATTAACACCTTCGTAGAAGCCCATGTCCATGGCTCTTCTGATTAAGGTCTTCACTGCCTCAATATTGTAATCAATGGGGTATTTCACGTACTGGATTTTGCCGCCGTTGCTTAAGTTCCAGAACCTTTCCTCAATATCCTGCTTCTGAATGGGAGTAATGTCCTCTGTTACATGGCAGTGGAAAGAGTTGCTGACATATTCCCTGTCGGAAACGCCCTCGATAATACCGTATTTATTACGGAACTGCTTAATCTGCAGACCGCAGAGGTTTTCTGCGGGTGTGCCGTAAATAGCATACAGATTGCCGTCCTCTTCCTTGAATTCATTGACCTTGGCATTGATATGCTCCATAACCTCCAGGGCAAACTGTCCGTCTTCCACTAAAGACTTACCGTTGTAAAGCTCCTGCAGCTCGTTTAAGGCGGTGATGCCGAAGCTTGCGGTTGCGGCTTTTAACAGCGGTTTAATCTTGTCGGAAAGCTTTAAGTGTCCGCCGAGGAAACCGCCCTCGCAGTAAGCAAGCGGGTTGGTGGAAGCTCTCATTTCACCAAGATATGCATAGGTTCTTATATGAAGCTGACGGATTAACTGTAAATAATAATCCAGCACTTCATAGAAGTCCCTGCTCTCCTGTCTGGACTTTGCCAGAATCATGGGAAGGTGCAGGGAAACCGCACCGATGTTGAAACGACCCACAAATACAGGCACATCCTTGTCGTCCGCCGGATGCATGCCGCCTCTTTCATACCAGGGAGAAAGGAACGCACGGCAGCCCATGGGAGAAATGATTTTTCCGTACTGCTTGTAAATGCTTGCCACATAGCCTTTGCCGGTCAGGGACAGCCAGTCGGGATACATGGTCTTTGCAGAGCATGCCACACCGGCTTCAAATACATCCTCAAGCGGCTTGCCGGGTCCATGCAGGTTTTCATCGTATAAAAAAACAATCTTGGGGAACAGAACCGGCTTTTTGCATTCCTTTTTGCCCTGTCCTCTTCTTCTGACATTCAGCATGGAAATGGTAGCCAGCTTGGCAAATCTGCCGGTGCCGGTACCTGCCGTAACGGTGATGAACGGATAGTCGCCTCGGCTGCTGGCAACAGTATTGAACTTGTACTCCCAGCCCTGGAAGCCCTGTTCGAATTCTCTTACCACGTCCGCATAGGCTTCTGCCTCCGCCGTATCGTCGTCAATTCCCAGTCTCTTGTATTTCTCAATATATTTTTTGTAGGATTTTTCTGCGTAAGGCTCTAAGATATTGTCCACGCTGGGTACGGTAAATCCTCCGTACTGCTGACTTGCCGCACTGAGCACAATGTCGCCGATAACATCAAACGCCACGTCCAGGGTCTTCGGTTCGTTGTACCAGATATTACCCATTTCAAAACCGCCGGACAACACATTTTCCACGTCAAACAGACAGCAGTTCATGGTATCTCTTCTGGCGGACATATCATGCACATAAATATAGCCGTCGCGGCATGCCTGAATTTCCTCCGTTGTCATAAAGAACTTCTGGTAAAGCTCTTTGTTTAACTGGTTGAAAATCAGGGAACGCTTGGTGGAAACCAGTGCGGAGTCCGTGTTGGCGTTTTCCTTGTCCCCGATATACATGATGGACTGGCTCTTTTTGTAAACATCATCCAGCATGCGCACAAAGTCCTGCTTGTAGTTGCGGTAATCCCGGTAGCTCTTTGCTACAATGGGCTTTACCTGTTCCAAAGCGCTTTCCACGATGTTATGCATAATGGGGATGGGAATTTCATCCTGCTCAAGCTCGTCCACCTTTTCTACCACATACTGGCAGATATGACGTTTTTCTTCTTCTGTAAATTTAGTCAGTGCACGGTAAGCGCTCTTGCCAACGGCATTCACTACCTTCTGCACGTTAAATGTCTCTTTGCTGCCGTCCTTTTTAACGACCTTCACATCTCTTTTTGTCTTAAACTGGGCACCGTAATCGGTTGTGTCTTCGCCCACCTGCTCCACTTCAATACTCATGGCGCCATTCCCCCGCTTTCCTGTGTTTTACAATATATGGTGTGTTTTTCAATTTTCCGTCACCATATTTAGTGTCGTATTCTAAGTATAAGAAAGCCCCGGCAAAAAGTCAATCGGAAATCCTCAAATCCCTGTGCGAATAATTCTAAAACACGGGTACGGAATTTTATTTTAAGATACCGCTCTTGTCAATGGCTTCCACGGCTTCGTTTATGGTTTCCACCGGTAATGTGAGGGCAAACCTTACGTGACCGGCTCCCAGCTTGCCGAAACTGCTGCCCGGAGTGCAGAGCACGCCTGTTTTTTCCAGAAGCTCCATCACAAAGGCAAAGTCATCCGTATACGCATCGGGAATTTTTGCCCATGCAAACATGGTGCCTTCGCTTCTTTCCACTTTCCAGCCGATGGAAGTAAGACCGTCGCAGAGGGCGTTTCTTCTTTCTTCGTATTTCGCCCGCTGTTCCTTCACGCAGTCATCCGGACCGGTCAGGGCTGCTACGGCGCCGTACTGTATCGGCAGGAAAATACCGTAGTCAATCTGGGAACGGAGCTTCTTAAAGGTTGCTACCACTTCCTTATTGCCTACTAAAAAGCTCATTCTGGCTCCGGTGTAGTTGAAGGATTTGGACAGGGAATAAAATTCCACGGCACAGTCCTTTGCTCCGGGGACGGACAGAATGGAAATACCCTTTCTGCCATCATAAATAATATCGGAATAGGCATTGTCGTGAATGATTAAAATATCATTCTTCTTTGCCCATGTAATCAGCTTTTCGTAAAACTCATGGGGCGCACACTTGCATATGGGATTTAAGGGATAGGAAACAATCATGCATTTGATTTTGTTTCCGTATTTTTCGCTCAGAGCATCCAGATCCGGCAGATAGTGGTTTTCCGGCAGTAGCTCATAACATTCCACATCCGCACCGGCTAAGAAAGGTCCGATGGAGAATACGGGATATCCGGGGTCGGGAACCAGTACCAGGTCGCCTTCGTTAAAGAGGGACAGACCGATGTGGCTGATACCCTCCTGGGAGCCGTAAACACTCATGATTTCATCCGCTTCCAAAGTAACATCGTATCTTTTTGCAAATCTTTCCTGCACAGCCTTAATAAGCTCCGGTATATCCGCCAGGGCGTATTTATAATTTTCCGGCTTCTTTGCGGCTTCCGCCACTGCCTCCACAATATGGGGCGCCGGCTTAAAATCCGGGGTTCCCACGGACAGGTTGTAAACCTTTTTTCCTGCCTTTTCCACTTCGTTTTTCTTGTCGTTCAAAAGCTGGAAAATACCGCTTTCAAACTGCTTCATTCTGTCTGCTGCAAGCATGTTTTTGTCCTTCTTTCTCTTTCGCTCTTTCTCTATTCTTCCGCGCCATCCTGCGCGGCAAGCATATTCTTCAGCCAGTGTTTATAGCGTTCCCTCACTTCTGTCGGGGATGCTATCTGCACGCCTTCTCCCAAACCGGTCAGCCAGCCGAAAAACTGTCCGCTGACGGCAGCTCTGATGTGCACACGGATTTTATCGTTTTCCACTACCCGCACATCCGTTTCCCTGCCGAACCGGTCCATAATGACGCCAATGAGTTTTTTCGGCAAAAGCAGGGTAATCTGTTCTTCATCGCCGCCAAACATTCCGAACGTGCTTTTGGAATACTCCGCCGGATCCATGTTAAAGAAATCCTGTCCCTCGCGCTTTTTCTCTTCCACCTTCGTGTTCTTCATTTTGTCCACGCGGTAGTGCTTTATGCAGTCCGCTTCCGCATCATATGCCGCCAGGTAATAATTTTCATCATCCCAGATAAGCGCCAGCGGGCTCACCACATAGGTCTTGCCGTTCCTGCGGGGCTTCAGGGTCTTTGTGGTCGTCCACTCCAGATAGGAAAAGGAAATCTGTCTGTCCGCGTCGATTGCCGTATAAATGGTATCCACGCTGTAATAAATCTTTTCATTCTCCGTTTTGACACGTCCCAGTACCTTCACCTGTCTGTGAAGCTGGCGTGCCTGATAGGTGCTTGCCTGTTTCTCCAATTTATGTATCAGCTCTCTTGACTTTTTTTCCGTCACAAAGCGTGAAGACTGCACAGCATCCACCAAAAGCTTTAACTCCGCCAGTTCAAACTCCCGGCTGGCAAGGTAATAGCCGCTCTCCGTCTTCCCTTTTTTCTGCATGATGTCAAAGCCGAAATCCTGCAGACACTGAATGTCCGCATAAATGCTTTTTCTTTCGGCGCTTATGTCGTTTGCCCGAAGCTTTTCAATCAGATCCTTCGTACTGATTACATGGTCTTCGTCCGTATACTCCTGTAAAATTTTTATAATATACAGAAGTTTCTGTTTCTGGTTTTCGCTCTTTGGCATATTTTTATCCCCCGGCAAGACAAAAAAGAACCCAGTTTTACCGGATTCTTATCAGTCCTTTTTCAGAGCCTGCTGCCATGTGTCCATGGTTATTGTACGGCTTCTGCCTCTTTACTTTGATTTTCTTCCTTGGTGTTTTTCCGTTTCCGTAAGGTAATGCCCATGAAAATGCCAAATCCGCCAACAATGCAGAATACAAAGAAAACAAGAAGATAACTTAAAAATGAATTGATAAATGCCATAATTCTCATCCCTTCCACTTTTTCATGTAAAATCTATTATAGCAACGAACCCCCGTCATCGTCAAGGAGTATCTCCCCATCCGCTGCCGTGGTGGCGAGCCTGTCGCATCTTTCGTTTTCCGGGTGTCCGTTATGCCCTTTCACCCATTCAAAGGTCACCGAATGGGGCTCCATAGCCTTTAACAGCCGTTCCCAGAGTTCTTTGTTTTTAACCGGCTGCCTGGTGCTTGTCCGCCAGTTGTTTTTCTTCCAGTTGTCCACCCAGTGCGCATTGAACGCATCCGTCACATACTTGGAGTCGGAAATCACGGTTACCTCACAGGGCTTTGTCAGCGCCTCCAGACCAGTAATCACGCCCATCAGCTCCATGCGGTTGTTGGTGGTCTTTTTGTAACCGGCACTGTATTCTCTCTCATGCAGGGTGTTTTTGGCGTCCACAAACTGCAGCACCGTGCCGTAGCCTCCCGGTCCTTCCGGGTTGCCCCTCGCCGAACCGTCCGAATATAACGTAACTTTCATATATTTCTTTCCTTTCTCCACCTTTACTTCCACTGTCCCGTCTGCAGGAATTCATCCGCTCTCCTGCCGGCTCCCTTTATGATGTCCTCGTCATAGCCGAAGGCGGAAAGCAGCTTAATGGCATTACGGGTGGTTGCCCTGCCGTTCATCAGACGGTAGTTAAAATGAACATCCCCGTCTTTTACTTCTTCTTCAAAATGATAATTGTCGTAACTGTCTTTTAAAAGCTCCGTCAGCTCCAGATCGTGGGTGGCTGCAAAGCACAGGGTATGGTTCGTCAGAAGCTTCCGTAAAATTTCCGTACCTGCCGCAATTCGCTCCACGGTATTGGTGCCGCGCAGCACTTCATCCACAAAGCAGAGCACATGCCCTTTTTCCCGGATGGTATCCATTATTCTCTTTATCGCCCGGATTTCCACAATATAATAGCTCTCGCCCGATAAAATATCGTCACTTAAGGACATGGCGGACATAATGCGGAAATACCCTGCCCGGTACTGCCTTGCCGGTACCGTGTGAATGGTCTGGGCAAGGATGGCGGAGATTGCCACCGTCCGTAAGAAGGTGGATTTACCGGACGCATTGGAGCCGGTCAGCAGAATGCCGTTCTTCGCTTCTATGGAATTTTTCACCGGATTGTCAAGAAGCGGGTGATAGCCTTCTTCCATGCTAAGAAACGGTTCCTTTTCCTCCTGCAGCACCGGAATGCAGTATCCGTTCTGTAAGGATGCCCGGTATTCTCCGATGGCAACCATGGCGTCTAAATAACCTATGGTGTAAAACAGCCCGTCCACATTTTCCGTATGCTTTCTTACCTGCTCTAACATGGTATTGAATTTTATCAGGTCAAAATGCAGGCTCATGCGCAGATAGTCCAGTATCATATCCAGAGGATTGCCGGAGCCGGACATTCTGCCGTTGGACATCAGCCAGAAAGAGCCCCTCCTAAACTGTCCCAGCGCTTTTCTGTTTTCCCGCAGTCTGTCCTGTTCCTCTTTGATACCCTCTGCCGCAAGCTGCTCTATTTTTTCCGAGGTTTCCATGAGCTTTAAGATAAATGCAAAGCTGCTTAAATACACGTCCACTTCGCCTTTTTCCCTGAAATAACTTATCATGCCGTACATCATCAGACCAAGGATGAGCAGGATACCCAGCGACGGGCTGAAAAAACAGAATGCAATGGCGGGAATGTAACTGATAAGCAGGGTGTAATGATGCAGGTTGGATCGTTTTCCCAGAATATCCAGGTTGTCCAGATAATCATAGAGGGAAAACTTGCCGGTATAGCCTGTCTCATTCAGACGGTATTGCAACTGTACCCGTTCCTCTTTGTGCTCTTCAAAATATTGGATAACCGCTTCCTTGTGGTCAAGGGGCTCCTCTGTAAAATCGGGCGTCCGAAGTAAATGATACAGCACCTCTTCCCCTGCCTGGCAGTTGGTAAAATTCATCTGCATGAAAATATCATCCATGGATAAATCCTGAAAGGTGATTTCATCTACCTGTTCTTCATTTCCGTGATGTTTGAAATACCCCGCTATCGCCTTATAGCGGTCAAGTCCGTATTCTTTTTTGCGGAGTTCCCCGTACTTGTGCCGAAACCTGTACAGTATCCTCGCCTTTTCCGATTTGCTATCGTAAATTCCTTTGGCAGCTAACAGTGCAACAAGACCTGCTGCCACAAAGGCAAAAACAACATATTCCATATGCGTGTTCGGTTCCTTTTCGTTTTCTTGCCGCATACTGACGTCACTATGCGGCTTTGTTCATTATAACAGTGTAGGGAATGAAAAACAAGGTAGCAAAATAGCGGACAGGCATATTAAGAAGGCTGGTTCCTTCCTACGCAGACGCGCTTGCGCGTGTTCCTTCATCAACGGGCTTTTTCGCCAAACACACCTCTTAGCGCTTCTCCCTCCGGCATATTAAGAAGGCGGGCATTTTTCCTAAAGCAGACTTTTAGTCGCCGTCGGCACTTAGGTGTCGTACTTTGACACCTTATGTGCCGCTACGGTGACTACTAAGCGTAAGCGCGTCTGCGTAGGAAAAATCCCGCCATCTATTAATTCCTTATATAATAATACACACCATGCCGCCGTTCATGTCATTGACGATTTTCTGCATGGTGTCCTGCAGTTTCACCTGGCTTTCTTCGCCTATCATGGAAATTTTACCGGTGATGCCGTCATCCACAAGCTGCTCCACGGTTTTGCCAAAGATGTTGGTTTCCCAGATGCCTTCCTCCCGGCTGTCCGCTTCGTTGATATAGCGTATTAAATCCTGTGCCTGCTCCTCCGTTCCCACAATGGGTGCAATTTCCGTTTCGATGTTGGCGCGTATCATGTGAATGGACGGACTTTCCGCCTTGATTTTGACGCCAAACTTGTTGCCGTGACGGATTAACTCCGGCTTTGCCAGACTGATTTCCTCCCTTTCCGGTGTTACCACACCGTAACCCTTCTGCCGTACGGACTGTACCGCCTGCAGCACCTTGGCATATTCTTTTTTCATGGCGGAGAGCTCTTTTAATTTGGTAATAAGCTGGTATTCGCCGCTGATTTCGTCCCCTACCAAATCGCTCAGCATTTCATAATAAAAGCTGTTGTCCACATCCATCTGCAGCTTCACACTGCCGTCCGCAAGATTGATGTTTTCTGTTTTCAGCCGTTTTATGTACCGGCTTTCCACCGGCACCCTGCCATCCACCTGCATGCTGCGGATATCCCGGACGGAATTTACCGCCTTCATGATGTTTTTTACCGCTCCCACCATTTCCTTCTTCATGGGATTGTCGAGGCTTAACATCTCCACCCACTTCGGCATAAAAAACTCCATGCGGGAAACCGGGAATTCATAAAGTATCTGTTCCATGATGCTATGTATGTCATCCATTTTTAACTGGGCACAGTTGACCGGACGGACCGCCACCTTATATTTCTCTCCGATTTCTTCCGCCATCGCCTTTGTTTCGTCTGCATAGGGCTTCTAGGAATTAAGCAGCACCAGAAACGGCTTACGCAGCTTCTTTAATGCCAGAATGGTCTTTTCTTCCGCATCCAGATACGCCGCTCTCGGGAGTTCCCCGAAGCTGCCGTCCGTGGTAACCACAAGTCCTATGGTGGAATGGTCGTGAATGACCTTATCCGTGCCGATGCCTGCTGCCTGCGTAAACGGAATTTCCGTATCCGACCAGGGCGTTTTTACCATACGCTCCGTATTTTCTTCCATGTGACCGGTGGCGCCCTCCACCATGTAGCCCACACAGTCAATGAGCCTTACCTTTGCCTCCACGTCCCCGCCAAGATGCACGGCGGCAGCTTCCTTCGGAATGAATTTCGGCTCCGTGGTCGTAATGGTTTTTCCTCCCGCACTCTGCGGCAGTTCGTCCTTTGCCCTTTCCTTTTCATGCTCATCTTCCATAAAGGGAAGCACACAGACATCCATGAAGCGTTTAATAAACGTGGATTTGCCGGTACGCACCGGTCCTACCACCCCTATGTAGATTTCCCCACGGCATCTTTCCTGTATGTCCTTGTACAAGTCATATTCTTTATTCACCATCAGGTCCATAAAAAAATCCCCTTCCATACTTAATAAATTGTATGAAAGGGGAGCTTTCATTATGCTTACATCTTCACACGTTTGAAGTTTTTCTTGCCGCGTTTTACCACAAGTCCGTCACCGTCAAACTGCTCCGGCGCATATGTGGTTTTGATGTCTGTTACCTTTTCGTCCGCTACGGTAACACCACCCTGCTCTACGGCACGTCTTGCTTCGGAACGGGATGCACATAAGCCTGCCTTTACCAGTACGCCCATGATATCAATGGCACCGTCCTGGAAATCTGTCTCGGTAAGCTTTGCTTCGGGCATTTCCCCGGCAATGCTTCCGGAGAACAGTGCTTTTGCGCTTTCCTGTGCTTTCTTAGCTTCTTCTTCGCCGTGAACCAGGTTTGTCAGCTCGTATGCCAGGATTTCCTTTGCCTGATTTAACTGGCTGCCTTCCCATTTGTCCATTTCGTCAATCTGCTCTAAAGGAAGGAAGGTCAGCATCCGTAAGCATTTCAGGACATCGGCATCGCCCACGTTTCTCCAGTACTGGTAGAACTCGAAGGGAGAGGTCTTGTTGGGGTCTAACCATACGGCATTTCCTGCGGTTTTTCCCATCTTCTTTCCCTGGGAGTCGGTTAACAGTGTAATGGTCATGGCATGTGCATCTTTGCCCAGTTTCTTTCGAATCAGTTCGGTACCGCCTAACATATTGCTCCACTGGTCGTCTCCACCGAATTCCATATTACAATTGTATTTCTGGAACATGTAGTAGAAGTCATAACTCTGCATAATCATGTAGTTAAATTCAAGGAAGCTTAAGCCTTTCTCCATACGCTGCTTATAGCATTCGGCACGCAGCATATTGTTTACGGAAAAGCAGGGACCTACCTCACGGAGCAGGTCAACATAGTTTAAATTAAGCAGCCAGTCGGCATTGTTTACCATAAGCGCCTTACCTTCGGAGAAATCAATAAATCTCTCCATCTGACGCTTAAAACATGCCGCATTGTGTTCAATGTCCTCTCTGGTAAGCATTTTTCTCATATCGGTCCGACCGGAGGGGTCACCGATCATGGTAGTACCGCCGCCGATTAAGGCTATGGGCTTGTTTCCTGCCATCTGCAGTCTTTTCATAAGAGTAAGTGCCATAAAATGTCCGGCTGTCAGACTGTCTGCCGTACAGTCAAAACCAATGTAAAAGGTGGCCTTGCCGTTATTGATCATTTCACGGATTTCTTCTTCGTTCGTTACCTGTGCCAGCAGGCCTCTTGCCTGTAATTCTTCATAGATTTTCATTTTTGCTCTCCTTTTTTCTATTGTGCAGACAGTACCTGCCCGCCTTGTTACCATAACAAAAAAACCTGTCCTCTCTGTAAAGAAAGGACAGGTATAAGCCCGTGGTACCACCTTCGTTCCCGTAAACCTCACGATTTACGGCTTTCTTGGTATGCGTAAGATTATCATCTTATTACAACCATGGCTGCTATCGGTGCCGGCCGGCAGAGTCTACTTTGCAGGGCATTTCGGTCTGCTGCTCCGAGATGTACTTCCCATTCATCTCTCCTGCGCCTCTCAGCCTCCGGCAACTCTCTGTAGGTCTTAATGATGGTACTCTTCTCTTCATCGCATTTACTGTTTTGTTAGGAATTAGTCACATTATAGCCACAAGATTTCCGTTTGTCAACACAGAGTATGATAAAATTTTTTACACAAAGTCGAACAGGCTTATCTGGTTGGACTCCGGCAACCTGCCGAGCAGGTGCAGACTGTCCATCAGTTCGATGATGGTGCCGCTCACCTTGGTTCTCTGCTTGAAATCGTCCTTACTTAAGAACGGGCCGTCCTTGGCAGCTTCCACAATGGCATCCGCCGCTTTTTCCCCCAGACCGTCGATGCTGTTTAAGGAAGGCATCAGCTTGCCGTCCACAATCTGGAACAGTCTTGACTGGGCGCTGAAAATATCAATGGGCGTAAATTCAAATCCTCTGGCATACATTTCCTGTACGATTTTCATATCGCCGTAGGCATCCTTTTCCTTATTGGAAAGGCTGTCCATACGGGATTTATAATCCTTCATAATCGCCTCTAAGTGCTGCTGCCCCTGGCACATCAGCTCATAAGAAAACGCCTTGGCGCGGATACTGAAATAGGCCGCATAATACGCCAGCGGATAGTTGATTTTACAGTAGGCAATTCGCCATGCCATCATAACGTACGCCGCCGCGTGTGCCTTCGGGAACATGTATTTAATCTTTTTGCAGGACCAGATGTACCAGTCGGGAACATTCTTTTCCTTCATGGCTGCTTCCCACTCCGGCTTTAGGCCTTTTCCCTTACGCACGCTCTCCATGATGGTAAAGGATAGGGAGCTTTCCACGCCCTGGTTGATCAGGTAGATCATAATATCGTCTCGACAGCAGATAGCCGTGGAAATGGTGGCTTTTCCCTCTAAAATAAGGGTCTGCGCATTGCCCAGCCATACGTCCGTTCCGTGACCCAGACCGGAAATACGGATTAAGTCGGAAAACTGTTTGGGCTTTGTGTCAAGAAGCATCTGGATAACGAAATCCGTACCGAATTCCGGGATACCTAAGGAGCCCACCGGCGTACCGCTTATCTGGGACGGTGTGATGCCAAGCGCTTCCGTATTCTGGAACAGGGACATAACCGCCTTGTCGTCCAGAGGGATTTTCGTGGGGTCGATGCCCGTTAAATCCTGCAGCATACGAATCATGGTAGGATCATCGTGTCCGAGTATGTCAAGCTTTAACAGGTTGTGGTCAATGGAATGGTAATCGAAATGGGTCGTTACCGTATCCGTTGTCATATCGTTTGCCGGATGCTGCACCGGGGTAAAGGAATTGATGTCCTGTCCCATGGGAAGCACGATGATACCGCCGGGATGCTGTCCGGTACTTCTCCGGACGCCGGTACACCCCTGGGTAATCCGGTTGATTTCACAGGTTCTCTTGTGGATGCCTCTCTCCTCATAGTAATTCTTTACATATCCGAATGCGGTTTTATCCGCAAGGGTCGCAATGGTACCGGCGCGGAAGGTCTGTCCGGCGCCGAAAATAACTTCTGTATATTTGTGCGCCTTGCTCTGGTATTCACCGGAGAAGTTTAGGTCGATATCCGGCTCCTTATCACCCTTAAATCCCAGGAAGGTTTCAAACGGAATGTCAAAGCCGTCCTTGATTAACGGCTCTCCGCAGACCGGGCACACCTTATCCGGCATGTCGCATCCGGCATTGCCGGCAAACGCCTTTACCTCAGGGGAATCGAAATCGTAATAACGGCACTTGGGGCAGCGGTAATGGGCGCTCAGGGAGTTAACCTCCGTAATACCTGCCATAAACGCCACCAGGGAGGAACCTACGGAACCACGGGAGCCTACTAAGTAGCCGTCCTCCACGGACTTCCACACTAACTTCTGGGCAATGATATACATAACCGCAAATCCGTTCGTAATAATGGAATGCAGTTCCTTTTCCAGACGGTCTTCTACGATTTTGGGCAGAGTATCCCCGTAAATTTCGTGAGCCCTGTTGTAGCAGATGGCGGTCAGCGTCTTGTCGGAATCGGGAATGACGGGAGGACATTTATCCGGGCGCACCGGCGCAATGGTCTCTATCATATCCGCAATCATATTGGTGTTGGTAATGACAATCTCCTCCGCCTTTTCGCTGCCGAGATACTGGAACTCCTCTAACATTTCCTCCGTGGTGCGCAGGTACAGCGGCGCCTGGTTGTCCGCATCGTCAAAGCCCTTGCCCGCCATAATAATACGGCGGTACACTTCGTCCTCCGGGTCTAAGAAATGCACATCGCAGGTTGCCACGACCGGCTTGTTGAACTGCTCGCCCAGTCTTACAATCCTTCGGTTGATGTCCTGAATATCCTCAACGGAATTGATATCCGGATGCTTGGGAGAGTCAATCATAAAGGCATTGTTGCCGCAGGGCTGGATTTCCAGATAGTCGTAAAAATCCACAATACCGGCTATTTCCTCTTCGCCCCTGTCCTCCAGGAGCGCCCGGTACAGCTCTCCCGCTTCGCAGGCGCTGCCGATGATAAGACCGTCCCTGTACTTGTTAATGGCACTCTTCGGTATCTTGGGCTGGCGGCTGAAGTATTTTAAGTGGGACATGGATATCAGCCGGTACATGTTGATACGTCCCAAATCGTTTTTCGCTAAAATAATGCAGTGGTAGGAATGCAGTCTGGCAATGTTTTCATCGGACGGCCTGGCAAAGGTATTCATTTCCGCCAGCGTCTTTAAGCCCTGCTCTTCCATCATCTTCATAAAATGCAGGAAAATATGCGCCGTTGCTTCCGCATCGTCCACCGCCCTGTGGTGGTTTTCCAAGGAAACATTGAACACCTTGCACAAAGCATCCAGGGTATGTTTGTTCTGCTCCGGCAGAAGAACTCTGGACATGATCATGGTATCCAGATAGGTGAAATCTGCCGGCAGGGAAAGCCTCCTGGCATTTTCCCGGATAAATCCCGTATCGAAGGAAGCATTGTGCGCTACCAGCACGGCATCCTCGCAGAAGCTTAAAAACTGCGGCAGCACCGTTTCGATTTCCGGTGCATCCGCCACCATGCTGTCATTTATGCTGGTCAGCTTTTCAATGGCAAAAGGTATGGGAACCTTCGGGTTAATGAATGTGGAAAAACGGTCTGTAATCCTGCCGTCCTTTACTTTTACGGCGCCGATTTCAATGATTTTATTATGTACGGGAGAAAAGCCCGTGGTTTCGATATCAAATACCACAAAGGTCGTGCCGGCAATCTCCTGTCCCTTGTCGTTATTGGTAATTTCCTTTAAGTCGTCCACGATGTAGGCTTCCACACCGTAAATTACCTTGAAGAAATCCTGCTTGTCCGGCGCCGGTTCTCCCTTTTCCTTTCGTGCGTTTTTCTCTGCCTTATATAAATCGTCCCACACATGGTTGGCATCCGTGAAGCCCTGCACCACGCCGTGGTCGGTAATGGCAATGGCGGGATGTCCCCATTTGTAAGCACGTTTTACAATATCCTTGGCTTCGGAAACACCATCCATATCGCTCATCTTGGTATGGCAGTGCAGCTCCACTCTCTTTTTCACACTGTGATCGGAACGTGTCGTGGTAAAATCAGGAATCTTTTTAATCCCCGTAATGGAGCCGATGGATAATTCATGGTCAAACTTGTCCAGCATGGCAATGCCGTCCACCTTGATAAATTTACCCACCGCAAGTTCACCCGCCAGTTCTTTTGCAAACTCATTGGGACAGAACACCTTGGCGGAAATGGTATCCGTAAAGTCTGTCACCGCAAAAATCAGAATGGATTTTTCGTTGTTCTTAAGCTCCCGGACTTCCAGTGACGTCACTCTTCCGCGGATGGTTACTTCTCCGATTTCTCCGATAATATCCACTATTTTCGTAACTTCTTTGTCAAAGTCCCTGCCGTACACCACATCCGGATTGTCGGAGCGCCTGATTCCTTTTTTGCCATCGCCGCCGTAAAAGCGGTCGCCCTTGCCTTTGAAGCCGCCCTTCTGGGAAAAACCTTTTCCGCCGGCATTCCGGTTTCCGGCTCCCGCCGAAACGCTTCCTCTGCCGTCGCCTGCTTGGGGAGCAGTGCTTCCTGTTTTTCCGGCTGCCTGACCTGCCTGCATCCTGCCCGCTTTTGCACCATTTTGACCATTTGAGTCATTTGCATTTTTTTCATCCGCTGTGGCAGTCTGTACGGCACTCTGCTGACCGCTTCCGTCATCGTCCCTGCCGTTTAAGGCACGCAGTCTCGCCGCAATTTCCGCTACTTCCATGGAAAGCTTCTTTTCCTCTTCTTCGGCGAACCTGCTTTCCACCGGCTCTCTATAGTCAAATTTAATCACCACATCCACGCCGCAGCGCTCCTGGAACACCTTGTTCAGGATGCGGAGCATTTCCTCTTCCTTGCTTTTGGTGAGCACGCTTTCCTCCACGGTAAGCAAAATCTTCGCACTGTCCGGATAGGTAACCTCCGCCCCCCGCAACGCAACATACATAATATGGTCGTACTGCCGGAATTCCAAAAGAATGCTCTCCCAGTACGCATCCATCAGATTTTGCGGCGTATACTGGCTGGAAAGCTGAAACCTTTCGTATATCTTTACCGTCAGGTCGTTGTTCTTAAACAGCTGGTTCTTTATTTCATTTTCTGCTTTATATACAATTTCCTTGGAAATCAGATGTTCACTGGAAATATAAATCCGTAAAAAATCCTTTTTGGATGTGCTGGTGATTTTCAGCACTTCCACATCCTCAAACTGTCTGCCTACCTGCGTGGGCAGCTTCAGTCCCGCAAAAACTTCCAAAAACGCTTTACTCATTCTTATCGTCCCTGTTCCTTGTGCATGCGCATCCCGCATTTTAATTCTGTTATGGCTGCCAGTTTTTGTTTCCTGCTTCTGTCATCGCTGCCGTTTATTCGTTCCAATGGTCAAGTTCCTGTTTCAGTGTGGAAATAAACTCTGCCTCGGGGATTTTCTTCACCACTTCGCCTTTTTTTATAAGAAGACCTTCTCCGATTCCGCCGGCAATTCCCAAATCCGCCTCTTTTGCTTCCCCGGGACCGTTTACCACACAGCCCATAACCGCCACCTTGATATCCAGCGGATAATCGGCTACCATTTCTTCCACCTTGTTTGCCAGACCGATTAAGTCAATCTTGGTTCTGCCGCAGGTCGGACAGGAAACCACTTCAATGCCGCCTTTACGCAGTCCCAGGGTTCTGAGCAGCAGTTTTGCGGTTTTCACTTCTTCCACCGGGTCACCGCTTAAGGATACACGGATGGTGTCACCAATTCCTTCATATAAAATAATGCCAAGCCCGATACCGGACTTGATATTGCCGGACCATACCGTACCTGACTCCGTAATGCCCACATGCAGGGGATAGTTTGTTTTTTTTGCCAGAATTTCATGTGCCTTGATGCACATCATTACATCCGAAGATTTAATGCTGACCACCAGATTGTCATATCCCATGTCCTCAATGAGCTGCACTTTGGAAAGAGCGCTTTCCACAATTCCTTCCGCCGTCACACCGTGGTATTTCTCCACTAATTCTTTTTCCAGAGAGCCGCTGTTTACCCCGATACGGATGGGAACATTTCTGTCCTTTGCCTCTTTTACCACACTGAGTACCTTTTCCCTGCTACCGATATTCCCCGGGTTGATACGGATTTTATCCGCTCCGTTTTCCATGGCGGCGATTGCCATCCTGTAATCAAAATGAATATCCGCCACCAGCGGAATGGTTATCTGCTTTTTAATTTCCGCTACCGCTTTCGCTGCTTCCATGGTCGGTACCGTACAGCGGATAATCTCACAGCCTGCTTTTTCCAGACGTTTAATCTGGGTGACCGTTTTCTCCACATCCTCCGTGGGGGTGTTTGTCATGGACTGTATCAAAACAGGATTGCCCCCTCCGATTACCCTGTCTCCTATTTTTATTACCTTTGTATGGTCTCTGTACATAAATTACCCCTTTCTTCGCCTTTTAAGGTTACCACCGTCATGTCATGATGCATGGCATTCAGTACCGGTCCGAAAGCATCCTTCGTTTTAAGCCGCAGGCTGGAAGTGTTGATGCAGGGATGACAGCCTAAATATTCTCCCTTTAACACATCCTCATCCACCAGCAGTCTGACTTTGTTTTCTTTGTCATTCATAAGTCCCATAATACTCACGGAGCCCGGCGTAATGTCTAAAAATTCTTCCATAAACGCTTCTTCCGCAAAGGATAACCGTGCGCTTCCGATCTGCGCTGACAGCTCCTTTGTCTTGAAAGGCTTATCTCCCGGCATCATCAGCAGGTAAAACATAGTTTTCTGCCGGTTGCAAAGAAATAAATTTTTGCAGACAACCGCCTCCAGTGCCTCATCTATTTTTTCACAGGCCTCCATGGTAAATGCCGCCTCATGGTCGATTCTTTCATACTCCACGCCTAAACTGTCCAGTAAATCATACACTCGGATTTCTTTCTCCAGTCTGCCGGTCACATCCGCCGGTCTGCCCTTCTGTCTTGTATACATCATATCTGCCTTTCTGTTCTTATGTAACTTCAATCTGTCTTTCATTATACCGAAGCGCCGATTAACATTCAAGGAAAAAACCACCCGTTTTATGGTTTTAAAACGGATGGTTTCTGATATATTTGCTGTGTCAGATTTTCTGTTTTCTATCAGCTAAGTTTCCCAGTCCTTATCATACAAACAGGGAGAACGAAAGCACCACAATTCCCAGAATGACAAGGATAATACCGGTAGCACGGTTCAATGTCTTAGGCGTTGCCTTATTGGCAAACAATGCAGCTATTCTTGCCCAAAGCAGGGTAAATACCACGCAAAGCCCGAATACCAGCCAGTCCGGCTGTCCGCCGATGGCAAAATGGGAGACTGCACCTGTAAGTGCTGTAAATGTCATGATAAATACGCTGGTTCCTACCGCCGTTTTCAGTTCATAGCCTAAAACACTGGTCAGGATAAGCAGCATCATCATGCCACCGCCTGCACCGACAAAACCGCAGATGAGTCCAATCATTATACCGCAGATCAGGGACTGGATGGCTCTCTTTTTTGCAGATACTCCCTGCATGCTTTCCTTTGTCGTCATAACCGGCTTCACGATAAATTTAATTCCCAGTAAAAAGGTCATGAACACGGAAAAATTACCCATGGTTGTCGAAGGTACAAGACTTGCCAGATAGCTTCCCACAACGGTAAATGTCAGGACACTTCCCATCATGATAAGTCCGTTTTTAATATCCAGATTCTTGTTTTTTCCGTAAGTATATGCCGAAACGGCGCTTGCCAGTACATCCGATGACAGGGCAATTCCCACTGCCATATACGGGTCCACATGCAAAAAAGTAATCAGCATGGGGCTGATGACGGCTGCTGCGCTCATACCCGCAAAGCCGGTTCCCAGACCGGCACCCATTCCCGCAAAAAATGTTACCAAAATTGTTATCAGTAATTTCATACTCCATCCGTCCTTTCCTCTTTTATAACCAGGTCCATATTATGACTGATGATATTAAGAGTTTTTATAAAGTTTTCTTTTCCCTCTTCATCGGTATTTTCAAACAAAGTCCCCATAAATTTTTCCTGTACTTTTTTTCCTTTTTCCACGACCGGTCCCGCTTTTTCCGTGCACATAAGTAATGTTTTCCGCCTGTCGTCCTTTGCCTCTTCTCTCACAAGAAAGCCGTCTTTTACCAGCCTGTCCACATGCATGGACACCAGATTTGCCTTGATATTTCTGATTTCCACAATGTCGGATGCCGTCTTGTATTCGGGGTTGTTTCCCAAAAACATCAGAATGTCAAATGCCGTCTGCGGAAGCCCAAACTCTTTGCAGACCGGCTTGCAGGCTATCCTGTATGCCTGCCCGAACTTGCGTATAAGCTCCAATCCTATGTTCATTCCTGCACCTCTTTCATTTGCTTCATATGTGAATATTTCATTTTTGAACTTTTTAAGTATACAACCTTTCCATGTAAAAATCAAGCAGCAAAAAGGGGCTGTCGCACTGGCAAATATTTTTGCCGGGCGGCAGTCCCTCCACTGTCTTCCTGTGATAAAAGTTTAGCTCGCAAAACTTTTCCTATTTTTTAATACTGGGAAGCCTCCAGTAATTTCTTGCTTACTCTTGTCTGCACTTCAAGGTAATACGCAAGTTCGGCATCATTCATGTCATTGCTTTCCCATTGTTCAAACTTTTCCATCATATCAGCATATTTGTTCATGTAATCTGCATAATCCGTTAACAGATTCATATCCGTAGGATTTTCCGAATATTTTTTCATGAACGCAACGTATTCATCCATAAACGCTTCGTAGCTGTCCATGGCTTTCTTAAAGTCACTTCTTATCTCTCCCTGTTCCTTGTCCGGTGCCCCGGATGGAGCCGGTGTTTCTTCCGGTTTCTGACTTTCCTCCGGCTCCTGGCTTTCTTCCGGTTCCTGACTTACTTCCGGTTCCTGACTCTCTTGTGTAGTTTCTGTGGCAGGGTATGGTGCCTCATCGGCGTTTTTTTCCTCTGATGCTTCCGCCTCAATGGTTATGATATTGTTGCCTAAATAATCTATACTGACATGGCAGCCGTCTTCATCATCTGCCCGGTAATAGGTGTCCCCTTTCTCATAGCCTATAGTAAAGCCCTTTTTCATACATTCTGCAACGTAGGCGTCATAATCAGTCTTACCGGTGTTTCCAACATACAGGAAAAAATGATTTTCATATTCATACGAATACCTGCCAATCGTAGATTCCGGCCGGGGAAGATGTTGTCCAAGCTCACTTACCGGCCAGGTTATGCTTTCTAATTGCAGCGGAGCCTTCAGCCGAATGCTCATACCACTGCCGTTCTGCATCAACTGCAGGAAATATCCCTCTTCATTATAGGCTTCATAGGATATCAGGTCTTCCGCTGCATCCACCGTAAATCCTTTTTGGATGCAGGCATCCTTATACTCCTCATATTCTTTATCACTTATTTTGTTTATAGACAGATAGAATTCCTCGTCTGTATTTTCATATAATTTTCCCTTGCCCGTCGGAGGTTCCGGTAACAGTTCACGCATTACCACATCCGTCCATTTATTCTTTTTTTGTCCGCTGCTGCAGGAAACGGCAGCAATAATGATGACTACAATCATGACCAGATTTCCGATAAGCAGCCACTTTTTATTTATTTTTCCGTCTTTCTCTTTTCTCGTTTCTTTCTTCATATAATTCCTTTTTCCTCCCTATTTGCTATGGTAAGTAATCAATATGTTTGCATTTTTAAGAACGATGTCCCCCACCTCATATTCATCGCTCCCGTTAATGGTAACCTGCTCCACCCGTCCGTTTTTCCGCTGGCCAAACAGCCCTATATCTTTTAATGGTACTGCGGAAACATTGGTAAATCCGGCTCCTTTATAAAGCATGACCATGCTTTGGTAGGTCCTGTCTTCGTAGTACAGCATTGGTTCCGTTAACACAACTTCATCAGGTCCCACATATCTTCTCTCTTTACGATCTGGTTTGCCCTTAAATAATGTCACCTCCGCAATAATCACACCAAAGAATATGCAAATGGCTCCGGCTGCGGCATTTACCATGCAGATGATTGTCCCGGCAATTCCCAGAACACCTGCAATACTGTAGGCAACAATTTTTCCAATCCGTTCTCTCTCCTTCTCTTTTTCCGCAATTTCCATTTCCCGCAGTCTGACCATTCTTTCCGTTTCTGCCTGCCGGATTTTTGCTTCATCATAATTGCGGTATATATGTATATTGTCATTTCGTAACATCACTTTCGTGCCACAATATATGCAATATGTATACTCCTTTCCATTTTGTACAAACAGATTTGCCCCACATTGCGGACATGTCAATGTTTCTGCACTGATTGCCATTTTACTTCCTCCTTATCTATCTCTTCCGGCCTTTTTATGTAATATCCGTAAGATTCCAATATTGCAATCACCTCCGAAGTAATATTCACATCCTTATTATCCTGTTTATACCTGCTGCTCACAATCATCCGATGTAAATCGTTTACCGAAACTTCCATGATTTCGGCCAGTTTATACAGATTATCCCTGTCCGGAAGCCCCCCGTTTGTTTCCCACTTTGCTATAGCAGATTTTGATACAAGCATTTTTTCCGCCAGTTCCTCCTGCGTAAGAAACATGTGCTTTCGCCTCATTGCTATAAATTCTCCCAGACTTACTTTTTCACTCATGCGTTTCTCCTTCGTCCTACCCTCCTCTTTATGATATAAATCTGTTGTCCATATTTCAAATTACTTTTTGATTACTCTGCGTAAACTCTTTTGTGACTGACGAGTAAAATATACCTTTTTCATCAAAAAAATATCCCCACCATTTTGGTGAGGATTTGTTGATTTCTTATTCTTCTGTGGAAAGCTTTGGCAATCCATGCTCTTTCAGGAGACTGTCCAGTTCATATAAATCATATTTTCTGTTATTTATGGCCACAATCAGACAGGCATCTCTTTTATCTCTGGAGTACAACGGAGCCATACCGTACAGTTTCAATGCCCGGTTTGTTTCGTCTAAAAGAAAATGTCCCGCAATGCAGAACCGGATAATCAGATCCCTGTTCTTCGTGTGTTTTTCCATAGTTAAAACCTTACTGCCCCAGGATTCCGTAACCCCTGCGAAGGAATAGACATCTTTCAGGAGAATATTCTTCGATTCTAAAACATCTTTCATATAATAATAAAACGCTTTCTTTCCCTCTGCCATATAGACGCGGTTATCTTTATAATAATCACCAATCTGTTCCGGTCTGACACCAGCGAGAATTTTATCCAGTTCATCTGTTGGTTTTTCCCTCATTTTTATCCTCCTCACCGGTTTTCCTCTTCTGAAAATTCATTCAGTGCCCCGATTAACTCCTGGTCCGTAAATCGCTGTTCCGGTTCATAGCTGATACATCTTTCAATCACTTTCCATATGCTTCCGGAAGCCTTTTCTTCCTTTGGAAATTTTCCTGTAAGCATTACATTCAGCAGCACACCGACCGCATAGATATCTGTTTTAACAGAAGATGCGGCAAATCCATATCCTAATTGTTCCGGAGCAGCATAACACATGGTACCTAAAAGTCTGGTATCTTCTTTTTTCGTGGGATTGTACCATTTGGCTGCATTAACATCCAGAAGAAAAACCTCGTTATTCCCTGTAATAAGGATGTTGGACGGTTTTATATCTCTGTGGATGATTGGCGGATCAAAACTATGCAGTTCTTTCAAAATAACACAGAGAAATTTTAACAACCCCACAGCCTCTGCCTGCTCTATCCGTCCCTCCTCCATCCGCTCCGAAAGTGTTTTTCCCGCGATATACTCTTCTATCACCACAAGATAGTTTGCCCCTTCGTACACACCATATAATCTTGGCATATGGTCTACCGGATGCTTTTTCAGGAAGTCGTAAACAGACATCTCATACGTCTTCCGTATTTTTTTTACATACTTTTTGCCGGACTCCCTGTTTTCCACCAGTATAATATCCGGTCTGCCATCAATATTTTCTATCTCCTCATACTCCATAAGATCCATGAGGGCTTCTTCCGGCATGCCCTTATACGGATTCTGCAAATCGGCCTGGTATTCCTCATCTGAAATATAAATTTCGTTTTTACTCAATTTATCCTTAAAGCCACATTCCCTGCATTCCCATTCTCCCAGTGCTTCCGAGAAACCAGCCTGCAGATTTAAAATGGCTCCGCATTTATCGCAGATCCAGACGATTGGCGACCCTCCTGTCACATCGGGATTGATCAGCATCTTCCCACACCCCCTGCATTTCCAGTATACATAGGCGTTATTGTAACCCTTTTGCAGTGTCAGATTTGCCTCACAATTGGGACAATATTCATAAAAGTCTTCAAACAACGGCTCTTCTTTTTTCTTTTTTTCTGTTTTGTAACCTGTCTTTTTTCTATAAAAGAAATCTCTGATACTCACTTTTTCCCCTTTATCTGTTACATATAAAAATGCTTTTGCTTAAAATATTATAATCTTTCTATTTTCTTTTTGACAAGTAGGAAGGTTTATTTTGTCAACAATAATGGGGACTGTTCTATGTAACACAATAATTTGGGGACTGTTCTATGTAATCATTTCCTCAATTATTTTATCCGTGCACAGAGTATTCAGTGGACACTCTGCCGATTCAAAGGTATATATAATGTTTTTCCCCGGAATATAGCCATTCTTTTCATACATTTCTATTTTCCTCACTGCGTTTTTCGCATATGTCGGATCCGTCATCATCCCAAAATGTTCCCAGATAATTTCTTTTCTGTCCCATTTTCTGAGGCATGTAAAGTCCGAATACACCATTCCCATTCCTGTCAGTCTATATGGAAATTCATAACGGTAAGGAACACCTTTCTTATACAGCTTGTCCGCTATTATCTTTTCTGACTTTGACCTCACCCTCTCTCCCTTCTCCGTATAAATTTCCACCTGTCCGTCCGGAAAAGCTTTGCCCTCATAGATAACAGCCTCCCATTGTTTCACATAATCCTCTATTGGCAGAACCAATGGGCGCAGTAGTTTTTGCCTTGCTTTCCCCTCCCTTGTAAAAATTTCTTCCAACTTTCTATCCTGTAATTGCATCAGGGCTCTTTCTACCAGTCTTAATTGCTTATCTGTCTCCTTCAACATTTTTCGGTTATAATCTCTCTGTGCAATTTTTCTTGCTAACTCCATATCTGCTTTATGTAAGTACTTACCCTTAGGAAAATCAGCTTTATTCTCTTCCGTTCTCAAATAGTACTGGCAACTACCATTGCTGTAGCCAATATTTAAGTTTCCATTATTTATTATATAATCATTTACAGTATCATCAGAAATGATTACCTGCTTTATCTTTAATAACTTATCCCTCTTTTCAGTCAAGTCCATATTTGTGTGTAAATTCCTTAAGGT
>FR880787.1 GCA_000434615.1 Clostridium sp. CAG:510
TTAGCTATACGCTTTTTGATCTTTTCCATGATAATTTTCCCTTCCTTTGTAAATTCATTTTTGTTTATCCACAAATAGCTTTAATATAGCATACTTTATTAGAAAAATCTATTACAAAAGTATTAAATCATTTTCTACTAAATATTAGTGGTTCTATTGCTAGAAACTGGTGAAAATTAATCTAATTTCTGTCTCCTGGATGAACACTTTTCACCATGCTGATTTTTATTCTATTTTTAGTTTATTGACGTGAACCTAAATTACGCTTCTTGCATAGTTGATTGGGATTTGAGCTTCATTACTATTTAATCTGTCTTTTTCTCTGCATAAGCTTTGTAACAGTTCCTCAATCTCCGTTTTGCCTGTATGATAAATCACAGCCATAAACTCATCGCCGCCATATCTTCCCATAAAATCCTTGTCCGGGATCTGTCTCGATTTCTGTTTTTAATTTCTCCCAATAATCACTCTGAACCTGCATAATTGATCACACGTGCAGTCCCTTGTAACCTGGTAATCTGTACCATTATCATAATAACTCAAACTTCGCACATTAAAATGTGCCTATAATAACTGGCATGAAAATAGTATGAAACCAATAGTTTTGATATAATTGAGTTGCCAAAAAACAATTACAAACCGGAGGCTCATGCTATGAATAAAAGTATAACACAAGCGACTCAAAATGATAAGCATATTTCTAAATCTATCAAACGATTTTTTACAAGGTTTCATATTTCCTCAGCCTTGAAAACTGCCAATGCCTATAAAATGAAAGGCACTCCGGTAACGGAGATTTTTCAATACATTTTTCTGCTGATTTTCTCCAACAGAAGTATGTATATGAGTCTACTTACAGAAAAAAATGCGTTTTACTACAATCCTTGCATCCAGAATCATAAACAACGCTATTCTTCCACTGGATTCGGAAGACCGTGCCAATGTTCTTATTATAGACGATTCCATGTTTGAACGTAACCGTTCTAAAAAGGTAGAGCTTCTTACAAAGGTCTATGACCACGCAAAACATAAATATCGCTTCGGATTTAGAATGCTTACTCTTGGATGGTCAGATGGGAGTACATTTTTGCCGGTAAACAGCATTCTTCTTTCTACAGAAAACAAAAAGAATCGTATCAATGAAGCGGCTGAGGTAGACAAAAGAGACTCAAATCGTGGGGTTCAGGATATTCTCATTCTCTGCTCCAGCGTATTTTTTTCAATCCCGACTGACACGCTCCTGATAGTGTTCCTGAAATACTCTCAGGAGCTACGTGACTTCTGTGGCTTTGATATTGTACCGGATGGCTCAAAATACGCTCGCCTTAAACAGGATTTCTTATCGGACTTGTTTCACTTTTCTCCCCCGCTTTCATTCCTTCCTCAATCATCTTTGTTATTTCACTGCAAAAATCAGAATAATCCCTGTAACCTAACAACAGCATATTATTCTTCAGCTTATCCAGTGCCTCTTCAAATCGTGCTGTATCCTTTTTTCCCACTTTACAAAAATGATACGGTATGGCGAGTCTTCTCTTGCATATTCCCTCTTGTATTTTATTCTTACCTTATCTTGCACAAATAACCGGTCAGCCGGATAGGAACTATGGTCTATATATGTATAAAACACGGAAAATATCGAAAAATTGCTCATTCTCCAGTAGTTTTTCATCCTTTTCTCCTTCTACATGTTATGTCCTTGGCAACTGGTATCAGCTTACTGCCTTGCATACAATTTGTCATTGAACCAGTAGTTTAAAATATATTCCCTTTAAAAGAACAATATCCCCGTCAATAACGAGGATATCTTCCATACTTGTATGTAGTAACCTGCTTAAGATTACAAAATTGTCCAGGCTCGGTAATGACCTGCCGGAAAGCCATTTGTAAATGGCCTGCGGATTTTCAAATCCCATGGCATTCTGCCATCCTTCGTTTTCCACGTTTGTGGTCCGCTCACACTGTATGTCATCTGTCAGTGTGTGACATTTGAATATGATTTCTTCCTCTTCCCCATAGGTGGGTCTATTATCGTTATTTTCCGGATTCATTCGTCCATTTTCAAATCCATCGTAAAATAAACTGTCCAAGAAACAATCCCGCTAAAAAAGAAGTCAGATTTGCTGCAAGTGAATATACTGTTGCTTCATAAGTCCCGATTGGCGGATCATTTGTTTTTTTAAGTGCAACAGAATATACAAAAGCTTCCGCTGCGGAAATGATTATCTCAGTTAAAAGATACAGAAGGGCAGTATAAAGTCCCATACCATATAAACTGATATTCCATAAAAGACTGATATTCAGAAATAACTGCGTAACGACATTTGTTACAATCAGTACGCATATTGATTTTTTCCCTTTGATTTGAAAAAGAAATGCTACACCAATCTCTATGATAATAGTCAGTACAGCCCGTACTGTAACCAGCAATGCTGCCCCCATCCAGTCATACGAATCATTTTCCAACAGAAGTCTTCCATCTTCTGATATTTTATTGATATCTACTATATACACTTCCTCAAATTTTTGTCTTGTATAAAAATCACTTTCCAACATTTTATCTTCATCCGGAAGATATACCACCAGTTTATATTTTTCAGGCGGCATATAACCGCAGGCCATTCTCGGATTTTCTTCATTGATAATCCAGATATCCTCAACAAACCTTGCCTCTTCTTTCTCGGAATAATTTAGAAAAGTCTGCTTGATTTCTTCAGGAACCTGCCTCCAATTGCCGGATGATACCGGTGATGGTCCGCCTTCCAGTGCATAAAGGCTGGCATAGATTGTCCTATCACCAATATTTTCAAACGCAAAATAGATACAGGGCTTAGGTCCCATATCTGCATATACTGTCATTGGATGCAAAAATATAAATATAAAAAAAGTTAATATTACTATATACTTTTTCTTCATCCTTAAACCTCTCACTTTTGGGGTTCGATTGTTTCAGGTGATGTCACACCAATCCACCGAATAAAAGCTGTTTTATCTGAACTATTATAGCCGGTGCTTTCATAAAACCTTAAAAACGCAGATATAATCTCCCTATTTTCCCGCAGAGAAGTCAGTCACAGATAAAGGACTCCCAGAAGCACTATGCTTCCTACCATGACCATGATCATCTGCTCCACGCTTACCACGTGCCTGCGAAACTGCGGATTGCAGTCCAGGGTATCCTTGACGGTCGCAATCATTTCCTCCGGCAGATTTTGTTTCTCCATCTCTTCAATAATACCACGCAGCATGTGATTCTTCAATAAAGAAGTTCCGTAAGTGCTCGGCAGATAAGACAATACTTTCTGCAATCCAGTGCCAAAATTGGATATTGGCATATAGGCTCCGCACAAAAAGCCGTAACCGGCGCTGACGATGGTTCCCACTGCCGAAAGCTGTCCCTGTGTCGTCAGCGGAAGGCCGATAATGCCGGAAAGTGTGCTGCAAAAAGCACAATCAGTATCTCATCCCCCATAATCCACAGTACATCAGCCGCACTCAAATACCACCCCATTTTGTACATATAGCACAGGCACAGAATAAGTGCCAGTCCGTTTCCCAAAATAGTGGTGCTTTTTCCGGCTCCGTTTACCCCCAGAAAAGCAAACAGCTCTCCCTTTTTCACCTGAAAACTCAGGTCGTTTACTGCTTTTACATCCCCAAAGCTTTTGCTTAAGTGACTGATTTTAATAATTTCCGGTTCCACTGTATCATCCTCCTTACACATGACTCTCATGTCTTTTATCACCTATGCTTTTTATAGCGGATTTTCGAAGATGTGTCTATGGGATTCAACGTAGGATGCCTTATTTTACATGTAAGCTGCAGATATTTGCGTTTTCCTACGTAGAAAGGCGAAGTACCTTGCAGGGTACTCCGCCTTTTCATTCGTTGCCTGGATGTTAAATCATCCAAATCGGTACAATATAATTGTCTCTGTCAATCGCTCCCAGCCCCGGTTTCATACAGATAATGGCTCCCTTGGAACGTGGTGTAGAAGACTTGTCTAAAAGTTCAAATACCTTTGTCAGCTCGGTTCCGGGATTTGATGTTTTTTTGATTTCAATGGGATTTAAAACGCCGTCGTGTTCCAGAACAATATCAATCTCTTTGGCATCCTTATCCCGGTAGTAATACATATATGGCTCCATACCGCAGTTCCAATAAGTTTTGGCTATCTCCGCAACCACATAATTTTCAAGAATTGCTCCGTTCATGGCTCCACTTTCCAGTGTATCCGCACTGCTCCACTTTGTCAGGTAACATACCAGTCCTGTATCATAAAAATACAGCTTCGGTGTTTTTACCAGTCGCTTCAGCAGATTATTGGAATACGGATGAAGATAGAAAATGATTCCCAGTGTTTCCAAAATGCCCAGCCAGTTTTTTGCCTGTGTCTGGTTAATGTCCGCATCCTGCGCTATATCCGCCACATTTACCATTTGTCCGCATCTTGCTGCTGCCGCTGTCATGAACTTCAGAAACTTAAGCGAATCAATCGCATCGGACAAATCCCGAATATCCCTTTCTATATAAGTAGATAAATAACTGCTGTAAAAAATCTGGCTGTTACTATTTGCTCCGCTTACTATGGCCGGCATGGAGCCCCTGTATATCCTCTCAAAAATCCCTCTTGCATCGGTCTTATCTCTTTCTTTTTCCCGTTCAGACAGTTTCTCCAGTTCTATGGTGAAGGGTTTCATTTCTACGCCGGATATTTCTGCCTGTGACAACGACGTAAGAGAAAGCACGGCAACTCTCCCTGCCAGAGACTCCTGCACGCCCTGCATGAGCTTAAATACCTGCGACCCGGTCAGCCAGAATGCTCCCGGCTCATGATTTTTATCGGCATACTTTTTAATATACGTAAACAGTTCCGATGCATACTGAACCTCATCGATCAGTACCGGTGGTTTATGCAATTGCAGGAACAATTCCGGATCGTTCTTTGCAAGACTTCTGTCATTCAGATCATCCAGTGTCACATATCCTCTTTCCGTTCCTTCCATCAATTTCTGAAGCATGGTGGTTTTGCCAACCTGTCTCGGTCCCGTAACCAGAACTACCGGATATTCTTTTGTGACCTGTGCTACTACCTTCTCCAGATTTCTTTTAATATAATGCATATCCGCAACCTTCTTTCGGCTGATTTATAATCTGATTATATTTTAGCCGAAAATCTAAAAAAAAACAAGATAACAACTGCATTTTTCGGACGAATAAATGTGTTTCATCTGCGTTTTCGGGAGGAACAATAGGCTGCTTTCCTAAAACTATGCCGCATATTCTTTTATGGCGTCCCCAACAGTCCGGTACCGGGGCGAATCCAGTACGGCCAGCAGAGCTTCATAGGGATCTTTCTTCCTTGGGTCCGCTGCCACTTTCATGGCATTCTGAGAGAAACCGGATAAGAGACACAGACCTTCTTCATTGTCCACCTTGGGAATGGTGTCCGTTCTGCCGCACACATTCCAGAAGATGAGACGCGGCATCCGGTAGCCGTTTTCTTCGTATTCTGCGGCAATCCTGTCAAACAGAGTGTCATTTACGGTATTCCGTCTTCTGGAATACCAGTCGCAGTTTCCGACAGCCCAGTCAAATTCCATGTCGGAAATGATGAGCACCTGTTTGGGCAGTTCTTCCCGGGGTACATCCTTACTTTTTGCCATGTCAAGGATCAGGTTAAACACAGCTTCAATGTTGGTGTTTGCCACCTCGTCATGGGCAAACATGATTTCCATTTTGTCCTTCAGGCTGGTGTTGTCCTTCAGGTCGATGAACTGCGGATGTTCACTGAAGGTAATTGCCTTGTTGTGAAATACCCCTTTTAACTGCTCCGCAAAGTAAATAGCAAGGGAGTTGCAGACCTCAATGGCACTGACAGAGCTGCTGCCGGAAGCAAAGGAAAACATGCTGCCGGAGCCGTCCGCCACCACAATGGCATCCTCCAGGCCCCAGTCGTTGGCAAAGCCGTCGGTCAGGATTTTCTTCCACATCAATTCTGCCAGAAGGTCATCCTTCAGCCCTGCTCCGCTGGGAGCGTTTTTCATAAATCGATGTACGATTTCATAGGGCATCAGACCGCCTGCATTCAGTTTTCCTTCTCCTAAAAGAACACTTTCCAGGTATTCCGTCCTTCTTTCTAAGTCATGCCTTGCAAACGCCCTGTCATAGTTTAGATTTGCCTTGGCGGGCACCTGTTCATAAGCAATCCCCTCCCAGTCGGAAGCGGACATTTTCGTTTCCACTACGTTTCCGTAGGCTCTTAACCGGGACAGTGTCCTGCGGTATTCCTTCTGCGACATTTTAAAATGGTGGCAGAGTTTTCCCGCATATTCCCTTGTTTTTGCAGAAGAAGTGTTGATGCTGGGCAGCCACTTTGCAAGTAAAGAAATAGGCTCGCCGCATTTCATGGCTTCCAAATCTCTATCCAACTGCTCCTTATAAAAAGCTGCCACGTCGGCGGCAAGGGGCGTATCCAACAGTACGAGTGCGTCATCAAAGCGTCCGTATTGCGGAATAAAGGGTAGAATTGCCTGCGCAATCTTCGGCTGGGATATGGCAAGATATTTTAGACCGACGCGGAAAGTTCTTCTTTCTCCCATTCCTTCCAAGATATCCCTTAAAAAGAACAGCCACTTTACGGCAAACCCCGGAGATTCATGAAATGCTTTTATGTACCCTTCTATGATTTCGCTCTCGCTTCGGTTTCTCAAAGAAGAAACCCTGAAATTCAAATCTAACAGTGCTTTTGTCGTGGTTCGGTAGCCCACCGCACCGTTTTCGGTTACGGATGTATTTCCGTAATTTTTCGCAAAACGGACAACATGAGCTTCTGTGGTATCCACTTCCGCAATCTCCTGATCCATATGTGTTTCATCATACCAAAATGCTCTTTTCATAGTTACCTCCTCGTGTTGTCCGTATTTTTCTACCAGACGCAGATAAATGAATTTTCCCATGGGGAAAAATTTTCTTCACGCGTATTTGTCCAATATGTTTTGATTGCTGTATGCGTCTGTCTGTTGTTTATGTCCTTATGATACCCTGTTTCTTCACGCCAGTATGTCCTGCAGTCCATCGTATTCTGTCATATGTATGAACCTCTGTAAATCCACCACACTCCGGTTAAACAGCATCAGCATTTGTCTGCCGTCCTTCCTCGGATAGAGTCTGTCGGCATGAAAATGTCCGAACGCCCATCGTTTATAAGAAAGCCCTTCCTCTATTTCACCCAGGTATTGCTCCATCCGCTTATCCACCGTCTCCTGGCTGATATAAGGCAGAAACAAATCCCGCGGTTCGTAGGATATCGGACAGGTATGGGATATCACCAGGTCAAATTCCTGTTCCTTCGCCTTTATCTTTCTGCCTGTGTTCATTTCTTCCTCCGACAACTGCTCATCCTCAAACCATGTCCATCCACGGTTTAACCGGTACCATTTGTCCACACTGTAAGCTCCCGGAAGTGAAAATGTTTTGTAACCGTCAAATTCATATACAGCGGGTCCGTCGGATAAATATTCTATCTGCGGGAATTTCTTTTCCACATAAATTTCACCGCCGTATTTCTTTTTTGCTTCCCATTTTTCCGGGTGCATCTCTATTACCTTCTGCACTCTTGCCTCATGATTTCCCCTGAGGCAGATGTAGGTAAACGGATACCTGGAAAGTGCCTTCTTAAACCTTGCGTCCTGCTGGCCCTGCAGCGCATAATTTGCCCCCACATCCCCCAGCAGAATGATATGGTTGTTTCCGGTATCCAACTGCAAACGTTCTTTATTCTTTTCGTAAAAATTCCGGATTACCTCCGGTTTGCCGTGAATATCGCCTAACAGGAACCATCTTTCCTTTTCCATGGCTGCCTCCGTTTTCTAAAATGTCTTCTTTTGTGGTTCTGATATCATTGTAAACGAGAATAACCGGTTTGTCATTGAACGCATAGTTTAATTTCCTCTGTCAAAAATGGAGGCTGAAATAAAATACCGCCTGCAAATCAAATTACATGCCGATAGGCGGTACATAGCAAAAAACGCAGAGCTTTCTTACAAAGCCCTGCGTTCGCATTACCATTATAAACTTTTACTTTCCAAGCGGCTTACCGGTCAGTTTTTCGTATCCTTCGAGGTAGATATCGATGGTCTTCTGCGCCACATCTTCGGGAAGTTTCCAGCCCTTTTCGGGATTGGCTTTCAGCCAGTCGCGGGCGAACTGCTTGTCGAAGGAAGGCTGTCCGTGGCCGGGTTCGTAAACATCGGCAGGCCAGAAACGGGAGCTGTCGGGGGTCAGCATTTCATCGCCCAGTACCACATTGCCGTTTTCATCCAGACCGAATTCAAACTTGGTGTCTGCGATAATGATGCCTCTTGTCAGGGCATATTCCGCACATTTCTTGTAAAGAGCAATGGTATAGTCCTTAAGCTTGGTTGCGTATTCCTCACCCTTGCCGGGGAAGTACTTTTCCAGATGGGCAATGCTCTGCTCGTAGGATATATTTTCATCATGGTCGCCAATCTCGGCTTTGGTAGAAGGGGTGTAAATGGGTTCAGGCAGCTTGTCGGACTCCTTTAAGCCCTCGGGAAGCTTGATGCCGCAAACGGTTCCGTTCTCCTTGTAGCTTGCCCAGCCACTGCCGGTGATGTAACCGCGGACGATGCATTCGATGGGAAGCATCTGCAGTTTTCTGCACATCATGCTATTTCCGTCAAATTTCTCCTGCTGGAAAAATTCCGGCATATCCTTTACATCCACAGAAATCATATGGTTGGGAATAATGTCCTCGGTCATATCAAACCAGAACTTGGACATCTGTGTCAGCACGGTTCCCTTTTTAGAAATGATATTGTCCAGAATTACGTCGAAACAGCTGATACGGTCGGTTGCTACCATAATCAGACTGTCCCCATTGTCATAAATCTCGCGTACTTTACCTTCTTTGATTGGCTTTAATTCCTGCATGTTTTTTCTCCTTATATTTGAGTGATATTATAATAAACACTTCCATATATGTGTGTATCACTTTTTATGGTCGGTTGTCAAGGTGTAGACGGAATTCCTTTTCTTTTTACTCTGCATGTAACAGGATGGGAAAGCAGTTCTTTACAGAAGCTATGCGGTTTACCCGTCGTGAAAACATACAACTCGGATTTTGCCCGGGTCGCCCCCACATAAAACAGACGCCGCTCCTCTTCGTATGTTTTACGCTCTTCTGCGGATATTTTTCCATCCCCATACATATTCAGTGAACTGCTTATCATCTGTGCCGGCAGAATGCCGTCCGTCACATCCATCAGATACACCGTATCATACTCGAGTCCCTTGCTGGCATGTATGGTGGACAAAATAAAATTGCAGCTATAGTCCGTTTCTTTCCGGGTAAGAATATCCTGCAGCTCCCGCAGTCTTTGCAGAAGCCCCGCCATGGAGTCCTCCCGGCTTCCCAGAATCTGCAGAATTTCTATCTTATCGGCTTTCAGCCCACATCGTTCTAAATATTCCTGATACCCCATGTAATACAAAATATGCTTCACGGCTTTGTCGCCCCGTTCCGTCAGAAGCTGCTGCATATGCATGCGCGTATTCTGCACACTGCTCATGGTATAATCACTCAGCCCATGGTAGCGCACTGCCGCATTCCACACGGAAATGTCCTGCGTTTCGCTGATTCTGGCTATCTGCAGGGCGTCCTCTTTCCGGATGTAGGTATTGATTTTATAATAGACCTGCAAAAAGGTTTCGGCATCCTTCGGATGCATGGCAAGCTTCATGATGTTCAGCACATCCAACACCGTGCGGTGGGTAAAAAAGGAAATTTCCGCATTCCGCATACGGTAAGGAATTTCCTTCCGCTCCAGCAAATCAATCAAAGGAAGGGCGCACTCGTGGTCCCGGTAAAGCACCGCCACAGTGTGGGAGGCGTCCGCGGTCCCGTTGTCTGACCTGCCGCCCACTCTGTCTGCCCGAGCGGCGGCGCAGTTTTCCGCCACGGCTGTCAGGTAGCGGTACTGGTCGTCCCTTGTTTTCACCGCAATCTCTTTTACAACTTCCTCTCCGTCTTTTATCGCGCGCATGTGCTTTTTGTGGCGGAGCGTGTTTTTCTGGATAAAGGTATCGGCAGCCTTTACGATGCCGGCGCCGGAGCGGAAGTTTTCTTCCATTAAAAGCACCTTGGCACCGGGATGGTTTTTCTCAAAGGAAAGCAGCGCCTCCGGGTACGCCGCACGGAAGCCGTAAATGCTTTGGTCCTCATCTCCCACCATAAACAGGTTTTCCGTTTTGGATGCAAGCAGGGCTATAATGGCATGCTGGATTTTGGAAGTGTCCTGCGCCTCGTCCACGCACAGGTACGGAAATTTATCCTGATACAGTCTAAGCAGCTCCGGAAACCGTTGCAGCATGGTATAGGCATACACCATCTGGTCGTCGTAGTCCATCAGCTTCTGCTCCCTTAGCCAGGTGTTGTATTCTTTATAAATAGCAGAAATTTTCATATCGGCTGTTTTGTCCATTTCCCGGATTTCCGCATCCGTGAGCATGCTGTTTTTGATGTAGGTAATAAGTGTCCGTACCGTCTGCAAATCACTTTCCGTGGCGTATGTCCGCTCCGTCTTCTGGTAGATTTTCGCCAGTGTGTCCGCAATGACTTTTTCATCGTTCAGAAGGGCAAAGGGCGTCCGGCCGGTTTTCCTGCCGTAAGTATGTATGATACCGGCGCAGATGCCGTTAATGGTTTTAAAGGTCAGTCTGTCTGCCATATCCGTTCCGAACAAGGAGGCAAAGCGGGCTGCCATATCCTCGGTCGCCGCCACCGTATAGGTCACCGTCAGAATTTTCTCCGGGGCAATGCCCTTTGCGTAAATCATATAGCCGAGGCGGGTCACCAGCACCGTAGTCTTGCCGGAGCCGGGCACAGCAAGAAGCAGTACCGGGCCTTCCACACTCTGTACTGCTTCCTTCTGCTGTTCATTTAATTTTTGCGGAAATTTTCTTTCAAATTCCTGCCATTCCATGTATCATTTCCTTTACTGTCTGCTGATTTCCGCTGCGATTTCGTCCTCGGTAGCTGCCATCGCCTGCAGTTTTTTCCACACCGCATCCGCCAGCGCCCGATGCCCTTGGGCATCCATATGCTCTCTGTCAGCCGAAGAAGGCTCCGCCACATCCGATGCCGCCAGAAATTCATAGCCGTACAGCTTTGCCAGTCTGCCGTACTCCGTTTTCAGTTCCCTGGAAACCTCTACGGATGCCCTGTTAAACTCCGGGTCGTATTCCTTTTCCCACACGCCCTCGCCCAGATAAATCGGGGACAAAAGCAGCACGGGAAGTGACGCATCATAATTTTTAACCTGCTTTAACAATACTTCCATTCCCTTCCCTATCACATGGGAAGAGGCGTTGTACACCGTTTTGCAGTCGTTGGTTCCCAGCATCAGCACCACCGCATCCACCGGGTAATGGGTTTCCAAAAGCGGCAGGAGAAAATTGCTTCCCTTTCTGCCCATGCGGACACTATCCTCAAAAATCGTGGTTCTTCCCACCAGACCTTCTTCAATAATGCGGTATCCGCCGCCTTTTGCTTTTTCCTGCAAAAGTCCCGTCCACCGTACATCCTCCGGAAAACGGCTGCCGTCCACCGGATTGTATCCATATGTATTTGAATCGCCGAAACAAAGTATATTTTTCATGGAGTATGCCCTCTCTGCTTTTTTTGTTAAGAGAAATCATACGCTCCATATCCTACTATGTCAATAGGTATTATCTGATTATGCACCGTTTGCCTTATTGTTTCTTTCTATCATCCGTTATAGGTATTTCCTAATTCCCTTATAAAAACTTTGCAAACACGGAGGAAAACAACACCGTCAGAATACCGGAAACCGCAATGGCAAGGCTGCTCATGGCGCCCTCTATCTCACCGATTTCCATGGCTTTTGCCGTACCAATCGCGTGGGCGGCGCTACCGAAGGCAAGTCCCTTGGAAATGGGTTCTTTGATGTGGAAAATCTTACAAATCATTTCACCCATCATATTGCCCAGTACACCCGTAACGATAATCACCGCCACCGTAATGGTCACATAGCCGCCAAGTTCTTCCGACACGCCCATGCCGATTGCCGTGGTAATG
This sequence comes from Clostridium sp. CAG:510, assembly GCA_000434615.1. Lineage (GTDB taxonomy): Bacteria > Bacillota > Clostridia > Lachnospirales > Lachnospiraceae > Acetatifactor. Next base: position 12,122 of record FR880787.1, read on the forward strand.
GATTTGGGAAGCAGTGTCACGTATTCTTCATGGGAAAGTCCCAGAAGCAGAGATAACGCAAGCACCGTCACCAGACTTGTCAGCACACCGGACAGAAGTCCTATCACGACCGCCTTGCAGTTTTTCCGCAAAAGCTCCCACTGTTCGTACAGAGGAATGGCAAGACAGACAGTTGCCGGTGTCAGCAGATATCCTAAGAACTGCGCACTTTCGTTGTAGGTTTCATAATCCACTTTTCCCACAACCAGCACCACGATGGACACCAGAATGGAAATGAGAAGCGGGTTAAAAATCCCTAACTTGAATTTTTTCTTTAAAAACATACCGAGCAGGTATGCCAGCAGGCTTAACGTAACGCCCGCAAACATGGAATTTTCAAAAAAACTATTCATGGTTCTCCCCCTTCATTCTGTCCCTGCGGATAACCCACTGTGACAAAAGTCCCGTTACCGCCATAACCGTAACAATTGTTACCACCGTAATAATGCAGACCGGAACAAGCACCGGCTTCAAAATCCCCCAGCTTTCCACAAGACCCACGCCCGCCGGAATAAACATCACCGGCATGATTTCGATTAAGAACTTGCCCGCATCCTTCACATCCTCCAATTTTACCAGACCTGTTTTTAGGCAGATAAACAAAATGACCATGCCGTAAATGCTTGCCGGAATGGGCAGCGGCAGCACATATTTGAGCAGTTCCCCGATAAGGGAAATCGCCAGAATAATCAGAAACTGTTTCACATATTTCATTTTCATTCCATGTCTTTTTTGTGTAAAAAAGACCGCTCCTTTGCATCTTAAATCTTTGGCGTCGAAGCGCCATTCCCTATTTTAGTCACTTTTCCTCTTTTGTCAATTCTGATTTTCCGCCATCTGCCTTCGGTAGGCTTTCGGAGATACTCCCGTCATTTTTTTGAACTGCCGGTTAAAATTGGACAGATTGTTGTAGCCGCATCCGGTTGCGATTTCTGCAACATTTTCCGTGGTATCCGTAAGCGCCGCACAGGCTGCCTGGATGCGCAGGTGAATGAGATATTCAATGGCGCTGCAGCCTACCACCTTCTGAAAAGTATTCATAAAGTGACTGATGCTGATGGCGCATATGCCCGCAAGGTAGTCCACACTGATGGTTTCTTCGTAATGAAATGTCATGTATTCCAGTGCCGGACGAATCAGCTCCGAGCTGCCTGTCTGTTGCCCTCTTTCCGATATATTTTCCTTTTTTTCAAAAAAATAAAGCAGCGCAAACAACCGGCTTTTCAAAAATAAATCATGGTAGGCATCGTTACATTCCGCCAGGGCAATCAAATCCTCCGCCAGTTCTTTCACCTTCGGATAATCGGCATCTTCCCTTCCGTACTTCGGCTTCACCTGCAGCTGCCCGTTTCTGAGCGGTTTTATATAGGAAAGACTGCTTCGGTCGTTCTGTTCCGCTCCCACCATATTCGCATGAAAAACGAAAGCGCGGTACTTCAGTCCTTCCTCTTTATCATGGTATGCCGCATGCAGCATGTTGGGTGGAATAAGCACCACGTCCCCACTTTCCACCGGAAAATGCATATCGCCGCAGATAAATTCGCCCTTTCCCTCCGTCACCACATCGAGCTCCAGTTCGCTGTGCCAGTGCATGGGCACCGTGGGAAACGCCTCCGGAAGCCGGCAGTTATACAAACTGTAGGGCACAGTTACCGAGCTGTGATGCCGCTGTTCCATCAATTCTTTTTGTTCCGTCAGCTTATTTCTTCCCATTGGTTACTCCCTTATCCTGCTGCCTGCCGCTCCGTTTCTTTGCTGCCCGCTGCTCCGTTTCTTTACCGTCTGCTACTCCGTTTCTCTGCTGCCCGCTGCTCCGTTTCTTTGCCGTCTGCGTTACAAATTGCTTTAATCGTGCACACATTCGTAGAATAGTATCAGTTATCTGTAATATAGGAATTGAATTTCCTTATTTTCTAAAGTATGATACCATTATAAGATATAAAACGCAATCATGCAAGGAGGGTTACACCATGAGATTTGTAAACGAAGGCAATGCACTTGTCTGCTACCACAACGGCGAGATGCTTCGTATCGAAGCATGGGGCAGGGATGCTCTGCGTGTCCGTTCCACCATGCAGCATAAACTGCAGAACACAGACTGGGCGTTAAGCGAAGCACCGTCTGTAAAAGAGGCTGTTGTTACCATTGAAGAGGAAGACCACTGGGTAGGCGACGGCACCATTGACAAGCGCCAATTTGCCACCATTACCAACGGCAAAATCAAGGCTGTGGTAAACTTTGTCGGCATTATCAGTTTTTATAAGGACGGCGAACTTATTTTACGTGAATATTTCCGTATGTATGACGGCACCATTTCCAAGGAAAGCCGCTGCTTAAAGGTGATCAACCGTGAATGGAAGGGCGTTACCTGCGGCACCGAATACACTCTGAACGTGAAATTTGAAAGCAACAAGATGGAAAAGATTTTCGGTATGGGTCAGTATCAGCAGCAGGACATGGACTTAAAGGGTTGTGTTTTAGAGCTGGCACAGCGCAACTCCCAGATTTCCGTACCTTTTGCCGTTTCTTCCTTAGGCTATGGTTTCCTTTGGAACAACCCGGCAGTCGGCCGCGTTACTTTCGGTAAAAACTACACCGAATGGATTGCCAATTCTACAAAGGAAATGGATTACTGGATTACTGCTGCTGACACCCCGAAGCAGATTTTGGCAAACTATACGGATGTGACCGGGCATGCCGACATGTTCCCGGAAGACCTGATGGGCTTATGGCAGTGCAAACTGCGTTACCGTACCCAGGACGAGGTACTGACCGTAGCACGCCAGTATCAGAAGGAAGGCATCCATATCGACCAGATTGTCATCGACTTCTTCCACTGGACTGTACAGGGCGACTGGAAATTCGACAAGACCTACTGGCCCGACCCCAAGGCAATGGTAGACGAACTACATTCCATGGGCATCAAGGTTATCGTTTCCGTATGGCCTTCCGTTGACAGAAGAAGTGAAAACTTCTGGCCTATGCAGGAAAAGGGTCTGTTAATCCGCACCGAAAGAGGCGCTCTTCAGACCTACGATTACGAAGGCGACTGCGTGGAAATCGATGTATTCAATCCGGAAACCCGTAAATATGTATGGGAAGTATGCAAGCGAAATTATTATGATTTCGGCATCGACGCCTTCTGGCTGGACAACTCCGAACCGGACTACGGCGTATACGATTTCGACCACTACCGCTACTGCGACGGTCCCGCCATGTCCTTGAGCAATATATACCCGCAGCTTTACAGCCGTGTTTTCTATGATGAAATGAGCAAAGAAGGAAAGCCTGTTGTCAACCTGCTCCGTTGTGCATGGGCAGGCTCCCAGAAATACGGTAACGTGGTATGGTCCGGCGATGTGCCCAGTACCTTTGAAGCTTTTGAAGACCAGCTTCAGTGTGGCTTAAACATGGGACTTGCAGGTATTCCCTGGTGGACTACCGACGTAGGCGGTTTCATGACCGATGATGTAAATGACCCTGATTTCCGTCAGCTTCTTATCCGCTGGTACCAGTTTGCCGTATACTCAGCAGTTCTTCGTATGCACGGCGACAGAGGCCCCTACAACATTCCGCCTCTTGACACCAGAGATTTCGGCGGCGGCTATCTGCACACCGGTCAGCCCAATGAGCTTTGGAGCTACGGCGAAGACAATTACAAGATTATGAAGAGCTACTACGATATCCGTATTGCTATGCACGACTATATCAAGCATCTTTACGAAGAAGCACACACCAACGGTTCTCCTTTAATCCGTACCATGTTCTATGAGTTCCCCGCAGATGAAAAATGCTGGAACTTACAGGATCAGTACATGTTTGGTGAGAAGTATCTGGTAGCGCCCATTCTCCACTTAAATCAGTTTGAACGCGAGGTTTACCTCCCCGAAGGCGACTGGAAGCTGACTTCCACCGGCGAAACCTACAAGGGCGGTCAGACCGTTACCGTGGATGCCCCCATCGAGTACATGCCGGTATTTGAAAGACTGTAAGAGGGTCTGCCCGGTTGTATAATAGCCATCGGCAAATGAAATACTCATCTTGAATGTGTGATTACGCGGATTTGGACTAAGAGCCTATTTTACACGTAAATATTTAGTCAAGTCCATATTTGTGTGTAA
>FR880788.1 GCA_000434615.1 Clostridium sp. CAG:510
ATAATGGAGAAACAGCTGTAAATCCAAACCAAATCACCGCATAACTTCTTGGAAAAAATCCTGCAATATAGTTTGAATACAAATAGTAACTTGCAACCATACCAATAAAGAATGCAAAAACATTAATGCTTGCTCTTATTGCAGAATTGCTATAAATAGAAATACACAGTGCAATCAATACCCAGATTGCAAAACGTCCAAGGAAATTATGAACATCTAATGCTCCATCTATTGCCATAAGCACACTGGGAAGTTCAGCTTGACGAAAATCCAAAAATTTTGAAAAAGTCCCCAAAGCTATTCCAAGGAACAATACAGCTATAGTATTTATAATTTTTCTATTATTAGATATTGGTTTTTCTACATTCCTGATATCATTCAAAAACTTTATCATAATTACCCTCACAATACCGATTTGTCAATTTCATTAAATAAGAATTTCTTTCTTCAAAAAATATCACCATCTATTGCATCAAATAATTAATCTGCTGATGCGGATGACTTCTTCCATCTCGGTGAGCAGTTTTTCGGTATCGCCGAGCAAAAGCTCCGCATCTTTTTCCACCAGTCCCGTCTTTTCGTACTTCCAGGTGAAGAACGGGCTTCCGTAGGAAGTAAAGAACAGTCGGTCCTTGTGGCTCTTTAAGAATGCCGGTATGCCGGTGGGGTCTATGGGTGCATCCGGGCGGAATGTGAACAGTATTCTCTCGTTTTTGCCCTTGATTTCCGTGATATACATGGCGTGCGCCCTTACCCGGATTAACGCGATGCGCAGCAGATTGTCCACGGATTTCGGAATGTTGCCGAAGCGGTCCAACAGTTCATCCTTCATGTCATCCCGTTCTTTTTCATTCTCAATGCTTGCAATCCGCTTGTAAATATCTAATTTCTGGGTTTCGTTTACGATGTATTCCGGTGAAATAAAGGCGTCTACATCCAGATCCACGGTGGTGGCAAAATCCTCGATGGTAGGAATACCCTTTAAGTTCTTCACGGCTTCGTTTAGCATCTTGCAGTACAAATCGTAACCCACGGCTTCCATGTGGCCATGCTGCACCTTGCCAAGTAAGTTGCCGGCGCCCCGGATTTCCAAATCCCGCATGGCAATCTTAAAGCCGCTGCCCAGCTCCGTGAATTCCTTGATGGCTGCCAGTCTTTTTTCCGCCTCTTCCTTTAACATCTTGTCTCTCTTGTACATAAGGAAGGCATACGCCGTCCGGTTGGAGCGTCCCACACGGCCGCGGAGCTGGTAAAGCTGGGAAAGTCCCATATTGTCGGAGTCATGAATGATAATCGTGTTGACATTGGAAATGTCCAGACCCGTTTCAATAATCGTTGTGGAAACCAGCACGTCAATTTCCCCGTTGATGAAATCGTACATGATTTTTTCCAGCTCATGCTCCTTCATCTGCCCATGGGCAAAGGAAACATTTGCTTCCGGCACAAGCTGCTGGATAGCGGCGGCAATGTCCGCAATGTTGTTGACGCGGTTATACACATAATAAACCTGACCGCCTCTTGCCATTTCCCGTACAATGGCTTCCCGCACCATTTCCTCGTTGTATTCACACACATAGGTCTGGATAGGCAGACGCTCATTGGGCGCCTCTTCTAAGACACTCATGTCGCGGATGCCGATTAAACTCATGTGAAGAGTACGGGGAATGGGCGTTGCCGTCAGCGTCAGCACGTCCACATTTTCCTTCATCTGCTTGATTTTCTCTTTGTGCGCCACGCCAAAACGCTGTTCCTCGTCGATGATGAGCAGTCCTAAATCCTTGAACTGCACATCCGCCGACAAAATCCGGTGGGTGCCGATGACAATATCCACCATGCCTTTTTTCAAGTCGGTAATGGTCTTTTTCTGCTCGGCAGCCGTTCGGAAACGGGACATCATATCCACGCGCACCGGGAAATCCTTCATTCTCTGGGCGAAGGTGTTGTAATGCTGCTGGGCTAAAATGGTGGTGGGCACCAGATATGCCACCTGTTTGCCCTCCTGCACAGCCTTGAACGCCGCGCGGATGGCGATTTCCGTTTTGCCGTAGCCCACGTCCCCGCAGATTAAGCGGTCCATAATTTTTCTGCTCTCCATGTCCGCCTTGGTGTCCGCAATGGCGGCAAGCTGGTCGTCCGTTTCCTCATAGGGGAACATTTCTTCAAATTCCCGCTGCCAGACGGTATCTTTCCCGTACTGATATCCCTCGGACTGCTGCCTTTTGGCGTAAAGCTCCACCAGATCCTTTGCCACCGTTTCCACAGCGGTGCGCACCCTCGTTTTGGTTTTCGTCCATTCCTGAGTGCCTAATTTGTTGAGCTTCGGCGTCTTGGCATCGGCGGAAGCATATTTCTGGATCACATCCAGACCCGTTGCCAGAATGTAAAGATTGCCGCCGTCGCGGTATTCTATCTTTAAGTAGTCTTTAACGACTTTGTCCACTTCTACCTTTTCAATGCCACGGTAAATGCCCAGTCCGTGGCTCTCATGCACCACGTAGTCACCCACCTTAAGCTCGGAAAAGTCCTTGATTTTCTGCCCCTCGTACTTAGGTTTCCGTTTCTTTTTCTTCTGTCCGTTTCCGAAAATATCGCTTTCGGAAATCACCACAAACTTAAGCAGCGGATAGGCAAAGCCTTTTCCGGCATGTCCGTAGCAGGTTAAAATCTCGCCCTCCTGCACTTCCCGTTCGGGGTTGCCTGTAAATACAGCGGAAAGTCCTTCTTCCCGTAAATCCGCCGCCAGCCGCTCCGCACGGGTACGGGAGCTTGACAGAAGCAATACCCGGTACTTTTCTTTTTTGTACTGCTTTAAGTCCTTCACCAGCATTTCAAAGCTGTTATTATAAGAAGTGACACTCTGGGCGGAAATACTGAACGTTTTTTCCGGCTTTACCAGAGTCTTTTTCATTTCTATTGACGCAAGTGTCATAAACGGAGCCTTCCGGATACCGGCTGCCACCTTTTCCCAGCCAGAAAGCACGTCCATCTGCCCCGGCAGGATATAGCCCTTTTCCGCACGGTGGCTCATGCTTTCCCGAAATTCCAGCTCCACCGCTTCCGCCTGCTCCCGGATACGCGCCGGTTCGTCCAGGAAAAGACAGTGCTTTTCCGGCAGAAGTCCCAGCAGATTGGAAAGCTCCTCTTCCCCGTAAAAATAGCGGATATAGCCCTCGAGTACGGAAAGGTTTTTAAATTCCAGTACCTGCTCCCGAAGTTCCTTCACCTGCACTTCAATGCGGTGCGCCTCCTCCGACTGCATGTGGTCTCTGAAGATTTTGACCTGTTTTTTCGCCTCTTTTTCGATTTTGGCAATGCCGTCCCGCTGCATTTCTTCCGTCAGGACAAATTCCGCCGCCGGGAAAATGCGGATGCTGGACAACTGCTCCACGGAACGCTGGCTTAAAATATCAAAGCTGCGGACGGAGTCCACCTCATCCCCCCAGAGTTCAATACGGTACGGGTTCTCCTCCGTTAAATCGAAAACGTCTAAGATGCCGCCTCTTACGGCAAACTGTCCCGGTGCTTCTACCTGGTAAGTCTTTTCATAGCCCATGTTTACCAGTCTTTTTGACACTTCTGTCATATCCAGAGTGCCGTGCTTGCTGATAGAAACGGTATCCCTGTCAAGTTCCCACCTTGCCTGAGGTGTCATGAGTGCCGAAAAGGTTGTCACAATCGTAATGGGCTTTTTTTCCGCCAGTCTCCTAAGTACCTTGACACGCTCTGCGGTCAGCTTATTGCCGTGAATATCTGCCTGAAAGAAAATCAGATCCTTGGCAGGATACAGATATACATTGCGGTCGTAAAACTTATAGTCCTCATAAATTTCCCGGACTTTTAAGTCACTGTAAGTAACGATGACTTTACAGGGAAAGCCATCGCCCAGACCGTATATCATATGCAGTTTCTGTGACTCCACGCAGCCTGTCAGCGCAATGGATTTTTTATCCTTGTAAAGGATATTCCTGATTTCCTCGTATTCCGCTAATTCACGCAGCGGTGCCAATAATGCCTGCATTTTACTTCTCCATACCCTTTATTTCTTTCCATTGAAGCGGTTCATGGCGCTTTCTGCGCCTTCTTTCATGATGACACGGATGGCATCCGCAGCCTCTGCTGCCGCCTCGTCCATCACCTTCCGCTCCATGCCGGTAAAATGTCCCAGTACATAGTCTGCCAGGTCGTAACCGGCGGGCTTTTCGCCAACGCCCATTTTAATGCGTATAAACTCATCATGTCCCAAATGGGCAATGATATTCTTTAAGCCGTTGTGCCCGCCCGCACTGCCTTTTTTGCGGATGCGGATGTGGCCGGGCGCCAGACTGATATCATCGGAAATGACAATGAGATTCGTTTTCGCATCTATTTTGTAATAGTCCAGAATTTCTTTCACACACTCGCCGCTTAAGTTCATGTAGGTAAGGGGCTTTGCCAGAATCACCTTTTCACCGTCAATGTAACCCTTTCCCACAAGACCCTTGTGCTTTTTTTCCAGAATATCTATTTTTTCCTGTGCTGCTAATGTTTCTATGACATCAAACCCGATATTATGACGGGTATTCTCATATTCTTTTCCGGGATTTCCCAGCCCTACGATTAAATACATGGGACGCCTCCTTTTTGCTCATAAGTATTTTCAGTATAGCACCGCAGGGAAAAAAGTTGCAAGAAAAAACTGCCGCGTTTTCACGCAGCAGTTTTACCCCAATATGTCTTCTCTAAAATCAGTCCTCTGTCGGTTCGGCAAGTGCTTTTTCGTAGCTCTCCAAAATAATCTTCTGGATGAAATCCCTTGTTCCGGAATTGATGGGATGTGCAATGTCACGGTACTCGCCGTCTGCGGCTTTTTTGCTGGGCATTGCGATGAACAGTCCCTTTTCTCCTTCAATCACCTTGATATCATGAACTACAAATTCATCGTCAATGGTAATGGAAACAATGGCTTTCATTTTTCCTTCTTTGGTTATTTTGCGAACCCTTACGTCTGTAATCTGCATTTGTCTTAGTAACCCCCTTTGCATGTCCCTTTTACGGGTTTAAACTACATATCTGTTGTCGCGCTCAATGACAATCTTGATTTCGTCCTCACCCTTATAGCAGGAATTTGCACGAATGGTATCATGGCTTTCCACAATGCAGTTTTCAATGTGTGTATTGTCCCCAATATATACGTCGTTTAAGATAATGGAATTCTTGATGTAGCAGTTATTTCCGATATAACTCTTCTTGAACACTACAGAATCCTCTACCACGCCGTTTACGATACAGCCGCTGGATATCAGACTGTTCTTTACCTGTGCACCCACGTTGTATTTTGCGGGAGGAAGGTCATCCACCTTGGAATATACATCCGGGTACTGGTTAAAGAAATAATCTCTTACTTCCGGCTTTAAGAAATCCATGTTGGTGCTGAAATAATCATCCACGGATGCGATATTTCTCCAGTAGTCATGAATTTTGTAACCGTAAATCTTCTTGATGTCCTTGTAACGGATAAGAATGTCTCTTACAAAGTCATATCTGTCTTCTTCCGCACATTTCTCCAGCATTTCGATGAGCTGACGACGGCGGATGACATAGATACCGCAGGATACGGTATTGGTCTTTGCCATCAGAGGCTTTTCTTCAAATTCTTCAATACGGCATTCTTCGTTCATCTTGATGGTGCCGAAGCGCTCTACATTGATATCCTCTTCCATGTCGCGGCATACAACGGTAATATCCGCTTTCTTGTTGATGTGATATTCCAGAAGCTTTCCGAAATCCATCTTGTATACGCCGTCGCCTGACGCAATAATAACATAAGGCTCATGACTGTTCTTTAAGAAGTGGATGTTCTGGTAAATGGCATCTGCGGTGCCTCTGTACCAGTTGCTGTTGTCCGCCGTCACAGCGGGGGTCAGTACATATAAACCGCCCTGCTTACGTCCGAAGTCCCACCATTTGGAGGAGCTTAAATGCTCGTTTAAGCTGCGGGAGTTGTACTGTGTCAGTACGGCAACCTTCTGGATATGGGAATTGGACATGCTGCTCAATGCAAAGTCAATGCTACGGTAGCTGCCTGCTACGGGCATCGCACTGCTTGCACGTTTCTGGGTTAACTCTTTCATACGATGGTTGTTGCCACCTGCTAAAATAATTCCGATTGCTCTCACTGTTATTCACCTGCCTTAATCAATGTTTTTCCGCTTGCGAGACTGGAATTCTCGTAATCATCTGCTGTGGTAACACCAAAGATTACGCTGTTCTTGCCCACTGTAATGCCATCAGGCACCACGCTCTTTTCGCCAACAGTTACAATGCCGTGGTTGTAGATGTGAGGAGCCGTATCGTTTTCGGCTTCTTCGCCTACACCCAGCTTTACATTATCTCCGATAACAGTCTGTTCTGCTATAATCGCCTTATTCAGTTCACAGTTCTTCTTGATGACACTGTTGTTCATGATGATGGAATCCTTTACAACCGTGCCTTCACCGATGGTAACACCGCAGCCGATTACGGAGTTGTAAACCTGTCCGTAAATATTGGAGCCTTCACCGATGATGCTGCGCTCTACCACACTGTCCTTGGACAGGTACTGGGGAGGCAGGATTTCGCTCTTGGTGTATATCTTCCAATATTCTTCGTAAAGGTTAAATTCAGGAACAATATCAATCAGCTCCATATTTGCTTCCCAGTAGGAATTTAAGGTACCTACATCCTTCCAGTAGCCGTGGAATTCGTAAGCATATAAAGGAAGCTGTCTTTCGTGGCAATAAGGAATGATATGTTTACCAAAGTCAAGTGCGGGCTGGTCAGCCATGGCAATGAGCGCCTCTTTTAAGGTCTTCCAGTTGAATATGTAAATACCCATACTTGCCAGATTACTTCTGGGGTTTGCGGGTTTTTCTTCAAATTCGTTAATCTTGTGGTTTTCATCCGCAATCATGATACCGAAACGGCTTGCTTCTTCCATGGGTACGGGCATAACCGCGATGGTAACTTCTGCATTGTTTGCCTTATGGAAGTCGAGCATTACTTCGTAATCCATCTTATAAATATGGTCACCCGATAAAATCAGGACATATTCCGGATTGAAGCTTTCCATATAATCGATGTTCTGGTAGATGGCATTTGCGGTACCGGTATACCATTCGCTGTTGCTGCTCTTCTCATACGGAGGAAGAACGGTAACACCACCGATATTTCTATCAAGATCCCAGGGAATACCGATGCCGATATGGGTATTCAGTCTGAGCGGCTGATACTGGGTCAGGACACCGACCGTATCTACACCGGAGTTAATACAGTTACTTAAGGGGAAATCGATAATACGGTACTTTCCGCCGAAGGCAACTGCGGGCTTTGCTACTTTGGATGTCAGAACACCCAGGCGGCTTCCCTGTCCGCCAGCCAATAACATGGCTATCATTTCTTTTTTAATCATATCATCACCTCATACAACTAGTCTAAACAGATTAAAATGCTGCTCTCCCATTACATGTTAAAAGCATTATAGCACGTTTGCACCGGAATGGAAACAATTTTCTATGTAAATTTTACATTTTTATTTCCATTTTCTTCTTTTTTTTGTGTACTTTAACCATTATATATTTTACATATGTAAAATCCTTCGTTAATTTTTGATAGATAACATTTACCATTTGTTTTTTCAGCCGTATGTGCGTATAATATAAATATCTCATTGAACATTCGTATAAGACTGTTCAAAATTAAAATAGGAAGTGCGACTATGTATCAAATTGATTTTAATCATCCGATCCATATTTACTTTGTGGGAATCGGCGGCATCAGTATGAGCGGACTGGCGGAAATATTACGTGAAAAAGGCTTTCAGGTTTCCGGTTCCGACAGACAGGCTTCTCCCCTTACCAAATCCCTGGAGGAGAAGGGCATCACCGTATTTTACGGTCAGCGTGCAGCCAACATTACTCCCGATATCGACTGCGCGGTATTTACCAGCGCCATTCATCCCGACAACCCGGAGTATATAGCTATTCACCAGCTGGGCATCCCCTGTCTTTCCCGTGCGGAGCTTTTGGGACAGATGATGAAAAACTATGAAACCCCTATCGCCGTAAGCGGTACCCACGGCAAGACCACCACAACCTCCATGATCTCGGAAATCCTGCTTTCCCAGAACATGGATCCCACCTTATCCATCGGCGGCATTTACAAATCCATCGGCGGCAATATCCGTGTGGGCCACTCCGGCTTCTTTGTGACCGAGGCATGCGAATACACCAACAGCTTTTTAAGCTTTTTCCCGAAAGTCGGTATTATCCTTAATATAGAAGAAGACCATCTTGATTTCTTTAAGGATATCAACGACATCCGGGCTTCCTTCCGCCGTTTTGCCGAGCTTCTGCCCGCAGACGGCTCCCTGATTATCAATCGTAAAATCAGCAATCTTACAGAAATTACGGAAGGGCTGCCCTGTAAGGTACTTACCTTCGGCCTTACGGACGATGCCGATTATTTTGCCACGAACATATCCTACGACGAAATGGGTTGTCCGCTGTTTACGGCGCATTTCCCGGACGGAAGCACCCTGCCCGTGCACTTAAGCGTACCGGGTGAACATAATGTGCTGAATGCACTGGCTTCCTTAGCCTTGTCCGACATACTGAAGCTGCCTGCAGAGCTTTCCGCAAAGGCACTTTCCTCTTTCCATGGAACGGACCGCCGTTTTGAATACAAAGGAAAGATTGGCGGCGTTACCATAATAGATGATTATGCACATCATCCCACAGAAATTACCGCAACCTTAAAAGCCGCCGCAAAATATCCCCACAATACCCTCTGGTGCGTATTCCAGCCCCATACCTATTCCCGCACCAAGGCATTTTTGAAGGATTTTGCAAAAGCTCTTTCCCTGGCGGATAAAGTGGTGCTGGCAGACATCTATGCCTCCCGTGAGACGGATACCCTTGGCATCAGCTCCAAAGATTTACTCCGCGAACTGAAAAACTTAGGCTGCGACTGCTACTATTTCCCGTCATTTGATGAAATTGAAAATTTTTTACTGCAAAATTGTATCAACGGTGACCTGTTGATAACTATGGGGGCCGGAGATGTACTGAAAATCGGGGAAAACCTCCTCGGAGAATAGTTGTCCACATTATCCACAATGCTGTTCCTTCGAAAAAGGATTCGGCATTGTGGATATTTTTGTGTTTCCTGTGGATAAATTACCCTGTAAAAACCGTGTAAAATTGGCACTTTTATTTTTCTATCCACAATATCCACAATATCCACAATGTCCGGAAAACCCAGTATTTACAAGGGTTTGCGGAAATGGGGCTATTTCCTTTTTGAAAAAGATATGTTATACTTTGACATGCGAAATGAGGAAATCAGGACAGGTGAGAAAATGGGTCAGTTTACTATTTACAGGGAAGACGTACCGGGTGTAACGCTTCTTTCCAACTCTTTTATTGACAATTACATGAAGGATGCAAATGATGCACAGCTTAAGATTTATCTTTATCTGCTTCGCAGGCTGGGCTCCGGTCAGGCTGCCAGTGTGTCTGAAATTGCGGACTTCTTTAACCACACGGAGCGTGAAGTGCTGCGTTCTTTGAAGTACTGGGAAAAGTTAAAGCTTTTAGCCATCGAATATGACGAGAGCAAGAATGTATCCGGCATCCGCTTTTTAAAAGGAACGGACGAGCCTGTTACCGTTGCAGCTCCCGCTGTTGCTGCAGCTACGGCTGTTGTTTCAGCTACGGCTATTACCGAAAAAGCAGAAGAAACGCCTGCTGAAAAGACCGACCCTTACAAGAAGCCGTCCTACTCCGCAGACCAGCTTTCTGCGTTTAAAAATAAAGAAAACATCCGTCAGCTCTTTTTTATTGCGGAGTCCTACATGGGCAGACAGCTCAGTGTGTCCGATATGAAGTCCATTCTGTATCTGTCGGATTGCCTGCACTTCTCCGATGATCTGATTGATTATCTGCTGCAGTACTGCGTGGACCGCGGCAAAAAGGATTTCAAATACATAGAGGCGGTTGCCTTAAACTGGGCGCAGTCCGGTGTGACGACCCCCAAGCAGGCGGAAAAATTTGCCGCCAAATACGACAAATCCGTTTATACCATTATGAAGGAGTTAGGTAAAAACAATACTCCCACCAAGAAAGAATTAGAATACATCATACGCTGGACAAAGGAATACGGCTTCTCCCAGGACATCATTGCCATTGCCTGCGAGCGTACCGTGCTTGCTACGGACAGCCACCGTTTTGAATATGCCGAGGGCATTTTAAGCAACTGGAAAAAAGAGGATGTGCATCACAAGTCCGACATCCAGCGCATTGATGCCCAGTACCAGAAGAGCCGCCAGAGCAGAAGCACCTCTTCCGCTGCTTCCTCTTCCCAGGTTTCTTCCAACCGTTTCAACCAGTTTGCCCAGAGAAGCTACGACTACGACGAACTGGAAGCGCGACTGTTAAGCAGTAAATAACTACCCCATAAACCGCAGATAAGGAGAACGCCGTGAGCCTCACGAATTCCCAATACGACGCTATTTTGCGCGAATACGACGCCATACAGTTAAAAAACGAACGCCTTTTATCCGAGAGAAAGGCAGAAATTGCGGACAGGCTTCCCGCCTATGAGGAGCTGACGAGCGCTGCCGCTTCCCTTTCCGTTTCCTACGGAAAAAAGATACTTTTGGACGGTCAGGGCAGTATGTCGGAATATCATGAAAAAATGCAGGACATTTCCCGTAAAAAAAGAGAGCTTCTGCTTGCAAATGGGTACCCGGAAGATTACCTTTCTCCCATCTATGACTGTCCGGACTGTAAGGACACCGGTTTTGTAAACGGTGAAAAATGCCACTGTCTGCAGAGTCGCATCGTCAACATGCTCTACTCCCGCAGCAATCTTAAAGAAGTGCTTCAGGCTGAAAATTTTTCCGTTCTTTCCTATGATTACTACGAGGGAGAGGATTTACAGAATTTCAAAAAAGCAGTGGAAAACAGCCTTTCCTTTATCCGCAATTTTGACACGGAATACCAGAACCTTCTGTTTTTCGGCGCCGTGGGCACCGGCAAGACATTTCTTTCCAACTGCATCGCTTACGAGCTTTTGCAGCACGGTTACTCCGTGATTTATTTTTCCGCTTCCGGTCTGTTCGACCTGCTTTCCAGGCAGGCATTTGCTTCCAATGAGAAAGAAGTACTTTACAAGACCCAGGAAGACTTGTACAATTGTGACTTGGTGATTATCGATGATTTAGGCACCGAGCTTACCAATGCTTTTACGAACACACATCTTTTCTCTATTCTGAACGAAAGAAGTCTTCGTAAAAAGCCTGTTATCATCTCCACCAACCTGAGTCTGGAGGGCTTGAAGGAGCGTTATTCGGAGCGTATTTTCTCCCGTCTGACCAATGCCTTTACCTTCCGCAAATTATCCGGCTCAGACATCCGTATCCGTAAGAAATTTACAAATTCATAAATGTATTCAAGAAAGAGAGGATTATTTTCATGCCAAACCGAGAAGAAAAGCGCAATTTGGAAACCATTCCCGTTGGAAGTCTGGGCATCATTGCCTTAAAGAGCTGCCAGCCTTTAGGTGAAAAAATTGACAAATATCTGGTAAAGTGGAGAGGAGAACGCGAAAGCGAGCACAAGGAAAGCCTTGCTTTTTCCGGCTATCAGCGTCCTTCCTATCTTATCAAAACCAACGTACCCCGTTTTGGTTCCGGCGAAGCCAAGGGTACCATTTTAGAGTCTGTCAGAGGCGACGACTTATATCTGTTAGTGGATGTAGCAAACTACAGCCTGACATATTCTCTTTGCGGTCATGAAAATCATATGTCTCCCGATGACCATTATCAGGACTTAAAGCGTATCATCGCCGCTGTCGGAGGTAAGGCAAGAAGAATTACCGTTATCATGCCTTTCTTATATGAAAGCAGACAGCATAAGCGTACTTCCCGTGAATCCCTTGACTGTGCCCTGGCTCTGCAGGAGCTGGTCCGCATGGGTGTTGACAACATCATTACCTTTGATGCCCATGACCCTCGTGTGCAGAACGCAATTCCCCTACACGGTTTTGAAACCGTTCAGCCCGCTTACCAGTTTATCAAGGGTCTGTTAAGAAATGTAAAGGATTTGCAGATTGATGCCGACCATATGATGGTTATCAGCCCGGATGAAGGCGGTATGAGCCGTGCTATTTACATTGCAAACGTTCTTGGACTGGATATGGGTATGTTCTACAAGCGCCGTGACTACACAAAGATTGTAAACGGACGCAACCCCATTGTTGCCCATGAGTTCTTAGGCACCAGCGTAGAAGGCAAGGACATGATTATCATTGATGATATGATTTCTTCCGGCGAAAGCGTACTGGAGGTTGCTGCCGAATTAAAGGAGCGCAAGGCAAGAAACATCTTCGTATTCTCTACCTTCGGTCTGTTCACCAACGGTTTGGACAAGTTCGACAAGGCTTACGAAGAAGGCATTATTACCAAAATTTTAACCACCAATCTGGTTTACCAGACACCGGAACTGCTTTCCAAAAACTGGTACATCAGCTGCGATATGAGCAAGTACATCGCTTACATCATCGATACCTTGAACCACGATTCTTCCATCAGCGATTTGTTAAATCCCAATGAAAGAATTCAGAACATCGTAGCACGCTATCGTACCGGCGAACTGTAATCAAAAACCCCCTCATCCTAACGGTGAGGGGGTTTTAATCAGATCTTAAACATCTCTACTGTATCATGCAGGTTTTCCGCAATGCTCCGGACATCCTTCGCCTTGTCGGAAATGTTGCCGATGATGTTGTTGACTTCGGTAGCGGATGCGGAGGTTTCTTCCGTAGCGGCTGCGTTTTCTTCGGCAATGGCGGTCAGGTTCTGTACCACATCCACCACATTGACACGGGCGGTATCCATCTTTGTCGTATAATCAGAAATGGTGGTGATACCCTTGATGGTTACTTCAATGCCACGGAGTACATCTTCAAAGATTTCTCCTGCCTTGTCCACCTTGGTATTCTGCTCTTCCATGACGTCTTTGACTTCTTCCATGGTATGTACGGCTTTTTCGGAGTCATTTATCAGGGCGCTGACAATGTGCTCAATGGTCTTGGCTGACTCATTGGACTGCTCCGCCAGCTTCTGAATCTGGCTTGCGACAACGGCAAAGCCGCGTCCCTGCTCCCCAGCCCTTGCCGCTTCGATGGAAGCATTCAGGGAAAGCAGATTGGTTTCGGTTGCAATGGAAGTAATGAGTGCGGTTGCTTCTCTGATTTTGAGTGCGGACTCATTTGTGGTATTGGTCTGTCTGGAAATAATCTCAATCGCCTCTTTGGTCCTGCGGTTGATTTCCGTCAGACCCGCCAGTGTGGAGTTGGCCTCAGAACCCAGATTTTTAATCACATCTGTATTGTCATGCAGTCTGCCTGCCTCAGAGGCGGTTTCTTCTACCATATTGCCGATGGTGATAACACTTTCGGTTGCCTTCTGGGTTTCTCCCGCCTGGGATGTAGCGCCCTCTGCGATTTCCGAAACCGCTTTTTCTACCTGGATAACCATTCCGTAAGTTTCCTCCGAGTCCTTGCTCAGCACATCGGATGCGGCAAACAGCTCTTCGCTTCTTTTCCGGATATCCAGTATCATCTTTTCCATCTGCTCCCGCAGTTTTCTGATGGAGCGGCTCATGTCGCCGGTTTCATCATTGCGCCTGCTAAAAATATCTTCTTTTTCGTCTTTGGTAAAATCCATGTCGGCAAAGCGGTTTACCATGCCGGTAATAGTCTTGATGGGACCGGTCACTCTCTGTGCATAGAGAAGACCAATTACAATAGCCAGTACTTCAATGATGCAGGTAATGATAATACCCTGGATTGCCATGTTCCGGATAGGCTTCAATACTTCTGCTTCATCCGCGGAAATAACCAGAATATAGGCATTGGTACTGCTTACATAATAGGAAGCA
The DNA here is from genome assembly GCA_000434615.1 of Clostridium sp. CAG:510. Classification (GTDB taxonomy): domain Bacteria; phylum Bacillota; class Clostridia; order Lachnospirales; family Lachnospiraceae; genus Acetatifactor. The sequence continues at coordinate 13,959 of FR880788.1, forward strand.
TATTTGACAGCTCCCTTAAAGTCATAGGTAACTACATTGGCTGCTACCTTTTTACCGGCTTTTAAATCCTGTACCAATGACTTTACTACGCTGTTCTCGACGGATTTACCGATTTTATCTGCAGTGGGATGGTATAACATGGTTCCTTCTGCGTCCACTAAGTATGCATAGCTGGAAGAGATGCCCTGTAAGCCTACCCCATTCAGTAAATTTGCAAGATATCCCGGGTCGGAGAGCTTGTCCTCCTGACCTTCCAGCTCTTTGCCGTAGGCCTCTGCGATATCCAGCAAATAATTCTGTGTAACGTTTACGATTTGCTTTCTGCCATTGGAAATCAGTACCACTAAGAGCAATGCCGCTACGCAGACTACAATTCCGATGGTCAATGCCGTGATTTTGGTTTTAATGGAATGAATTTTCTTTTTTTTCTTCCCCATATCCAAAATTCTCCTTTCAAGTGATGTACCGATTATACCATTTTTTAATTATTTTGTATAGTATTTTGCCGTTTTTATGTGTTTAATTGTAAAATCTTAACAAATTCTATACTTCTTACACATGATTTTGTGTGTTGCATTTTTTGTGCATACATGTTATAGTATCAAATTGCATTACCGTGTGTTCGAGACCTTCCACACGTAAAACAAAACTAAAGGAGAAAATCAATGAAAAACAAAAAAACACTCTATCTTGTCCAGGCTGCCATGATTGCAGCTCTTTATGTGGTGCTTACCTTGCTTGCCAATGCTTTCGGCTTAGCTTCCGGCGCCATCCAGATTCGCCTTTCGGAAATGCTTTCCGTACTTCCCTTTTTTACCCCCGCCGCCATCCCCGGTCTTTTCGTAGGATGTATGCTTTCCAATTTCATTACGGGTGCATGCCTGTTGGATATTGTTTTAGGAAGCTTTGCCACCTTGATCGGCGCTGTGGGTGCTTATCTGGTACGCAGGAATAAATGGCTGGTACCCATTCCCAATATTGTTTCCAACACCATTATCGTTCCCCTTGTTTTGATGTTCGGCTACCATCTGGAGGATGCCTTCTGGTATCTTGCCCTCACGGTCGGCATCGGCGAAATCATTTCCGGCGGTGTGTTCGGCATGATTTTACTTTTTACGTTAAAAAAATATGCCGCCCGCATTTTCCGGACGGCATAAAAGCTACACTGTTACTGTTCATATTTCATATAGGTGATAAAGGCGTTTCCGTTTTTGGCAAACCAGTCGGTGGCGTCGTTCATGCCCATCTTGGCAAGGGTTCCTTTTGACGGATTCATAATGACTACATTGTACTGGTTAAAACCGGTAATCAGCACGGCACTGCCGTCATTTAAGCATGCCAGCACCGGAATATCCCGGTTTACATAATACAGCACGGAGTCTAAGGAGCAGCCCTTTAAGTCTAAAACCTGGGCATCGCTTAGGTTCTCCTCCAGCAGGGAGTAGATGTTTTCGCCCCGGTCAAGCCAGTATTCCGTATTCCGGGTAATGCCTTCCTTCTTTAACATGACATTCAGGCAGACAGCCAGACTTGAGGTCTCTTCTGTGCTGCTTTCTGCCTTGATGGACATAATCTGGTTTTTCACGGCACGGTTGCCCCGCATCCAGACATAATCCCCCGCCTTGTTTATTACCACACCGCTCAGTTCTTCGGCAGCTTTCACGGCTGCCGCCGCTTCCTTATATACACCGGCGCTGCCATCCGGCTCATACACATAAAACGCATCCTTTTCCTCTGCCTCGGGAAGCACTAAATCCCGGGAACCCTCGTACATGATTTCCTTGGTGTTTCTTACCTGCAGCGCTTTCCGGTCGATTTCCTTTTTCACCGCAATCTGCACATATTTTCCGTAATTTTCCGTAACAACAGTGCTGATGGTATTTTTGCCCACCGTTTCTTTGGTGCTGCTCATGATGTGCTCCTGCGTGGTTTCCGTAAAGCTGCCGCTCTCCGTTTTCAACACTCTGTCGAGGGTAATCTGTCCGCCGTTTATGCTGCACGCCGTCACATAAATATTGTCCTGGCTATACTTCTTTAAGACAATGCCCTTGGCGTTGCAGATGGAAACGGTATACATGGGGAAAGTGACTCTTCCGGCATTATCCTTTATGATGTCCTCCCTGCGGGCGATACCGTAAATCAAATCCTCTTCCATGAAACCAAGCGGCAGGATATACTCATCCGTTCCGGCATTGACGGTTATTTTTTTTCGGGTGCCGAAATCCATAAGGGTCAGCCCGGTTGCCTCATACAGGCTGCCACCGGTCTGCCATACCGCAATCCGTCCGCTGTTCGATACCCACATGCTGCCCTGTTCCACATCCGCCAGCAGATAGTTGCAGGTCATTTCTTCCAGATTGATTTCCAGAACTGCATTGTCGAGCCTGGTATACAGATAGCCTTCTCTGTTCAGGTAAAGAAGCTCATCCAGTTCCGCTTTCAGGATACGGTAGTTGCCGTTATAGGGAATATACAGCTTTTCTTCCACCGTGTTGTAGCTGCTGTCGTAATTGTAGACCTGTACGCCCACTTCACCTTCGTGGCTGCCTCTGTCCATGTAACCGGCCACCGCGAACTGGATGTTACCACCCTCGTCAATATTTAGGACACGAATGTCATGATTGGTGTCCATCTTGCGGGCATCCGTGTATTCATCCTTGTAAAAACCGAATACCACCGTCATTTTATTGGTGGTAACGTTATAGGAATACAGTCTGTCCTGCACTACAAAGGCAAAAATATTACCGTCCTCGCTTTCATAAATCGGCAGGTTCTCATCCGCAATGCCGATGACAATCTTGTCGTTTACATAAATATCCGACTCCTCCTGCAGAATACTGTTCATGGTGCGGTTATAATCGAGCAGATAAATACGGTCCGTGGTATAACGGAGCCGGTAGTACTCTTCCACATAGAAGTAGGAGGTCTGCTTACCGGTGCCGGTGCTTACCACATAGTGAGCGGTAACGACCGCCGTCTGGGAGGCAATTTCCGTAATCTGGAAAACCGGGGAAGTGACCTTCTTCACTTCCAGATTTCCCCAGGTTACCTGATTTAAGCTGCAATGGATATCCACCTTATGCAGGGTACTGTTGTCCCCGGTGGAATTGGTTTCCATATATTTGGCAAGGTCCTGTGCCTGCTCTTTGTCAAAGGTCTTGTTGTTAAAATCCCTGGCAAAGCTTAATTTGTCGTAGGCATGGTAGTCCGTCCCCCACGCCAGTCTGGTATAATAATACACCGTGTTGCCCGTGTCCAGCGTCAGAAGCAGCACCATTTCGTATTCCTTGCCTGTTTCCAGCAGGTCCTTGGCGGTCAGCGTACCGGAAATGCCTGCCGCCGTAGTCTCATACCCCGTAACCTCGGTGCTTTCAATCAGCCGTTCCCCATCCACACTGCGCACTTCAAACACAAATTTCTGCACCTTGTCGCCGTAAGTGTCCACAAAAAACTGTGTGCTGCGGTTCTCGTCCAGCACGGTAATGGTGTCCCGCATGAACGTGGTATCCATGGCATTTACATAGCCGTGCATTTCGTTGTAGCGGATGTCGCCCATGCCCATGTAGACCACCGGGAACTTTGGCTCCTCCATATCCATGGTCATATCGTTGGTTCCCGTATTTAACAACCGGGAAAATATAAACAGTGACACCACAAACACAACCATGAAGACCGCCCACTTGATAATTCCTTTTTTCATTCAGCCTGTTCCTTTCCCAAAAGCTTCTGCAGTGTCGGCTGCACATGCAGAAATGCGGTTACTTTTTCCACATCCTCCGATTTTTTACGGATGCCGTTTTTCCTCACCGCTCTGATTAAAATGTTTTTCGGGGTATGCTCCATATCTATGAACTCCAGAATCTGTACCTCGTAGCCCATTTCCTCCAGCATATCCGCGCGCAGGGCGTCCGTCATAAGGGCAGCCATACGCTCCCGTATTAGTCCGTATTTCAAAACGGGCTGAAGCTCCTTGCAGGAAATCTGCCGGTTCAGCTCATGCTGACAGCAGGGCACCACCATAATGACGTCTGCATTCCATTTTACCGCTTTTTCTATGGCGTAATCGGTTGCCGTATCGCAGGCATGGAGTGTCACCACCATGTCCACCTTATCCTCGCCTTCGTAGGAGCTGATGTCGCCCCTCTCAAAATGCAGGTGCTCGTAGCCGTACTGCTCTGCCAGCCTGTTGCAAAGGGCAATCACATCCTCCTTCAAATCCAGACCCGTAATCTCCACTTCGTATTTCCGAAGCACATGCAGGTAATAATACATGGCAAAGGTAAGGTACGATTTTCCGCATCCGAAGTCAATGATGCGCACCGGTCTGTCTGTTGGAAGCTTACGCACAATGTCCTCGATAAATTCCAGATAACGGTTAATCTGGCGGAACTTATCGTACTTCGCCTTTACGATTTTGCCCTCCGGGGTCTGCACGCCGAGTCCCACTAAAAAGTCCACGGGCTTGCCTTCTTCCAATATATAATGCTTCTTTCGGTTGTGCTCCGCAATCTCCAGACCTGCCGGCAGGTTTTCGTTCGCGTTCTTTTTGCCCACTCCCGGCGTCATTTTCTTCTTGATTGTCATTTTTCCTTTTTTGCTCACCAGCACGTAGGCGGAAAAGTCCGGCGTGGTAAACTCCGCCTGTTTGAATGCCTGCATATCCTGTGTGAGCTGCCCCGCCAGCCTGTCCGGCACCAGATTTTCATGGAACACCTTGGTCCCGATAAAGCTGGTGCGCTGATACACCGCCTCTCCTTTTAAAAGAATGGGATGTACGGTGATTTTGCTGCCCTTTTCCTTGTCAATGGGATTGCTGAATACAGCATTCTGCAATCCGGCTTTTTCTATATCCTGTATCAAATCCAAAAATTCCTTCATGGATGTATCCTCACAAAACAATAGTCATAGTGTTCCCTCATCCCCTTTGGCCGAAGTACCCACTATGACTATATTCTAATGATTTTGCCTGAAAACCTCAACTAAAATTTTATAAATCCTTTTCGTCCGCTGTGGCGCCGTTTGTAAATCTCATAATACAGGATAAGCAGTACCATATCCTTTATCCATTCCCATTTTTCCGGGGAAGTATTCACATCTTCTCCTTTTTCCTCTTCCTCCCGCTTCAAAATAGCGACAATGCTGTCTCCCAGACGGTAAAGCTGCCACTTGTCGGGGTATTCATCATAAAGCAGGCTGCCCTCATAATCCACTTTATCCAGGACCTCGGCAATCCTCTTCTGCAGCATCTTCGCCTGCCCGGGATACATCTGCTGCAGGTATTCCAAATCACGCAGGACGGTGCTGTCTTCCTTCATCAGGCAGGGCTGTGGGTATGCCATGTAAAAAGGCAAAATTCGGTTGGAAAAGTCCATATCTGACACTTCCGGTCCCTTTTCTCTTATGATATGCAGATTGCGGGGCGGTGTTCATAGCCGCCTGCCGGTTTCTTCTCCCGAAAGCATTTCTTTTCCGATACAGTTATGCATCTTCCGGACGCGGTTATTGCTCCCTCGGGTAATAGTTATAGATAGCCTCTTCCGTTATATACTGACACATCTGTCGCAAAGAAGGTACCACATCCTGCCGGTTATCCTTATCTACACGATATGACTCATCCCCCTGCGCCATGCAGGTCAACATGTACTGGTTGATGTCCGGGGAATAATGCACCTTGTCCATGTAAAGGTTCAGATTGCACACAATGTCCGTGTCCGTCTGGAAATAATAAATCTCCACATTGTCATAGGAAAGAAGTGTCCGCAGAGCCTCATCCAGCATATAGCAGTACTCGGAAAGTTCGCCCTGTCTGCAGGTATCGTCCCACATGAGCAGCGAGTACGGCGGGAAGAAAACCGTATAAAGGGTATCCGGGTGAGACTTAATTTCTTCCGTTATCAGAGCTATATTGGCCGCAATGGTTGCTTTATCGTCCGTGAAATCCTTCTCCTCGCTCTGTACATAAGGTCCCTCGTAGGCTTCCATGGCTTTTGCCGGACCGAAGGTTTTGTCCTCCGACCAGTCGTAGGCATGTCCCCCCGTATTTTTATCCGCAAAAGAATACGCCAGCATCAGCGGAATTTTCTTTAAGAGCACGTCCTTATTAAAAAGATACGCGCCGTCATCCAGAATTGTTTCCGTATACAGGTAATTCGGACTATATTGTGACACCACCGTCACTTCACATGGCATTTTCAGGGCAAACAAATCCAGTCCGTAAAAAACTCTCTTAATGTCCTGCTTTTCATGTGCTTTTTCCAGATAATACATAAGGTCCGCCGTGGAGCCGGAGCCTTTCACCACCTTCAGGGTTTTGATGCCGTAGGCATTGTCCAGATAGCTGCTGTCGCAGTTTTCCACCACAGAAGAACCCAAAAGTACACTGTCATAGGAAAAATGCCGAATGGAGCCGATAACCTGGCTTTCCCTTTCAAACAGCACCTCCTTCATGCCGGGCAGAGGTCCGTGGTACTGGTAAAAGGGGTCAAACAAAACAGTAATTCCCGCAACAAGAAGGAGCCCTGCCGCAACCCACAATATGAAGTTCTTCAAAGCTTTTTTACCGGTAAGCATTTTATTCTTCCTTTACTGATACGGTTAAAAGTTAAAATACAAAAACGTGCTGACCTGGGAGAGGGACACAAAGCCCCAGAGAAAAACAACCGCCAGCAGAAATGCACCCTTTTTCGTGCGTGCCTTCGCTTTTATCCATTCTCCCGCCTCTTTTCCGTAAGCAAAAAAGAAGCTGACGGCAAGCATAAGACCAATCATAACAAAGTAAAAAACAGGCAGATACTGCGGTGCTTTCAGGGTAAGCGCCTTTATGATAATAAAGTTCTCCGGTATCTGCAGTGCCGCACCGATGCCGTTTAGGAAGGGCTTCGGCGCCGTGAACAGATTACGGTAAAAATATCCCGCCTGCAAAAGGGTATTGCTGCGGAACATAATCAGGGTCAGGAACCAGAATATCTGGGTAAAAAAGACATTGAGCTTCCGGCTCCTGAACCGAAGCTTCGGGAACAGATTTTCCCACACAATGGCAACCCCGTGCATTATGCCCCACAGAATATATGTCCAGTTGGCGCCGTGCCAGATGCCGCTGACCAGGAATACCAGAAACAGATTCAGACACTTTCTTGCCTTGCCCTTCCGGTTGCCGCCGAGAGGAATGTATACATAAGCGGTTAAAAAACGTCCCAGTGTGACATGCCAGCGTTTCCAGATATCCCGGACGGAATCCGCCTTGAAGGGGGAACGGAAATTCACCGGCAGTTCAAAGCCAAACATTCTGCCGATGCCGCGCGCCATATCGCAGTAACCGCTGAAATCGAAATAAAGCTGGAAACCATAGCACAAAATCGTAATAAGTCCCGTCCAGAAATCCAGATAATACTGCACCACGCCCACCACATCAAACACAGAGTTCACAAGCAGCGCCAGCACGTCAGCCAAAAGTACTTTTTTTCCAAAGCCCAGTACAAACAACGCCACGCCGTCATAAAACATTTCCCAGTCCGGCTTCCTGTTTTTCCTTGCCTGCAGCGTCGGAATAAATTCACTGTGCAGTACGATGGGGCCCGCAATCAACTGGGGAAAAAATGTCACAAAGCAGGCATAGTCCATCAGACTGTAGCAGGGTGCTTCTCCCTTGTAACGGTCCACCACATAGGAAATCTGCTGGAATGTGAAAAAGCTGATACCCAGCGGCAGTGCAATTTTTTCTATCTGCCAGTCTGTATGGAAGAAGAAATTGCAGTTGTCCACGAAAAAATTAAAATACTTAAAATAAAACAGCAGGCCGATATTGGCAATAAGTCCCAGGGTTAGAAGAAGCTTCCGGCTTCTTCCATGCTCCATGGCCGCGCTGATGCCCTGATTGACAAGCAGGCTGCCCACTAAAATAAGCAGATACCATGGGTTATAATAGCCGTAAAACCACAGGGACATGCCCACCAGAAACAGCTTTGCCCAGGCAGGATTTTTGAATTGTTGCAGCCCGTACCAGCCAATCAGACAAAGCGGCAGGAAGAGCGCTATGAATATTGTGGAGTTAAATAACATATCAGTCCCTTTCTTCCTTTTGCGCCATAGCCATGCCGATGCCCATGACAAGGTACATCTGGCTGATGTTCATCATCTGCTCAAAACTGAAAATATTGTGCAGGGTATAGCATAAAACGGCAAGCCCGCAGGCTTTTGCCAGTGTTTTCTGCTTCCGGGAAAACAAAGTCCCCACGACAGAAATAATCATGGCGGCAAAGCTCAGCAGCCCCATGAGTCCGGTATTTACCAGGACAGTTATCCACTCTCCATGGGCATTGGTAAGTCTTTTATCCCCAAAAGTCGCCCTGACTTCCGCAAGCAATGTGGAATTGTCGCTCTGGTACAGGTATGCCGCCATGGAGTCCGGTCCCACGCCAAAGAGCCGGTGTCCGAAATTCTGTGCCAGAAATGTATGGATACCGATGCTCCAGGTTGCCCCGCGGGAGCTTCCCCATGAAGTATTGAAGGTAAACAGAGCGTTGCCGTCAAGCGCCGGTATTACGCCCGGGTGTGTCGTATTGAAAGTCAAAAGACCGATGTAAAGAACCAGCGCCGCAGCGGAAAGTCCCGTCAGTATCTGCCAGGCTCTGTAGGTCCAGACAATGCCCCTGTCCGCTGTTCCCGTCAATTTATTGTCACAGTGGTTTTCCACCGTTTTCGTCCGTCCATTGGCACAGATATTCTTTCTTATAAACAAGAAGAAATACAAACACAAAAGCAGCACGCCAAAAATCAGCCCCCACGGCTTCCCAGTCAGGAAAAGATAACCGGCAGTCTGGTATTTGTTCCGTTCCGGGAACAGATGCTGCAAGGCAAAAAGTCCTGTAAGGGAAACACAGAACAACAGCAGAAGCTCGATAAAATGACGCAAGCCTTCCTTTTCTTTTCCGGCAAAGCAGCCCAGAATGAGCGTCATGGCTGCCAGCACCAAAAGACCGCTGTCGCTGCCCTGGGATACGCCCGTGGCAAAGCCGATAACAACCGCAATTCCGCTAAACACCGGCAGGACACGATACAAAACGGACACCGGAGCCTGCTGCGCGGACCTGCTGCCCGGCAGAACCTTCTCCCGGAACAGGAAAATGCCGCAGCATACCGGAAACAGCACCGACCAGTAACCGCAGTACCAGTTGATATTACCGATGGTGGAAATAAATCCCGGCCCGCTGCTTTCCATGTGCAGGGGATTGACCCCATAGCGGTTTAAGAGTCCCAAAAGAAATACCACCGTGGATGCCGAAAGCATCATCCCGATGCCTGCCTTTGCCATCCCGGTTGTGAGGGTTCTTTCCAATAATAAAAAGAAAAACAAAAACAAAATCTGGGGCCAGAAGCCCATGTTCCAGCCGTCGGCTCCCATTTTTGCGAATTCCGGGTAGTCTGTCAGCAGGTAAGAAATGCACAGGGCAGCTATGTAACAGACGGCAAACAGTTCCGTACCGGTAAGGCTCTGCCAGAAATTTTGACATCCCGTCTTCATTGCCATCCACAGGGAAGCTCCCCCTGTTTTCCGGCTACTGTCCTTTTTCCACAGCAGGAATTGTCTTACTGACGCCGTCAACAGATAAAGAAGAAGAAACACTCCCGCTGCTTTTGCCGTGCCGAATGCCCATTTATTGTAAAATTCCGCCTTTCCGGAGCCGATTGTCATATACGATGTTTCGGGGTGGTAATAAAACGGCAGCACCACGCCCATCATAATAAGATAAAAGAAGCTTATGCCCCGCAGAACCCACAGCAAAACCGTCTGTATATCCGCCGCAAGCGAACGCTGCTTCTTTTTAACCTGTTTCTTTTTCATGTGTTTTGTCCCTTCTTTTTACACACGTTTCCTCCATCATAATCCATCCGCCTTTTTATTGTCAATATAGCGGCAGATACAGACATAGGACTGCTCAATCATAACCAGCCCCACCGGCCCCTTGATAATGCCCCACAGTCCGAACAGCTTCATCCCCGCATACACGGAAATCAGAATAATAAAGGGATAAACGCCCACTCTTTTGCCGATGAGCTTCGGCTCCGCCAGCTCCCGGAACAGAGCGCTGACGCCGTATGCAAGCAGACAGAAAAAGGCTTTCAGATATGCCCCGGAGAAAAACTCCCACAATGCCAGCGGAAGCAGCACGATGCTGGTGCCGATAAAAGGAAGGGCATCCAAAATTCCCGCTAAAATCCCCCAGAATACACTTTTTTCCACACCTGCAACCGACAGAAGTGTCACACAGATAAGGGAAATTCCAAGCAGGATAAGAAGCTGCGCTTTCACATAGGTCGCCAGATAACGGATAACCTTAAGCGCCACCTCCAAAAGAATAACACTCCATTTCTGCTTTCCCACCATGGCAAGCAGATCGTCGTAGTCCTTGGCAAGCAGCACCGTGGCAATCATGGTGACCGCCAGCACTGCAAAAACGGAGCCTACCGCTTTTACATAGGTCCAGCTGTTCTGTAAAAGTTCCGGCAAAATGGAGATTTTCAGGTTTTCAAACGCGGCGTCCATCTGACCGGTGAGGGAATGGCTCAGATCGTCGGCTTCTATCCCAAGAAAACTTTCCATTTTGCCGCAGCAGTTCCCGATAAAAAGATGCAGGGTTTCCTGCAGTGCGTCCACACCTGCTACCCACTGGGGAATTTTCCGGAACAAATACACACTTGCCCACCACAGAAGCCCCATGAGCACCGCCCCAATGAGCACCAGCATGGCGCTTGCCATGTACTGCTTCTTTATTTTCGTTTTTTTCTGGATGTCGTCAAATGCCGGATAGCACAGGGTGAGCAGAATTCCTGCCACTAAAATGGGCGTCAGCAGCGGAGAAAGATACCGTAAAAAAAAATAGACTGCTCCGGTTAAGAGGAGCAGTACCATTCCTTTTTGTTCATACCATTTCTTCTGCATGCCAATCCCTCCCCGCAATCTTTTGCAGCGCCCATCCATCGCGCCCGTCCTGTTGATAGGGTTTAGTATATGACATGTTTCTGTTTCTATTCTTATATATCTGTAAGAAATACACTGACAAAAGCTTCTGCACTTATCTGTCCAAATGCTCTGACAAAGGTTCCCAGTCTTTCATAAGCTTTTATTCTATCACAAAATCCGCGAATGCCGGATTTTGCGGCGCCTGGGTAAACGCCATGAACTTGCCGGTCACGGGATGCCTGAAACTTAAGGAAGCGGCACAAAGCGCCGTGAAACGGATTTTCTTTTCCCGGGAAAGTTCCTTACTTTCCTCCGAACCGTATTTTTCATCTCCCAGAATGGGAAAGCCCGCGTGGGAAAGCTGCGCCCTTATCTGATGAAAACGCCCGGTTTCTATCTGTACCGCAAGCAATGTAAACTTTTCGGTTTCCGCTTTTTTCGTGTAAGTAAGAACCGCCTTTTTTGCCTGTGGGCCTGCTGCTTTCCCTGCCTGCGCATCCACGTCTTTCTCTGTCTTTGCATCCGCGGCGTTCTTTACCACCGCCATACCTTTTTCTTTTGCCAGATAATCCACCAGCCTGCCGGTATTTTCCGGTACTTTTCCACATACCACCGCCAGATATTCCTTCTTAAGCGTACCTTTTCCAAGCTGCGCCGTTAAATTTTCGGCGGCTTTTTTCGTTTTGGCAAATACCAAAAGTCCTTCCACAGGCTGGTCAAGCCGGTGAACAATGCCCAGATACGGCATTTTCCCCGGATTTTTCTTTGCTACATAATTTTTCAGTTCACTGACTACATCCTTTTGCCCGATGCCGGCGCTCTCCGTTGCCAGACCGGCAGGCTTCCGGATAACCAGAACCGCCTCGTCCTCGTATACAATCTGTGTCTGCATAATTTATACCTTGAAGCGGTAACCCACACCCCAGATGGTTTCGATGTACTGGGGTTTCGCGGTATCGTACTCGATTTTTTCACGGATCTTCTTGATGTGGACCGTAACGGTGGCAATGTCACCGATGGAATCCATGTCCCAGATCTGGCGGAACAGCTCTTCCTTGGTATATACATGATTGGGATGCTCCGCAAGGAAGGTCAGCAAATCGAATTCCTTGGTGGTAAAGGTCTTTTCCACACCGTCCACATACACTCTTCTCGCAGTTTTATCGATGCGCAGTCCCCTGATTTCCACAATGTCGTTCTGGGGCTTGGCATTGGTGCCCACCAGTCTTTCGTATCTGGCAAGATGTGCTTTCACCCTTGCTACCAGCTCACTGGGGCTGAAAGGCTTTGTCATATAATCGTCCGCGCCCAGACCCAGACCTCTGATTTTATCAATATCATCCTTTTTAGCGGAAACCATGAGGATGGGGATATCCTTCTTTTCCCGAATCTGCTTGCACACCTCAAAGCCATCCACACCGGGAAGCATCAGGTCCAGTATAATCAGGTTAAAATCCTTTTCCAAAGCAGCCTTTAAGCCGCCGTCTCCGGTATTCTGTATTTCTACCTCAAAATCACTGAGCTCGAGGTAGTCCTTTTCCAAATCTGCAATCGCTTCTTCATCTTCAATAATCAGTATTCTACTGCTCATACCTTTTCATTTCCTTTCTGCTCTTTATATTTACGGAGGACAAAATGCATGCAGGTGCCTTCGTCTTCCTTACTGGTGGCCCAGATGTAACCGCCGTGATCTTCAATAATTTTCTTTACAATGGAAAGCCCGATGCCGCTCCCGCCCTTTGTGGAGTTGCGGGAAGCATCCGTCCGGTAAAACCGTTCAAAAATCTTGGGCAGGTCTTTGGCGGCAATTCCCTTGCCGTTATCCTCGATTTCCACCCGGATGGAGTCTACCTCATCCAGTATACGGATATCAATAATGCCCTGCTCCTTATCAATATATTTTACACTATTACTGATAATATTATTGATAACGCGCTTAAGCTGCTCCGGATCGGCAATGATCAGTGTGGCAGGATCCACTAAATTAGAATAATTCAGTTTAATATTGCGGGAATCCAGCTCCAATCCCACCTCTTCCACGCAGTCTCCGAAATATTCGGCAACGTTTATGCGGTGAAAATGGTAAGGTATCCGGTTATTATCAATACCTGAATAAATTGTCAGCTCATTGATAAGCCTGTCCATGTCATTTGCCTTGTTATACACCGTTTTGATGTATTTATCCATTTTTTCCGGTGTATCGGCAACGCCGTCCATGATACCCTCCATGTACCCCTTGATAGCGGTAATAGGCGTTTTCAAATCATGGGAAATGTTGCTGATAAGCTCTTTGTTCTGCTTCTCCTGCTGCAGCTGTTCTTCCGTCGTTTCCTTAAGCCGCAGGCGCATGTCCTCATAGTTACGATACAGATCACCTATTTCACCGGACGCATCCGTGGAAAGCCGGTAATCAAAATTGCCTTCCTTTACCTTCTGCATGGCTACGTTCAGCTCGTTTACCGGTGTAAACACTCCCTTGTGAATCCACTGCGTCTGCATCAGGCTGGTAAACAACAGAATCAGGCAGATGGCAATAAACATATCTATTAAAAGCCGTTTGGAGATAATGCCGCTGATTCTTGTTACTATAAATACACTGCCCTCTGACCCGTCCGTAAATCGGAAATCCACCTGTTTGACATATTTCTGCAGGTCGTTAAAATACATGGCGGCAGCATCCCCGTATTCGTAACCGTATTCGGGCAATTTATCAAAAATAAGTTCTGCCGCTTCCATATTTCCCGCATAATAAATAGAATCGTTTTTTCTGACCAAAATGTAGGAATTTTTACGGTTAAGGCTTTTGTTTAAGGACTGCAGATAAGCGGTGTCTTCAAATTTCTGCGGTTCGCTCACCGCCGTATCCGCCAGTTTCTGATAAAGCATCTGTACCTGTTCGCCCACAGACTGCACACTGTCCACCATTTCCGCATAATTGACCTGTCCGAAGAAATGCGGCTGGTCATCCTGCACCAGGTACACACTGATGGCCAAAAAAGCTAATGCGGTCAGTATCAGGGGCAAAAAAACAATGGACGCAAATGCTATGCGCAATCTTGTCTTGAATTTCATATTCCCTCTCATTCCACCGTTTATGCGGCTATTACCGAATTTATGGAAATTATATCATCTTTTCTTATAAAAAGAAATGAACTGATTCGAAGAATATCCTAAAAAAATTATAAAAAACAGTTGACTTTCTAAATTATCTGTATTATATTGATAACAGTAACAGTTACTACTTTCAGAAAGGAACTCTATGGCAGTAAAATACAGTAAGCAACGAGAAGAAATAAAAGCATATCTTTCTACCCGGAAGGATCATCCGACAGCTGACCAGGTTTACACCGCCATGCGCACCAAGATACCAAATATCAGCCTTGGGACCGTTTACCGGAACTTAAATCTCTTGGCAGATACCGGTGAAATCCTGCGGCTGCAGGTAGGGGACAAAACGGATCATTTCGATTACGATACTTCCCCGCATCACCACTTTGTCTGCAAAAAATGCGGTGCTGTCATGGATCTCGCCATGCCAAGTATTGATTCGGTAATGGAAACCGCAGCCCTGGGATTCAACGGTACCATCGAAGGCTACGATATTTATTTTTACGGCACCTGCGAAGCGTGCCGGGAGTAAGTGGATTTTTCTTAAATTTGTTTGCAAAAGTTCTGAATTTTCCTTTGGAATTGTTTGCAAGAGCTTTGGAATTTCCGTGAGATTGTTTGTAATTTATTTCCTGAAAGTTTAAGCCCTTTCGGGAAACAATAACCAATAAAACCATTTTATTTACAAGAAAAGGAGAAATGAATTATGAAATTTGTATGTCAAGTATGCGGTTATGTTTATGAAGGAACTGAAGCACCTGCAGAGTGCCCTATCTGCCACGCACCTGCTTCCAAGTTCACTGTACAGTCTGCCGATAAGGTATGGGCTGCAGAGCATGTTGTAGGCGTTGCACAGGGTGCACCCGAAGATATCATCAAGGACCTTCGTGCTAACTTTGAAGGAGAATGCTCCGAAGTCGGCATGTACCTGGCAATGGCACGTGTAGCTCACAGAGAAGGCTATCCTGAAATCGGTATGTACTATGAAAAAGCAGCTTACGAAGAAGCAGAACATGCTGCAAAATTTGCAGAACTCTTAGGTGAAGTGGTAACCGACTCCACCAAGAAGAACTTACAGATGAGAGTTGATGCTGAAAACGGCGCAACCGCCGGCAAAGTAGACCTTGCAAAACGTGCAAAAGAATTAAACTTAGACGCTATCCATGATACCGTCCATGAAATGGCACGCGACGAAGCAAGACATGGCAAAGCATTCGAAGGATTACTGAATAGATACTTTGGTTAAGCTACAAGCCGAGCAAGTATAAAAAGAAAGCTGATTGGAAGGGAATATATTCACTTTCCAGTCAGCTTTTCTTTTTATATTTATTGGGCGACAGCCCATCATGAAATAGCCCGTCAGGGCTATGAATGGCTCGGCGCCGCTTGCTCACTAAGATGTAGTCTCTTCTTTTTTATTATACGGCGACAGCCGTCCATGAGGGGCTGCCCCGCAGCTCCCGAATGGCGCATGGCGCAACCTGAGATTGCCAGGACTCAACCCCATTTTCCGCACTCGCTGGCATTTTAAAGCAAATATAACAATTTTCCTCTATGTTGATTTTTTGCTTCATTTCAAACGCAATAGGATGCCCTTTTATGTCTATGCACATTTATATAATCCGCTATGGAAGGAATAAAAAAGAAGGGGAACAAACTCATGTCCGTCCCCAGCAAAATCAATTTATTCTTTATCTTTTGCTTTGTTAACCAATTCGGCGGTGTTTCTGCTTAATTTCATGCCCCCGGTCTTTTCTATAAAAAAACCAGCATAGCCGATTAAGACTATGCCGGTTACTGATATACCTGCAGATAGCAGGAGCCTTTTATACGATACCGGAAATGATAAGAGTGCTGACACCGGGGCTGACCACCCATGCACCACTTGCCGGATCCTGGGTATAGGTGGCTGCAGGAACCGTAATCCGGCCTGCTACACTGCTGAAGGTACCGCTTGTTTCATCATACGTATACTGTGCCCCTTCTGCCCAGCCGGCTCCGTTAAAGGTAACGGAGAGATTGCTGAGAATCGGGGAAAAAGTATCCAGAACCACTACACCGGCAGTAGCATCTGCGGCTGTATTTCCCATGTTCTGAATTAAGAAAGTGTAGGTAAGAGTTCCGTTTTCCGTAACAGGAACCGGGCTTACCGATTTGGTGATGGACAGGATAGGCGCTTCCTCTACAAGGATGGTTTCACTGACCGTAACCGGTGTAATACCGGTTGCGGATACAACCGCCGTATTGGTAATCCTGGAACCTGTTTCCATGGGTGCAAAAGAATTCACCTCTGCCTCATAAATAACGGTTGCATTTCCACCTGCCGGCACCGTCAGCCCGGTAACCGTAAGCGGAGAAACCGCCGCCACCGTAGGGGCAGGCTGCAAAACACCGTTTGCGTAAAATTTAACCGTTCCGGGAATATACGTTAACGGTGTCAGTGTTTCCGTGCCAAAATTATATTCACCGAGATTATCTGTAACAGTTATGCCGCTGAAAGGGACAGCTCCCGAATTTACAATACTGATGACATATGTTACATTATCATTTTGTCCGTAGGTATTGTTTACCGCTGTTTTTGTTGCCGATAAAACTTCCATAATTTCACCGACAGCAATATTGGAATTGGCTACTGCGTTGCCATATCGCAGCTGTGCCTGATTGGTAAATCGTGCCATATACTATTTCCTCTCTTAGTTAAGGTATAGTATATTATATGAAGAAATCCACTCAGGTTTCCTACAGCCGGATAAAATCAGTTAACTTCCTCCAGGGAAATATTATCTATGCACACTCTGTGCCGGCTGTCAATTCTCTCGCTGACAGCGCCTAAGCATACGCTTAAGAAAGCATCCGGATCCGTATCGCTTTCCATGGTAAAGGTGGTGCTGAAGGTCTGATAGTCAGAAGAAAGCGTCACAATGTTTTCTCCGGAATAGACCGGCCAGCCCTTGTCTTCCCTGCCCTGTATAATGACACGAATGTCTCTTTTCATATCGGATTTGGCTTCAAAGGTTAAGGTATACGTTTTTCCCTTTTCAAGAGTGATATTATTCTGCTTGAGCTGGACGTTCCAGTCACTGGCTCCGGTGTCAAGAATGGTAAAATCCATGGCATTGTCTTCTGACAGGGAATCCACCACGTAATTCGCATCTGCAGAAGTATCCACAAAAATCTCGTATCCGCTCGTCCCCGCATTGAAGCTGCCGTTCTTAATCATCACATTCTCTTCCACACGCACCTTGTCCAGATAATAATCCCCGGCACTGCTAAAACCAAATTGAAGTGTATTGGCTCCTTCTTTTCCGGAATATACAAACTTTAAGCTGTAGGTATCCTGCTTTTCGGACAAAGCTATGTCATGTTCTTCCCCATTCAGAAGGACTTTCATATGGCTTCCCGCTTCCGCCTGCATTTCAAAGCTTAAGAGATATTCCGCGTTCTCCGTCAATGCCAGGTCTTTCTGCGTAACATGGAACGGGGTATCTGAATCCTTTGACATATTTACATGAAGTCTTCTGCCGTCGCTTAACGGTGTAACCTCATATGTCACCGCATCATTTTCCGTAAAATCCCAGCTTCCGACTCTGTCGGTACCTTCCTGGAAATTTGCATTGTAAACGTAATTGCCATCGGAAAGAACAGTCTTACCGCCTGCGCTGCCAGAACCTTCCGTTGTCATCTCCAGACGCACATTGGATATAGAAATCGTTGCAGTACTATCTGTTTTACCCATATTGAATTCCAGTCGTCCGGTGGGGTCGTTTTCCGCCGTCACCGTGAAATCAAATGCGTAGCTCTGTTTTTCCTTCGTAAGAGTAAGCTCTGTATCCTCCAGATAACGGATCCATCCGGCATTGGGCGCCGTAACCGCTACCTTCATGGTGCGTTCTTCATCGGCACAGGCATCAAAGGTTACCCGGTATTCGCTTCCCTTCAGGATAGGAATATCCGGCTGTACCAGCTGGATGCTGTATTCCTCACTGCCGGCATTCGCTGTGGAGATAACAATTTCATTATTCTTAATTTCCGCATTGCCTTCTCCGCCGTTCTGCGCCATGAACTTCCAGTCTGCATTATCCGTCAAATCCTCTGACGCAGAAAAATCTCCGTTGATGACATAGTTGCCGTTTTCATCCGGCTCTCTGTAGGTGATTTCCTTTTCCGGTTTTGTGACATTTTCGTCATATTCATCTTTCTGGTATACTCTTACATAATCAATTTCATAGGTTGCACCGGCTATATCCGTAGTTGCATCCGGATTACCGGGCCAGTTTCCGCCCACCGCCAGATTAAAGATGATATAATAGGGCTGGTCAAAAGGTGCCGGAAAAGTAATTTCCCCTAAACCCTCCGTTGCTGAGTACCAGTCATTTGCTGTGTGTATCAGATTGCCATCCACATACCACTTGATTTCCCCCGGGTTCCATTCACAGGCATAGGTATGGAATTCTTCTGCGAAATCCCCTTCGGAAAGTACATAGCTGCCCTGGCTTTCTTTGTGCGGGTTTCCATAGTGGATGGTTCCGTAGGTGGTTCCCGTATCATTACCCAACACTTCTGCAATATCAATTTCCCCGCATCTCGGCCACTGACCGTATAAATTTTCATCCGTGGGCATCATCCAGAATGCCGGTAAAAAGCCCTGGCCTTTCGGCATTTTAATGCTTGCTTCAAAGAGACCGTAAGTAAAATCATGCTTGCCCTGGGTATTCACACGTCCGGATGTGTAGGCAGTGTTACCGTTCTCATCCTTCGTTTCCACCGGCTTTATGACAAGCTTTCCGTCCTTTGTATACACATTTTCTTCCGATTTCACATAGGACTGCAGTTCATTGTTCACCCAGCCCGGTTCATGAAGCTCATAATTCCAGTCATCCTCTGAAATTCCGTCTTCAAAATCATCCTCCCATACCAGGTTGTACCCCGTCATGTCAAGGTCATTTCCCTGCACCGGTTCTGTTTCCCGGATTACCGTTTCCTGTACGGTCTCCGTATTCTCTGTCTGTTTCTCTGCTCCCTTTTCCTTGCCGCAGCCCGCTGTCATTACCATTGTAAATGCCAGAACAGCCGTCAGCCATTTTGCTGTTTTTCTTTTCATTCCGTACCCTCCCGTGGTTATACTGTTTTATCGGTTCCAGATATTTATGAGTTCCTGTAAAATCGGTTTATAATGTTCCCCGGTAATACCAAAATCCATTTCCTTATAAGTCCATGCCGCAAATCCGACGTCAAATTTGCGGAATACCTCATTCGCATCCCTGAACCAGCGAAGCGTATCCATAACCGGTGCTCTGTCGATGACTCCAAATTCACCGCAATATAAAGGTACACCTGCTTTTTTTGCCGCATCTACGGCATCCGCAATCAGCTCTTCCATGAATTTGGGTCCCATCTCACCGGAATGTGCATTGACCGCTACATTTCCCTGATACCCCAGCACTTTGGAATTTTCCCTGTAATATTCCATGGTTGCCGGATAGGAAATTTCCTTATTGGGGTCCATTGCCGCCACCCAGTATGCTTTCTGATGGGTAAACAGAAGCGGCTCATAGAAATGGAAGGTAAAAATAATATTTTCATCTTCCGGTTTTCTTAAAAATCTGACGGTTCTGGCGCTGTTCCACTGGATGCCGCCGTAGATAATCGGAGTTGTGGGTGCATACCGGCGGATTTCTCTCACCGCACGGATGATTAAATCATTCCAGGCTTCTGCCACATCCTCCTCCACAATTTCATTCAAAAGCTCAAAAGCCATGAAATCTTTATTTCCGTAGCGTTTTGCAAGCCTTCTCCACAGCGCAAGAAAACGGTCCATCAGCGCAGGGCTCCTAAACAGACTGTTTTCCATGGTACCTGCATCGTTAAAATCATAGCCGTAAACTTTATGCATATCCAAAATCATATTCAGCTTGTTTTCCCTGCACCAGTCTGTTACCCGGTCAAGTAATTCATAGCCGCTTTCGATGGGAGTTCCATCTTCCGTTTCCAGAATATTGTAATCGACCGGCACCCGGACATGGTCAAAACCCATTTCCGCAATTCTGTCCAGATCCTCTTTATGGATAAAAGATGCCAGATGTTCTTTACTGTAATCACACTGTGATAAATATCCGCCTAAGTTAATTCCACGTTTTAAGTTCATCCTGATTTTCCTCCTTGCAATCCCTGTTTTGGATTTGTATCTTCCCTATACAAATCCGGTGGCTCTTTCATTTCTGTTTTCAGTATGTCGGAAATTCTATGGAATGAATATCGTTTTATTGCTTTTATTTATGTTTTTATGCTATCATATACTTGATATAAGGCGTTATGTTCCTTACATTTTTTACAGGGTTACAGGGAGGAAATCTAAAATGAGTATTTTCCGGTCAGACACCTCCGGACAGGCTCTTGCCTACCGGGATTTTGTGCAAAGAGAAGAGCGCTTTGTGAGAGCGCCCTATAATCCGGAGCTGGAATTTTATCAGGCCGTCGTATCCGGTAACCTGAAAAAGATAAAAGAAATGACAAAAGAAAGCTTTCTTGCTAAAAAAGAAGGCTGGGGTACCCTGTCTGCAAATCCGGTCCAGAATGTAAAGTACCATTTTGCCATTACCGCAGCCGTTATTGCCCGTTATTGTATCAACGCCGGCATGGATCTGCATGTAGCCTATAATTTAAGTGATTATTACATCTCTGCTGCGGACAGATGCCATACCCCGGAGGAAATTGCTTCCCTCCATACCCCTCTGTGTCTGGACTACACCCGACGCATGAAGGAGCTCATAAAACAGAACGTCTGCTCACAGCCGGTGGTAAAATGTATCGATTATATCTACGACCATCTGCACACCCGCATTACTCTGACACAGTTGTCAGAAATAGCCGGTTTAAGCCCTTCTTACCTGTCACGGCTGTTTCAGAAAGAAACCGGTCAGAGTATCAGTTCCTATATCTGTGAACAGAAAATCAATACTGCCAGGAACATGTTGCTGTTTTCCTCGTATTCTTCCGCGGAAATAGCCGCTATTTTAGCCTTTCCCAGCCAAAGCTATTTTTCCGGTACCTTTAAGAAAAAGACCGGCATGACTCCCTCCGACTACCGTCTTCACGGAAGGCGGCGTGAGGAAACCCTTTTATAGAAAACCAGGGCTATGATTGTCGAACCCCCTTCCGCAATCAAAAAGGTAAACCAGATAATATAGGACGGTACACCGTTACCGTGCAGCACAAGCATGGTAAACCCATAAGCTACCGGCACTACAAATAAAAACTGTCTGCATACAGAAACAATCAGGGACGGCAGACCGCTATCCAGCGCCTGGAACACTCCCTGAAAAGCAATATTGCATCCGGCAAATACAAAGCTTAACGAAATAATACGGATGGCGCTGATGCACAGACTTTGTGTTTCACCCGAAAGGTCAAATAAAGCCGAGAACGGTGTTGCAAAGACCTCCAGAATAACAAACCCAGCCAGCATAATATATAAGGTATACCGGAGTCCGCAACGAATGGCTTTTTGCACCCGCTCTTTATCTCCCATACCATAATTAAAAGCAACAATAGGGGTAATCGCATCCCGGAGTCCGAAAGCCGCAAACAGAATAAACTGCTGGATTTTATAATAAAGCCCATATGCCGTTACCATATTTTCGCTGACCTTTACCAGAATAATATTTAGAAGATAGGTCATGACGGACATAAGCGCCTGGGCAATAATGGCCGGCACGCCAATGGCATAAATACTTTTTATGACATCCCCCGAAGGCTTAAAATATTCCTTCTTCTTTTCAATTTCTTTATTCCATTTCAGGTGGGCAAAAAGCGCCACCAGAAAAGATACAATCTGTCCGAGTACGGTGGCGTATGCTGCACCCCGTACACCCAGCCTGGGAAAGCCTAAAAGCCCATAGATCAGGATGGGGTCAAAAATAATATTACATACCGCGCCTGTTACCTGTGCGATGGTAGAATATAAGGATTTCCCGGTTGCCTGCAGCATTTTTTCCAATACCGAGAAGTAAGAAATACCAAAAGAAAAGACGCAGCATATTCTCAGGTAATCCACACCCATTTCCAAAATAAGCGGATTTTTCGTCTGGGATGCAATATAACTGCGGCAGCCAAAAATTCCGAACAGCAGAAATACTGCATAGATCACAGTTGCTAAAAATAACGTGTTGCCGGCAGCCAGCCCCGCCCTTTTACTGTCCTTTGCGCCCAGGCATTTGGCAATTAATGCATTGGCGCCGACGCCGGTTCCTATTCCGATTGCCACCATAAACATCTGTACCGGAAACACCAGTGTCAGCGCATTGATGGCAGCCTCTCCGTTTTCCTGCATATTGGCCACAAAGGCACTGTCCACAATATTATAAGCAGCCTGCAGCATCATGGATAAAATCATAGGAATTCCCATGTTCAGCATAAGCTTGTTAACCGGCATTTCTGCCATCTTGTTTTGTTTTACGTTTTCCATTTCTTCTCCTTTTCCCTCGTTGTCACAACAAAAAAAACGTGCAACCCATAGTTTCCTATAGATTACACGCATTTGCTGGATTTACATCTATTATTTTTATTTTGCAGAATTCATTATAACAGAAAATACTATTTTGTGTAAGGATTTCTTTTAAAAATTTATTTTCTGAAAACTAATTTTTTTCAGCCGCCAGTTTCCGGACATACTTTTCCGGTCTGTCCAGGTCTTCCGCTATCTCCTGCATGGTTCTGCCTTTTTGCAGCCATTTTAAAATCAGTTCCCTGTCACGGGATTTTTCGCCTTCCGCTAAACCTTCTGCCATGCCTTGTGCTTTGCCTTCCGCTAAACCTTCTGCCATGCCGGCTGCTCTTGCCTCGGCTTCCGCCTTTTCCCTGCCTATCCGGCTCTGGAGTTCGATTTTCATTTCATACGTCATATAGTTTTCTCTCCATTCCGTATCCTGCCGGATTTTCTCCACTTCCGTCTGCAGTCCCTTGGTAAATGTATCCGTGGGATTGCCCGTCCGGAAATAATCCAGCAGGTCCGCCGCTTCCTTTTCGATTTCCGTTCTGTCGCCGCCAATGTTCACAAAAATTGTCTTTCTTTTGTCATCCAGTACGATGTCCGATTTTCCCCGGCAGACCGTTTCAAAGGTATAAATGCTCCTGTTCTGTCCGAATAAATCAAATCCGCAGATAAATATCACCATGGATTTCTGCAAATTCGTATACATCTGACCTGTCTGTATCTGGTAGTTATCCATCTGGCTGTGATAGTAGCGGCTCCGCAAAGGCAGTTCCCCGGTATTCATCACCTGCATCTCAATGTCATAGGAATTGCCGTCCACATCCTTTGCATACACGTCCAGCCGGACACCTTTTCCCAGGTAACCGGTTTTTATGCTTTTCTGCTCCTGCACGATGTACAACTCTGCAATCTGAAGCCCCGTTATCCGTTGTAAAAGCTCTTTGCAATCCTCCGGGTTCCGGAACACGGAGCAGAACATTACGTCATTGAAGATGCCGATTTTGGAAAAGTCGGTCTGTTTCCGCAGGATTTCCGCCATCTGCTCCCTTGTTACTGTAAATTTGTTTGTCATGGGTCCTCCTTTCAGGGAGGTCCCCGATGCTTCCATGCGCTCACTCATGCAGTCTGCACACTTTTGAAAGAAACCTGTTCCAAAAGCGCTGCCACTTTGGAAGAACCCCTTCCCCTGCATGACTTCCACATGAAGCTTACACAAACCTCCCTGCTTTTTAGTTGAATAAGAAATTTAAGCAGTGAAGTTTGATGAGTAAATAGAATGTATCTTTTAGAAAAATTAGAATATTAGATTGTGAACTTTCTGCTTACATGTAGTGTAACATAATGATTACGTTTTTTCAATATATAAATTACTTTTTTTAGATTTCCCATTGACTTGTAATTTAGGAACCGGCATTGTAAAATAAAGGTATGTGTAAAAAATAACAGACCTATCCGGGAGGGAAATTTATGTATCAGGATAAAAAAATCTGGGTGGGATGTGCCGGTGATAAAAAAGTGTACATCTACCCGAAAATGGCAAACCGTCATGGGCTTATTGCCGGTGCAACCGGTACCGGTAAAACAGTGACCTTAAAGGTGCTTGCCGAGTCTTTCAGCGACTGCGGCGTACCTGTATTTTTAGCCGATGTAAAGGGCGACCTCGCCGCCATGTGCCGTCAGGGTGAAGCAAACGGCTCCATAGCGGAACGTGCCGCTAAAATGGGACTTGACAAGGAGGGTTTTTCCTTTCAGAAATATCCGGTCAATTTCTGGGATGTATACGGAGAAAAAGGCATGCCTTTAAGAACGACTGTTTCGGAAATGGGTCCCCTGCTGCTCAGCCGTATTTTAGACCTGAACGATACCCAGTCCGATATTTTATCCATCATCTTTAAGATTGCCGATGATGAAGGACTGCTCTTAATCGACACCAAGGACCTGCGCGCCATGTTGCAGTATGTCAGTGAAAATACCAAGGAATACAGCATGCAGTACGGCAACATGTCTTCTGCCAGCTTAGCCGCCATTATCCGTTCCGTGGTAGCACTTGAAGGAGAAGGCGGAGAACAGTTCTTCGGCGAACCCGCCCTGAATATTGCCGACTGGTTCTCCAGAGACTGTGACGGAAAGGGCTGCATCCAGATACTGGATTGCCAAAGATTGATTAACAATCCCACCATGTACGCTACCTTCCTGCTGTGGATGCTCTCCGAACTGTTTGAACTCCTGCCGGAAGCAGGCGATCTGGAAAAGCCTAAAATGGTGTTCTTCTTCGATGAGGCCCATATGCTTTTCGATTCTGCCTCCAAGGCACTGCTCACCAAGATTGAGCAGGTGGTAAAATTAATCCGCTCAAAGGGCGTCGGCATTTACTTCGTTACCCAGAATCCCAAGGATATTCCCGGCGGTGTGTTAAGCCAGCTTGGCAACAAAATCCAGCATGCTCTTCATGCATATACCCCCGCAGAGCAGAAGGGCGCCAAGGCTGCAGCCCAGTCCTTTCGTGAAAATCCCGCCTTTAACACCTATGATACCCTGTTGGAATTGGGCATCGGAGAGGCACTTGTTTCCGTTCTGGACGAAGGTGGTGTTCCTACCATAGTAGAACGCTGTCAGATTTTGCCTCCCCAGAGTAAAATGGGCGCTTTGGATGACAGTGAACGCCAGAAAGAAATTACAGACAATCTTTTATACATCCGTTATAAGGATTTCTTTGACCGAGATTCCGCTTATGAATTTCTGCAGAGACAGTCCGCCGCCGATGCGGAGGCTGCCCAGAAAGCGGCTGAAGAAGCTGCTGCAAAGAAAGCTGCTGAAAAGCAGGCATTGGCGGAGCAGAAAGCCGCCGAAAAACAGGCTCTTGCAGAACAGAAGGCCGCCGAAAGACAGGCTCTTGCCGCACAGAAAGCGGCCGAAAAAGCAGCCCAGAAACAGACCGCTGCCCGCAACAGAGCAGTAAAAAGCGTAGCCAGCTCGGCTGCCGGTACCATTGGCAGGGAACTTGGCAACTCCCTCGGTTCCTCTGTCGGTGGCAAATTCGGCAAAAAGTTAGGCGGAAACGTAGGCGCCTCCTTAGGACGCGGATTGTTAAGCACCTTCCTGAAGTTTTAAGCAAACGTTGCTGTGAATAATACAACGGCATAGTCTGCTGTTAACCAGACTATGCCGTTTTTTTCAGCTCTCTTTTTTCTTTCTCATCCCCATCATGCACACAACGCCCACCAGCATGGACGGCAGCATAAGCACCGTCATTTCCGCAAGCCGGTTGCCGTTGTCTAAAACTCCGCCAGCATCCGTTGCCGCTGTCATGAGAAACGAACCGCTTATGTAGGCATTGTTGACCGCATGAAGAAATGTTGCCGGCCAGACAGAACCGGATTTTTTCGTCAGGTACCATTGAATGGATCCCACACCTATACAATAGGGAATGAACACCAGAAAGCCCAGATACGGGGCTCCCGGATAATCCAGTCCGAAGGTATGTCCCTGGGCAATCATGGGAAAATGCCATACAGCCCAGACCGTACCGCCGATAAGACAGGCACCCACATCCCCAAACTTTTCCTCTAACTTCGGGTACATATAGCCGCGCCAGCCCGCTTCTTCCCCAAAAGCCGCTGCGGAATAAACAAGCGCACTGACCAGACAGGCTGCCGGCAACACCACAGTCATCTGCTTCGCCGAAAAAGCCTCCGGGTGCCGCAGCCAGAGCAATCCCCATCCTGCTTCTATGTATAAAACCGGAATAATCACGGCGAGTACATAATATTTCTTTTTGCCGGCAAAGCCTATCGCAGGCTCCATTCCATGAAATCCTTCCCTGGTCCGCAGCCTTGTCAGAAGCATTGCCACAAAAGGCACAAACATGGATAAAATAAGAACAAACTGCATCGCCATGTCTTCGTACCGGACACCCATCGCATAGGCTGCCGCACCCAATCCCCAGGTAAGTCCGAAGGAAATGCCGATATACATCCAAAACCTTTTTTTATTCATACATTTCCCCCCTTTTCCGGAATAAAAGCACACTACCCTTATAGGATATAAAATACAGGAGAATTATGATTGCCGGCATGCAGACCTCAAGCAGCTGCACCGCCTCCGTATGCCGGGTCATCCATTCCAATAGGGGCATCATACCTGCTCCGTCCTCCATCGCCGCCGGGTCAAAGAGCAGCCAGACCATCGCCGCAAAGAAAAGAAATACCACCAGTGCCGTTTTGACATACCGTGCTGCCCTGCTCCCAAAGGCAAACAGAAACGGAAATTCTACCGCGGCAATAAAAAGTGCGGCAACAACCAGTAAAAACAGCATGGTACCGAGCATGGATATGTACAAAACCATATTCTCCGCCAGCTCTTCTTTCCTTATTCCCCCCAGAACAAATCTTTGCAAAACCACCAGCAGATTTGCCAGTGTATAATAATAAATCCCCATAAATGCATACTTTTCCATCACATATTTCCTGCATCCTGTGGGAAGGCTTAACACAAATGTCCGGATGGAATTTTTTTCATCGGAGGCAAAAATCTTTTCCGGAATACTGATGCCGTAACAGACAGCTATAAGACCTAAAATTGCCAGGAAAAGGGCTCCGTCCATTCCATCCGGGTCCCCCCAGATGACCATACCGATTAAAATCAGCACACAAGCCGCCAGTATCCGCAGCATCCATTTCCCTTTTGCCGTGTAAAAATCCTGATAAAGAAGACCTGTCATTTTCTGCCTCCTTTCCGGTAAAACCGCACGCTGAGTCCGTAAGAAATCACATAAAAAAGCACCATTCCCACGACCTCTGCCCACAGATACCTGCTTACTATGTTCCTGCCTTCCCGGAATTTTTCCATCAGATAC
This sequence comes from Clostridium sp. CAG:510, assembly GCA_000434615.1. Lineage (GTDB taxonomy): Bacteria > Bacillota > Clostridia > Lachnospirales > Lachnospiraceae > Acetatifactor. Next base: position 41,373 of record FR880788.1, read on the forward strand.
CGGAACAGTTCCATGCCCGGCAGAGCATCCAGCAAGGTTATGAACTTCAGGTAAAGAAGACCGACCGGCACCAGAAACAAAATCAGGCTGGCTATATTTCCTTTCTTCTTTCCAAGCGCATAAAAAAGCGGAATTTGTATGCCACAGAACAACAGTAATACGGCTGCTATCACCAAAATCAACTGCGTCAGATTTTTCATGGACAGTTCTTCTATTCCCACTGCCCCGGCGCTGGCTGCCACAATGGCTGCCGACAAAAAAGAGCTTCCCATGCTGATGGCGCCAAATGTCAGATAAATCAGATATCTTGCCGTAACCGCATCCGCAGCTTTTACCGGCAGGGTTCTCACAACCTTTTCAAAACCCGCCTGTTCATCCATTTCAAAGCATCGCAGGGCATCCACAAAGAATCCCATCGGAATAAGCAGGCAGATGCCGATGATATAAAAAAGAATCACCGGCGCATTTTCTTCATTGATTGCGATTGCCTCTTCCACTTTCCCGGAAAGCATCCGTCCCATATTTCCGTACCGGATACTCAGTACAACCAAAAGTGCAAAAACGAGTGTCGCGATGCAGACCGGTATCATGGTACGCAGAAGCTTTTTCAGACAGCACATGTCCTTATAATACAAACCTCTCATAAGCGCGCCTTTCCTGCCTCTGCAGGCTTTATGCTCTCTGCCTCATCGGATGCTGCTCTCCCGCCTGCTCTGGCATTTTCCCTTGCCACATAAAACAACATGATTTCTTCGAGGGTTGCCGGTTCTACCAGTGCTTCACCCCATTTTTTACGGGCTGCATCGGCGTCATTTACCAAAATTTCACAGCCATAGGCTTCCATTCTTTTGAATATGACGCAATCGTCATTTATATTCTCCGCCTCTTTTTTTCCGCATCGGATAATGGCATGCTCCTCTAAAATGGAATCTTTTTCCCCGGAAAGAAGAATTCTGCCCTTATCTATAAAGGTGATCTCGTCCGCAATCCGTTCCAAATCGGATATGATGTGGGAGGACAGAAAAATGGAATGCTCTTCATCCACTATGAATTCCTGGAAAATATCAAGAATTTCATTCCGCACCACAGGGTCTAATCCGCTGGTAGGTTCATCCAAAATCAGAAGCTTCGCATGATGGGAAAGCGCCACCGCAATCTGCAGTTTCATGCGCATACCTCTTGAGAACTTTCCGCAGGGCTTCTTTAAGGGAAGCCCGAACCTTGTCAGATACTTTTGGAAGGCTTCACCATCCCAGTTTGCATATACATAGGACATCATCGTTGCAATCTGCTTCGGCGTCATAAACTCGTGAAATCCCATTTCATCAAAAACGACACCTATGTCTTCTTTTATCGTCTGCTCGTCCTTTTGAAAATCCTTCCCAAAAATTTTAATCTCTCCCGCATTTAACGGCATCATATTCAGCATAGCCTTAATGGTCGTAGTTTTACCGGCGCCGTTCTGCCCGATAAAACCGTGTATTCTGCCTGCGGTTACCTGCAAATCCACATTTTGCAGGGCAAACCCGTCATAACTTTTATTCAGATTGTGAATTTCTATAACATTTACTTCCTTCTCACTACCCACTTTCTGCACCTCCCAATATTCTGCATTTCTTCCTCCACAGTCATTCCCTCGCATACCTTTTCCGGATGTATCTGAATTTTTACATTTCCTCCAGCAGCATCCGGAATGTTTCCACCATTTCTTCCTTTGTAAGGCCGGCATCCAGCGCTTTCTGAATACCCTTGGCAAAATATTCTTCCGTTTCCGCCAGCATGCGTTCCCGCAAAAGCTCCTCGTTCTGGGCTTTCACAAAACTGCCTCTGCCGGTAAAGGACTCAATGAGGCCGTCCCGTTCTAATTCCTCATAGGCTCTTTTGGTGGTAATCATACTGATGCGAAGGTCCTTCGCCAGTGTGCGCATGGAAGGAAGGGCGTCCCCTGCCTTCAGCTCACCGCGTAAAATCATTTCGCGGATTTGCACCTCAATCTGCTCGTAAATCGGCGCACCGCTTGTGTTGCTGATGATAATATCCATGGTTTATCCTCTTACATGATTTAATTGTATATATCGTATATATACAATATTCCTTTTGTGGAATATTGTCAAGAAAAAAAACTGCCTGATACATGAAATATGCGTAATAAGAAACCGGCTCCCCGGTCAGGCAATAAGCCTGGCTATGGAGAGCCGGTCTGAAATTCCATTTTTCATTCACTTCTGAATTAACATCTCGAAAGCAGGTCAGTCAGGCAGCCGCACTGCTTCCGCCATCGTTCACTTACAGGAAGATGAATTTCGCTACGAACAGAATTGCTAAAATGTACATAAGCGGTGTAATCTTCTTAGCCTTGCCGCATACGAGGTTGATAACCACATAGGAGATAACGCCTGCTGCGATACCTTCGGAAATACTGTAGGTTAAAGGCATGAAAATCAGTGCCAGGTAAGCGGGAACTGCTTCTGTGAAGTCGGAGAAATCGATGTCCACTACTGCGGAAATCATTAAGAAACCGACGAACAGAAGTGCGGGAGCTGTTGCAAATCCCGGAATGGCAATGAAAATCGGGGATAAGAAGATAGCTACCAGGAATAATAAACCGGTTACGATGGAAGAAAGACCGGTTCTGCCGCCTTCTGCCACACCTGCAGAGCTTTCTACGAAGGTAGTGGTGGTGGAAGTACCGAGTACGGCACCTGCACTGGTTGCAATAGCATCTGCCAAAAGAGCCTCTTTGATGCGGGGCAGCTTGCCATCCTTGTCAAGCATATCTGCCTTGTTTGCACAACCGATCAAGGTTCCGAGAGTATCAAAAATATCTACAAACAGGAAAGAAAATACAATGGCAATAAAGTCAAAAATCTTGAGTCCGTTGAAGTCAGCCTTAAAGCACTGACCGAAGGTGGAAGAAATCGCACCTAAATTAAAGCTGCTCCATGCAGGAATTAAAGAGTAGTAACCTGCTTCGGGAACCACGGTGTAAATACCGGTAAACTGGCAGATAATACCTAAAATCCAGGTTGCGAAGATACCGATCAGGATAGCGCCGCGAACCTTCTTTACATATAAAATTGCGATGATAAAAGTACCGATAATCGCAAGCAGTGCGGAAATACCGACAGTGTGGAAATCCTGTCTGAAATCGACCAGGGAAACCAGTGTAGCAGAGTCCACAACGATTTTACCGTTCTGCAGACCGATGAAAGCTACGAATAAACCGATACCAACGGAAACGCCCTTCTTAAGCTGAAGAGGAATGGCATTAAAAATAGCCTCACGCACATTGGTAAGTGACAGTACAATGAAAATGATACCTTCCACAAATACGGCAAACAGTGCAATCTGCCAGGAATATCCCATGGAGCCGCATACCGTGTAGGCAAAATAAGCATTGAGTCCCAGTCCGGGTGCCAGTGCAAACGGGTAATTGGCAAGCAGCGCCATGGCAATGGTTCCGATAAAGGAAGCCAGAGCGGTAGCGATTAAAACTGCCTGTGCGTCCATGCCGGATGCGGAAAGAATGCTGGGGTTTACCGCCAGGATGTACGCCATGGTCATGAAAGTGGTAATACCTGCCACAACCTCGGTACGGACGGTGGTTTTGTTTTCTTTGAGTTTAAAGAATTTTTCTAACATAAGTACCTCCCTCTTTTTTAATAAAATACTATTTTATTATATTTTTATTGACATGAAAAAGCAAGGATAAGTTACCTTGCTTTACATGAATATTTCTTATGCGATTGTTAAAACGCCGCATCGGACACATCAAAGGGATTTTCTTTGCCTTCCAGTGCGTACCGGCAGCCTAAAATGCTGTTTTTCACCATGTAGTCAATGGCTTCTTCGGTGTAAAATGCCGTGTGGGGCGTTACGATGACATTGGGGAAGGAACGCAGCACCGCCAGCTCCTCGTTGTGCATGGGCTTGCCCACCAAATCGTAATAATAAAGGTTGGACTCATTTTCAATAACATCCAGACCCGCTGCCCCGATTTTCTCACTCTCCAGTCCCTTAATCAAGGCTTCTGAGTCAATCAGGTTGCCTCTGGCTGTGTTGATGATGATAACGCCGTCCTTCATTTTCGCAATGGTGTCCGCATTTATCATATGGAAGTTTTCCGCCGTGGAGGGCATATGCAGGGAAATAATGTCGCTTTCCTTATAAAGAGTGTCCAAATCCACGTACTCTGCGTATTCTGCCGCTTCCTTGGAAGGATACAAATCAAACGCAAGCAGCCTGCAGCCAAAGCCTTTCAGATGCTCCAGCACGGTGCGGCCGATTTTACCGGTACCGATAACTCCCACGGTGGAATTGGAAATTTCCACGCCGATTTTGCCGGGCAGTGTATAATCCTGCACATCCGCGCGCATCATAATGGGTTTCATTTTCCGGCAGCACATCAGCATCAGCATGATGGTGTAATTGGCTACACCGTTGGGCGGATAGGTGGCATTGCAAACGGTAATACCCAATTTGCCCGCTGCCCTTCTGTCCACATGGTCAAAACCAACGGTACGGGTGGAAACGCATTTTACGCCGCATTCCTTCCAGATAGTCAGAATTTCTTCGTCCACAGGGGTGGTAATAATGCTGACGGCATCGTAGCCTTCTGCCAGTCCTGCATTCTCCGGTGTGGGTTTGTCCCCCACCGAAGCATACTCAACCTGCATTTCCCTGCTCCATTTTTCAAAAAATCGTTTTTCGTCAAACTCTCTTAAACTATATACAAATAACTTCATGTCCGTGCCTTTCCTGAAGCCCCGGATTGCAGCATCCGTAGGCAAAACCTGTCATCTGCCTTTTTCTGCAAATTTACCTTTAGGAAAAACGGAACCACTTAAAGTCAAACTGGCAGCCGGGCAGGAAAATAAATCCTACCTTGGTCATGCCCGTAACCTTTTCAAGCGGGAATGTTACTTCCGTATATTCCTCACTGTGCGGGAACTCCACAATCTGATTTACGGAGCTGCCGTCTTCCTTGAAGAAACGGATATGAATAGTATTGGATGAAAGAGGGGTACGGCCGCAAACAGTCACTGCCTTTACGCCTTCTTCTCCGAAATCCATATTTTCATATTCCATGGAAACATTGTTGCCTATGCCTTCCACGGCATCCGCGGTCTCCTTGTAGGTATCTCCGTACAAGTTATTGTATTCCAATGCTCCTATTTTTTCAAATGCTTTCTGAAGCTTGGTGAAAACGAAGCCTTTGATAAAGTAGCGCTGGTTGTTTGCCACGAGAGTCAGGGTGGTGATGCCCTTTAACCGGCGGGTTCGGGTTGAGGTGTCCCGCTTTTATANGGTTCAGCTTGTAGGTCTCCGGCTTGTATACATCCCAGGTGCTGGGCTTCTGGTATACCAGGTCGCCCACTAATTCGCAGCCCTCTTCTCCGGGCACGCCTTCGTAAATCTTTAAGTAATGAGGGTCACCGCTCTGGGCAAAAATAGGAAGCGTAATTTCGTCGGAACCGAATTCGCCGAAGTCCAGTCCCTTGTATACAATAACACTTTCCCCTTCCTGTGCGGTTGCCACGCTCTTTTCGGAAAATCCGCCGATATCACCCTTAGAGTCGGCATAAAGAGCTCCGGCAATCAGTTCATAGGGATTTAAGTAAGCCTCACCCAGTCCGCTGATGGAGAATTCCAACTGGGACAAAAGCTTTACGTTTTCCGTGCCGTTTTTCACAGTGGCACGCAGACGGAATGCGCCGTCGCCCTTTGCCCTGATGCAACATTTTGCAGCCAGAACTCTGTGAGTATTGGACTCAGTCAGACGCTCCGCCTCACTTACAGGAATTTCTTCCAGTTCTGCCAGATTGGAAACAATGCCCGCATCGTTGGTTGCCGTAAAACTTACTTCCTTGCGGGAAACATCCGCCGGATACAGATAAGCCTTCACTACCATTTCCGTTTTATTTTCATCAAAGGTCTGACCCTCTTCTGCTACAATTTCAATCTTTCTTACGGGCACAAGGGGCTCTCCCTCTGCTGCCAGCGCGCTGCCGGTAATGAGAGGAACCTTCTTATTTTCCCAAACAGGAGCTTCTGCTTTTTCCGCTGCCTCGCCCGCATAAAGGGTAATCATGGCAGGTGCAATTTTGCCCGCCTCGCCCAAATGCTTTACGGTAACAAAAATTTCACCGGGCTCGTTCTTTGCTGCAATCACGGCTAAAAGCTTGCCGTTAAACAACTTTCTCCGGGTGCCCTTGTAGGAGTCGTAGTCCGTGCTGTCGCCGTTGTCCAGACCAATCAGACGTCCGGCGCCGGTAACTTCCACTTCCACGTAGTCCATAGCGTTTTCTACCGGGTTGCCGTCCTCGTCGCGGGCGGAAATTTCCACGAAAGCAAGGTCCTTACCGTCTGCCACAATATGGTCAAATTCCGGAGTTACCTCGATTGCTGCAGTATTGCCGAAGGATTTATGCACATCCTCTACCACCACGTTGCCGTTTTCATCATAAGCCACCGCACGCAGGCTTCCCTTGTGGAAAGGCACCCGGAAGCTGGGGAACAGCTCCTGTCCGTGCGCATGGTCGATTTCTTTTACGCCGAGAGATTTCTCATTGACAAATACCTCCACCTTAGGCGCATTGCTGCATACCCGTACGTCCACCATCTGACCCTCGTTGAAGTCCCAGTAAGGAAGCACATGCACCATAGGATGCTTTTTATAATCCGTCCATTCTGCCTGATACATATAGAAGACATCCTTCAGGAAGCCTGCCGTATCAATCAGACCGAAATAAGAATTCTTTGTCTTGTAAGGGGTAGGCTCGCCGATATAGTCAAAGCCCGTCCACAAAAACTGTCCTGCCGCAAAATCCCTGTCTCTATCTACGGAAATACAATGCTCCACTGTCTTGGCTGCCCAGCTCGGACGGCTGTTGCCAAGGGAAGAACACTGCTCGTCTTCTTCCGTTAAAATCGGCTGGGAAAGCGGGAAATGGTAAACGCCCCTGCTCTGTACGATGGAGGAAGTTTCACTTCCGTAAATCACCCAGTCGGGATGTTCTTTATGGTGTGCATCATAATGGTTGTCGCCGTAGTTGTAGCCAGCCAGCTTTACAATATCCGCACAATTCTGCGCGCCCTGCCAGGGCATATAATTGGAACCTATGGTAACTCTTGCATTTTTCTTGGGGTCATGGACAAGCACATCTCCCATCAGTCTTTTCGTCAGACCCACGCCTTCTGCTTCATGGGTATCGTGAATTTCGTTACCGATACTCCACATGATAACGGAGGGATGGTTTCTGTCCCTGCGAATCCAGCTTGCCACGTCCTTTTCTGCCCATTCATCGAAAAATCTGGCGTAGTCGTATTCGGTCTTGGGCTCCATCCACATATCGAATGCTTCCGAAACAATATACATACCCATGGTATCCGCTAAATCCATCAGCTCCGGCGCCGGCATGTTGTGGGAAGTACGGATGGCGTTGACACCCATTTTCTTTAAAGTTGCAATCTTACGCGCCATGGCTTTTTTATGGAATGCCGCACCCAGGCAGCCCAAATCGTGATGTTCGCAGACACCGTGCAGCTTTACCCGTTTACCGTTTGCCACAAAGCCCTGTTCCGGGTCAAATACAAAATCACGGAAGCCGATGTTATATTCTGCCTTATCTCCGTTCTCCAGAGCCACGCTGACATGGTAAAGTACCGGATGTTCGGCATCCCACAGTGCGGGCTTTTCAATCATGGCTTCTCCCATAAGAAGCTGTTTTTCCGCATTCCAGGTAAGGGCAAAGGTTTTCACAATCATTTTGCCCTGGGAAAGAACCACCTTGGCGGTCAGGTCGGAAGCCTTGCCGCTGCCGTTTCCTGCTCCCTGCAAAGCAGCCTCTGCGTCACTGTCTGCTTTTGCAATGCCGGAAGCCTCTGCGCCATTGCCTGCTTTTGTCATGCCGGGCACCTCTGCATCACTGTCCGTTTTTGTCATGCCGGACGCCTCTGCATCACTGTCCGTTTTTGTCAAACCGGAAATCTCTGCCTCAATTTCCAGTTTGAAGTCGTCCCCGCATTTTTTTGTGGCAATGTAAACACCGTCGGAAGTCAGGTGCACCACGGGCGCTTCCTTGAACCATACGTTGCGGAAAATACCCGCGCCGGAATACCAGCGGGAGTTGGGCTCATGATGGTCAATGCGCACCATCATCGTATTTTCCCCATCCTTCAAAAGATTTGTCATATCGAATTCAAAGGTGGAATAACCATATTTCCACTCCCCTAAAAGGGTTCCGTTTATGTAAACCTTAGAGTCCATATACACGCCGTCAAAACGGATGCTGTATACCTTTTCCGCATCCTTTTTCACGGTAAACTTCTTCCGGTACCAGCCGGTGGATGTTTCATACAGATTTAAGGTGTCGTAAATCAGCCAGTCGTGTGGAAGGTCCACTCTTTCAAACTTATCCTCATAAGCAGAGAGTTCCTCCAGCCCCGTCCCAAAAGGTGTCTTTGCAAATTCCCATTGATTTGTAAATAATTCCATATCTTCTCCGTTCCGAAGCCCGCACCGCCGTCCGGTTCTGTCATCTCGTCCTGCCATTCGATTATGCCGTCCGTTCCTACCAT
>FR880789.1 GCA_000434615.1 Clostridium sp. CAG:510
GTGCACTGATGACCTGGAGTCCCGCATTTCAGGATGTGTTTCTTTATTATAGAAACCGGACCAAGAACCCGCTTGGAGGGATGCAGGCAAAGATAGCAGTTGCATGTAAAGCGATACGGATCTTCTATGTAGTATTACAAACAGGCTGTGACTTTGATGAAGAAAAGTTCCGAAAGGACATCATCAGACCAGAAGCAGCATAAAACAAAAAAGCACATACTGTAGCAGATAACGTCCGCCAGGGATTCAATTGGTGCTGGATTACAGGAGTGCTCTCTAGGCAATGACAAAGCAGAGCGAAGCCGCTAAGACATATTTTATAGGGCATGACCCTGGAAAGGAGCAAAGGCGGCACCCCACTATGGGTAGGCTGGACGAAGGAATTTAGGACTCTTTCAAATAAGATGATCCTGTTAGACATGAGAGGTTGGCAGCCATAGGGAAGAATGGGACACAGATTCGCCTTCATAAAAAAAGGATGACGTTTTATTTCGTGTACCTTTCTGACTGGAAAACGAAGTGCATTGAAACAGAAATGACACGGTTTTCGCCCATTATTAAGAGCTTGTCATTGTTTGCAACTTAATTAACCATTGCACAGATGGCTAAAATACAAGCTTTTTTGTGCAAAATATATAAGAAAGTATAGAGAGTAAATATGAGGTATGTAAAATTTTTAATTGCAATCTTAGCGACA
>FR880790.1 GCA_000434615.1 Clostridium sp. CAG:510
TTTAATTGTAATTTACACCATTATATGGACGTAGCCCTCTTTTCCAATAACATCTTAACTAATTGTTCCATATTTTTTCTCCTTCTTCTATACATTTATGCGCTATACGCAGATATTAATATTATCTTCCATATCCGCGTAAGATTTTTTTACTCTTTACGCGGATTTTCAGCTTTTTCTTTTATATCCGCGTAATTTATTTTTTACCTTTACGCGGATTTTCAGTTTTTTCCTCATATCCGCGTAATTTCTCATATCACCCCAATTACCTTGTTATCTTTCTTCTCTATAACAAGTAATCTAATAAATGACGCTTACTTTTTATCTCCAATACCACTCATCATTTTTGCATAATAACCTCCTTCCGCCCGCAGTTGTCCCATAATCACAAATTTCATCAGCATTTCCATGGTCTGCGGAAGGGTAATGTTTTTTAGAAATAAATTTGCAACCATTTTTCTCCTGATTTGCTCTATGGAGAGTAGTTCCAAATCAAATAACTGTAAAAAGGCCTGTTCCTCAAGAGTAAACTGGGAAAATATCTCTCTGTTATCAGATTGAACTTTTCCGCTTTCCTTTCCCTGCTCATGAGGATTCACCTCTTCCTCATAACCCGTCACAGGCACTTTCCCATACCCTATATGCAGTTCTTCCAAAAGCTGCTCCGGTGACTGGATAAGAGAAGCTCCCTGGCGGATTAGACTGTTGCAGCCGTCACTTAGCCTGTCCGTCACACGTCCCGGTATCACAAACACATCCTTCCCCTGCTCCAGTGCCAGATCTGCTGTAATAATGGTACCGCTTTTTTCTCTCGCTTCAATGATTAAGATACCGTCCGACAGTCCGCTTATAATACGGTTTCTCGGTGGGAATAAGTTCGGTGTGGGCGGTGTTCCCGGTAAATAGGTAGAAAGAATACCGCCACGTTCCATACACATGCGATACAATTTTTCATTGGATTTCGGATAACAGATATCCGCTCCGCTGCCCAGCACTCCAAAGCTTTCGCCTCCTGCTTCCATTGCCGCCCTCTGCGCTATACCGTCTATTCCCCTTGCCAGCCCACTGATTACTGCCACTCCATTCTGTGCCATTTTTTCCGCAAAATGCTGCGCCACATACTGTCCGTATTCCGAGCAGTCCCTTGCTCCCACAATGGCAAGACTTCGCTGCCGTACGTCAGGCAGCTTTCCTTTTACAAAGATACCAAACGGTCGCGCCGGAATGGACAGCAGTTTCGCCGGGTAATGCGGATGATATTCCGGATAAAATAAAATGCCCTTTATCTGCAATTCCTCATACTCTCTCTTGACATTTTCCTCTTGTCTTTCCTTTATATAAGCAATCCATCTTTCCTTTTTTCCAATAGATAAATTGCTATCCAGTAATGCCTTTTCCGAAGCTTCAAAAACACCGCTTGGACGCCCAAACCGCAAAAGCAGTCTGCTCTTTGCCGAGTCTCCAATCGGTGCACACATAAGCCAGTAGGCATATGACTGCTCCCTTTCTATTTCCCATTCTGCTATATGAATCCTGTTTCTGTTTGTCATTTGTTTCTCCTTCCGTCTACATTTATCTTCCTATTCCTTTGTCATTTGCTTTTCTTTCTATCCTCCCCGCTCGTATTATTCGTTCCGTCTTTCAAATAACCTTTTACCGCTGTGATAACAGATTGCCTCCGCCAGATGGGCAACACTGATTTCGTCTGCATGCTCTAAATCCGCAATCGTTCTGGCCAGTTTAATGATTTTATGATACGAACGTACACTCATCTGTCCCGCCTCGTAAGCCTGTTCCAAAAAACGTTGTTCTTTCTCTCCCAGTCTGCAGAATTTTTTTACATCGTTGCCGGATACTTCTCCGTTAAAATCATAGGCAGTCTCCCTATATCGTTTCTTTTGCATTTCTCTTGCCTCTTCTACCATTACACGCAAGGTCTTCGTGTCGTATCCGGAAGCCGGGGCTTCCAAATCCTTAATGGTAACCGGCGCTGCCTCCACGCAGATATCTATCCTGTCTAAGATAGGTCCTGAAATTTTTCCAAGATAATGCCGGATCTCCGGCTCCGTACACCGGCAGCGGTTACGGTCGGGAAAATATCCGCAGGGACAGGGATTAAGAGCACAGACAAGCATAAACTCCGCCGGGTACCGGTAAACGCCCTGAGTTCTTGCAATCTGCACTTTTTTCTCCTCCAAAGGCTGCCGCAATACCTCCAGCACGTTTGCGGAAAACTCGGGCATTTCATCCAGGAACAAAATTCCCGACTCAGTGAACCTAAGATAAAATTTATCACAAGAAAATTTTGCAAAA
>FR880791.1 GCA_000434615.1 Clostridium sp. CAG:510
CCATGAGTTCTTTCGTTTGTCAACAACTTTTTTGAAGTTTTTTGACTTTTTTCACCGGCCGTTTTGTGTTCCTCAGACGGTGGACTTTTATAATAAAACAACTTGTCCCCCTTGTCAATACCAAAAATAACTTTTTCCGGTGCAATTTTTTCGCTGCGTTTTTCCGCTGCAAGCCGCGGCAACAGCACCTGTCAACGATGAGTTTCGCTAAGACTTAATGTATTTTGCGATTGTATCGGTTACTTCTTTCATGTTAAGCGGTTTTGAAACATGACCATTCATACCGGAATCCAATGAAGCCTTTATATCTTCCGCAAAAGCATTTGCAGACACGGCAATAATAGGAATCGTAGCTGCATCTGGTCGTTCTGTCCCCATTGCACGAATCGTTTTCGCAGCCTGATGTCCATCCATGTTCGGCATCATAATATCCATCAAAATAATATCGTAAGTGCCTTGTGGATGATTTTTGAATAATTCGACCGCTTCCTTTCCATCAAATGCCCGTGTCACTGCCATGCCTGCATCCTCCAGCATCACCGTAGCAAGCTCCGCATTCAGATCATTATCCTCTGCCATAAGAACATTGACTCCTGTTAAATCATGATGCACCGGCTCTTCCTGCTTTTGACGAATGCCTTGCTCTGTCAGTTCCAACGGAATCTCCACTGTGAAAGTAGTTCCAACACCCTTTTGGCTCTCAACGGCAATGCTTCCACCCATCATTTCAACATATTCCTTTGCAATGGCCATTCCAAGCCCTGTACCTTTGTATTGTGTTCTGGCGCCTCTGTCATCTTCCTGTGAAAATGGTTTAAATAGTTTTTTCTGAAACTCCTCACTCATTCCAATGCCGTTATCTTTCACAATATAGCGGGCTACAATATGCTTGTCATCCTCTCCCGGATGACTGCTGATATCCAGGGTGACCGTTCCACCATCCTTTGTGAATTTCACAGCATTACTGAGAAAATTCGTCAGGACTTCGCGAATACGTGTAGCATCTGCAAGAACATAGGGATTCTTTGGCCTTTCACGGTATACTTCAAACTTCAAATCCCTGTTATAAAGGAGTCCATTCATGATTGCCAGAACATCATCTGTCAGTTTGGTAATATCCACCGGTTCAGGAAAAAACACTGCTTTTCCGCTTTCAATACGACTGAGATCAAGAACATCATTCAGCAACGAAAGCAGATGCTTTGAGCTTTCCCGTACCTTTTCCAGACTGTCATGAATTTCTGCGACAGAATTTTGATGCAATGCAATATCTGTAAATCCAACGATGGCATTCATTGGTGTTCGGATGTCATGGCTCATGTTAAATAAAAATGTAGATTTTGCCTTGTTTGCAGCATCTGCTTTTTCCGCAGCTTCCAATAATAACTGCTTTTGCTTCTGTTCTTCTTCCTTACTTTTCCGGTAAACAAAATAGGTCCACAGGCAGATCATCAGCAACACCAGTCCAACAATCACGCCACAGATCACAGAGATTTTCTTCGTTTTCTCTACCATACCATACGCAGACTGCATATCCATTTCAATGCAGAATGCACCTACAATATCTCCCGTTCCATCCAGATTTGAACGTACCGGATAGCAGACCGTGAAAATGGGTCCCCAGGTTGTGTCCACAATATCCTGGGAATACACGTTTTCTCCAGAGAGAGCCCTTTCAATATAGGGAACCATTTCATCCTCTATATAATCCCCAGGATGTCTTACATCTCCGGCATCTGAATCCAGGCCGTCAACAACATAGATTAATTTTCCTTCTTCGTTTCTCGTAGCGGTGTAAATATATCTTGTAGAATTCAATGTCCTGATTTCATTGAGGTAGGAGGAAATATCCTTATAAAACTGCGTATCTTCATCTGAGCGATCCTTGATATGCGAAAAATCCTCCCGGTCAATTTTTTCATCCACCAGCTTATGGACTGCATCTGCACTCATCGCATCACGGGCAATCTCTGTTTCCAATGCTGTCTTAGTATAAGCACTTTGCAGAATAAATGTGTACGCTGCTATAGTCAGAATGATAGCCAGCCCCATAAGCACAAAGATGTTTCCTGATATTTTTAGTTTTACGAACCTTTTATTTTTCTTCAAGCTTGTCTCTTCTTGTGTTTTATCCATATCGTTTAAAGCGTATTTCTCTACTTTTTATCTATTCTCTTCTTATGATATCACTCTCTGCACCTGGTTTAGGACTGCATGCAGATAGTTGTGGCTGTATAAGAACTGCAGGATGCGGCTGTCCGCAATGTTTTCCACAATCAGGGAACCGACCATTCCCATTTTGCCCGTCATAGCAAAGACAAGCCAGATAATCAGTGCGGTTTCCACTACGCCCACTACGGCGCCGAGCAGTTTATCCGCTGAATGAATGACCGGAAGTTTGGACACCAGCTTGGCAGAGAAAAAGACAATGCCCAGTATGCGGTGCGCCAGCAGTACCACAAGCAGGATAATAATGGCGGACGCCATGCTTAAAATGTCTTTCTTCATATATCTGGTGAAAGCTGTCATGGCAAGTATTGCCACGATACTCAGTACAATGAGGGACACGCAGGATATTATTTCTTTTACCATGCCCCTGTTGAAACCCTCCACTATTCTCCATATCAATAAAATAATACATAAAATAATAAGCCAGTTAATTGTCATGCGTATCTCCATCTCTCTTTTATTTTCCTATTTTAACTGTATTGTCTGCAGGGCATCCTCCGTCACCAGTGTATAGGTATAGCCTTTGCCGGTGGGTATCAGAAGATTTACCTTTTCCTGAAAAGTTCCGTTATATTTTATTCTGCCGTCCATGGTTCCGATAAGGCATGCCTCTTCGTTGTAGATAGTATAAGTGTCCTGGTAAAATACGATATCATCATAGGCAATGTCAAAATCCCGCTTTCTCACAAGATTGCCGCTTTTATCATAGATTTCGAGACGGTATGTTTTGTCGCCTGTCTGGTTTTCAAACACCAGTCCCACATATTCTTCGTTGTGGTAAATGCTCCGGATTTCCGTATCAAAATAATATACTGTCTTGAGCTCCGGCTTCTGTCCACCCGCAAAGAAGAGCAGGCAGTCGTCTCCGATGGCGAACGCCGCCGAGTTGTTCATAAAGCAGATGCAGGGAACCACAGTATCGGAATAATCGTAGCCACCTACCAGATTGTCCGTCTGGTTTTTGCCGTATTCATCGAAATTATAAAAAGCAATGCTGGATTTCATTTCCGCTGCATCCACATAAAAATAAGATACCGCACACAAAAGAGCGTTGGGCGACAGGCTCACCGCTATGGGATAACCGGTCTGCTCCATGGTGATGTGGAATTTCAAAAGTTCTTTGCCGGCTGTGTCAAACACATAAATCCAGGTTACCTTGCTGTCCTCCACTACCGCGGATACGACACCGTTGCTTGCCACTTCCAGATTTCGGATGGGAAGATTGGTGGTAATGGTGCCAAGCTGCTTGGCGGAGCTTTGTATGTAAATGGTTCGTCCGTTGTAATCGGCAATGGCAACCACATCTTCGCAGACGGATATGATGGGATTCTGCATTTCATAGGTCTGGTTCCAGATGACATTTCCCGCCGAGTCCATGCATCTTGCGCCGTCCTTACTGTAGGACAGGATATTTTCTCCCAGACGCAGGCTTTCCGTACCTCCCACAAACACCTGGGGAACCGTGGTTTTTACCGTATAGTCCGTATATCTTTTATTGCGGTATAAAATAAATAAAAGAAGCACCACCGCGGCACAAATCACAATCACCAGCGTGGTCTTGTACAGATTACTGAGCCGGTGTTTGCGGATTTTCTCTTTGTAATCTGCTGTATCTTCATTTTTCAGCAGACGAAGGTTGCTTTGCTTCCGCAGCGGATTTTTCTGTTTTGTTTTGGATTCGTTTCCGTTAAAGTTCCTGATATCTGCCATGGTATACTCTCTTTCTTCTCCACAGTATAACACATAAATATCAGGGAAGTAAAATAGTTTGTCCTACTTCTATGTTATTTGGATTTTTTATGCCGTTCAGTTCGCACACCTGCTTTACCATGCCCAAATCCCCGTACTTTCTGCGGCAGATGGCATTGAGGGTGTCGCCCCGCATAATGGTATACGATGTCGGCTGCGTTGCGGTCTGCGTGGTGCCGGTAGTTCCGGTGGTGGTGCCGGTGGGGAATGCATCCGGCGGGGTGACATCCTGCCACGGCATGCCATCCGCAGAGTTTCCCGTGGTGGTGCCGGATGTACCGGTGGCATTGGTACCGGTGGTGGTGCCGTTTGCCGTTGCCGTATTGCCGCCGGTAAGGGCAGAGCCGTTTGTTGCCGTGCCTGCGGTGTTTCCATCGTCAATGCCTGTGGTGTGAGCGGTACCGTTGCCGCCGGTAAGGGCAGTGTCACCGGAACCGGCGGTATGCGCCGAGCCATTGGCTGTGAGAGCATTGTCATTCTCCGCATCCGGAATTTTCTGCTGGGACAAATCGGTAATAACCTGCCTTGCCGCCACCTGCATTTCTTCTATTTTATCGGAGTCGTTTATGGTGGTGATGCCGATGACGCAAAGCACTGTAAACATGGCTGCTGCCGCCATTTTCAACCGCTCTAAGTGCTTTATCATCTGCCTGTTTTTCTCTTTATAAGAAGCTGTTTTTTCCGAAGCGGCATTTTTATCCGAAGACTTTTTCGCGGCAGCTATGCGGTTTTCCAGTGGAAGACTGCGGTAATTGCCGCTGTATTCGCCCTGAAAAGCGGTTGTTTCCGCCTGCCCGTCAGCCTGTCCGTCCTGTGCCGCCGGTGATGCATCCGCCCATGCGTTATCCATAACAGCATTTTCCGGATTGTTTTCCGCCTGTCTTGCACATCTTTTTTCCCGTTCGTCCATTTCCAGCATGAAATTAAGCATGCTCTCGTTCTTTTCAAAGAAGCAGGCATATCCGTTCACTTCAATGGCCTTCCCGCGGGTATCCAGAAAAATGGTTTCCGGCAGTTCTTCCCGGACAATGCACCACCCCAAAAAGGAGTATTCTTCAAAATACCGGTTGCCCACATTGTTGATTTCTTCCCGGTCGGACTGGGAAAGATACGGTCCCCTTCTGTCAAGGCCTTCAATTCTGGAAGCGCCGTACATAAAGTAGTATTTGTAATTACTTTCCTTGTAAACCTGTCCGTACAATGCAATGCCCGCGGGCTGACCGTCCGACTCACGGTTCCATTCTTTTATGTAGGATATAATGTAGTCTTCAACAAAAATCTTGTGTGTTCTGTCCGGTTTTCCCATCTGTATAAGGTTCTTTGGCAGTTCCATATCCGTCCCCCCGCTTTCATTTTGCGGACAGTATACACCTTTTCTTTTGCACATTCCCTCGAAATATGGGAGCCTGTCCCATAAGTTTTCGACACCGGAGCACAAAAAAACCGGTCCCTGTAACCGGACCGGTTTTCTTTTCCCTGTAAGCAGGGTATTTTTGATAATCTTTTGTTATTTCACGCCGAATTCGTACACGGTGCTGTAATCGTAAATTCTGTCGGGTCCGAAGGTTGCAGACGGGAACTGCGCCTTATTGGCGGTGTCGGGATAGAACTGTGTTTCCAGACAGAGACCGCTTCTCTTTCCGTAAAGGGCGCCGCCCTTTCCTTCTTCCTCGCCGATAAAGTTGCCCGCATAAAACTGCACGCCGGGCAGGTTGGTGTAGGCTTTCATGATTCTTCCGCTTTCCGGCTCTTCTACGGTAGCAAAATGCTTAAGACTGCCGTCAAAATCGTCAATTACCCAGTTGTGGTCGTAACCGCCTGCCAGATTGGTCTGCTCGTAATCATCCGCAATGTGCTCGCCTACTCTGTGCGCCGTTGTAAAGTCCATGGGAGTTCCGGCTACGGGAGCAATCTCTCCGGTAGGGATGCTGCCCTTTACTACCGGGGTAAAGTGGGAAGCTTTGAGCCAGAGTACATGGTCTTCAATTTTTCCGTTACCCTGTCCCTTTAAGTTAAAGTAAGAGTGATTGGTCATATTGAAGACAGTGTCCCTGTCACTTTCCATATGATAATGCATTTCAATCCGGTTGTCATCTGTCAGGGTGTAAACCAGGCTGACCTTGCGGTTACCGGGAAGTCCCAGACTGCCGTCCGCCTCCTTTAAGGTAAACTTTACAAAGTCCTCTCCCACCTGTGCATCCCAGACTCTCTTATGAAATGCCTTATCCAGATGGCTATGTAAATTGTTGACGCCGTCATTCACATCCAGATGGTATTCGGTTCCGTTAAGGGTAAACTTTGCCCCGCCTGTACGGTTGGCAATCGGGCCTATCGCTGCTCCGAAAAAGCTGTAGTTTGCATAATAATTTTCCAGTTTGTCAAAGCCCAGCACCACATCTTCCACCTTGCCGTTTTTGTCCGGAACGCGGATGCTGTTTACGTTTGCGCCGAAGTTCAATACGGTTACACTCATGCCGTTTTTGTTGGACAGTGTGTACGCATAAATCTTTTCTCCCTGCGGTGTGGTTCCGAATTCTTCTTTTTTTACAGATACTTCTGACATTTTCTTATCCTCCGATCCTTTTTCCCCATAAGTATATAGAGCCGCATTACATCTCCACACGACCCTCCAGTGCGCGGAGCAGTGTCACCTCGTCAATGTATTCCAGGTCGCCGCCCACCGGCACGCCGCTGGCAATTCTCGTTACTTTAATGCCCGTAGGCTTAATGAGCTTGCTGATATACATGGCTGTAGTTTCGCCTTCCAGACTGGAATTGGTGGCGATAATCACTTCGTCCACGTCGCCCTCCAGTCTGCTTATCAGCTCTTTCAGTTTAATGTCACCCGGGCCTATTCCCAGCATGGGCGAAATGGCGCCATGCAGTACATGGTACACGCCCTCGTATTTGCCGGTCTTTTCATAGGCTGCCAAATCCCTGCTGTTTTCCACCACCATAATCTGTGCATGGTTGCGGTTTTTATTGGCGCAAATGGGACAGATCTCTTTGTCCGTCAGGGTATAGCATTCCTTGCAGTACCTGACATTCGCCTTTGCCTCCATAATGGTGGTTGCCAGTCTGTCCACTTTGTCCTTGGGCATATTTATCAGGTGGAACGCCAGTCTCTGCGCGGATTTGCTGCCGATTCCGGGAAGGGCTGCCAGTTCTTCTATTAACTTATTGATATAACCGCTGTACATTTCCATTAGAAAGGAAATCCTCCGCCCAGTCCGCCTGTCATGCGGTTCATCATGGCTGCGTTTTCTTCTTCTGCCTTACGGAGCGCTTCGTTGGTTGCCGCTACGATTAAATCCTGCAGCATTTCAATATCTTCGGGGTCAACGACTTCTTCGGCGAGTTTCACCTTTACCACTTCTTTTTTACCGGTTACGGTCACTTCCACCGCTCCGCCGCCTGCTGCCGCCGTGAATTCTTTTGTTTCCAGTTCCTTCTGGCCTTCTTCCATCTGACGCTGCATTCTCTGTGCCTGTTTCATCAGATTACTCATGTTGCCGGGCATTGCGCCTCCCGGAAAGCCACCTCTTTTTGCCATTTTGTCATATCCTCCTGCATTTTTTACTTTTTATTCACATCATCTGTTTAACTTTATAAGAAGATTTAGTCCTCCACTTCCACTTCCATATTGAGTATCTTGGAAATGTCCACAAAGGAGTCTTCAAACTCTCTTTCCGATTTCACGGACTGGAAGTTCACATCCACATCCTTTCCGGAAAAATCACCCAAAAGGCGTTTCAGCGCCTCTCTGTTTTCTTCATTCTGCTGGAAATAATCACTTGCCAGTCCGTCCGGCAGCACCACCATAAGACGGTTGTCTCCGCCGAGGCTTAAACGTGCCGTTTTTAAATACGTCTTCATGGGATTGTCCGCATCCCCTACGATGGACGGCCAGCTTTTTACAATTTTTTCCACTTCCTCCGGTATTGCCTTGGGAAGCTCAGGACGTGCTTTCTTTACCGCAGGCGCCCCCGGTTGAGAAGTCATAAACATATCAGGCGTCATTCCCTCCGGAAGAAAGGATGCGTGCTCCATTTTGTCCTCCAGTTGCCGGATGCGGTCTAAAATGGCATCCTGCGAAGTTTCCATGGCGGGTCTGCACATTTTGATGAGCGCCAGTTCAATGAGAATACGCTTCTGGGAAGCATACCGTACCTGATTGGAAAGCTCGGAAAAGATACGGATATAGCGCATAATCGTTTCCATATCCGCCATTTCCGCCTCTTCCTTCAGGCGGGCAAGATTTTCGGAAGAAACATCGATAACATCCTCGATTTCATCCGTGGATTTTGCCAGCATCAGGTTGCGCATGTACCAGGCAAAATCGCTTACAAACTGCACCAGCTCCCTTCCCTGCATGACAATTTCTTCCAATATGGTAATGCACTTTAAAGCATCTGCGGCAAGCAGACTGCGGAACAGCCGGCTGAATACCTCCGTATCCACGGCGCCCAGTACGTCAAGCACCTTGTCGTAGGTCAGTTCCTGTCCTAAATGGAATGCAATGCACTGGTCCAGAAGGCTTAAGCCATCACGCATGGAGCCGTCCGCCGCTTTCGCAATGTAGCGGAGCGCCCGTTCTTCAATCTGTACGTGCTCGGCATCCATCAGCTCCCGCATGCGGTCCGCAATGGTGTCAATGGAAATCCTTCGGAAATCGTAGCGCTGGCACCGGGAAAGAATGGTCACGGGAATTTTATGGACTTCCGTGGTCGCCAGTATAAAAATAACGTAAGAAGGCGGCTCCTCCAGTGTTTTCAGCAGTGCATTGAATGCTCCTATGGACAACATATGCACTTCATCGATAATATAAACCTTATACTTTCCCTCAGCGGGAGAGTACGATACTTCATCCACAATCTCACGGATATTGTCCACGCTGTTGTTGGACGCCGCGTCGATTTCGATCACGTTCATGGACGCCCCGGCGGCAATCGCCTTACATACGGCACATTCTCCGCAGGGACTTCCGTCTATGGGATTTTCACAATTTACAGACCTTGCAAAAATTTTGGCAATCGTGGTTTTACCGGTACCACGGGTGCCCGTAAACAGATAGGCATGTCCGATACGGTTTGCCTTAATCTGGTTTTTCAAGGTCGTTACAATATGCTCCTGCCCTTTGACATCCTCGAATTTCGCCGGGCGGAACTTTCTGTAAAGAGCTGTATAAGACATAATACCCTTAATCGCCGAAGCAGATGCCCAGCAACTTTCCTTCCTTTACGATGCTTGCATCGGGAGATACGGTTTTTAACTTACCGGCTACCTCTTCAAGAGGAACCTTTACGATTTCACGGTTCTTGTAACCTACCATGAAGCCGTATTCTCCGTCCAGAATCAATTTGCCTGCTTCAGAACCCAGTCTGCTGGCAAGTACTCTGTCGTAAGGGTCGGGGCTGCCGCCTCTCTGCACATGTCCGGGTACGGTTACGCGGACTTCCCTGCCGGTCTTTTCCTGAATCTGTGCTGCCACTTCATAGGAAACGGAAGGATAAGGACGATTGCGCAGTTTCTCCTTGTACTCTTTCTTGGAAAGCTTGGCGTCTTCTTTGGAAATGGCACCCTCTGCCACTGCAATAATGGTGAAACGGCTGCCATTTTCATGATGTTTCTCAATGGCTTCCGCTACTTTATCAATATCATAAGGAATTTCAGGGATAAGGATGATGTCCGCACCGCCTGCCATACCGGCATTCAGGGTCAGCCAGCCTACCTTGTGTCCCATAACTTCTACAATGAAAACTCTGCCGTGGGACGCCGCAGTGGTATGAATGCAGTCAATGGCATTTGTTGCAATATCAACCGCACTCTGGAAACCGAAGGTCATATCCGTACCCCACAAATCATTATCAATGGTCTTGGGCAGGGTTACCACATTCAAGCCTTCTTCACGAAGAAGATTTGCGGTCTTGTGGGTGCCGTTGCCGCCTAAGATCACCAGACAGTCCAGCTTCAGCTTCTTGTAGTTTTTCTTCATGGACTCTACTTTGTCAATGCCGTTTTCGTCCGGCTCATGAATGAGTTTGAAGGGTGTACGGGATGTACCCAAAATCGTACCGCCCACAGTGAGAATGCCGGAAAAATCTTTGCCCGTAAGCATTCTGTAATTTCCATAAATAAGACCTCTGTATCCATCCAGAAAACCATAAATTTCTACCTTTTCCCCGCTGTTTACCAGGGTCTTTACCACGCCGCGCATAGCTGCGTTCAATGCCTGGCAGTCCCCGCCGCTTGTCAGCATTCCGATTCTAATCATCCGTTTGCCCTCCTGTATAAAATTTATCGCTATTTATTTTACCACAAAATATACAAAAATAAAAGGCATGGTTCGCAGTCCACGCCTTTTATTTTGCTTAATTTTTAACGGAGATGGAGGGGGTCGAACCCTCGCGCCGGTTGTGCCGACCTGTCGCTTTTCGAGAGCGATCTCTTCACCACTTGAGTACATCTCCAAAAGCCCTTGCGGGCATCTGTGCTTTCTTGTGAGCACAGCTCATTATAGCATAACTTTTTTCGTCCGCAAAGGAAAATTTTACACTTCGCCCACGGTTTTGATGGTACCGCCGCCCACAATGACATCGCCGTCGTACAAAACCACGGACTGTCCTTTGGTAATGGCTCTCTGGGGCTCGTCGAATTCCACCCGGATTTCGTCCGCTCCGGTCT
Source organism: Clostridium sp. CAG:510 (assembly GCA_000434615.1). GTDB lineage: Bacteria > Bacillota > Clostridia > Lachnospirales > Lachnospiraceae > Acetatifactor. The sequence continues at coordinate 10,663 of FR880791.1, forward strand.
GGGTCACGGTCGCCCACTGCTCCGGCTGGCGGTAACGCACCTTTGCCTTCACACGCATGGGCTCTTTGATTTCTTCCACGGAAATCAGGTTCACATCATCGGCAGTCAGGACTTTGTCGTAAAGCTCTTCCTCCCTTGCCAGCACTACCGTGTTGTTTTCCGTGTTCACCTCTTTTACATACATGGGCTCTTTTAAGGCAAGTCCCAGTCCTTTGCGCTGCCCGATGGTATAGCGGATGATACCCTTATGTCTTCCAAGTACATTGCCGTTTATATCCACGAAATCGCCCCCGGGGTAATTTTTACCGGTATATTTTTGAATGAAATCCGCGTAGCAGCCGTTCTGGACAAAGCAGATATCCTGGCTGTCATGCTTTCTGGCGTTGATGAAATCCTGCTCCTCGGCAATCTGTCTGGTTTCCGTCTTGTTCATGGCGCCCAGTGGAAAAATGGTATGGGCAAGCTGCTCCTGGGTCATGGCATACAGTACATAGCCCTGGTCTTTGGTGGAGTCCAGTCCCTTTTTTAATAAGAATCGTCCTGTTTTTTCGTCCTGCTCTATGCGGGCATAATGACCGGTTACCACGTAATCACAGCCCAGCTCCTGTGCCCGATGGTACAATTTATCAAACTTTAAGAAGCGGTTACAGTCGATGCAGGGATTGGGTGTACAGCCGTGCTCGTAGGCACAGACAAAGCGGTCTATGACGTCCGTTTCAAATTTATCGGCGAAATTGAACACATAGTAAGGCATATCCAGCTTATGCGTCACATTTCTGGCATCCTCCACATCATCGAGGGAACAGCAGGTATGCTCTCTGGACACGCCGATTTCATCGTTGGTAAACAGCTTCATGGTGACGCCTATACAGTCAAAACCGTCCTTTTTCATCAGATATGCCGCTACGGAAGAGTCCACACCTCCGCTCATGGCAATAATTGCTTTCTTTTCCATATATATAGAAACCTCGTTTTTCTTTCTGTTCTTAAAGTATACGCATTGTGTTTTTTTCTGTCAACCGGGCAAATCCCCTCTTGCCAGAATACGGACTTCTTCCTTATAATCATGGTAGAAAAAACTGACAGAAAGAAGGTTCTTCCATGACTCTGCAACAGCTTAATTATGTCATCACCATTTCGGAATGCGGTTCGTTAAACAAAGCCGCCGAAATTTTATATGTGGCGCAACCGTCCCTGACGGGCGCCGTAAAGGAACTGGAAAAGGAGCTGGGGATTACCATTTTCAACCGCAGCGGCAGGGGCGTGACGCTTACAAATGACGGTACGGAATTTCTCCTCTATGCCCGCCAGGTCTATGCCCAGTATAAGGAGCTTTTAGAAAAATACGGCAAGGCCGGCAACTTGAAGAAAAAATTCGGAGTTTCCACCCAGCACTATTCTTTTGCGGTAAAAGCCTTTGTGGAAATGGTAAAAACCTTCGATACCTCCAAGTACGAATTTGCCATAAGAGAAACCAAGACAAAGGAAGTCATCGACGATGTGAGCACCATGCGGAGCGAAATCGGCATCCTGTATCTGAGTGATTTTAACCGGAAGGCGCTTTTGAAAATCTTATCCTCACAGCAGTTGGAATTTCATAGCATTATCCACTGTAAGCCCTACGTTTACCTTTGGAAAGGCCACCCGCTGGCAAAGCAGAAAAGCATAACTCTGCCCGAACTGCAGCAGTATCCCTGTCTTTCCTTTGAACAGGGCGAGTCCTCTTCCTTTTATTATGCAGAGGAAATCTTAAGCACCTGCGAATATCCCCGCATCATCAAAGCAAACGACCGGGCAACCATGTTAAATCTGATGATCGGCTTAAACGGCTACACTCTCTGCTCCGGTATCATCTGTGAGGAATTAAACGGCGACGATTATCTTGCCGTTCCTTTTGAAGCCGAGGACAAGGCGGTGGACGACACCATGGAAATCGGGTACATCATCCGCAAAAACACCCTGCTCTCCAAAATGGGACGCTTATATATAGAGGAAATCAAAAAGTATCTTAAATTATAGGTTCATCCTATAGCTGCTTATTCGTTTCACATATTATACAAAATGTAAAATCTTTGTATAATACAGTTTATAAACTAAATGTTTCGGTACAACACCGAAGAGAAAGAGGGAGAAAAATTATGAGAAAGAAATTATCAGCCATTGTTACAACAGCCCTGGCCGCTGTCCTGACACTGTCCTTAGCCGGATGCGGTAAAAGTGCATCAGGCGTCACCATTGCAGTTCCTAACGATACCACAAACGAAGCCCGCGCACTTCTGCTTTTAGCAGACCAGGGTTATATCACCTTAAAAGAAGGCGCCGGTATCACCGCAACTATTAAGGATATCGAAGAAAATCCTTACAACATTACTTTCAACGAAGTAGAAGCCGCACAGCTTCCCAATGTATTGCAGGATGTTGACTATGCAGTCATTAACAGCAACTACGCACTGCCCGCCGGCATCAATCCTACCACCGATGCTTTAGTAATGGAAGGTTCCTCTTCCGCATACAGCAACATCTTAGCCGTTAAGGAAGGCAACGAAGAAACCGACAAGACCAAGGCTTTGGTTGCAGCTCTTTCCAGCAAGCAGGTTGCAGATTACATTGCAGCAAACTATGACGGCGCTGTTATCAGTGTTGTAGAAAATCCCGGCGACGGCTACGATGAAACCGTTGATTACGATGCATTAAGCGGAACCACCATCTCCGTAGCAGCTACCCCTTCTCCTCATGCAGAAGTGCTTTCCGTAGTAAAGGATATCTTAGCTGAAAAGAATGTCACCCTTAACATCATCGAATACACCGACTATGTACAGCCCAACAAGGTAGTTGACAGCGGTGAAGTGGATTCCAACTATTTCCAGCATCTTCCTTATCTGGAAGACTTCAATGCAGAAAACAACACCCACGTTGTTTCCGTACTGGCTGTTCATGTAGAGCCCATGGGTCTTTACGGTGGCAAGCAGACAACTCTTGACGCAATCAAAAAATAATAGTACCCTATAGGAATAGGTTACAGACGGCACATCGGCCCATTGACCGATGTGCCTTTTGAATATTGTAGGAGATTAATCATGATTGAAATCAAAAACCTTTCCAAGGTCTTTCAGACCTCCGACGGAAAAGTAGATGCTCTGAAAAACATTTCCCTGACCATAGAAGACGGCGATATCTACGGTATCATCGGTATGAGCGGTGCGGGAAAGAGTACACTGGTGCGTTGTATCAATATGCTGGAGCGTCCCACGGAAGGTTCCGTTCTCATTGATAAAAAGAATATCGGCGAACTTTCTCCGAAGGAGCTGCGAAGCATCCGTCGGGAAATCACCATGATTTTCCAGGGCTTTAACCTGCTGATGCAGAAAACCTGCTTAAAGAACATCATGTTTCCCTTAAAGCTTGCAGGTGTCAAGACGGAAGAAGCAAAGAAAAAAGCCCTTGAGCTTCTGGAAATTGTCGGTCTTCCCGACAAAGCCAATGCATATCCCGCACAGCTTTCCGGCGGTCAGCAGCAGCGTATTGCCATTGCCCGTGCTCTGGCAACGCAGCCCAAGGTGCTGCTCTGCGACGAGGCCACCAGCGCACTTGACCCCAAGACCACTCACTCCATCTTAGAGCTTATCCGCGATATCAACACGCGTCTCGGCATTACGGTTATCGTCATCACCCACCAGATGAGCGTAGTAGAGGAAATCTGCAACAAGGTAGCTATTCTGGACAATGGCGAAGTAGCGGAGGAAGGCGAGGTTTCCACTGTATTTGCCCATCCGAAGTCCGAAGCTGCAAGACGCCTGGTTATGCCGGACAACACAAAGGATTTCCTTCCGGGGCTTACCGGGGATCATGTCCTGCGTGTGGTATTTAACGGTGCCCTTGCCGCCGGTTCTCCCCTGATTACCCAGATGGCGATTGACAAAGGCATTGCCGCCAATATCCTGTATGCCTCCACCCGCTGTATCGGCGACAAAGTGTACGGCAACATGCTTTTGGGACTCCCTTCCGATGAAGGCGTGGTAAAAGAAGCCACCGCTTATCTGTCCCGGAAAGAAAATGTCTTAGTTCAGGAGGTGACAAAGGATGTTCAATAATTTATTTGCACCGGAAGTAATTGACGAAGCTCTCACTATTTTAAGAGAAGATATGCCCCTTGCCCTGTGGGAAACCTTTTATGTAACGGTTCTCTCCACCCTGTTTGCTTTTATCATCGGCATGCCCCTTGGTGTGCTTTTGGTGGTCGGTGAAAAGGACGGTGTACTGCCCCTTCCCAAATGGCTGCTTGGCGTGCTGAATGTCATCATCAACCTGCTTCGTTCCGTTCCGTTTCTGATTCTGATGATTATGGTATTCCCGCTCACCAGACTGATTGTGGGCACCACCGTAGGTACTACGGCTTCCATCGTGCCTCTGGTTATTGCTGCATTTCCTTTTGTGGCAAGACTTGTAGAAAGCAGTCTCAGGGAATTAAATCCCAATATTATTGAAACAGCGCAGAGTATGGGTGCTTCCCCTTTTCAGATCATTACGAAGGTCATGATTCCCGAAAGCGTACCCTCCCTGATTTCCAATGCTACCATTGCCATTACCACCATTTTGGGCTACACCGCCATGAGCGGTATCATCGGCGGCGGCGGACTCGGTAAAATCGCCATCAACTACGGCTACTACCGTTACAAATATCTGGTCATGCTGTTTGCGGTTATCATCCTCATCCTGCTGGTTCAGGTGTTCCAGAGCATCGGTACACACCTGGCAGCCCGTCTGGACAAACGTATCAAGCGCTGAGTTTCCGGCGAATGCGGTATACACGCTGCATCTGCCCTGAGTATAACAAAAAAGCTGCCTGCAACCTGAATTGCAGACAGCTTTTTTATACGTCCTGATGATGTTCGTTGCGCAGATGCTTTTTAATCGCCGCAAAGGATTTGTCGCTGATATCATGCTCCATTTTGCAGGCATCTTCTGCTGCTGTTTCTTCGTCCACTCCCAAATTTACCAGCATGGCGGTCAGTGTGGTATGGCGGTCATAAATCTTTACCGCTACCTCTTTTCCGGCATCGGTCAATGTCAGGAACCCGTTCTCATCCATCAGAAGGTAACCGCCCTCTTTCAGAATACGAACCGCACGGCTGACACTGGGTTTGGAAAAGCCCATATACTCTGCCACATCAAGTGAACGAACTTCGTTGTTTTTCTGAGAAAGAATATGTATTGTTTCCAAATACATCTCTCCGGATTCCTGTAAACGCATATGCCATACTCCCTTTCATACATAACCCATTGTCGTTAATAATCCTATGCTATCATTAAACAAAAAAAATTTCAAGTTGTATAATTTATGGTTGACAAATTCCGATATCGCGCATATTATAATTAAGAAGTTAGCAAGAGCTAACCTTTTTTAAGCGCAAACAGTTAGTTTGTGCTAATCAAAAAGTGAGGAATGCTTATGATGCCACTGAATCTTGCGGATGTCGGGGAAGAGAATACCATTAAGAAAATCGGAGGCAGCCCCGAAGTTAAAAAACACCTCGAAAACTTAGGTTTTGTCGTAGGTGGAACTGTTACCATCGTGAACACACTGGGAGGAAATGTCATTGTTAATGTAAAAGAATCCCGTGTTGCAATAGACCAGGAAATGGCAAGGAAAATTATGGTCTGATGACCTGGTTTTTATGAGAGAAGAGGAGGATAAAACATGAAAACGTTGAAAGAGACGAAAATCGGCGAAACCGTAAAAATCGTCAAACTCCATGGAGAGGGTGCTGTTAAGCGCCGTATCATGGATATGGGTCTTACCAAAGGTACAGAAGTTTACATCAGAAAAGTAGCTCCTTTAGGCGATCCCGTAGAGATTACCGTTCGCGGCTATGAGCTTTCTTTAAGAAAAGCCGATGCTGAAATGATTGAAGTGGAATAAGGAATTGTATTTTAGAAAGAGAGGATGATAAAATGGATTTGCGAATAGCCCTTGCGGGTAATCCTAACTGTGGTAAAACCACATTGTTCAATGCTCTCACCGGTTCCAACCAGTTCGTTGGTAACTGGCCGGGTGTTACGGTAGAGAAAAAGGAAGGTAAATTAAAGAAGCACGATGGCGTCATCGTAACTGACCTTCCCGGTATTTATTCCCTTTCTCCTTACACACTGGAGGAAGTTGTTGCACGTAATTATCTGATTGGCGAACGTCCCGATGTTATCTTAAACATCATCGACGGTACCAACCTGGAGCGTAACTTATATCTGACCACACAGCTTACCGAGCTTGGCATTCCTGTTGTGGTTGCTATCAACATGATTGACCTGGTTAAGAAAAACGGAGACATCATTCATCTGGATGAGCTTTCCCGTCAGTTAGGCTGTAAGGTAGTGGAAATCTCCGCTCTGAAGGGAACCGGTATTATGGAAGCTGCCGATGCAGCCATCGACGCAGCAAAGAATACCAAGACCGTTCCCATGCATACTTTCTCAGGCGTGGTTGAACATGCCATTGCCCATATTGAGGAAGCTGCCCTTCATGATTTACCGGAAGAACAGCAACGCTGGTATGCAATAAAGATTTTCGAACGTGACGATAAGGTTCTTGCAAAACTGAGCATCGAAAAAGCAACCTTAGACCACATTGAAAGCGATATCAAGGCAGCCGAGAAGGAACTGGATGATGATGCCGAAAGTATCATTACCAATGAAAGATATGTATATATCTCTTCCATCATCAAGGCATGCTACAAGAAAAAGAGTGTCGGAAAGCTTTCCACCTCTGATAAAATCGATAAGATTGTTACTAACCGCTGGCTGGGACTTCCTATCTTTGCCGTTATTATGTTCTTAGTATACTACATAGCTATGCAGACCATCGGCGCTGCCGCTACCGACTGGGCAAATGACGGTCTCTTCGGCGATGGCTGGCATCTGTTCGGCATCGGTACTTCCGCTTATGAAGAAGCTGCTGAGCAGTATGGTGACTCCGACTCCATTATCGATGCTTTTGTTTCCGAATACGGAACCGATGAAATTGCCGATGCTCTGGATGCAGAGTCTGAGGAATACACAGAGGAAGGCGCTAAGGCAGCTCTGGAAGAATTGGTTTCCTTAACTCCCGATGATGCAGCTGCAACCTATGAAGTAGTTGATGAAGAAACATTGGAGATTACCGATACTCCCGAAGTTGGTAAAGCAGATTTACAGACTGCTGTAGATGAATATCTGAATACTGAATATAAGGAAGCATACGGTGCTCCCGATACTTCCGCCTATGGCACCTGGGTTCCCGGTATCCCTGTTTTATTTGAAAAGCTGCTGGATGCTGCCGGTGCAGCCGACTGGTTAAAGGGTCTTATCCTTGACGGTATTATCGCCGGTGTCGGTGCAGTACTTGGTTTCGTTCCCCAGATGCTGGTACTGTTCTTCTTACTGGCCTTCCTGGAAGCCTGCGGTTATATGTCCCGTATCGCATTCGTGCTTGACCGTATCTTCCGTAAGTTTGGTCTTTCCGGTAAGTCCTTCATTCCTATGTTGGTAGGTACCGGTTGTGGTGTGCCGGGTATCATGGCATCCAGAACCATTGAAAATGAACGTGACCGTCGTATGACCATTATGACAACAACCTTTATCCCCTGCGGTGCGAAAGTTCCTTTCATTGGCATGATTGCCGGTGCAATTTTCGGTGGTTCCGCATGGGTTGCAACATCTTCATACTTTGTAGGTATGGCAGCAATCATTATTTCCGGTATTATGTTAAAGAAGACCAAGATGTTTGCAGGCGACCCCGCCCCCTTCGTTATGGAGCTTCCTGCATACCATATGCCTACCCTTGGCAACGTACTTCGTTCCATGTGGGAGCGCGGCTGGTCCTTCATTAAGAAAGCCGGTACCATTATTACCCTTTCCACCATCCTTGTATGGTTCACCACTTACTTCGGATTTGTTGACGGAACCTTCCGTATGCTTGCCGAAGACGAAATCGACAGCTCCATCCTGGCAGCTATCGGTAATGTAATTGCATGGATTTTCATTCCTCTTGGCTGGGGCAACTGGCAGGCAGCTGTTGCATCTATCACCGGTCTTGTTGCAAAGGAAAACATTGTTGGTACCCTCGGTATCCTCTACGGTGGCGGAGACGGCAATGTATATGCTAACTTAGCTGCTGCATTTACTCAGGTAAGCGGCTACTCCTTCTTAGTATTCAACCTGCTGTGTGCTCCCTGTTTCGCAGCTATCGGTGCTATCAAGAGAGAGATGAACAACGCAAAGTGGACCTGGTTCGCTATCGGATATCAGTGTGGATTTGCTTATGTAATTGCTCTGTTAGTAGAACAGTTTGGTAATGCCTTCACAGGCAACTTAAATGTACTTGGTTTAATCGTAGCTATCGTTCTTCTGGCTGCCATGATTTATCAGCTTGTAAGACCTTACAAGGAAGCTACCAAGCTTACAACCAAGCTTAAATAAGAAAAACGCTATTAGAAAGGAGTCTTTCATATGCTGACATGGATTACGGAAAACATCGCAACCATCATCATTACCCTGATTCTTGTTCTCGTTGTAATAGCTATTATTAAAAGCATGATTAAGGATAAGAAAGCAGGCAAGTCCTCCTGCGGCGGAAGCTGTAGCCATTGTGCCATGGGCGGCACCTGTCACAAGCATTGATTGAAACAGGAAGGCGCACCGAAATGCGTCTTCCTCTTCTTTTTACCATTGGTTAGTTTATGCTAACCGTTGATTTTGAGGAGGGTATTATGTCTCTTATTACATTTGAGGATGTGAGCCGTATCTATGAAAACGGCGATCACAAGCAAAAAGCTCTTGACCATGTAAATATGTCTTTGGAAGAAGGTAAATTCGTTGTTATCTTAGGCCCCAGCGGTGCCGGAAAAAGTACTCTGTTAAACCTTCTTGGCGGACTGGACAGCCCCACCGAAGGCAAAATAACCGTAAACGGAAAAGATATTTCCGGCCTGTCCGGAAATGAACTTGCCGATTACCGTGCTTCCACGGTCGGCTTTGTATTTCAGTTTTATAACCTGATACCGACATTAACGGTACATGAAAATGTTACCCTGGTAAAAGAAATCGCTCCCAATGCCCTTTCCGCTACGGAAATGTTAAAGGAAGTGGGACTGGAAGACCATCTGAAGAATTTCCCGTCCGAGCTTTCCGGCGGCGAACAGCAGCGTGTCTCCATTGCCAGGGCACTTGCCAAAAACCCGAAAATCTTACTTTGTGATGAACCTACCGGCGCTCTTGATTCCGAAACCGGTGTACTGGTTCTGAAATTACTCTTGAAAATGGCACGGGAATATGGAAAAACCATAGTCATCGTTACACATAACCAGAATATAGCCAAAATGGCGGATGTAGTTATCCGTGTAAAAAACGGTAAGATAGTTTCCAGCGAGGAACAGTCAAATCCTACACCTGCCGATGAAATCGACTGGTAAGGAGGTACCCCATGTTAATAAGAAAGCTCTTTCGCACCATGGGTCTTTACCGGGCGCAGTTTCTTTCCATGATTATTATGATAGCCCTCGGCATCGGAGTCTTTGTGGGCATGAACATGGAATGGTACAGTATTGATAAAAACACCGCTTACCTGTTTGATGCCACCGGCTTTGCCGACTACCGGATTGTCTCCGAAAAAGGTTTTTCTTCGGAGGACGCCGATAAAATTGCAGCCCTTGACGGTGTGGATGCGGTATCCCGTTATCTTTCCATTCAAGTGGATGTAAAGGAAAAACAGGATGAAAGCGTTGCCCTGACGGTAACGGAAAACGCGGAGGTTTCCGGTTTTCTGTTAATGGAAGGCAATGCTTATGAGAAAGACAGTAAGGACGGCATCTGGCTTTCCGACAAATATGCCGCCGCCAACAATATTTCCGTTGGTGATACCCTTACCTTTCTGTATGCAAATAAGGAAATACAGGGGCATGTAGAGGGTCTTATAAAATCCGGGGAATACCTGATAAATGTCCGGGATGAAAGCCAGCTTATGCCGGATTACACAAACTTCGGCTTTGCCTACATCTCTCCCGCAATGTACGAGAACGCCATGGGATTTGCCTTTTATCCGCAGCTCAATGTGATTTCTACTTTATCCAAAGAGATTTTCACAGAAAACGTGGATGATGCCTTGCAGTCCACTTCTCTTATTCTGACAAAGGATGAAACCGTCTCCTATGCCCAGGCAAACGGAGAAAAAGAAGAAGGCAGGACCATGGGCTCCGTGCTTCCGGTTCTTTTCCTTGTAATTGCCATTTTAACCATGGTTACCACTATGCACCGCATTACCTCCAAGGAAAAAACGCAGATTGGCACCTTAAAGGCGCTTGGCTTCAAAGACAGACGTATCCTGCGGCATTATACATCCTATGCCTTTACCATCGGTCTGATTGGTTCCGCCCTCGGTATCGGCTTCGGGTATTTTCTTGCCTGGTATATTATGAACCCTTCCGGTTCCATGGGTACTTACTTAGATATGCCCACCTGGGATCTGTATCTACCCGGATTCTGCATTTATATTTTAATCGGCATTCTTATCCTGCTTACCCTTATCGGCTTTTTATCCGTGAAAGAAATGCTGAAGGGAACAGCTGCCGATGCCCTGCGGCCTTATACGCCGAAGAAAATGAAAAACCTGTTCATCGAGCGCACGCGGCTTTTCCATATGCTGCCTTTCGGCACCCGCTGGAACCTGCGTGATACCATACGGCATAAATCCCGCACCGCCATGAGCCTGATTGGCATTATCGGCTGTATGACCATTATGGTAGGGTGTCTGGGTATGCGCGATACCATGGATGAGTTTTTAGACATCTCCTTTGGGACCGCCACCAATTATGCTTCCCGCATCTTTTTAACGGAAGATGCCACGGAGGCGGACGCAGACCGCCTGCTTAACGAATACAACGCAGACCGCAGCGCTTCCGTAAGCATTCAATCAGGAGACAAAGCGGTTTCCCTGGATATTTATGACATTACCCACGACACAGTCCGTTTTATCGACCGGCAGTCAAACACCGTTGCCTTACAAAATGACGGTGCTTACATCTGTTCCCGTATTGCCGAGGACAGAAACCTAAAGGTGGGGGACACCTTCACCGTCAACCCTTACGGCTCGGACGATACCTATACACTCCGGGTAGCCGGCATCCTGCATTCCATGTCGGAAAACGTCGTTGTGACCGCTTCCTATGCAGATACACTGAAAATTCCCTACACATTTTCTTCTCTGTATACTGCGGTGGAAAAGCAGGATATTGCGGCGGACGACGCGATTAAAAGCATCCAGTCCAAGCAGATGATTATGGACTCCTTTGATGTATTTACGGAAATAATGAATTTAATGATTTCCCTGATGGTGATTGTTGCCATGATTTTAGGTATTGTGGTTCTTTACAACCTGGGCGTCATGAGCTATACAGAACGCTACCGGGAAATGGCTACCTTAAAGGTACTGGGCTTTAGGGATAAAAAAATCGGGGCACTTCTCATTGACCAGAATCTCTGGGTTACCCTTTTGGGTATTCTCATCGGTATCCCTGCCGGCAGGGCAGCCCTGCAGTATCTCTTAAAAAAGCTTGCCGGAGAATATGAAATGAACATGGCAATTTACCCCGCCAGCTACCTTATCAGTATTGTACTGACCTTTGGTGTCTCCTTGCTTGTGAGCATCATGGTGTCACGTAAGAATAAAAAGATAGATATGGTAGAAGCCTTAAAAGGCACTGAATAACGCGTACTGACTTTAGTTTTCATAATACATTCTCTCATAAAAAGAAGCGATTGGGTTTTCCAACCGCTTCTTTTTCCGTTATACATTTGTCTTACGAAATTATATCTTCGGACAGGGGACCTCTCCTTCTGTACCTTTCTGCTTAAACAATGCCGGTCTTATTTTACCGTTTCGTTGGGAAACATAGACAAAAGCTTCAACGGTCCGTACCAGTCACAACCAAGATCGGTGATAGTACCCGGCTCCACAGTCAGGCTATATTTTACATTCTGGTATGTAATATGCAGTACAAAGGTAACATCCTTCTTCTCTGCCAGCATCTTCATGCGTACGTTTGAAATATTGTAAAATTCTCCCAGTTCCAGCACCATCGTATCACCGGTCTTTGCATCTTCTATCTGCTTTGCCATATCCTGCTCCACCTGTTTCCATGCTGTCAGCCAGGCAGGTTCCACATAGGTATCAGTTGCCGTTCCCGCCTTGTAGGGCTCCAGAATGTAAATATAGCTTCCCGCCGGATAAGTTGCATCCATGAATATGCGGACAATGTGGCCTGTATATCCCTCTTCCGGTGCGATAACTGCATAATCCTGCTTCGAATTCATCATTATAAAATCACTGCTTATGTTTCCATGCAATAAGCATTCCGCCATTTCTTCCATGGAACCATCGTCACCCTGAGCAGCTATTTCCAACACCCTTTGTGCTTTTCCCGGCTTTGCATAGATAATACAACTTGCATCCTTCAAAACATCACCCTCGTACACCACAAGATTCGGTTTTTGTATCATTACTTCATCTGCTCTTGCGGTAAGTCCCGGGATTCCGGCGAGTGCAACCGTCCCGAGCAGCAATGCTCCTGTCATTGCCGCAATTTTTTTCATGATTTTTTTCATTGTATGGGTTCCTCCTGTTCACACAATATGATTCTGTCCCCTTGCATATTGCTTTTACCAGTATACCATAATTCTTACGATCGCTCAAGGCAGCCCGTCTTACAGAACATTTTTTTCCTTAGAAAATTATATAAAAAGAAGCGATTGGATTTTTCTAATCGCTTCTTTTCCGTTTCATTTTATTTAAGGAGTTCCCTGAGTTAGTTACCTTCTTTTTCTTATGTGTGCGCCGCTTTATTCTGCAAACAGAGCTGTGGACAGGTATCTGTCACCGGTATCGGGGAGCAGAACCACGATGGTCTTGCCCTCATTTTCGGGACGCTTTGCCAGTTCTACTGCTGCATGTACGGCTGCACCGGAAGAAATACCGACTAATACGCCTTCCTTATGTCCGATTTTTCTGCCCATAGCGAATGCATCCTCATCTGCCACCGGAATGATTTCGTCATATACTTTGGTATCCAGTACTTCGGGAACGAAGCCTGCACCGATACCCTGAATTTTGTGTGCACCGGGTGTTCCTTTGGATAATACAGGGGAAGAAGCAGGTTCAACAGCCACTACCTTCACATCTGCTTTCCTGGACTTTAAGTATTTGCCGACACCGGTTACGGTACCGCCGGTACCTACACCTGCTACAAATACATCTACTTCGCCGTCGGTATCTTCAAAAATTTCCGGGCCGGTGGTTTCAAAATGTGCCTTCGGGTTAGCAGGATTTACAAACTGCCCTGCGATGAATGCACCGGGAATTTCTTTTGCCAATTCTTCCGCCTTGGCAATCGCACCCTTCATACCCTTAGCTCCTTCGGAAAGTACTAATTCTGCGCCGTAGGCTTTCATGAGCTGTCTTCTTTCTACAGACATGGTTTCGGGCATTACGATGATAATGCGGTAACCTCTGGCTGCTGCAACGGCTGCCAGACCGATACCGGTGTTGCCGGAAGTAGGTTCAATAATAACGGAGTCTTTGGTAAGTTTTCCGGTTGCTTCTGCGTCATCCAGAATGGCCTTTGCAACACGGTCCTTTACGGAGCCTGCAGGGTTAAAATACTCTAACTTTGCTAAGACTTTTGCTTTCAGTCCGTATTCCTGCTCAATATGGGTGAGCTCCAATAAGGGTGTCTTTCCGATTAACTGATCTGCTGATGTATAAACCTTTGCCATAATAGTATCCTCCTCGTTAGGTCGTTTTTATGTTAAAACTGTTATACACCTACAAAACCTACGTTGTCAATAGGTTTTGTAAATTTTTATTATTTTTCTACTAAATTGCTTATCCACATACCTTTTTTTACCATAATAAAGCCGATGACGCACTTAATCAGGTCAAGCAGCTGGCAGCACAGATACAGCGGCACAATGGGCATATCCGTGTAACGGCTTAAGAAATATGCGCAGGGGATGCTGACCACCCATATAAATACGCTGTCAAACAAAAACGTGATGACCGTCCTGCCTCCCGCTCTGATGGTAAAATAACAGGTGTTCAGGAAAGCATTGACAGGAATATAAATCGCCACAATACGGATAAAGCCGGCAGCAAGCCCCCGTACCTTGTCCGTGGTATTGTAAATCATGGGGAAAAAGGGCGCCAGGACAAAGAGCGCAAGCCCCACCGCCATACAGGTCAAAACAGAAAAGACAATAAGCCTGGTGTCTGTTTCCTTCGCTTCTTCCATTTTTCCGGCTCCTAAAAGCTGGCCGATGATAATTGCCACCGCATTGCCCATGGAAATGTAAACTACGCTGAACAGATTGGAAATTGTGGAAGAAATATTCAATCCTGCTACCACATCCAGTCCCCTCATGGAGTAACACTGGGTCATAACCGCCATGCCCATTGCCCACAGCAGTTCGTTTGCCATCAGAGGCGTGCCCTTTATCAGTATCTTGGATACCAGACTGCCCGGAATATGCAGGCTTTCATAAGCGCCCTTGATAAACGGATAGAGGTCGGCATGCTTATGGGTATAGAGAACAACAATGACCATTTCCACGTAGCGTGCCAGCACCGTTGCAATGGCGGCGCCAACTACACCCAGTCTGGGAAAACCTAAAAGGCCGAAAATCAGCACTGCATTGAAGCACATATTGACGCCCACCGCCGCCATACTGGCTTTCATGGGCAGAATGGTTTCCCCGCATTCTCGCAGGGTACTGGTATAACACTGACTGACTGCAAAGGGCGGTATGCCGATTAACATCACCAAAAGATACTGTCTGCCGTAATGAAGAGCTGCCCGCAACGCCGCCGGGTCCGTGGTTTCCTCTTCATGCAGATACAGACTGATGAGGTTTTCTCCGGCAAAATAAAATAACAGGCAGGCGCACAGTGTCACAATAAAAACCGCTATCAGCTTAAAACGAAATGTATGACGCACCCCGTCGTGCTTGCCGCAGCCGTAAAACTGTGCACCGAAAATGCCGGCGCCGGATATGACACCGAAAGCGCCCAGATTAAACACAAACATAAGCTGGTTGACTATCGCCACACCCGACATCTGCTCGGTGCCCACTCTTCCCACCATGATGTTGTCCAACAGACTTACGAAGTTCGTAATGCCGTTCTGAATCATAATGGGCAGCACAACTCCAAGGACCATAAGATAAAATGCCTTATCGCCCAGATACTTTTTCTTAAAATTTTCCATGTTTCTCTCCCTTTTTATTCTGCGGCAGATTTACTCTTTCTGCCTGTGTCTTTCATGCAGCATCTCCGCTGCTTATTCTACGCCGCGCAGCTCCGCTTTTTTCACATAGGGCTTCACAAGCTGCAGAAAGCTCTCTAATTCTTCCTTTTCAAAGGCGGAATAGCCTTTTTTGATTACATTCTCATTGTCCCGGTACGATTGCAGATAATATGCCTCTGCCCCCTCAATCCACTGCCCCATTTTGGCAAAGTCCTCTTCTTCATGAAGTCCTTTTACCACAGTGGTCCGAAAT
Organism: Clostridium sp. CAG:510; assembly: GCA_000434615.1. Lineage (GTDB taxonomy): Bacteria > Bacillota > Clostridia > Lachnospirales > Lachnospiraceae > Acetatifactor. Next base: position 26,239 of record FR880791.1, read on the forward strand.
TCATAGACGATCCCGGAATGCAAGAGCAAGTCCACGCTCTCCTCTAACTTTTCTATCTCCAAATCCGGCTTTCCAACTGTCAGCGCATATTTTTCCCGACTGTTTTTCAAATCCATTGCCACATAGTCCAGGAGCTTTTCTTTTAAAAGACCCTGCAGCACTCCCGGTCTGTAGCCGTTGGTGTCCAGCTTCACCAGAAGACCCAGTTCTTTTATTTTACGGATAAAATCCACCAGATCCGGCTGCAGGGTGGGTTCTCCGCCCGTAATACATACGCCGGAAAGTATATTTTTTCTCTTTTTTAAGAACGCAATCACCTCTTCTTCCGAAATCACCGGAAACTCACCCGGATGCAGCACCAGATCGCCGTTGTGGCAGAATGGGCAGCAAAAATTACAGCCCCCTGTAAAAACAGTGGCTGCTACGTGTTCGGGATAATCCAATAAGGTTGTTTTATTTAATCCATGTATCTGCATTTCGGTTGCCTCTTTTCCTTCCTGCAGTTATAATAAAAATACAAGAATCCGTCCACCGGATAATTTCTATCATACCAATAAAAAGAGACAAACGCAAGTGCGGCTCCGTGCGGAAGCTATGATATTAAATAAGGAAATGAAAATGGAAAACAACAATCAGGATAAGCGGAAAGACAATGCTCTTATGCAGCATGAAAAATATATGAAGGAAGCCATAAAACAGGCGAAAAAAGCATATAAATTAGGAGAGGTTCCCATCGGCTGCGTGATTGTGTATGAGGGCAAAATCATCGGACGAGGCTACAACCGACGCAAAACGGACAAGAACACACTCTCCCATGCGGAAATCATTGCCATCAGAAAGGCAAGCAGGGTCATGGGCGACTGGCGTCTGGAGGGCTGTCAGCTCTATGTAACTTTAGAGCCCTGTCAGATGTGCGCCGGAGCGATCGTACAGGCACGCATTCCCGAGGTTTACATGGGCTGTATGAATCCCAAGGCAGGTTGTGCCGGTTCTATCTTAAATATCCTGCAGATGCCCGAATTTAACCATCAGGTTGCTGTTACGCGGGGCATACTGGAAGAGGAATGCAGCAATATGCTGAAAACATTTTTTAAGGAGCTGCGCCTGCGGCTTAGGCAGGAGAAAGAGAACTCTTGACACTTTCCTTAAAAACCGATATACTTAATAAGCCGTGCATATGCCTTTAGGCGGGCATTTCTATGGCTGGCTTTCTGAAGCGATGTTGAAGTTTGGGTCTTACGCAATGGACATCCACGAACCGTGTCAGGGTGGGAACACAGCAGCACTAAGAGGAACCGTTCATGTGCCGTAAGGGTGCCTGGCGGAGTCGTTTTCAGGGGTACCGCATAGAAGTGTCTACCCAAATGTGTATGCGCGGTTTTTCTATGCCCGGCGGGACAATCTGATGCATGTTTTTCATTTAATGCCCGGGCGGCATAAGGCTTGCTGTTTTAAGGAATGGTGATTTCGATGGGTTGTAAATTATGCAAAAGAGAATGTAATGCGGACAGAGCACATGGGGAAGGCGGCTATTGCGGAGAAAGCGACGGTATATGGGTAGCGCGCGCTGCCCTGCATTTGTGGGAGGAACCCTGCATCTGCGGCAAAGCCGGCTCCGGCGCCGTGTTCTTCTGCGGCTGCCCGCTGCATTGTGTTTACTGCCAGAATGCCTCTATTTCCTGCGGACATGCCGGAGAGGCTGCCTCACCGAAATGCATCACCGCAGAAAGGCTAACGGAAATTTTTTTGTCCCTGCAGTCCCAGGATGCCTGCAACATTAACCTCATTACCCCGACACAGTACATCCCGCAGATTATTACCGCCTTAAAGAGTGCAAAAAAACAGGGCCTTTCCATCCCCATTGTCTACAATACCGGCACCTATGAAAAGCCCGAAGTCCTGCGTTCCTTAAGCGGTCTTGTTGACATTTATCTGCCGGATTTCAAATACTATTCCCACAGACTTTCCGAAAAGTATTCCGCTGCACCGGACTATCGGGAAACGGCTGCCGCCGCGCTTGCCGAAATGGTACGCCAGACCGGCGCACCCGTATACGACGAAAACACCGGACTAATGAAATCCGGTGTTATTGTCCGTCATATGATGCTTCCCGGCCACCTGCAGGACTCTAAAAAGGTGCTGTTCTATCTCTGCGATACCTATGGCGATACCATTGTTTACAGTGTTATGAGCCAGTACACTCCTGTCAGGATGTTTCCCGACATGCCCGAACTGAACCGCCGTGTTTCCCACCGGGAATACAATGCCCTTCTGGACTATTGTCTGTCCATCGGCATCGAGGACGGCTACATGCAGGAAGGCGAAGCGGCGGAAAGCAGCTTTATTCCCTCCTTTAATGGGGAAGGCGTATAAGCTTCGTCTATATCTCTACCCGTTTCATGTAATAGCCAAAACTGCCGTCCTGGACGGCATCCCCGTCTCCTTCAAACCCTTCAAATCCAAAGAGCAGGGCTGCCTGTTTTTCTCTCTCGTAGTAAACTCCGGGCACGCCCAGATAATAATTATCGTCTATTCCTTCCTTTATTTTTGTCAAAATCAGGTGTCCGTAGTTATAGTAGCCGTGCAACAGGAAACTGTTTTGCACCATTTCCTGATAGTGCTCCGACAGAATTACAAAATCGCAGGGGGCGATGGATAAATATTCCCTGACGTCCCCGAATGGCTGAATTTTAGGATAGATGCGGTTAAGCTGCTCCCATTTGTTGGGGGAAATCTGCCCTGCCTGCATTTTCCGCTGTGAGCGCAGGAACGGGGCTTCGGAGGCTGGCTCCTCCTCATGGGACTGCGCTTCTTCCTCCGCAGGCGGGATGGCTTGCTGCGGCTCCGGCTGTTCTTCTGCTTCCGGTTCGACCTGCTGCGGCTCCTCAGTTTCAGGCATGGGCTGCGGGACTTCTGTAGCTGGCTCATGCGGCGGCAAATCCGGTTGAATTTCTCCCGCAGGTGCGGCATCCTGCCGCAGTTCTTCATTCCCCGGCATGGGCTGCGGCTCCAGCACCGTATCGTCGTATGCATCCAGTACGGTCTGTGCGGCTGCAAGCATGGCGGGCTCCGACTCGTTCTGCGGCACCGTTTCCGAAGCCTCCGCTTTTTGTTTTTCCCGATTTCGCCAAATTCCCCTCAAAAATCTGGTTTCGGAAAGTTTTATGATAATTCCGTCACACCCCTCGTAAGGAATTCCTGTTCCGGCTAAGTTTTCATTATGCCAGATGCCGGCATACTCTGCGGTTCCGTACTGCAGATAAATGGTGTCTGCGGGATAGCCTTCTCCTTCCGAAAGCAGCATGAGCTCTCCCCGGCAGGAGTCCGTAGGATACAGTCCCCTGATATGTATCTGTACACGGCTTTCTTCCCCTCTCGCTTCCCACTTAATCACACCGCCGTTTTTTATTTTATTCTCCCGCTCAACATAGTCTAAATAAATAATTTTTTTCTGAAAAAAAATCTTGTCCCCTTTTTCCATATCCGCAAAATCCCCTTAGCCAATTCCTTTAGTGATATATATGCGGAATATCCGAAAAATATGACAAGATTTTTCAAAAGTATCAAAATAAATAAAAAGGCTCACCAGAAAATACTGCATACCCTCTGGTGAACCTTTTTGATAAGCTCAAATCTGGTTTGATGCACGCATCGCCCCAGTAAAAATCTCTAGCGATTTTTGTTCTATAAAATTGTATCATACTCTTTTCCGACATACTTGTCAACTGGTTGCTATAAAAAGTTAGTATGTCTGGGATTACTGTTCTTTTTCGTAATATACTTTATAATACTGCTAATAAAAAGATAAGCATCCTTTATATAGGGATTTTTATCAAAGTATTCTTTATGTCTTTTTATGCGACCGTCCTCATCACAAAATAAATGTTTTATTTCCCCCATCTTCCTATTTCTGGAATTTTTAGTAGCCGATAGTCTATATTGAACTTCGAACGCTGTACTATATTATACATCCTTTGATTTATTCTGCTATTAGAAGAAACTGTAAAGCTTCATGCCGCCTCTTTAATACTAGACCCCAAAATTCATTTTCTACATTTTGTTTTAACACATTTAAGAACGCTTTTTATTTGAAATACAATACTTTTATACGTTCCAGTGCTTCTTTAATGTATTCCGAACTTGCCTTATACTGTTCAAACACAATATTGAAACCCTCTGGATCGTCACATACAAAGTTCCAATAATCTTTTCCAATCAGTAATTCATCATCAGCAAAAAACTGCTTCACTCTTTCCTGCTTCCACTCAGAGTCTTCACCATACTTATTATAAGCCGTTCCAAAAAACAACTTTATTTTATCGTCTGGTTTATCCCTCAACGAATTTTTAAGAATAAAATACTCTTGTAACATAGCAAGTTTTTCAGTCTTTGCTTTTTTATTATCTAAGTCACCACCAGCTTTAAGCTCTATTAAATAGTGCTCTTTTTTCTTATTATTATAGAAATAGTGGTCTGTCACATGTGATTTTTCAAAACTTCGTGTGTCCGCTGGTATCATGCAAGTAAAATCACAATAATCCGAAGTCAATGGCTTTCTATGTTTTTCATATTCCAATATAATATAATCCATATGCTGTGATTGCTGTGGCAACAAGAAAGAATCAATATTACCACGCACATCATAAGACAATTTCGCCACTTCATTTCCTATTTTTTCTAAAACCTTTCCAAATGAACTGTCAAAACTTCTAACAAACGCACTATAAAACATAAACTCCTTACCAAGTTCCGCAACGAAACAATTATTCTTCTTGCTGTTTATAACCCCCTCTGGATCATTTACTTCATTAGCAAATCTAGTTTCATAACTATCCGTAAATTTCTTTATCTCCCTATCGACAATATTTTGTATTGCAGCCTTTTTTGCTTCGTCCATTAATTAGTCCCCTATCTTATAATTTGTAATTAACAAATGCTGTGCATTCTTATCATTCCTATCTTGAAAACTCACAAAATATTTCTTATCAAATGACGACACATATAATCGATTGCCGTTTGCCGTTTTAGTGTTCTCGCAATATAGTGATGAAATATAATCTGTATTTTTAATAACGATCATAAAATTAGCTTTGCACTCTTTTATTAAATATTCTGCTAATCTATATTGATCCTCTTTGTCGAATTCATTTTTAGCATATGTACTAAATTCCGAATCATATGGCGGATCTAAAAATACAAAATCATTCTTTTTAGGTTTATATGTATTCATAAATTCATAAAAATCCATATTGCCAATTATAGTATTCGAAAGATGTTTAATTACATCTTCATTTTGATAATACTCAATCTTATTTGTAAAAGATTTTCTATTATAGGAAATTCCACCATATGGCACATTAAACTTACCATCCTTATTATATCTAAACATAGACGAATAACATACCTGTCTAATAAAGAAATATATTGCCGTAGCAAATTCCTTACTAATTCCTAATTCATCTTTATTATTCATCAACATTCTAAAATGCGTATAAAAAGCAGCTTTCAACGCAGATTCAATATTAGATACAACATCCGGATATACTAAATCCCCTTTTTCTCCCTCTATCTTATTCATTCTTATCATTTTATTCTTTATACTCTTACACAACTCATAAACAAACTCTTCAATCTGATAATTGAAATTAGTTGTTAATAATCCATTGAATTCATCTGCATTTGCGAGAACAAATTCTGTTATCTTATCGCCCAATTGTTGCTTATTTAATTCGCCTTTTTTATACATATAGTATATATCTACTATTGTTTTTTCATGATGGTCAACAACTTTACTTATAATATTCCAGTTATATTCAATTGCATTTAACTTATCAAAGAACTCCTTATTTTGCTCCTTAACCATTTCATAAAGTGCAATTAACTCGTCTGACTTATCATTTATGTAGTATTTCTTTGCGTCAATTGCAAAATATACAGCACCTCCACCAACAAATGGCTCATAGTAGTTATCGATACTATTAGGAAGTGCTGGTATTATATAGCTCAATTCTTTTTCTTTACCACCTGGATATTTAATCAATGGTGATAATCTATTTGACAACACATTTTTCATAACAGACCTCCTATTTCTTGTAAATTATTTTATACGCAGAAACTTCTTTATCAAATACACCTTCAACAGCATTTCCTAATATATATTCTATTTTTCCAGTTTTCGTACTCATATCAAATTCATAAACTCTAGCTATAACATAGTTTTCCTTATGCAACTCATAAAATGCATACTCCAACGATGACATATAAAAAGGTGTCTCTTTCTTACCAGTTGTAGCCTTAACTTCAATGTATATAAGCTTTTCATCAGCATTAAATGAACTTATATCATATCCTGCCCCATCACCATCTATCTTTGAAACATGTCTGACACTTTTTAAATATTCTGGTGCATGCTTTTTTACAAACGTAATTTGGTCATTATAAACCAATTCTTCACCTGCATTGCCAATCAATTTTCTCTCTCTATTAATTCTTTCAAAATCAATTTTCCGGGTATAAAATACTGCTGCCCTATTCTTCTTTTGACCAAGCTTTTCTACATAAACTTTTCCTTCAAGGACATCTTTCAGTTTCTTACACTCATAAGATACATACTTATCTATTATACTGTCATAATACACATTATTAAAAAACACCTTATTATAATGTGAACGTAAATTTCTTACTTTTTGAGAAAAATATGTATCATTTCTATTCGCTATAATATCCATATCATGTCCCGATGGTTGCATACGCTCAACCAATATTTCAATCAATTCCCCCATATCAAGTTCACCATATTCTTCTATCACTTTAACCGCTTCTACAGCAATTTTACTTTCTGTAAATCTAGACACACCTTTATCTCCTTCACCTTTTTCTTTCTATCAAAATTTATTCTATGGCACTACGTCCACTTTTTACCCAAGCATCTAATTCAACTCTTTTAAATTTCCATAATTTACCTATTTTATGTGCCGGCATATCTGTCTTCTTAATCCAATTTCTAACAGTATCCTTCGTCACATCCAAATAACAGGCAGCCGCTTCAATTCCAATCCAATCTTCCATATAATTATCCATAACATTAGCTCTCCTATTCCCCAAAACCTATCAACAGAGTAGCACATATGTTCTGTGATTTCAATGTGTTTTTGTGTGATTTCATAGTATTTCTTAGGAGTATTGAAGCAGGAACTTTGAACTTTGATATACACCTCGATTCTGTCCGCTCGCTCATTAACCTCTTTTACCGTTCATCCGCTTAACCGCTACTCTCATAGCTACGGCATCATACTGCTTAACAAACTGTTCCTTTTCATGCCCCTATCGTAAATAAGGTCTTACCTTTCTTCAAGACTTGGGTTGAAGATACTCCAGAATGCAAGCACTTCCAATACCGAAATTATTATGACATCTACTTCCCTCCATCAATAAAGCAACTTAAGTTTGACCGCACACCATATTACTGCAGACACACATGTATCTCCATGTTAGCAGAAGCCAGTATCAATCAGACCATTATCAAAAAGATTATGGGCCACTCCAATGCAATGACTTTAACTGAGAAAGTATATATCCACCTTGATGTTAAAGAGCTTATAAATGCAATTAACAAGATTTAAGCGAATTAAAAAGGACATTTCCAGATTTCTCTGAAGATGTCCTATACGCATCATTTATATTCATGTTGTATACTATTTGAAATCCAACACATCCGACAACCTTCCACACCCTCTGTAACCCCTGTAAAATGAGCTTTTTTGATTTATTCGTTTCCAAAAAAATTATCTCTAAAATAATTTTTCTTATATACATATCAAGCTTCGATAACTCTACCAGATATGCAAAATCCAAGTTAAAATATTTCTTTGTCTGTGAATTCATATTGTAATTACGAGCATACGATTTAAGTTTAACAATCTTAAACTGCGTCCTGTCCAACAGAAACACAATGATTAAATGATTTTGTCTTTTCTTTCATAAAAAATAAACCGGCTTCGTGTAATTTATTTGCAAAAATTTAGTACTCCATGGTATCCAGGTACTTCATGTAGTTTACGACCATGAGAGCAATCTTGAAGGTCAGGGCATCGTCGAAGGTGCGGATGTCCAGTCCCGTGCATTTCTGCATTTTCTCAATACGGTAAACCAGCGTATTCCGGTGCACAAACAATTGTCTGGAGGTTTCGGAAACGTTCAGGTTGTTTTCAAAGAACTTATTGATGGTTGTGAGCATTTCCTCATCCAGTTCCTCCGGAATGGAGTCACCGAAAATCTCCTTGATGAAAATTCTGCACAGGTTAATGGGAAGCTGGTAAATCAAACGTCCTATTCCCAGTGTGCTGTACGCCATAACATCCTTTTCCGCGTAGAAAATCTTGCCAACATCCAGAGACATTTTCGCTTCCTTATAGGATTTGGAAACGTCCTTAAGCTCCGACACCACAGTACCGAAGGCAACCTTGACGTTGAGCATGGCTTCCGTATTCATCATATCCACTATGGTGTTGGCAATATCCAGAAGGGAGTCCTGAGTATAACCATCCTCCAGGGATTTAATCAAAATTACATTGCTTTCATCCACAGAGGTAATGTAATCGCCGTTCTGTACGGAAAACATTCCTTTCAGAAGCTCTGTGACAATACCGTCCTTTTCCGATTTTGTTTCAATCAAATAAACCAGGCGGGGTACACTGACCTCAATGTGCAGCTTTTTAGCCCGGTTGTAGATATCCACTAAAAGCAGGTTGTCTAAAAGCAGGTTCTGGAAGAAATTGTTTCTGTCAAACTTCTCCTTATACGCAATAATCAGATTTTGCAGCTGGCAGACAGCGATTTTCCCCACCATGTAAACATCGTCCGAGGTTCCTCTTGCCACCAGTATATACACAACTTCCCCCTCATCCAGCACTTTCAGCAGGTGTTCATTGCCAATCACCTGACTGTCTGCCGGTGATTGGGCAAAACTTGTCACAAAGTCATTGGAAAGGCTTCCTTTTTCTGCTGTAGACGCTACCAGACTGCCTGTGATGTCGTAGATGCAAAGATCAACCTTGGTAATCGCTTTTAATTCGTCAATGCTCGTCTGAATAATCTGGTTTGAAATCATAAACCGAAATCCCCTCTTTCTTTCTATTAGCCGTAAATGCAAAAACGAGGGTGCATATGCACCCCCGAAGCGTTTGTTTATTAGTTGGTAATAACCTGCTCGGTATCCTTATCGAATACGTGAATTTTTTCAACATCCAGAGCAAATCTTACGGTATCGCCAGGTCTTGCAGTGGTACGGGAATCTACTCTTGCAGTTACAGGGAACTCTTCCAGATCGAAGTACAGATATACTTCAGCACCCAGTAATTCGTATACCTTGATGGTAGATTCGAATACACTGTTAGGAGAAGCTTCGATGTACATTTCGGAATCATATACATCTTCAGGACGGATACCGAAGGTAACAACCTTTCCGTCATAACCACCGTCAATCAGCTTCTTGGATTTAGCAGGAGGAAGAGGAATGCTGTGACCGGCAATCTTTAAGTTAGCTACATCGCCTGCTACTTCTACAGTTGCATCTAAGAAGTTCATCTGCGGAGATCCCATAAATCCTGCTACGAACAGGTTGCAAGGCTTCTCGTAAAGATTCTGAGGAGTATCTACCTGCTGGATAACGCCATCCTTCATAACTACGATTCTGGTACCCAGTGTCATAGCTTCGGTCTGGTCATGTGTTACGTAGATGATGGTGGTACCTAATCTCTGATGTAATTTAGCGATTTCGATACGCATCTGTACACGGAGTTTTGCATCCAGGTTGGAAAGAGGTTCGTCCATAAGGAATACCTTAGGATTACGAACGATTGCACGACCCATGGCAACACGCTGTCTCTGACCACCGGAAAGAGCCTTAGGCTTTCTGTCCAGAAGGGGAGTCAGGTCAAGGATCTTAGCTGCATCTTTTACCATCTTATCGATTTCATCCTTCGGAACTTTTCTTAACTTAAGTCCGAAAGCCATGTTGTCATATACAGACATATGAGGATACAGAGCGTAGTTCTGGAATACCATTGCGATATCTCTGTCCTTAGGTTCTACATCGTTTACGATTCTGTCGCCGATTCTTAATTCACCGGAAGAGATATCTTCCAGACCTGCGATCATACGAAGAGTGGTGGACTTACCGCATCCGGAAGGTCCTACGAAAATAATGAATTCCTGATCTGCAATTTCAAGGTTGAAGTTCTTAACTGCTTCGAAACCGTTAGGATATACTTTGCAGACATTTTTTAATGATAAACTTGCCATATTTTATGACTCCTTTCTTGCTGTACAAATAAATACATTCGGCCTAACCTTGTTTTAGTATACCGAATAATTCCATTTCTTGCTATAACACTATTTCACAAAGTTTTCGTTGGGCTTTGTAAAAATTGCTTATGCTCCGGTTCAAATCGGGCACTTTGTACAAACTTTACCGCTTTTAGTATACAATCTGCCGAACCGTTCCTATGGTTCCGTACTCTCTTCTCCATAAAAAGCCAGCCGGTTCTTTCCCTTCTTTTTTGCCACATACATTGCCTGGTCCGCCGCTCTATACAGACCTTCAAAGGTCTGGGCATCCTTGGGATATACGGCTGCGCCGATGCTGGCGGTAGCGGAGTACTTCACATAGCTGCCTGCCTGAAAGCTCTGGAAAAACTTTTCCAGACGCTTTGCTTCCTTCTTAATAATGGCATCTTCTTTCATGTTGCACAAGAATACCATAAATTCATCGCCGCCGGTACGTCCGATAATATCACTGGCACGGAATTCTCCGCAGATATGCTTTCCCAGTGTCTTCAGCACCTCGTCTCCGAATGCATGCCCCATGGTATCGTTAATTTTCTTAAAATTATCAATATCCACTACGAACATCACTGCCATCTCGTCGGGATGGGCTGCCAGATGTTCTTTAATTTTCCGTTCCGTTGCAATCTTATTGTTTAATGTGGTAAGCAGATCCGTATCGGCTTTATCCTCTAACGCTTTCTTTTTTTCATTTTCATGGTTCTTTTCCACCACATCGATAATAGTCAGAACCACTATGAAAACTAACAGGACTGCCATAATCTGCAGGGCTATGGAATACAGCGGTCTCCAGCCTGTATGCACCTGCTCGTTCACATAAGTCTGCTCAGCGCCTATAATGAGAAAATAATCGTCGTCCAGAACCGGTACTTCAAACAGGGTATAGGAATAATCCCCGTAAGTATACGCCTTCGTGCACGTCTGATTGTTCTTCATCTGTGATTTTAAAACCTCTGTCTGAAAGCTGTCGTCCGTCAAAGTCCTCAGGGTCTTTATGTAATCATCGGAAGCTACGCAGAAGGGATTTTCCTTTGCCTGCGCCTTTTCATCCAGATACACCACTTTTCCGTTCTTATCCAAAATCAGATAAAAGGCATTGCCGCCGAAATTTTTCGTTATGTTCTGTCCGGCAATCAGTTTCCTGTCGTAGGCACAGATTGCATACCCTGTGACTGCACCCTCCTTTTCGATGGGAGCGGCCGCATAAAAAGAATCACTGCCCGCATATATATTGCCGTTCTGTTTACTTTCCCGGTTAATCTCCGCAGCCTTTGCATACCGTGTCATTTCCTCTTCTGTCAGTTCCTCGCCGCCGGCACGGTAGCCGGTTCCGTCCATATCGTAAATAAAAATATCCTCTAAACCGGTCGTATCAAGGAATGCCTGCATTACCTTGTCCACATCTCCGGCATTGTCATATTCCAGGTATTTTGCTATGACCTCCACGGCTTTCTCCGCTGAACGAAAGGTTTTATCAATCTGCTGCCCCGCAACGAGCGCCTGTGCCTCCAGATTGTCCCTCACCGTTTTCTTCTCCTGTTCCATGCTGACGGAAAGGGAACGAATCAGCAGAACGGAAATTGCCAGCACAAGAACAGCTGTAGGCAGTACCTTTCTGCAGAGAAAACTGCCTATTCGGTTATCCTTCATTATTTATCCTCTTGCTTCTCTTCAAACATAGGCTTGTCGCTGAAGATTTTTTCCTCCTCCGTCTCAGCATTTTCCTCTCCTGAGGTCTCTTTTTCCTCTTCCTGACCGGCTAAAATTTTCTCCTCCAGCTGCTTGAAAAATTTGCTGTACAGGGCTGCACTGCAATACACCGGCACCGAAACTCCAAACAGGAACACTATCGGGAACAGGTAGAAATTGGAAATCCACAAAAGCACCCACGGGCAGACATATAAGACTACCATGGCTATGGTGTAGGGGAACTTCATCATACTGATGGCAAAAGCATTTTTCATGGTATTTTTTATGGTATTGATAAATTTTGCCTGTACGGCATAAACCCATACCACATAAAAAACATACATAATGGCTGCTGCCATAATCAGAACCTGCGCCACCCTGGGGATATGGATATTGGAATTTTCATTCATAAGGAAAATATCCGTCACGAAAATCGTCAGCAGCAGCAGGTTGATAACGCCGAGAATAAATCCCTGCTTGAAATTCACCTTAAATGCCTTAAAAAAGTCCCTGGTAATATATCCCTCTTCGTTACGGTACATTTTCAGCTCCACATAATGTGCTGCGGAAAGTGCGGGACCTATGGTCACAATGGGAATACAGCAGATAAGTGTAAGGATATTCAGCCACATCAGATCCGCAAACTTGTTTAATATCCTCATCAAGGGACTGTCCATATCAAATATTCTACTCATTTTGTGCTTTCCTCCTACAAAAATCTCTCCATGGAAGTCACCCGGATACCGGAGAAGCTTTCCTCCGGTGCGCACGCATGAAATCCTGTTTTGCGGTAAAAAGCTACCGCATAGGGCGCCGCTTTGACAGACATATAGATTTCTCCCCTGACATCCCTGAGATACTTTGCCATTGTCTCTATCAGTGCCCTGCCCACTCCCTGCATATGATATTCTTCGTCTACAAATAACAGAGAAATAAAATTCCTTCCTCTTACGGAAATTTCTCCGATAATTTTTTCACCATCCAATGCTACCAGCATGGGATATCTCCCGTTCAAAAACATCTGGTAAATCTTTCCGTTTGTCAGAAAATCCTGAAAATTAACAACGCCCTCTTCTGTGTAATCAGCTGCTTCGAAGCGCATAAACGTCCGCCAGACCATCTGCATGGTTTCCGGCCAGTCCTCCGGCTTTGCCCATCTGATCGTATAAGGAATATCCCGGATATTACTCATATAAATCTCCATTCCTTCAAAAGCCTTATTCCGTTCTAAATGTTAATTAAACTATTATAGCAAATGGGACCTTATCTCACAAGGTGTTGTTTTACCCAATTTTCAATATCTTTCATAATATCGTACCGGTCCGTTTCATTCATCAGCTCATGACGGTCCTTCGGGTACAGCTTTAAGGTAACGTCCTCCACGCCCGCTTCTATCAGAGCATTGTAGGTCTTTTTTACCCCTTTTCCGTAGCCGCCCACAGGGTCGTCTTCACCGGAAATCACAAACAGCGGCAGATCCTTGGGGATTTTCTTCATATTGTCCATACTACAGGCACGGGAAACCAGCGTGCATAAGGTCTTGAAACCGTTTGGTGTAAAATAAAAGCCGCAGTTGTCGTCCGCAATATATTTGTCCACTCTTTCCGTTTCCCTGGACAGCCAGTCAAAGCCGGTGCGCGGCGACTCCACCTTTTTGTTGTAGGAGCCGAAGGTTACCTTGTCCAGAAACTTACTGGGTACATTTTTACCGTGGAATACCCCTACTAAGGAAGTTACGGCTTTCCCAAAAGACACGTACAGAGGGGACTGCATACCGGTACCCATAATGATGGCTCCCTGAATACCGGTGCCGTAACGGTAAATGTAGTTTCGGGTGATGAAGGAGCCCATGCTGTGTCCCAGGATAAAGTAAGGAACGCCCGGGTAAAGCTCCTGCGTCATTTTTTTCAGTCTATGCACATCCCTGACCACAACCGTAGCCGGATCCTGCTCGCAAAAATATCCTTTAACCCCACCTTCGGGCACGGATTTTCCGTGTCCCAAGTGGTCTTCTCCCGTCACAAGATAGCCTTTGCCGGTGAGGAACTCCGCCAGTTCCTCATACCGTTCCACATATTCCGCCATACCGTGCACAATCTGTATAATTCCCTGAATGTTTTCACTCTCCGGCAGCCATCTGACCGCATGGATTCTCGTGACATTGTCCCGGGACGCAAATGTAAACTCCTCTTTTTTCATAGATAACCCCATCTTTCTCTATAAAATACCGGACATTACCGTGTCCATCATTTCATAACCGCTTTGCAGATTAGCAGATTTCCGCACCTGCGGGCATGTCCTTCTCCGGCTTCATCAGTGCCAGATTGCCTTCCGCGTCCTCTGCGCATAACAGCATACCTTCGGAAAGAACCCCTGCCAGCTTGGCAGGCTTTAAGTTCACAAGAACCATAACCTTTTTGCCCACCATTTCTTCCGGTGAATAATATGCCTTGATGCCGGACACAATCTGCTTTACCGTGCTGCCGATTTTAACCTGGGAGCAAAGAAGCTTCTTGGACTTGGGCACTGCTTCACAGGCAATGATTTCACCTACCTGGAACTGCATAGCTGCAAAATCCTCATAGGAAATTTCCGGCTTTGCTTCGATATCAATGCCTTTTTCTTCCTCTTCTTCCTTTGCTTTGGCAGCCATCATGGCCTGTGCCAGTTCTTCTTCCTTCTTTGCCACTTCCTTCATATCCAGACGGGCAAACAGAATTTCAGGCTCTGCCGTTACCTTGTTGCCGCTCTCATACAGACCGAACTTCTTAAGGTCGCTGAAATCTCTTACGGAAGTATTCAGCTGCTTCACAATCTTTTCTGCGGTTTCGGGCATATAGGGCTGCAGAAGAGATGCACCGATGGTAATGCTTTCCACTAAGTTGTAAAGCACGGTGGAAAGACGGTCGCTCTTTGCTTCGTCCTTTGCCAGTACCCAGGGTTCTGTTTCGTCAATGTATTTGTTGCAGCGCTTGAAGATACCGAAAATCTCGGTAATGGCATCTGCCACACGCAGGGTGCTCATCTTCTCTTTTACCTTGTCGTAGGTGCCGGTTACCACCGCCTTTAAGTCAGCATCCAGTGCTTCATCCACAGCGCCCTTATCGGCAACCACGCCGTCAAAGTATTTGTTGCTCATGGAAATGGTACGGTTTACTAAGTTGCCGAGTGTGTTGGCAAGGTCGGTATTGGTACGCTCCGCAATAAGCTCCCAGGTTGCGTTGCCGTCATTTTCATAAGGCATTTCATGAATCATATAGTAACGGACCGCATCCACGCCGAAGAAATCTACCAGATCATCGGCATAAATAATATTGCCCTTGGACTTGCTCATCTTGCCGCCGCTCATGAGTAACCAGGGATGTCCGAATACCTGCTTGGGCAGGGGTTCTCCCAGCGCCATCAGGAAAATGGGCCAGTAAATCGTATGGAAACGAATAATGTCCTTGCCGATAAGGTGTAAATCCGCCGGCCAGTACTTCTTGTACTGATCGGTGCTGTTTCCATCCGCATCATAACCGATACCGGTGATATAGTTGGTCAGTGCATCCAGCCATACATAAACCACATGCTTCGGGTCGAAATCTACCGGAATTCCCCACTTGAAGGAGGTACGGGAGACACATAAATCCTGCAGCCCCGGCAGAAGGAAGTTGTTCATCATTTCGTTCTTGCGGGAAACCGGCTGGATAAATTCCGGATGGGTGTTGATATGCTCAATCAGGCGGTCTGCATATTTGCTCATCTTAAAGAAATATGCTTCTTCCTTGGCGGGCTTTACTTCTCTGCCGCAGTCCGGACACTTACCGTCCACAAGCTGGGACTCTGTCCAGAAGGATTCGCAGGGGGTACAGTATAAACCTTCATAGGAGCCTTTGTAAATATCGCCCTGGTCGTACAATTTCTTAAAAATCTTCTGTACCTGTTTTTCATGGTAATCGTCGGTGGTACGGATAAAGTGGTCGTAGGAAATGTTCAAAAGGTCGCACATATCCTTAATCTGTCCGGCTACCTTATCTACAAATTCCTTGGGTGTTACGCCGGCTTCGTTGGCCTTCAATTCGATTTTCTGACCGTGCTCGTCGGTACCGGTCTGGAAATAGACGTCATAGCCCTCGGCTCTTTTATATCTGGCAATACTGTCTGCCAGCACGATTTCGTAGTTGTTTCCGATGTGAGGCTTGCCCGATGTGTAGGCAATGGCTGTTGTGATGTAATACTTTTCTTTGCTCATTTTTTACTTCCTTTCTCCCTAAAGCTTTCATGCATACTTCTTTATGCTTTCGCATGGCAAGGCGCCTGCTGCCGCGTAATACGGGACATTTCCTAATATAAAAACCCGCCTTCCCATACGTGATTCGTACAAGAAGACGGGAACTTGACCCGTGGTACCACTTCTCTTTATCCTTCCTTCACAGGAAAGACCTCTGCAAGTGCCTGTTAGCACTCTCCGCTATAACAGGCGGACCTGTTGCAGCCTAACCGTCCTGCCTTTGGGTCATCCCGCAAGCCGCCGGCTCAGTGCACTGCTCGGAAGCCATGTTCTCCAAAGTCCGTGTCTGTCTCCTTCCAGCCTGCATAAAAAACATGTCAGGGAGACTTCTCTGTAAGACCGTTCCAAGGGTACTCTCTTCGTCAACGCTTTCTTTTAAGAATAGCACACATTACAAAATCTGTCAAAAAAGATTGTCGGTTTTATTCTGTCTCTTTTTCCCGGATTTATTTGGAAAACATTATTTTTTCATCATTAAACATCCTGGTCAGGACAAAGGTAAGAATACCCGCATAAATCAGGTTGCATACCATGGTGAGCACCACATTCACGGTACTGCACTGGAAAGAGAAAATGTCGTACATGCTTCTCACACTGTTAAATATCGGAATAAAGGAATAGGCAATGCTGCTCTCTCCGCCACCGCTGAACATGGGAATAAGACTGATACCCATTACGACAATCATAAGCGGCGAAATGGCGGTGCCCGCTGCCTTTACGCTCTTCGACATGGCGGAAATAATGGAAATTACCGCTACTAAAAGCAGGACGGTTGTTAAAATCAGTCCCAAAAGCAGACCATAATCAGCCACACTGTATACACTGGCATCCATGCCGGAGCCTGCGTCCATTCCCATCAGGTTCGGCAGGGAAAGCATGGTACCCAGGAAACTGGACAGACCGGACAGCAGTGCAATGGCGCTTAAGCTGATGATTTTGCCCAGTGCAAGAGAGCTTCTCTTCATGGGAGTAACAAGCAGGGTGGCGATGGTGCCTCTTTCCTTTTCCCCGGCAATGGACTCGGGTGCTACCGCCATACAGCCGCTGAACAGGAAAATCATTAACAGCATGGGCAGCATCATGGAAAATATCTGACCCACCACGTCTTCCTTGGTGGCGCAGTCATACACACCGTCCCCGGCATTTATATCAAATTTGTTTGTCATGGATGCTTCATAGCTGTCTAAGAGGTCGTTTACCGTTCTCTTTATCTGTTCGGAGTCCGTTTTTGTGGAATTGTAGTAAATCTCCACATTGGGTGCAGCCACACCGCTTTTTACATCATAGGCTGCGATTTCCCCGGAAAAGTTCTCCGGGAATACCACCAGTACATCCGCTTCTTTATCCTGGATTTTCTGTTTTACGGCATCCGTATCCGCTTCCGCCGTATCTTTCCAGTCAGCGGAAAGCTCCTCAAAGGAGTTCTTCAGTTCGTCCGGCAGGTTTACCACATAAGCATCCGCCACATATGTGTCATCCGCCATGAACTGCTTCATCATGCCCTGCCCCATAATGGTATACATAATGTAAATCACAAGACCCGGCATAATAACGGTGGTAAAGAATAAATTTTTATCCCCGAAAAAGCGGGCAAATTCCTTTTTAATAATGGTCAGCATATCTTTTCTCATGCGATATCACCTGCTTTCTCTTTATAAATCTCAAAAAATCTGTCCTCTAAGCTCATTCCCTGACAGATGGCATCCAGAGTATCGCATGCTTCCATGTGACCGTTGATGATAATTCCCACTCTGTCGCAGATTTTTTCAATCAGGCTGAAAATATGGGTGGACACGATAATGGTCTTGCCTTGTGCCTTCAAATCCAGCAAAAAGTCCGTCACCACCTTGGCGGTCAGAACATCCAGACCGTTTGTGGGCTCGTCGAAAATAATGATATCGGGGTCATGTACCAGAGAGATGGCAAGGGATGCCTTCTGCTTCATACCGGTGGACAGATTGCCTACCTTTACTTCGGCAAATTCATCAATGCCGAAACGCTTAAACAAAAGCTCTTTTCTCTGCTTTCTGCTCTCCGCATCCATACCGTGTAAATCCGCAAAGAAATCAAACAGATAATTGGGGGTAAAGAAATCCTCCAGCTTCAGCTCGCTGGTTAAAAATCCAATCTTGCTGCGCACTTCTTCCGGTTCCATTACAATACTGGCACCGTCCAGTACGGCATCCCCGCCGTCCGGTCTGATCAGGGTTGCCAGCATACGCAGTGTAGTGGTCTTTCCGGCGCCGTTAGGCCCTAACAGTCCGAACACTTCTCCTCTGTATGCGGTAAAGGAAAGGTCATTGACCGCCACCTTTACTTTTTCTTTAGTCTTTTCGATTTTCTGTTGTTTGGCAGACAGCTTAAATGTCTTTTTCAAGCCCTGCACCTTCAATATTTCTTCCATATTCCCTCTTTTCCACGCACTTAGGCTGTATGCAGCCGTGCGTTACTTGCATATACGACCTGTGCGCTTTTGACCGCACAGGTCTGTGCCTTCCGGCTATTGTCAGTCATTCATCATCTTCTGTGCCTTTTTACAGGAAACATGATAGGTGATTACCTGAATCATCCAGATAAATGCCGGCACCAGCATGGGCAGAAGACCAATCTCGATTACCATGCCTAACATCATGAAAATAAGCATGAATATCATGCAGGCGATACCCGTTACCTGAACGGTATGATAAGATGCAATTCCTATCTGACGGCGTTCCGCTTCATCGCAGCTGTCGTACCACTGCTTCTTGAATTTCTTATCATACAGACTGCCTTTCTTTTCCGGGTTCATTTCCTTGATCATATTGACAATTACATGCTGCATATGAAAAGAACCGTATACATAGAGCAGAAAGAATGAAATGGTTATAACAAAGGAAACCATATCCTCCGCACATGGCAGACAATAGAAACCGATACCTGCGCATATGAAATTCATAATTACCATTACACTGGCAAGGAGCAGGGAAATATTCAGGGCATCGTCTATTCTGTCGTAATCCTCATCCAGATCCCTGCTTTCCTTCCGGATTTTCCGCGCTTTACGGTAAAAGTATTCCGAAGCTGCCCAGAACACTGCTCCCACTGCCACAGTAAGATAGCGGAACGGAATGGCAAGGTTTCTCTGTACCATCAGGAAAATTTCCGGAAAGGACAATTCCCTTGCCGCCATATAATCGTCAAGAAAACCCATCAGGAATCCCGCCGTCCCCCCTACGATGCCGCCAATTCCACAGAGTGCAATAAACTTCCAGTAAAACTTTTTATCCTCTTTTTTAATCGTTTCCAGTCTTTTTGTATTTTTTTCCTGTCCCTTTTCTTCTGTTCTTTCTTCGTTTCTGACCTCATTCATCTTCTTTTCCCTCTCCTTCCTCATATTCAAAAATATCCTCTACCCGCACACCGAAATATCCGGCAATCTTCAGTGCCAGAGTAACGGAAGGAGAATAATCTCCCCTTTCAATCAGGCTGATGGTCTGACGGCTGGCATCCACCATGCTTCCCAGCTCCTGCTGGTTAATGTTCTTTTTTGCCCTGTATTCTTTCAAATGATTTTTCAAAGGCATATGCTTTCCTCACATTCTTTCTTAAAACCCCACATAATTAGAGATAAAGGCAAACAGAATATAAATTATAAATAAAAGCATGCCCCAGTTAATCCATGCTGCTGTGAATCCTCCCTTTGCCACATACTTCGGCGGCTTTACGAGGAAAAACTTCTTTTTGGCAAAGGCTACGATCAGAAGCACAATACCGGCGATGGCAAGGCACGCTAAAAGTCCCAGCCATGCATATAAAACAATGAGTTTCGGAAGCATATCGCCCATTATCGCCTCTAAGTTGCCGCTTGCTTCCGCCGATAACAGTTCATCGTATCCGGCCCACTGCAGGATACCGACAGAGCCGACGGATGTAGTCAGGTTTACCGCCATGTGTAAAAAGATGGTATATCGTATACGTCCGGTACGAATATAAATATAGGCAAACAGCATTCCTAAACCCGCCGCAAAAAAGCATTGGCTGAAATTTCCGTGGAACAGACCGAACATCAGGCCGGAAGTAAGAATTGCCATCCACTCTCCGTATTTTACAGTGCGGTCAATGATGAACTTACGGAAAATCATCTCCTCCACCATGGGCGCTAAAATCCCCACCGTAAGAATACGGTAAACCGGATTGGAATTTAACATCAGATTCTGCAGAGTAACGGCATCCGAAGAGCTGTTCCGGGTAAGCAGGCTAATTACGGTATCCAGTGCAGTACCGATTACCATGCCGACGGCGCAGATGCCGGCACACATAAGCGCCGCAACAATCCACTGTCCGAATTTCATCTTATGCTGCATAATTTTTACACGGTCCTTTTTGCCCCCTATTAACAAATATAAAACCGGAAAAGCAATCATATACATGGGAATGATCATCATCCCCCAGGTAAACCATTCCGCAACATAAACACTTTCCCCAAACAATTCGGGAAGCGCCCATGCGTACAGGGTCTGTGCCGCCGCAACAATGACCGCATACAGGAAAATTTTCCATTCTACCCGGCAGTATGCCTTTCTCATGGGTTTCCTGTAGTCTTCCTGCGGTGCGCAGAGATTTCCATTGTTCTCAAATTGTCCTTCCATTTGTTTTCCTCCTGACATTTATTTTTGTCATTCTGACAACTATCCTTGTCATATACAATATCATTGACAAAGAAAGTTGTCAATATGTATTTCAATATGCATCTAAAATAAAAAAGGCACTGCCTGCTTATGCTGGCAATGCCTGAAGGGAGAATTTTTATTTATTAAATAGATTTTCCGGAATCCTATGCGATAACGGGCTCAAAACGAAGTCTTATATCGGGCAGGCTCTTTAAGGTGTAATAGTAGTTTTCCTGCCAGTCTTCGCCCTGGGAAGGGTCATTTTCACCGGTTGCGGGCGGTGCGAAAATACGAAGCTTCATTGTGCAGGGGCCGTCCAGCTTTTTGTCGAAGAATGCAGGCATAAAGTCCACAAAGGTTACGCCGGGTGCTTTGTAGAACCAACGGCCGTTAATTTCGAGCATCAGGTTGGCATCCTTTAAGTCATCCTTGAAGTTAGCTTCCGCAAATACCGGGTCACCGTCAAAGGAAAGCTCCATTTCCACGCCTTCCGCATCCTCGGAGCCGCCCCAGCGGAGAGTTACGGGAAGTTCTTTTTCACCTTCATAAACCACACCGGGATTGAAGAATTCATCCTGAATAATATCTCTGTAAGCGGCAAGCAGCGGCTGTTCCACACCTACATCCGGGTTGTTGGGGTCGGTAATTTCCAGTCCCAGTCGGCCGTCATCGCGGAACTGGTAGAAGGTAAATCCGCTGAACCATCTTTCCGGGTCTTCCTTAATCAGACGGCAGAAATCCTGTACCATTTTCACCTGGTCGTAAGGTCCGGTGACATCGCCGTCGGCATTCATTTCGGACATTACCATGGGCTTCTTTTTTCCGCCGCAGAGCTCTTTATAACGCTCATAGCTTTTTTTCGTCATTTCATATACATATTCCGCAGACTCCTTCTTGTGGGAGAAATTGTCCTTTTCCGCCACTTCGTAAGGCCAGCCCCAGTTCAGCGCCATGTATTTGTCCACGGACCAGATATCGGTGGTGCGGACTGCTTCCGCAAATTCCTTCTCCTTGGTGATTTCGGAAGAATTGGGGTCTTCTGCTCCGCCAATGCAGAGAATGGTTCGCACATTGGGTGCATATTCCTTCAAAATCTTGTGGAAACGGACAAAGAAATCCGCTACCTCCTGATAGGAAGCACGTTTGTTAAAGGAGAACCAGTCTCCGGTAGCTTCATGGTTCAGGCGGAGCATCATGCGTCCGAAGGTACGCAGGTTTTTCGCAATCGCAATAATGTGCTCATCCGTTACATGGGGGTCGCAGGTCAGGGTCAGTATAACATCCTGTCCATGGCGTCTGACATCGCGCATGCAGGTAAAAGCCTCCCCGTCCATATTGCCGTTCAGTCCGCCTCTGAAGGGGAAATAATTGTCGTAAGGATAATCCCATGCAAAGCTGATTTCTTTATCGGCATAAGCATCCTGTGCTCTTGCTGGCCATGCTTCGTCCAGAGGGTAATAGCAGTACATCAGGTTGATGCCTCTGTGCGGTCTGTGAAGCTTCTGCAGGATATAATCCTGGTTCACGTAAAATCCTCTTTCGCTGCCGTCGCTTAAATCCACGGCAAATTTTGCGGGTGTTAATCTGACACCTTTTACATTGCTCATTGACACATCCTCCATTGTCTTATTGTTTTCTATTGCATTTTCCTGTATTATCTCCTTATTTTATCTTGAATTGCTTTTTATGACTACTCAAATTTTTATCGTTGTTTTGCCTTACTTTTTATGTATCGCAGCTTTTCATCCGGGATTTTCATTCTAAAAGGACTGGTTCTTCCCGTCTCTTTTGTTTATAATGGTTTAAAATCAGAATGTTTTACTGAAACAAACAGAAAGGTCGGTACTTATGAACAACAATTCCTATCGTCAGAAACTGCATCTGGAGCCCCCTCAGGGCTGGATGAACGACCCTAACGGTCTTTCTTATTTTGATAACAAATACCATGTTTACTTCCAGTACTCCCCCTTCGATGCCGAAGGCAGCGGTGACCGCGGCTGGGGCCATTTTGAAAGCACCAATCTGGTAAACTGGACTTACACCGGCATGGTTATCCGCCCGGACATGCCTGCGGATAAGGACGGCGCCTATTCCGGCAGCGCCATTGTCTGCGGCGACTCCCTGGAAATTTTTTATACCGGTAATGTACTGGAAAACGGCGACTATGACTATACCACCGCCGGCAGAGGCGCCAATGTCATCCACGTATCCACGAAGGACGGCCACACCATGAGTGAAAAGGAAGTCCTCCTCACCAATGCGGACTATCCCGATTTCTGCTGCTGCCATGTCCGCGACCCCAAGGTCTGGAAAGAGGGCGGTAAATACCATATGGTTCTGGGCGCCAGAACGAAAACGGACGAGGGCTGCGTCCTGCTCTATGAATCGGATGATCTGAAAAACTGGCGCTACACCGGTCATGATGCCGTGCCGGATTTTGCCTATATGTGGGAATGTCCCGACTGCTTCCGGGTGGACGGCCATCGCTACTTAAGTATTTCCCCGCAGGGACTGCCCACTTATGAGGAAAAATTCCAAAATCTGTACCAGTCCGGTTATTTTATCTACGATGATGCCCTGACGGACTTTGAAGAATGGGACTACGGCTTTGATTTTTATGCACCGCAGACCTTTGAAACACCGAACGGCAGAAGAATTCTGGTGGGCTGGATGGGCATCGGCGACTCCGCCTATGAAAACCTGACCGTTCCCCTGGGTTGGCAGCACTGTCTTACGGTTCCGAGGGAAATCACCAGACGGACGGACGGCGTGCTGCTGCAGAATCCCGTACCCGAAATTTTATCCTGGGCGGGCACAGGCTCCCCTGTTTCCGAAGAAAAATCCGTCGATGTTTCTCTGCCCTTCCTCTTTTACGGAGAAACCGGGGCTGCTTTTTCCATTGCCCTGTCGGATTTCTGCACCATGACCTATGAAGACGGTCTGTTCACCCTGCTGTTTACCGACATGTCTGTCAGTGGTGGCAGAACTCTCCGCAAATGCCGTCTGAAGGAATGCCGTAACATCCGCATTCTCGCCGACATGTCCAGTCTGGAGATTTACCTAAACGATGGGGAAAAGGTATTGAGCACCCGTTTTTATCCCAGAGAGGACAATGTAATTCTTTCCGTGAAAAAAATGAAAGGGGAGGTCTTCCCCTTTCATCTGTAAGTGACAGCCGCCTTAACGGGCGGCTGTTATTTTTTGCATTGCGCTTAATTTACTTTCCACTTGGCGTAAAGTGTTAAGTTGCCGTAAGAACCGGCAGGAATTTTGGTAATTCTTTTCTTACATGCCTTATCCGTATACCAGCCAAGGAATGTGTAACCCAGTTTTTCGGGATTATAAAGAAGCAGTTCTTCATCCTCCACTGTGTAGGCTGCCGGATTATCGGCAGGATTTGCAAAGCCATCCATATTGGCATAGGTAATGGTGTAGGTCTGCTTTTTCCAAACCGCATACAAGGTGTAGATACCGTTGTCCGGGTATTCGGCAGGACCGTTAATCTTTTCCTTGTCGGTGTATTTCACCGCTCCGTCCGGCGTTTCCGCCCAGCCTGCAAACACGTAACCGTTTATCTTATAGCTGTTGGCTGTCAGGGCCTTCGGTGTGCCGTATATAAGCGTCTGCAGCCTCATAACGCCCTTCACTGCCGCATTTTCCGGTACATTCGCCACGTACTCCGTCTTATAGGAGATGCCCTTCCACTTCGCATACAAATCCATATCCGCCGCCGTTGTTTTGGCAATGGCGGTTACCTTGGATTTCAGTGCGGCATCCTTATACCAGCCGACAAACACATAGCCCTTCTTCACCGGCTTCTCCCATGCTGTCATTTCTTTTGCCGTGATACCCACACCGACTTCATAGGCAATGCTTTTCGTACCGTATTCTCCGCCGTTTAGATGGAAGGTAACGGTAAAGGAATTTCTCCAGACAGGGTACAGGTTCAGTACCCATGTGATTTTTCCGGAAGCATCTGCGGTCTTAGTCAATGTACCCGGCTGGAAAAGCTTTGCTTTGTTCTCATAGGTCACAATTCCCGCCCGGGCATCTTCTTCCGTAAGCGCCCAGCCCACAAAAGCATAGCCTGCTTTCTTGTAGGTATTTGCCGTCAGCGCCTTCGCCGTTTCGCTCTTCATGGAAAGCGGCTTCATGGTACCGGTAAGGAGTCCGGCATCTGCCCTGGCATCATTGTGGAATACCACCGTATACGGTGCATTCCATTTCGCATACAGTGTCATATTTCCATAGGTGGTTGCGGTAATATAAGACATCGCAGCCGTCAGATTTTCATTCTTATACCAGCCTCCGAAAGTATAACCCTCTTTTTCCGGCACCGGAAGCTTGGTCTTCGGCATGCCGTAATAATATTCCATTCTGGCCGTGTCCCCGCTTCCGCCGTTGTATACAAAATCAATCGTATAGGTCGTGGGCTTCCACTGGGCATACAGGGTAATCGTACCGCCGTTTTTCTGCGGCAGGAGGTTTTGTTGTGAAAGTATCAGACCGGTTACTTTTCCGCCGTCCTCAAAGGTCGTGCCCGGTACAGCTTCCGTAGGCGTCTTTACCGTATTCCATCCGGCAAATTCATAGCCCTTCTTAAAGAAACCGTTTGCCGTAAAAGCTGCCAACTCCGTATATTTTATAGTAAGCTTCTTTGTACTTCCGCCGTTGCTTCCGTTTCCGTTAAATACAATGTTGTAAGTGTTCTCGCTCCACTTGGCATAAAGCTGTAAATCTCCCTTGGTGGACGCGGTAATGGATGCCACTTTCTTCTTATAAGCGCTGTCGCTGTACCAGCCCCGGAACGTAAATCCCTCTTTCACGGGAACTGGCAGCTTCATGGCTTTTCCGTATGTGTAACTATTATCTACTATGGGGTTGCCGCCCTGCGTGTCATAGGAAACAGTAAAGGTCTGTTGCCATATAGCATACAGATAAACCGTATCGTCCGCTGCGCCTTCCGTGCGGACGCTTACTTTTTCTTTGTCAGCATAGAAGGTTCCGTCCGCTGTCTGCCATCCCATGAACGCATAACCTTTGCAGGCATATTTATTGGCAGAAAGAGCTGCCGGCTGCCCATAGGAAAATACCTGCATGGGCATCTTTCCGGTTACCTTGGCCCCCTCCGGGGTATTGCTGTCATAAATAACCGTATATTTCCGGGCAATCCACTTGGCATAGATATGGACTTCTCCTGTGGTCTGTGCCGGAATTTCCGTTATTTTGGTCTTATAGTCCTCCGCAGTATACCAGCCGCCGAAGGTGTAGCCCTCTTTCCCTGCTGCCGGTTCCTGTAAAATATAAGGTACTTTGTTGTTGTAAATCTCTTCTTCGTTGGCTTCTGTCTTCTGTCCCGCTGCCAGATGGTATACAATCCGGTACATGGGGATTCTTTCCGTACATTGAATGGTTTTCTTTGCCAAAATAGCAGTACCCTGAACCGTTGCGGTAATGTCGGCGCTTCCTGTTCCCATGCCGGTTACCACGCCGTTTTCATCCACCTTCAGGACATTCTCGTCCGAGCTTTCAAAAATGACGATTTTGTCATCTGTAGTATCCGCCGGGTAAAATTCCACCTGCAAGGAAATGGTTTCCCCCTTCATGACATTGTCCTCACCGGACAAGGAGATGCTTTCCAGACTCTTTGTCACGGTCAGAGTGAAGGATGCTTTTAGCTCTGTATCTATGGCATAGGAAGCCGTTACGGTAGTCGTTCCGGGATTTTTCGCGGTAAGCAGACCATCCTCTGATACTTCTGCAATGGCAGAGTTTTCAACCTGCCAGATAATATCCTTGTTTGCCGTATCTCCCGGCTCGGTATATGCTTTGAGTTCCCGGGTGTCTCCCGCTTCCAACGTAAGCCCTTTATCCATATCCGCTTCCAGACGGACTCCTGTAATTCGAGCCACACTTTCTATATTTATAGTATCCTGAATAGAGGTACCGGCAACTGTTGCCGTGATAGTAGCCATTCCCACACCAACACCGGTTACCGTACCGTTTTCATCCACCTTCAGAATTTCCTCGTCAGAGCTTTCAAAAATGACGGTTTTGTCATCTGTGGTATTTGCCGGGTAAAAGCTGACACTCAACGTAGTGGTATCTCCCTGCGTTATCCGGGTTTCTCCGCTCAGGGAAATGGACTGCAACGGTACTTCGGCTCCTGCTCCGTTTTCAGCATTCACGGTATAGGCTTTAATGCGTAAATTAGCATTTTTCGCTTTTCCAAAGTCGGTCCAGGTCGAGCCATAGGGGGACTTATAGAAGCTCTGTCCTTCCTTGGCAGTGGCAACTGTCGTCATCCAGCCGCTATAACTGTATTCGGCAGCGGCCATTACCCCTCCTGATGCCGTAAGTGTAAATACTACCGCAAACGTATCTCCTTCCTCCAGCTCTACCGGCTGTCCGAGTTGTATGGTGTAGTATCCCTCACACTCAATACTTCCGGAGGTTGTTGCCGCCTCCACCAGTGTACCGCTCTCCGGATTGGATGCGTCCTTCAGGTTTTTATATATCTGCACCTTATAGCCTGTATTTGCCTGTGCAAACTGGATTCCCACAGCCTTAAGAACCTCTCCCTCCGCATTTCCGCCGGCTGTAAAAACATTGGACACAGAAAGAGTCGGGCTTGAAAAACCATAAGAAATACCAAACATAGCCCCATCATACTGATAATTGTGATCATAGTTGTCGGCAGGTTCAAAATCAAACGCATAGGCTGAGCCAGAAAGGCTCTTATCGTAATAGGAAAGCCAGAAATAGGTATAATAGCTCAGATTATCCACGTCAGATCCCGCAGACCATGTGTTTCTGATCAGCCATGCTCCGTTGCCCTCCGGTGTAACAGAAAAATTACTTGCCGCATAGTCGTCATCCCAGCCTACAACCGTAACCGCATGGTTGGTTCCTTTTTCTTCATTGCAGTAAAAACTGTCGGTAGTAAAATTGAAGTAACTGCTGTCAGCATAGTAGGAAACTCCTACTGCGCCGTACTTTTTCACCATCTGTTTTACAATTTCCGGGTTCGTTTTGATATTAATATTGTAATAATTCTGCAGGTGTGCCATATCGTCAAAGGCAAGGCTCTGATCAATACCGTTATTTACCAGATTATAGGCATCCTTATAAGGTGCTTTCTGTTCGTCGGCTGCTCCTACCCAATTAATCAGCACATTTTCGGATAAGCTGAGGCTTCCGCCCCTGTTTAATATATCTGTATCACTGCAATAATTATAATCTCCTTCTGTGCCGCCTAAAGGGTCCACCAGTCCCTTGCCACGGTAAGAAAAATAAACCAGATGCAATTCCGAGTAATCCGGGAAATCCGTCACATAACCGGCCTTCTTCATACCGATTTCCGCCAGGGAAATCGTAGAAAATGCCCAACAGGTACCGTAAGGATTCTGGTCTCTGGTAAGAGGCAGGTCACCTTTTGCCGGGATGTACTTAGATTCCAGCATGGAATATGCAGAAAAAGCAGAGGAGTCATATACCACTGTGTCCGCTTCTTCGTCTCCGGGCATGGAAATATAACCGGGAAAAGCAGGGATTTCGCCCTGTATACCGTCCTGCTGCCGAACCGCATTGCCGGAGACATCGCTGTCTGCATTGCCGGAAATGCTTTCTGCTGTTCGACTGTCACCGCCGGGTATCACATCTTCTGCCTGACCATCATTGCCGGATACCGTATCTTCTTCCGGCATATCCGTTTCGCTGCCGTACACCTCTTCTGCAAGCAGCACGTTTTTCTGTCCTTCGGCCTCCTGCGCCAGCGCCGTAATGGTTTCGCCTGGAAGCGCCGTCATTGCCATGCCCGCTGCCAGAATAACGGCAAGAAGCTTTTTCGCCTTTTGCCCGCCTGCTTTTCTAATAAAATCCATATGTTTTTTTGCCATACCGTTCTCCCTTATCTTCCGTGATTGCTCTGGTAATTTACCGGATGTCTCTATTTCTATTTTATCGCATTTTTTAATATTTGGCGAGAACTTCTGTCATTTTTCCACAATAATCATTTTTGCCGGTCAGTCTGTCATACCGCTCTCTTTGCATTAACAAAAGTCATCCGGAAATGTATGGAAGATTGGGAGAGCTTTAACAAAATGAAATACCGATTCCGACCGCTCCCGGACCGGTATGGCAGGCAATGCTCATGGACAGGGCATCATACCATACATCCGCCTGTGGAAACGCTTCCTGCACCATGGAAAGCCAGTTCTGTTTTTCGCTTTCGCTTAAGAAGCTCCCGGCTGCACCCACGCACATTTTTTTCGTTCTTTCCTGGGAAAACCTTTTTTCCACGTCATTTTTTACTGCCTCTATCATTTTGGATTCACACTTCAGCATTGCTCCCCTGACCTTGGCAAAGGAATCCAGTTTTTCTCCCTGTATGGTTAACACCGGCTTAATCTGCAATACATTGCCAACCATGGCCGCTGCCGGAGTGATTCTGCCGCCTCTTCTTAAATAAGTCAGGGTATTCACCGCAATATAGATACTTGAGCAGTAAGCATTCTCCTCCAGATTCTGTTTAATTGTCTTTGCTGTCCATCCGTTTTCCGCCATTCTCTTTGCCTCTTCCACGGAGGTACGCAGTGTTACGGAAATTCTATGGTTATCTGCCACACAAACCCTGCCGCCAAATTCCCGCGACAATGCCGTAGCCGAAGCACAGGAATTACTGAGCCCGGCGGACATGGGAATATAGAGTACCTGTTCATATGCTGAAAGAAGCTCCTCCCACTTTTCCAGCAAATCCCCCGGTGCCGGTTGGGAAGTGGAGATTTTCTTTCCCTCTTCCAGTGCACTGTAGAATTGTTCTTCCGTAAGATTCTGCCCCTCATAAAAAATTTCATCCTCAATGATTACCGGCATCGGCATTACATAGATTCCTTTTTTTTCTGCTTCTTCTCCCATAATACCGCTGTTGGTATCCGTAAGTACAGCCACTTTTTCTTTCATTTGAATTCTCCTTCATCTATGAATCATCTGCAAATCATCTGTAAATCACGCACCATAAAGAAACCGCAAAGGCAATCATGCAGGCCACTGCTCCCCCGGCGAGTTCCCTGCAGGTGTGCCTTTTCAGGATAAGAGAAGACCAGACAATCAGTCCCGCTGCCATGATACACGGCAAAATGCATTTTTCCCCCACAAAATAAATCAAGAGCAGCAGCGGTCCGGTGACGCTGCATGCATGACCGCTTGCCCGGAAATGCAATCCTTTGTTGCACACGGTAAGCAGCAGTACGGACAGAAAATATGTAGTACAAATCAGCTGTATTTCTTTTCCCACACCTGATGTCAGACTCCATAAAAAAGAAACCGTATAACCGGCCAGACTAAACAGAAATGCCAGCTTCCGCTGTCCTTCCCGTCCTTCTTTCTTCCAGCGGGGCAGAATTTTTTGCAAAGGATAGGCCAGAGCGGGAACAATTCCCAGCAGGAGTATGCAAATAAATATTTCTCTCCAGGTCCTGAAAAAATACGGTTTCCATATGCTTAGGAATAGCAGAAGAGCCGTTACCATAACCGGGGGAACCGACAAGACACGAATCCCCTTTGCCACTGTTTGTTTTGCTTTAGTCAACTCTTTCGCCTCCCCAGAAAAACAATGCCACTGTGCCGGGTCCGGTGTGGCTTCCAATCGTGGTACCTACATGGTTAATTTCCACTTTGCCGTTCAGATGTAAAAATTTTTCTTCTACAAGCCTTGCCACTTCCTCTGCGTCTTCCCTGCAGGCTGACTGGGAAATATAGCATTTTCCGGAGTAGTCAAGTCCTCCGTCCGCATTTTCTTCCATTTTGTCTACAATGGCCCGGATTACTTTTTTCTTCGTCCGGATTTTATAGCGGGGAACCAGTCTGCCCAGATGGTCCATATTCAGCAAAGGACATATATTAAGCAGGTTACCAATCATTCCCGCTGTTTTGGAAATGCGTCCGCCTTTAATATAAAACGACAGGTCCGTAGAAAAGAACCAGTGGTGCATATGAAGTTTATGCTGCTCCACCCATTCGTACACCTCCTCTATGTCTGCTCCATTGTCACGCATGGTTGCCAGAGTATCCATGATAAGACCGTAGCCGGAAGAAGCGCCAAGAGAATCCACTATATATATCTTTCTCTCCGGATATTTTTCCAACAAATTTTCCCTTGCTATATTGGCCGAGTTAATCACCCCGGACAGTCCCGACGAGAGACAGACATGCAGGACATCCTTACCTTCCTGCAGAAAAGGCTCAAAATAAGCAGTAAATTCTTCAGCATTTACCTGGGAAGTTTTTGTTTCTGCCCCCTCTTCCATTCTTTTATAAAATTCATCAAACGGCATGGACTGTCCCAGGTCATCCGCATATTGCATTCCATCCATTTCATAATGAAAACACACATATTGCACCCGGATTTTTTCAAAATGCTCCCTTGACAAATCCGCCGTGGAGCAGCAGCTTAGTATAAAATCACTCATTTTCCGGTTAACTCCTTTCCCATTTCTCCTTTTTATATTCTTGCCAACCTGTAGTTTATCCTTTATACTGTATTTACTGTTACAAATTGTATCAGTTAAAACATGGACTTGCAATGTCACTGCCTTCAACTGTGACAAGGAGGTTATTTTTGTAACATGAGTGATAAAAAAATCAGTACTACCAACATTTTTGCAAAGGAGTGCATTGTGTCCGCACTCTTACAGCTTACCGATATAAAGCCTTTAAGTTCTGTTACTATTAGTGAACTTTGTAAGAAAGCCGGCGTCTCACGGATGACTTTTTACAGAAACTATGCTTCCGTGGAGGATATTTTCACAAAGAGGTTGGAGGAAATTTTTCAGCAATACAAGAAAGAGTCCGCCGCTTCCAATACCGGAATTTTTTACGACAGGGCACATATGATTCATTACTTCAGCTATCTTTCACAATACCAGAATTTTCTGAAGGGTCTTATACAGTGCGGTTTCGGGGCTTATTTTCTGCAAATGCTGTCCTCCTATATTTCAGAAGAATGGCAATCGCATGCTGATGAATTAACACTGACTGCTTTTTCCGGTTCCTTATATAATTTATTCCGTCTTTGGGCATCCCTGGATTACCGGATCCCGATCGAAACGCTGGCAGAGAAATTAGAAACTCTGTACCGGGGATGTGAAAAAAATTCTGTGCCTTTGAACTTCACATAAATTTTACACAATCCTTACGAAACCGGGATAGATTTTCCATACCGATGCGATTACGCTGATATACAGTTGAAAGAAAGGTGGGGGCTTTATATGACATATGAAGAAATAAAGAAAAACGAAGAAGTACTGGCGTATCTGAAAAAAGGAAATGATGTGTTAGGAGTAATGGGATATACGGACCATTCTGTCATTCACTGCAGTCTGGTAGCGGAGCGGGCTGCTTATATTCTGAAAAATTTAGGATATTCTGCAAAAGAAGCTGAGCTTGCCAAAATTGCCGGTTTTATGCATGATATCGGCAATGCGGTGAACCGGACGCATCATGCCGAATATGGTGCGCTGCTTGCAAACGATATCTTAAAGCAATCCGATTTAAGCGTAGAAGACCGTATTCTGATCGTTTCCGCCATCGGCCACCATGATGAGTCCACCGGCGGTGCTACCGACCCGGTTTCCGCCGCCCTTATCATTGCCGATAAAACAGACGTGCGCCGAAGCCGTGTCCGTGAGAAAAATAAAGCGACCTTCGACAAACATGACCGGGTAAATTATGCTGTAACCGATACCAAGTTAAAAATAAATACGGAGAAGAAAGTGATTTCCTTAAACCTGCAGATAGACGAAAAGATATGCACCATGTACGAATATTTTGAAATCTTTTTAGGACGTATGATGATGTGCCGGAAAGCTGCTGAAATTTTGGGAATGAGTTTCAAACTGACGGTAAACGGCAGCAAGGTTCTATAATCCTGCCGCCGTTTGGATGCCTCTATTGCATATATTGTCGTTTCTGTTGTTTGCTATAGACTCTGTCCTTTATGGCTAATATAATTACAAAAATAACATCCAAGCTGAAAAAGAACTGGAATATGACGGCAAAAACCGACAGAGCTTTTCCATGTACCCCTTCTTTGCATGCCCGCACAATATAGGCAACGGAAAAGGGCGCCGCTCCCAGCAGTCCGAGCCAGCCTATTACCGAAAGTAAGACTGCGATGGTCGGTCCTACAAACACCATGATAACAACCGGCGTAAACATAAGTAAGAGCGCCACTGCAATACAAAGACCACCTAAAAAGTAAAAGGGAATTAAGGCATATTTGATAATTCTTGTGCAGATAAGAAGCTGACCTCTGCTTATTTTTTCTCCCAGAATAAGAACCACGGCTAAATTCACCAGTCCCAGTATAATCGGCAGAGCCAGTACCCAGGCACCGCTTACATTGTCCGCTGACTCCTTCGTACTGCCCATCACCCATAGTACAACCGGCATCAGGTACATGCCAAGCACGTATACAATCGGTACTATGTAAATCGCTCCTGAAGCTTTTTTTGTTTCATTCATAAAATCTCCCTTTCCGATAAATGTGTTTCTAATAATATATTATCCATAGTATAAGCCAGATGACAACCCCTAAAACTACACCTACTATAACGACAGACTCGCCTGTTTCACTCTCCCGTTCATTTTGTCCTGCATTTTTTACCTCTTTCGGCTGCAATCGCTCAAACTCTTTTTGTCTTCCCTGTTGTTCCGCCTGTTGTCCGCTTTGGTTTCTCCGCTTTTTCTGGTTATACAACGCCAGCGGGTCCGTCTGTGTCAGGAGCTTTTGATGAAAATCCCGAATCCATTCTACATCCTGTGCAGAACACAATTCTTGTTCAAAAGTTCCCTCCCCATGTGCTAAAAGATTTCTCAAATGACGCATTCTCTTAAGCTGTCTTAAGACGCTTTGTGCCTCCGGCTCTCTCCGGCCGGCTATTTTCTCCAGTTCATTGATATATTCTGTGACACCGTTTTGAACCTGTAACATATCGTTACATAAATTTGAAATTTTCTTGTACTCTTCAAAGAAAACATAATTAATATTACTGTCCATTATTCCCCTGTTTTTCTTCGTTTTTCAGTTTCTCCAACTGTTCATTCAATCCCCGTATTTCTTCCGTTGCGCAGTCTATCTCCTTGCACAAATCCCCCATTTTGAAAAAAAGATTGCCCTCTTCCTTCTTCAAGATGAAACAGTTGCAAAATACCATCAGCATGTTCTTGAGTTTTGGGATAATCCGTTTTCCGCCATAGTAAATGCCCGGAATTGCTATAAGGTACATAAATCCTACCTCCCTGTTTCCCGTTGCTCCCCCCTGCAATGTCACTTTTATGCAATACAAAAGCATCAGTACCATGCCGGCTATAAACCCCGCATAAAATAAGGTGGGGACAATTCCCCCTCTAATCTGTCTGTGGGCTTCCTGCCGCGAATTCGCAATAATCTGACACCGGAAGGTATATTTTTCCAGCCGGTTTTCCAGAACCCGTTTCTGCTGCCTTACCATATACAACCGGTCTTTCAGTTCTAATTCCGTCAACATCCCTATATTATTCAAATAACCCTTCTCTCCCCATTACTTTCCTGCCCGCATTTTACAATATTCCGGCAAGCTCCTCCATATCCTCGTCCGTAGTAGACCAGCTTGTCGCAAAACGGACCACGGTCTTATCCTCGCCAATCTTTTCCCAGAAGCTGAATACCACCCGCTTAGAAAGCTCTTCCATTTTATCGTTGGGAAGAATTATAAACTGCTGATTGGTGGGGGAGTCTATATAAAACTCATATCCCTTCTCCGCAAAGAGTTTTTTCAGCTTTTCCGCCATGGAAATTGCATGGCTGCTTATTTTTCCGTATAAATTGTCCGTAAACAGGGTATCAAACTGTATTCCCAGAAGCCTTCCTTTGGCAAGCATGGCACCGTGCTGTTTTATCTGTGTTTCAAAATGAGCAGGCGCATTGTGCTTCGGGAAAACAACTGCTTCTCCGCACAGAGCTCCCACCTTGGTTCCTCCTATGTAGAAAACATCACAGAGCGATGCCAGTTCCGGCAGGGAAATGTTATTTTCAGGACTTGCCAGTCCGTATCCCAGTCTGGCCCCGTCTATAAATAACGGAATGTCCGCTTTTCGGCACACCTTATAAATGGCTTCCAGCTCTGCCTTACTGTATAGAGTACCGTATTCCGTAGGAAAGGACAGGTACACCATTCCCGGAAATACCATGTGCTCATGACTTTCATCCTCATAAAAGCTCTGAATATACCCGGCAACCGTCTTCGCCTCCAGCTTGCCGTTTACCGCCGGAAGGGCGAGTACCTTATGTCCCGTATATTCAATGGCACCTGCTTCATGCGCATTCACGTGACCGGTGTCTGCGGAAATAACGCCTTCGTAAGGTTTTAACATTGTGCTGATAATTACCTGATTGGTCTGTGTACCACCCACTAAGAAGTATACCTCTGCCTCCGGGCACTCACAGGCTGCCTTTATTTTCTCTTTGGCACTTTCACAGTAAATATCCGTGCCGTATCCGGTCAGGGATTCCCTATTGGTCTCCGCCAGTCTTTTTAAGATTGCCGGATGCGCTCCGGCGATATAATCGCTTGCAAACGAAATCATACCCTGTCTCCTGTCTTCTGTCTTCTTTTTCCTTAGTCCCACAGACTTAGCTGCTTGAAATTTTCTTTTTCTTCAAATGCGGAAAGATACGCAAATATCTGCTCATTGTCATGCATAATACCGTGTTTTTCGCAGGTATCATGAAAGATTTGCATAAGATAGCCGTTATGGGGGCTGTCAAGCATATACTGATACCCATAGGTGTGTACGTATTTTTCTTTTACTCCCGGAAACGAACGATCCAGTTGTTCGTAAAAATATTCCCGGTTCCCTTCCCGGAGTGTCACACCCATTCCAAAGCAGATAATTCCCCGCACTTTTGCTTCTATACATATGTTCAGGATGCCAACCAGGTTTTCCTCATTGTCGTTGATAAACGGCAAAATCGGGGAAAGCCATACAACCGTGGGAATTCCGGCATCCCGGAGAGTTTTCAGTACCTCAAACCGTTCTGCGGTAGTGCTCACATTCGGTTCTATTTTCCTACATAAATCCTCATCATATGTGGTCAGTGTCATCTGCACCACGCATTTTGTCTTTTCATTTATTTTCTGCAGAAGGTCTAAATCACGCAGAATACGGTTGGATTTCGTAATCACCGTAAAGCCAAACCCATATTTATCGATAAGCTGCAGCGCCTTTCTCACATTCTGAATCTCTGTTTCCAACGGAATGTACGGGTCCGTCATGGAACCGGTGCCAATCATGCACTTTTTTCGTTTATGGGACAGACTGTGCTCCAGCAGCTCTATGGCATTTGCCTTTACTTCAATATCCTCAAAAGCATGCTCCATATGGTAGCATTTGCTTCTGGAATCACAGTAAATGCATCCGTGTGAACAGCCGCGGTACAGGTTCATCCCATTTTTCGCCGATAAAATTCCTTTTACATTCACATAATGCATCCCGTCACCCCTTGCTGCCCCTGTTATGTATAATTATCATCGTTGCTTCTATTATAAATTCCGACGGGGGATAAGGCAACTTTATTTTTTATTTTGCATTATTGACAAGTCGTTGATATCTTGCTATATTTTTATCTAAGAAATGGGTTTTATACCGTACTTGTCAATATTTGGCAGTCAGGCGGGGTGCTCGTTTCTTTTTTTATGTTTATCACGTCATACAGGTACTTGCTTCCGTTTTTGTCATGCCGGATAATCATATAGGCATGAAATATATTGTACCGCTCTAACTCTCCATCTGCATCATATACAGGCAATCCAAACCGTGATTCATAACGGTACCATCCGTTTGCGGCATCGATTTTATGTTTTTCCTTTGTATTATGCGTAAACTTTCCCTTTACTGCTATCTCGAGCATTTCTCCTAACCCCTGAGCAGCATTTGCCTTCGCTTTTGCATTACTTCCCTTAAGTGTAGCTGTATATGCAGAATGTGCATACTCATCCGGCAAGTCTGAACCAATATAAATGACATCGTTTGTCTCTGCTATTGTATAAAATTCTCCCACATATTGTTTCAGGTATTTTTCTACATCCTCCCACTTTACTGCTCTTTTCCCCTTGAAAATAATATCATTAATTAAAACAATGCTTTTCCCTTCGACATCATGCGTTATCTGTACGTTTCTCCTCTGTATGTTGTCCATCCGTTCCTTTTCTTTCCCCTATTTTTCTTATTTCTTCGTAATAAGCCTTATAACGATATGCCGTCCTCCGGCTGATATCTCCTATATTTACAATTTCCATAATGGTCATTCCGGCTTCATATTTGGCTTCAAAATCGTGGTAGGAATTCATCCATAATTCATCATGTTTTTTTCTTCCTCCATATTTTTTTGCTTGATATTCTTGAATTTCTGCCTTTAACTCCGCATTTTCTTTTTCCAATTCTTCTATTTTTCTAAGTGCATCCCACAAATCATTAAACATATTTCCCCTTACCTCCATTTAGTGCCATATATATTTTTGTCATAATTATAGTATAACAAAAGGAGGAGTGTCAATATATTTTTGTCACTCCTCCTT
This sequence comes from Clostridium sp. CAG:510, assembly GCA_000434615.1. Lineage (GTDB taxonomy): Bacteria > Bacillota > Clostridia > Lachnospirales > Lachnospiraceae > Acetatifactor. The sequence continues at coordinate 63,810 of FR880791.1, forward strand.
TTATGGACAAAATACTTATTTTTTCTTATAAGTTTTTCCGTACACAAAAATCATAACCGCCACACAAAGTACCATGAAGGCTGCCACGTAGATTATCATGGAGCTCATACCGTAGTTTTGTCCAAACAGGCTGGCATCAAAGGAAAATGTTTCTTTGATACTTTCCACGAACATTCCGTTGTCCAGTCCGCCGATGGCAGTGTCCATATGCTGCAGCAGGGCACTCAGCAAAGCATTCCGCAGCAGAATGGTAACCTGGCATGCCGGGAAAATATTGCAGACTGTCTGCACGCCGTCCGAAAACTGGGATATGGGAATGTAGGCTCCGATTACAAAACCTGCCGCTGCAGAAACCATGCTGAAAAAGGCACCGCATGCAGAAGAGGATTTGAAAAACAGGACCACTATCATAAACAGAGCCGTCGCGGAAAACGAGCCCAGCGCCACGATACCGTAGGCTTGTGCAATCTCTTTTGCTCCCATATATAAATCGCCCTGCGTTCCCAAAAGAAGGAGCCCCACGGTCAGAATAATTCCCGTCATAACAACCGCAGATATGACTGCTGCCGTAAAATAAGAAAGAATAACCTGCCATCTGCGAATGGGCGTGGACAAAATATCATAATCCACTTTATTTTCCTTGTCTCTTACGACCACCGTCAGACAGTTAAACGGCACCGTAATCAGGGCGGAACCCAAAATTCCCACCAGAAGTGTCAGATTTGCATACATTTTCACATCTTTATCCTGCACCAAATCCGCCAGTCCCGGCGCTTCTTTCATCGCACTCTGTATGGCATCCACAAATGTCCCCCTCAGGAACAGCAAATATAAAACAAAAACGATGATAGATGTCATCAGTGAGAAAATAACGGATTGTTTATCCTTAAAAAATATCAATAAATTACGCTTGGTTAATCCGATAAACTTATTCATAATGATTCACTTAACTCCTTTCCCGTCAGATTTAAGAACACATCATCCATAGTACCTTTTATAATTTCATAATCGGTAATACTCTCCCTGTTCCGGTACAGAAATTCCGTGATGTTTTCCCCCTTTTCAGGCATTAACACGTTGTAGTGGTCGGCATCATAAGTAAAATCCAGACCTTTCAGGATTTTCTCCGCTTTCTCTCCTTTATCCGTATACCAGATAAGTTTGGAAGAGGTAAAACGGCTCTTTAATTCCGATGGGGTTCCGGCAGCAATGCATTTTCCTTTATCCATAATCAGTACATGGCTGGCATCCTTGGTTTCCTCCATGTAATGGGTTGTCAGGAAAATGGTAATATGCTTCTCCTTACGCAGATATTCAATGTAGTCCCACACCAATTTCCGGGATTTTGGGTCCAGTCCTGTAGTCGGTTCATCCAAAAATAAAATCCGGGGATTGTGAATAAGCGCTCTCACAATGTCTACCCGTCTCCTTTGTCCTCCGGAAAGCTTCTCGTATTTACGGTTCCAGATTTCTTCCAGCTCGAACCCTTTCATAAACGGCGACAACTGTTCTGCTATCTGCTTTTTCGTCAGACCGTAATAAGCTCCCCTTGTATAGAGATTTTCTTTTACCGTCAGTTTGGCATCCAGCACGGAGTTCTGAAAAACGATACCTATGTCATCCCGAATTTTATCATCCTCTCTGCCAAGTTCATGTCCCAGAATTTCAATATCACCCGCATTCTTTTCGAGTATCGTGCAAAGAATATTGATGGTCGTGGATTTGCCCGCTCCGTTTTCTCCGAGGAACGCAAATAATTCCCCCTCCTCCACTTCAAACGACAAATGGTCCACCGCAACATGTTCTTTATATTTCTTGGTTAATTCCTTTACTGTAATTGCCTTCATAAGCATCCTCCTTGTTTCCATTTTTATATTATCAAAAACAAACAAGAAAAAAAGTGCCGCAGGACCAACATGCAAATACATGTGACCAAGCTGCACTTTTCAACGCTTTACAATCCTTTATAAGTTTATCAGGTATTTTTTCTTTTACCTGCCGTTATTCTTCATCCTGAATTTCCTTGATTGCCTCATTTATCCGGATTTCATCTCTTTTCACCAACCAGCCGGTAGCTATCCAGACAAACCCATAAATAATCACATACATGACCATAACGGAGATGTACTCTTTGATACCGGTATACCACTGAAACAGCAGACCGCACAGGGACACAATACCCCAAAGTACCAGGAAATGCACCACTTTGCATAACCGATACCACTTGGTGGAACGATCATCTTCCAGTAGGAACCAGGTGGGCAGTGCACACAAAAAGCCCGCAATAATAATGGAGAACGGAGTATACCAGGGCCATTCTATCATAGCCTCTTTGCCCTGCAGATGCCGGATAAACGCCTGAACGCCAAGCCCAAACAGCATTGCCGTAGAAATCATTAATGTCTGATTAAAAATAACCTTTATTTTCTTCATATTAAATACCCAGCTTTCTCTTTAATTCTTTCACATAGGCTCTGGAAATGATAATCTGCTCCCCGTTCAGAAGCTCCGCAATCATACGTCCGTTCAGCTCCGCCTTTACGGATTTTATTTTCCGGATATTGACTATCATCGCCTTGGAGCAACGCAGACATTGCATGTGCAGCATATCTTCCAGTTCATACAGGCGGTATCTGGTTTCGTAGCAGCAGTCTTTGGTATATACATAGGTATGTTTGTCCACGGACTCCAGATAATATATTTTCTCCGTCCCGCAAAGCAGGGTTTCCGTTCCCTGCATAACGGGAATAGTCCTGCAGTCATTATGCAGAATATCCACCGCGCTCTGAATGTCATCCGTCATCTCGCATACTTTAATCAGAGCCATTTCCTCTTCCTTTGAGGCTGCCTTTTCGATTTCTACTTTCATGGTTCTCCTTGCTTTTCTTGCAGTTTTTATTTCTGTTTGTTCTCTAAAATCTTACCTTTTATCTTAGCTATCCGCAGTTTCCAAAAGGAATATCGTATTATCCACACTGCTACAAATATAGCCAGGAATATAGCAAAATAACTGACAAATCCCTTCACGGAATGCTCCATCCACTCACATACATATGAAATTGTCATCATTAAAATCGTTACAACCGCAAAGTATGTCCCGGTCTGTTTCAACAGGCTCCAGTCGTCCCTGTCCCAGATATAGGACGCACCTGCAAATCCCATACCAAGTAAGACACTTAACAGGGTCTGAATAATTACCGCCGTAATTTCGCTTCCATACCGTTCTGCGAGTCCCGGTACACACGGATAAAAATTTCCATCCCCTATTGCTATGGACACTCCAATCTCTATGAAATAGCTGATAACAATTCCACCCAAAGCGCCGCCCAGGCAGCGGAATAATAACTCTTTTTTCATGTTCATCACCTCATAATCCCAATATTTTTTTCATCTTGGAAACATATCTCCTGGAAACGTAACTAACCTCCCCGTTCGACAGTTCCATACAAATAGTTCCTACAAAGCTCAAGTCCAGGCTTTTAACTTTTTTCAGATTTACAATTTCCGAATTGGAAATCCTGACAAACCGGTTGTCCAGACGTTCTTCCAATTCATACAACCGCAACCGGACCTGGTACAAATCACAGTCTGTTCTGGCAAATACTTTACCGTTTTCCGTATAAATTCTGACCAACGCATTCTGTTCCAGCAATTCTGTTTTTCCATCTTTCATACCTAAAATGACCGTTGCCGCATTATCCAGCCCGCTGATAAAATCCGCAACACGGTTTACTTCTTCTGTCATCCTGGCAGTTGTAATCAACGCTTCCGGTTCTTCTACGTTCGTATCAATCTTTATATTCAGTTTCATAGCCCTCCTCCTTTCTGCTTTGTAGTATATCGGAATAAGAATTATTCGCCACACTTTTTCCATAGGTGGTTGTTTTTGAGCCATAGGTGGTCTTCAGGTGATTTATTTCTCTGCCCATTCTTTTTCCTTAAAGCCGGTCAGTATCACATACATGCCGCTTGTATTGAAAAATTTTTTGAGTGGAAGTCCGCTTCGGGTATACCAGCTTTTAAGCTCCTCATACGTCGGATTTTCCTCCTTTATGTGGGTGCAGGCAAATTTTACACCAACTGAAGCTCTGTCTCATTTCATTGCTTCAAACTATAAACTAAACATCTCTCTGCAGATTTTCTTTCCGCACTCTGTTTTAAAAATACTGTCATATGCATGCTGTGCCGCTTCTTTGGACAGATTATCCTCCATAATATTCACAAGGAAATCCGCCTCAACCAGTATTTGATAATCCATTCCGTCTATGTTGTCGTATGTATGATGATGGGCAATCAGATACTGCACCCTTTCTGATACATCATCCGCAAATCCCAGTTCTTTCAGTAACTTTGCAGCTATGGAAGGACCTTCTTTTTCCTGCAATTTTCCATTACAGTTCCCATATTTCTCTTCGCATGTATGAATGCCGATATCATGTGTGAGCGCCGCTGCCTCAAGAATAAATAAACATTTTTCATCCACATGTTCCGTTTCCGCAATCAGCTTCGCATAACTGTGCACCTTGCAGAAATGCTGAATTCTTTTTGCATCGCCACGATATAAATCTATCATTGCCAGGTGTAATTCATTTAGCATATGGTATCCTCCGTTAATTCTCTTACTTTTCCTCATTCGCCTTTATTTTGTCATAGTACGCCTTATACCTGTAAATAGTCCTCTCGCTGACATTATTCCGCTCTGCAATTTCTATCATAGTCATTCCGCTCTCGTACCCAAGGACAAAATCGTTATAGATTGCCATCCATTTGGCGTTATGCTTCTGTCTGCCGCTTTGTTTACGATTTTTATAATATTCCAGTTCTTTTTGAAGTTCTGCATTTTCTTTTTGCAATACTTCTATTCTTTGCAATGCGGCTTCCAGTGTTGTAATCTTCTCCATTTCCGTGCTCCTCCTTGTGTGACATTCTCATTTTGTCCTTATTATAAACGAGTTGGGATGGATGGTCAATCTGATTTTGTCATTTTCTGACAAACAAAGCCGCTTACCTTCAATTTTGAACGTAAACGGCCTTAGATTGCTTCTTACTTTATGAAATTATTTTACCGCTTAAGGGAGCCAGCTTATGGAAACTTCTTTAAGCTGATTGGTAACTTCATTAAACTGGAACTGGTAACCGCTGCTTCCCATATAGACTTCCGAGTCTACCAGATACTTGACATAGTTGTCACTTTCACTTGCATTCTCACTGCATTTTTCCAACAACTCATCCTTGGTAATGGTTGTCGGGAAAGAAAAATGAACCTGTTTTGCTCCATCAAGCATAGCTTCTGTAATTTCAGCATTCATATCTGCATCGTAATCCGGCTGCGGCACAAAAAGATGGGAATATCTTACATAAGAAAGAACACAATCCTCCGCTTTCTGTTCGCTGTCGGTAAAGTTGGCAAACTTAAACTGCATGGTTACATAGTCATTAATGTCGGCCGTGTATCTCTCTGTTTCATAATTTTTATTTACATTGTTGCCGCTGTTATTAAGGTCATTCTCTCCAAACGGAATACCGGCATCTATTAAATCCTTCAGTGTGGATTCACCCAGTGTAAATTTTGTACCGTTATATACAAAAGATCTGTTGTCAAGGTCGGCATATTCTTCGCTGAGTCCCGGTGCCAGAGTGAAATCGTCCTGCACGGGCATTACAAATTCTGCTTCTTCCTCGCTGTCATCTTCCCACGCAGCATCCTCGGACTCCTCCTCTTCGTCTTCGCATGAAACATCTTCCTCATCGTCCTCTTCCGGCTCCGTTACCTGTTGTGTTTCCTCAGTCTGCTCCGTTTGTTCATTGGCAGGCTTCTTGTCGTTACCGCAACCGGCAAGAGAAAGTCCCATCATCACTGCAAGAATTCCTGCCAGTATTACTTTTTTGTTTTTCATAAATAAGTCCTCCTTAAATGATTGCATTTCCGTCATTCATTATGGAAGCAGAAACTTATTTATCGCAAGACGCAAATGGTTGCAACCGGGAAACTATGGGTAGCATTCCTCTTTTATATCCATAAAATCATAATAACTCTGCGGTTCCATTGCCTGCGGATTGTCATCGGCATCTCCATATATGACATATATGTCACCATTTTTCAAATCCGCATACGCCGCAAAATGATAGGTACAGCTTCTTTTTTCACCTTTTATATGCAAAATCGAATAGGCGTAATAATAATAAATAACACCGTTTACCTCATACCTGCCTTCGTCCACAACCTTGGAAATCCCGGCTCCCCTTTTGCTCTCCGCCATATCCTTTGCGCTCATCCATGAATAGGGGACAACCGACACCATCACATCCCGGTTTTCCGTATCCGCATAATATGACTTTCCCGCCTGATTGTCCGATAAAAGCTTATATTTATCCGGCAGCTTATACGACACAACCGTATCTCCGTCTACAATGCTGTCCGTAACCCCCGTTTCCATGTATGCATTCTCTTGCCAGTAGGTTCCGACCATATCATTGGTTTCCTCTGTTTCGACTGCACTGTCTGCAATCGCCCGGGCTTCCGCAAATGCTTTTTCATAAATCACATCTTTTTGCTCCCCATTCAGTGCGTCCATATCCGTTCCGTCAAACCTTATGGTAGTAAGAATACGCTCCCTGTCAGAAGCCTGCCTGATAAGTACACCAAAGTAGGAGTTTTCAAAAGCTGCTCCCCTCTCATTCGCAAGACTGACTATGTATTTTACATATTCCTTCCCGTCTATCTGTGTCTTTTCAGGAGGAAGCTCCATCACATAACCGGAATTTTCTATGGCTTGAACCCGTTCTGCCCTGTTATCCCAGAAGTCATCCATGGTTTTTTCTTCCACATCAATCTGTATCAGATAATCATCGCAGCTTCTTACATTAAGGCATCCGCTTTCGTGTATGATTGCCGTTCCGACCGGTTTTACCGAAAAGGCAAAACCCTTAAAAACAATATGCCAGTATTCCGTTGTTTCCGCCGTTTCTGTACCTACATTGCCCCCATTTTCATTATCTGCATTGACCATATTTTCTGTGTGTCCGATAACACCCATGAAATTAAGGGAAACAAACGCACCACCGATTAGCATGCAGATAAACAGCAGCCCGGAAATAATTTTCTTACACTTCTTCATCTGCAGTATTCCCACCTACATCTTCCAATATAATTTGCAAAGTGTCTTCTTTTTTCATCCTTCGCAATTCCAGTCCTGTCAGCACAAGCAGCAGAATAAATACCGCCGTAATCAGGATAGCTGCCGCCAGTGTTACCACTTTGTAATTTAAAAATAACCGGTCATTGCCAGCCCCGGTATAGCACTCTACAAAGTCTCCGTCACGTATTCCGGGGATATCCAGCCATACCGTATTCATTATCTTTCTGCCGTTGTCATCAAAATAACACAAATCTGCCTTGGTATACTGTTGGTACACCTTTTCCACCCGGACATTTTCGTTTTTGTCTGCATGCCCGGTCCACTCATTTCTCACGAGCAGCGCAGCCACCACCACCGCACAGAATATACAGACCGCCGCCAGAATGCAGAACATCCCCTTCAGCCTGAAAAATCTATCCTTTCCTCTTAAATTTTTCATATGTACAACACCGTTTGTGACCGCAGTTCCTGAAGTTTCCTGTCCGTTATCCTGCTCTGCCTCCCGATTTCCATAAATCAGTTCTTCCACCGGGACATTCAGTATCTCACATATGCACACCAGTCTGTCCAAATCAGGATAGGCTTTATCCCTCTCCCACTTTGACACTGCCTGCCGGCTGACACCTGCTTTCTCTGCAAATTCTTCCTGATTCAGTCCCGCCATTTTCCGGTATTCCTGAATTCTTGTACCTATAAGCAGCATTATATACCTCCAGTATTGACCTTTCTGTTCAATTCTCAGTGTTTTGTTTTATTCATATTATGATACATTTTATGGAAGAATACAAGCATTTTGTGACCTTAAAATAGCTGTAAACAAAAACCGCAGGAACAATTTCTGTTGAACTCATTCCTGCGGCTTCCCAATTCTGCTATACATTTCGTTAGAATGGTTTCATTTTGCTCTGTCAATCAATCCAGAACAGCACCTCCCCATTCAACAACAGTAAATCCTTTTCGTTCGATCGGTGTAATCATTGGCTTCTTTATATCGCCGCTGTCATATTGTGCAAAGCCGAACCATATCCGGGTTATGCTGTCCGGTTTAACGGAGAAGGATACCGGCATAGCGGCGTCAACGCCGTCGGTCAGCATCGGATACATGACGTAGCCCTCACCGCTTGTCAGGTAATCGGACCAATACTCAATGAAGTCGGCTGTTTCCTGTTCATTAAATCCGTAATCCGTAAGAACCCGGCGGAATACTTCATCCCGTTTGTCTGCCGGAACAAGGAAACCCTCTTCGGTTTGAAATGCCTGCCCACAGATCAGGTATTTTCATATGACGGGAAAGCTCCATAAAGCCGGAGATAAAAAATACGGCAAAAAAGCCTGCTGACAGACAGAAAGCAATCAGTCCGGCCAAAAATGGTCCGTCAAGTTTAAGTACGACGATACATATGCTGTCATCACTTTTTAATGGCAATTATGATTGCCGGCTTCACAACTACATCAACTCCCGACAGTTCTCTACATATTCAGAAAACAGACCCCCACCAATCTCATAATCTCTTAATGCAACTTCCTTGCAACTCATAACCTCAGGATTCAGTTCGTCAGGCAGAATACAAAGCAGACATTCTTCATCCGACATCGGTAAGTCATATTTGGAAATGCCGTACTTTTCATTAAAAACCCTGCCATTTACCACATAAATTTTCAGATGCTCATTCATAAGCAAGCGCTTCTGATTTAATGTTTCACTATAAAATCGGTTATATAAAAAATCAAGCATCTCGTCACTTGGCTTTGAAAAGTAGCAAAGTGCAGTCTGGGAATTGAGCAAATCAAGAAATGCTATATCATTCACATGAATAAGCTCACACCGTTTTGCACCATCTGGTACTTTGTAAAATGTGCGCTTTACGTGGTTTTTCCACAGACAGTAAATCCAGACATCGACATAAAACAATAAAAATGCCAAAAAAGGTAAACCGAAGTATGTCAGGACACACGTACCACCAATAAACAAAACGATCATAGTTATAATAACAGCCACACCTTTTGCCGAGCCATATATATGTATATACCATTCTTCGATGTATTTGTACCGATAGGATTCTTCTATCTCTGCAGGGTCTTTCATTTTTTTCCTGCATTTAATTACAAAAGGCGACAGAGTTATAATCGCAAAGGCAAGCATTGCCGAAAGTACAATAAATGCATAGCTTACCTGCTCATTTTCCAAATTAAACCAAACATACAGACAATCAACCGCCAATATGAAAAAACCAATGTATTGCCAAAATAAATACGGATGCTTTTTTATGAATTTCATTCTATACTTAAATTCCCTTTCCACTCCAATATACCTATTACAACTTATCCCACACCCAATCGGGTGCTGAATAATGAATATTCAAATTGATAGATTTAACCCCCTGTAACTATGTCGTCCAAATATCTTCCAAACACCATATGCTCATACGAAAACTGCTCCGTATTTTCTGCATTGATATTCAGATCGCCCATAGCGATACATAAAATCTGCGTATCATCATTTACTTTGCAGGCAAATCGCTGATTCCACAGCTTTCCTGTAAGGTAATACAGTTTAAGTTTGCCTTCCGGCAATGCATTCATGCCGATTAACCAGTTGTACAGAATATTGAAAAATTCTTCATCCGGAATAGCTTCCATTCCAATAGTAAGTGCAGATTCCTCGTACAGTTGATTCAGAATCTCTGCCTGTTTAACATCTATCTTTTCTATATTTTCCGCTCCCACAGGCACCGGATACAGCAACTTCATAATACGTTTTTTCCTTAGCAAAGCATATGTAACAGCTGCTCCAAAGCATAAAAGAATTACAAGGAGCATGATAACTCCTGCTTTTACGTTCGCTCCCATCAAGCCAAATGCAACTATAGTCATAATGATACACAAAAAAAATATTGTTCCAAATATCACATCAAAACGTTTCTGATTTTTGTTGTTTCTGTTTCTTGTGTTATAGGCTCTAAACAGGGCTTCTTTTATACTCTTGTTGATTGTGTTCAAAATCTAACTTACTCCTGATTGATTATTTACTTTTCTTTATTAAGTATTGAAAGCATTGGAACCCTGGAAAAGATTACGGATTCGCAATAATTCGAAAGGTGGCTTGCCACACAGTCACAATTTAGGGCAAACCACCTTATTTCTCTGTATCCTTTCAATTTTCCACGATTTATCAACCTCAAATAAATGCGTGCTTATTTAAGCATACCTTAAACGAATCTATCCACTTCTGGGCTTCTATTCCTGGATCATAATCTTCAAGTGCACTCAATTCTTCCCCATATCTATAATTTGAATCAAATGCACCGGAAGCAACATTATATACATACCTAAATTCTTGAGGCATAGGCATATCGTATTCTTTACATATATCTTCAAGTTCAGGTATAATTTCATCCTCTATCACATCAAATATCTCTAATATATCTTTATCCGATATACCCGCTTCAAGATTACCAAGTATTGAGCCTTTTACCCCGAAGGCACATGTTTCCATTGCTGACCATTCATCCGATTGAATGAAAACATATATTGTATCTACATTATCACCTATAACCTCTAAAAACATTGATATTATTTCTGATTGTTTATCTGTAAATGCGTCTTCAAAAATTATAATTTTCTCCTTCATCAAATTTAGAATTTCAGCTTTCCCTTACCAAGCAAGACAAAGTCTGTTCTCTTTGTCATCATATTCTGCATTCCAATAATGCGGAGCATTCACTTTCGTATAAATTAAAGCCTACTCCCATATTATTTTTGTCCTGCCTATACTTTTTTCCGGTGCAAAATAGAATTTTACAAAATCACCTTCCTTTAAGTTATGTTCTTCCTGTTCTGATTTTGTTATTGCTACATCCGCCATTGTAATTTTATTATATTCATTATTTTGCAGTACCTCATTAAACCATAATAGCCTTATGTCTATTTTATTTCCTTTATCCTTCATTTTCGCTACCATTGCTTTTTGTACCCATGCATTTTTCCCAACAAAATTTACTTCTGTTGACATTAAAATATTTCTCTGCTCCTCTGTTAATTTGGAAACCATGTCAATGCGTTCTTTACTGTCTTTTCCTGCCACTATAAAAACCACGGCAATAAAAATAACTACTACAACTGCTACAATTAAGTATGGCATAAAACATTCCTCCTGCTTAATTCCATTTCCAAGCTTTAATAACCTGAATAGGAAATTTCATTTTCCCTTATTATAACACATCAATTACAGATATTCCAGCCTCAAAACTTGTAAATTTTATCTCTTCATAAAATTCTGCTTCATCGAATGGGCAGAAGAAAACCTCCAAATCTTTTGCGGACTTGGAGGCTTGATTCTGGCCATTTTATATTTTATTGTTTTCTGTATCTGGTTATTTTTCTCCAGTTTTCTGGGAAACCCATTTTTTCATATAATTCATGTTCTGATATACTATCATGTTTCTTCAGGTATTTATCAATAAGTGCTTTAAGCTCCTTTATAAATTCCTTGTACCAGCCATCGCTCAGCATATATCTTAAAGCAATCACAACCGAAAACAAATCATTTTTTCCATTCACATATTGTGTACCTTTTTGAGCAATCTTTAACTTCATATGTAACGGAAAATCCGGGATACTATCGGTAGTTCTATAAGTAAATAATCGCTCACCATGCGCACAGACATTTCTGAATTTTACCATTACAGCCAAAATAGAAACCATCTGACTCTCGTTGATGCAAGAATAATTCCTGCTGACCTTAATCTGTATATCCTGTGGAAGCAACATATACATTTTGGAAATATTTCCAAATGTCAATGCATTCGTCAACACCCATAACGGAACATTCCCGTATTTTTTCTGTGCATGATTTATGTAATGATAATCTGTCGGTTTTGTAACGTATCCTTCTAATATCTTTATTAAACGGTCAATATCTCTTTGATTTTTTCTGCCTACATAATTGTAATTTGCAGTATCAAGATATTCTGTTTGGTTCTCACCATTCTTCTCTGTAAAATAGTAAGAGACTTGTGATTTTATTTCGTTTTCTACTTTGATAAGATATTTCAAAAACAACTGCCTTAAAGATTCATCAAAATAATATAACTCTACAATATCCTCAAATTTCGTTCCATCCTTATACTTCTTGGTTGTTGGATTTTTAAAGATATCCTTATATCCTCCGATTAATGAATAGTAGCTTGTCTGCCTTAAAATCTCTTTAGCATATGCCTCATCATCAATTTGCAGATTTTTCTCATTCTTCAGTTTTTCTATTTGCTGATCATAACTCAAAAAAATCTTTGGCATACACAATGTCTCCTTAAAGTAAAAAAAGAGGAGACCCCGCAGGTTCTCCCCCGGTCGCAGGCCTCACAGGTTTCTGCAACGCGATCACTGTATTCATCTTACTTGACTTTGAACTTCATGTCAAGCGGTTTCTACAGCCACTATAGTATATGCTATTATGTATTCTTTAATACCCCAATATTTATGAGGTTTCAATATCATGGGAGTCGATCCTATCTGTTAATTTCTCTAACATATATAGTACGTGCCATAGCCTGTTCTGAAAGCATTCCTGCATCAAACAAATGCTTATCTCTTAATATATAAGTTGTAGGGATTGAGTCGCTTAACAGCCAGTTAGGACTTTTCTCTTTCATTATTTAAGCTGTATTATGTATAAGCTTCTGTCTGACCTAATTCTCCTTGGACCATTGGGCATCCGTTAGAAAGCCAGTCAGCCAGTTTATCATATGCAGCAGTTCGATTTATGTAGTTGGGACTGCCTTGTACGCATCCGATTGATACCCCAGGCCATTGGATAAGCAATGAAAAATGCTAAATACCATGCAAATTCAACTTATGGAGGAACCGTTTATGTACAAAAGTACACCATGCCAAATCTTCTATCAGATTGGGAAGCCCTCAAAAACTTTGATTACCCTACTAATCCTTATGTAATTCTGCTTTAACTCCATGTCTGATTATTCTTGCTCAGCAGAGCCATGAATCCGGTCAATTCGAAGCCAGTGTTCCGGTGGCATAGAGCCATCTTGATTTTGCTTGATTATCATGTACTTGATGAGGTAGATCTTGTCAAGGCCTTGCCGCATCTGGCGGAGTGTTAGCTGCCTTTACAAGAGATACCTCATCGAGTAATCTGTATTCAGCAAAACAAGCAATTTGCAGTGGCTCCCACCGTCCGGAAGGGTGGCTCTCAAAATCCGGACTGGTGGCTCAAAGAGCCTCGGAATAATCATCCATGTCGTAATCACATGTCGAGATTTTGAGGAGATAATGTTCCCGAATAGGTTGCAACTGTTTGATTATTCACATACATACAAGAACGCAAAGTTAATGTTCCACTGTACATAATTCCATTATGTTCTTCCGTCATGCTAATTGTCTTCGCTGGCGTGACCTTCCCGTTATAGATGATTTCCCTCGTTACAGAAATACTATCTTGTTCATATACAAGAAAATCATTAACTTGATAATCATCTTCTATCATAGATACAGTTTCAACTCTTATGCCTGTGTCTTGTGCATGCACACCTATCGGCAAACTCATACTCACAACTATCATCAGAAATATCGTACATATTGTCTTCATCCGTTTTGCTCCTCATCTTATTCCCAAAACTTAAACAAATACACTTCCAGTTCTGTATCCTCCCAAGAGGCGGCCTGCTTATATCCTTCATAAAAAGCAAGTTTTAATACTTCGACTTCAAAATCTCCTAGTTCACCTTGTTCCCATTTTTTATGTACCTGTTCAGAGTAGCCTTTGATTTCATCAACTGTATAGTCATGCGGACAAACTATTGCTATTTCATATATTTCTCCATACATTTCATCATCGGCATATCTTTCAGAAACAATTCGGAAACCCGTATTTTTTTGACAGTACATCCATATTCCTAAAAAAGCAACAATAGCAAAGACAATTCCCGCAATCAACAGCCTTTTCCCAGATCTGATTTTCTTGCCTTCTTTTGATACTTTCTGCCCCCCTAACTCTTCTTGGATTAACCTCTCTCCCTCATGCTTATTTTGCTCCAACGGTGATTGCCGTCCATCATCTTCACTCAGTACACCGCGCTCCTCTTCACATTCTATATTTCCATTAATCAGATCATCGCAAGATACACGGAACAAATCTGCCATTCTGGCTATCATTTCCACATCCGGATAATTCTGTCCTCTCTCCCATTTGCATAAAGCTGACGTTGTCACCTGCAGTCTCTCGGCCATTTCGCGCTGAGTCATCCCGCTCTGTTTACGTAATTCAGCAATACGCTTTCCCAACTGTCCTTTCACAACATTATCCATAGCATTCTCCACTCATTATAATATATAATTGTATCATAAATGATAAAAATACAATTGACAATATGGAAATTGCTGTTTCTATTACATTTTCCATATTGTCAATAGACACGGTCTTAAAGTTGGTGTACGCTTTTTGTGTAACCAAAAGATACCAGCATTATGAAATGCTCACGGTATACAAGCAAAGGAGGAATTCCGAATGAAACTAAAAAAAACACTATTCGCACTACTATTGTCCACAGTACTAATATTGGGAGCAAGCATTACCGTTTTTGCAAATAGCGGATCTACCTTGGTAAACAATAATACCATAGCTTATGGTAGCTCAGTTACTGAAAGTACAGGTACCGCATTTACCACTATGGCAGGCGGTTTGAATTCTGCCACAGTGTCTGTATCATCAACCTATCATTATCACCAAAATGTAACTTACGAGAATTACACATCCGCTCCCAAATCTGCTTCTGGTCCCAAAAATGCAGTAGTGGATTTTTCCTGTGGCTCATCATATTCTACCAGTTATATTTATTCTACACACAATGCGACCGTAGGCGATGTGACAATGGAGCAGCGTACTACCTCGGCCAGTAATTAATTAGTGATATCATAGTATTTTTGTGATATACTACATATAAGATCATATTATCATATTAATGCATAAACATTCATTAAAAGGAATCCTCGAATCCGTAGTTGGCTGTTTATGCGTTATTTGATATTACGAACAGGTGAACGGATATGAGAAAACATAATTCTGTAACAACATTAAAAAGATTACTGTGCATCATTTCTTTGCTGGCCATCACATTGGAAACTGGATGTGGAGGTGGAAAACGTAATACAGATACATCCCCGAAAGAAGACAGCTTGACACTGGTATGGGCTGCTAATCCCTACTATTTTGGGGCAAATGCTTTCGACCTGCAAATTCAGGAAGAACTAAACCGCCGCCTTATCGAAGATTATAACTGTGATTTTCAGGTACAATTTGAATGGCTGTATGCAGATGGAAATGAATACCAAACTGCAGTTGCTGAGCGGTATCAGGGCCGGACAGCGACCGATATCCTTTTTACCGGACTTGCAAACCACGGGCAGCCCGGCACCTATAACAGCATGGTAAGAGATGACTTGCTCTATCCTCTGGATGATTTTCTCACGGAGACAGAGGCAGGGCAGGTTCTCTACGCTTCCTTTTCTGAGATGTTCTGGCAGGCCATGCGCTGTGAAGGCCATATTTACGGTTTCCGGTGCGTTGACCCGCAAATGTATTATGATGCCACACTGTTAGTCAGGGAGGATTACTCCTCTGCCTTACAGCAATATGAAGAGATCTCCTCTATTCAGGATTTGGGGGATATCCTGGAGCATCTATCAAAGACCAGTCCGGATTCTTTGCAGGATACGTTGGGTGTGTATGTTGATATTGATGCACTTTGTAATTTGGAAGGCTATATACCGGTTATAAACGGTTATACCGGCCTCTACTTTACAGAGGAAAATGGTACAGTCAGGGTCATCAATGCAGCAGATGATGCATCATTTCTTAACATGTGGAAGGAAATCCAGCGTTGCAACAACGTGCTTACAGACAGTAGTGTCCCAGATGCAGGAACAGCATATCGGTCAGGTAAATACGTTTTTGCCATTTTACCGACCACCCCCAGGATTCTATATGATGACCAGCTGCTTGTCGATACCCAGCCAATAAGTGTCAAGACTTTAAGGCAGGCTCCCGAGCCGCTCATCTATGCCCGCAATGCGGTAACGGGCATTGCCTCCTGGTCAGAGCATCCAAAAGAGGCCATGGAACTGCTAAGCCTGATTGCTACACAGCCGGATTTATCCAACCTTCTTATTTATGGGATTGAAGGGATTCACTATAATCTGGCAGGTGGTATTCCGGTACCTGTTTCCTCAGGGAATGCTTATACCAAACTGGCATCACCTGCCAACAGGACCATCTCTTACCGAGACGGGCTGGAGCCGGCTGATAAGACAATCCTATATCAGGAAAAAAACAGTGCTGCGGTACTCAGTCCGGAGATACAATATGAGCTGGATTACACAGAATATATAGAGGAGCTTTCTGAGATTTCCGCTGTCTATGAAGCCCATGCATGTCTGTGGCTGGGAACCTGTTCGGATGTAGAAGCCGAGGCAGAAAAGTTGTCACAGGAGCTGCAGGCCGTCGACGTGGACAAGTTGGTTAAAAAGCTGAACAAAATGTTAGGAAATTAAGAGGGATCGTTATGGGCAAAAGACAAAGTATTTTATTACTGTGCTTATCCTTACTTTTAACTTCATTGTCAGGTTGTGGAGCTGGCGACTCCGCTGCCGGGGATAATGCACATTACATACCTGTTTTTGGATGTTTGGGTGAAACCGGTTCTGTCTATGAAGTAAACGGGATTTTATATTATACAGACTATGCCACCGGAGAAAATGGCGTTCTGTGCAGCAAACCCAACTGCATCCATGAGCCGTATTCCTCATCCAATACAGAGCCATACTGTGAAGCAGCATTGCCAAACGGTAACTTGTCTGTCTCTCTTTTGTCCGGGAACTCGCTGTATGTCATGACAACCGATTTTACCGGCACAGAAATTTATACAAAACAGGTATATGGCGAGACCTGGGTAACGCTGTTGGAAATACCTTATGGATTTTCGTCCGGACTGCAACGCCGTATCTATGATAAAAAACTGTATTTTACCGCAGCTTCTTATGAGCACGAAACAGACATTACCGGAGAGGAAATGCCTGCCCTGCAATCCTTTCCTTTTTTGATTGAAGTTGATCTGGACCGGCGCACATACCGAACACTTACAGAATACGAAGATGGAAGCTCCTGCACGGACGTACTGTTCATCGAGGGAGATTCTCTTTATTACGAAACAGAGTATCCCATCCGGGATACCTATGAAACCACATACCGGGTGTGTATATACAGTCTCAATCTGAATACTCTGGAGTCGGAGTATCTGTTTACCACGGATGCCTCCCATGTCTTTTTAGGCGCACATGAGGGTACCGTTTACACATGTGGAACAGCCGGGCTCATGATGCTTACAGAGGATGGTACCTGGCTTCCCGCCTGTCAGACAGATACCTGCACAAGCGGGTATTCTTATGAAGACGGTATCTTACTGTCCGTCCGGCAGGACAATAGCGCTTCCATCCTGCATTATGATTACAAAACCGGGAAAGTATCGGATGTACCGGCGCTGCCCCAAAATGGTTACCTGTTTGATGTGATGGGCGACTGGGTGCTTGCAATTACAGAAAACGGTGATATTGCAGCTGTCCCTATAGAGGACTTATTATCAGGCAGGGCGCAATATACCGCAACGTGGCGTCCTTATTAAGAATATGGGGGGAACTATCACTATGGAATTGATGCTGTCGGGAGTCACAAAAAACTATGGGCATTTTACAGCCTTACAGGATTTTACCTACGTTTTTAAGGAAGGGGTCTATGGATTGCTGGGGCCGAATGGGGCTGGTAAAAGTACGCTGATGAACCTGATTACGGGAAATCTTTCCCCTGACCGGGGAGAGATTCTGCTGGATGGTAAAAACATAAAAGATTTAGGTATCTCCTATCTGAAGCATATCGGGTTTGTCCCTCAGCAACAGAATCTATATCCTACTTTTACAGGAAAGAGATTTCTATACTATATGGCTGCATTAAAAGGCATGGATAAAAAGAGGGCCGACCTGGAAATACCTGAAATACTTAATATGTTAAATCTGACGAAGCAGCAGGATAAAAAAATCAGGGAATATTCCGGTGGTATGAAGCAACGACTGCTGATTGGTCAGGCTCTGTTAGATCACCCGTCCATCCTCATATTTGACGAGCCTACAGCCGGACTGGACCCAAAGGAAAGAATCGGCATCCGAAATATTATCTCCGGGTTCTCTGAGGATAGAATTGTGATTTTTGCTACCCACGTGGTATCAGATGTAGAAAAAGCGGCAACGGAAGTCCTTTTCTTAAAAGATGGTCTGCTGTTGCCTGCCCAGAAGGAAACACAGGATTGGAAGGATAAAAAGACTTCTCTGGAGGAAGTGTATCTGCACTTTTTCGGGGATGAGGGGATGTCATTATGATAAGAACAGAATGCAAAAAAATCATAACATTTCCGGTTGTTTTCCTAATTTTCTGTTTATGTATCATGAATGTGATTCTGATATACTACAGTGAAGTAAGAAATACGCCTTATACAGGTCAAAACGGCTATCGTCAGCAATGGCAACTGGTTTCCGACATGTTGGTAAATGAACCACCTGAGCAGGTCTATGCACAGCTGCAGGCAGATTATGAGAAAACCTTTTGGACTAACAGTGCCGATAGCGGTTCACTGCGTACCGCTTATGTACAGGCAAGGATTCTGAAAGAGATGGAAAGCATTGTACAGTACGATGAATATCTGGAAAATATCAGACAGTCCACCGATACCGGGCACTCCTTTTCCCGTTTTCAGGAAACAGAAAACCGTTTTACCCGTGAAAACAGGAAACTGACAGCTGCTGCTTATGAAAAGATGTCCTCTGTCTCTCTAAATCCACAGCCCTCCCTTGGAATAGAACTCTTCGCTACTTCTCCTATTACCAATCTTCTCGTTCTGTTTTTGCTGCTGTTTTTACAGATCATCATCTGGGGCAGGGATAAGGAAACAGGGATGAACAGCCTGTTACACACCTGTTATAACGGAAGGAAACGCCTTGCCCTTGTAAAGATTAGTGTCTCCTTCGTCTGTTGCGTCCTGGTAGTGTCTCTGTTGTATGGAAGCACTCTGCTGCTTGCGCATAACCTCTATGGAACAGGTGATTTAACCCGTAGCCTGTCCTCTGTATACCTGTTTCGGCAGACCGCATGGAATATTTCCGTCCGGCAGTTTATTTTACTGTTCTTAACCTATAAAATACTGGCATCCTTTCTTTATATGCTGCTCTTTGGTATTGCTGTTGATGTCCTTCACAATACCATTAGTGCGGTTGTAAGCAGTGCGGGAGTCGTAATCCTCTGTCATTTCCTGTATGAAAACGGCACCGATATTGTAAAATATCTGCTTCCCGGCGGTTTGTTCCATGTAGAAAATCTGTTTACCATATATCGCAATCTGAATGTATTCGGTTTTCCGTTTACCTATAGCAGTGCCGCCTCCGTGGTACTGGCTGCGGGCATTGCAGGCTGCATCTGTGTTCTGACAGAGAGTCAGGCCGAAATCAGCGTCCATTTGCCGAATAAATTACCCCTGCTTCCTGTAAAAGGTCCGGTCCTTAGAACCGTAAATCTGTGGATTCACGAGCTGTGGAAATTATTTTTCGAAGAAAAAGTACTGCTTCTTCTACTGCTCCTTGCAGTCGCACAATTCTTTATTTCCGACAGGGAGACCGTCAGATACTATGATTATACCGACTTCTATTACAGGCAATATATGCAATATTTGTCAGGGGAAGTAACAGAAGAAAAAAAGGACTTTATCCTTTCGGAAAAAGAACGTTTTGCTACACTGAACAGACAGAAACAGAACGCTCTGTTACAGGGAAAGACCGACTATCTTGCAGAGCAGGAGCTGTACGCGTATGAGGCCTTTGAACTGACAGAGCAGTATTGGGAGTATATTACAGAAAATGATATAGGTTACATGGTTTATGAGCCTGCAGTGGATGAACTGACCGCTGCATCCACCCAGAGGACAGACGCATTGCTTGCTTTTGAAGCCATGCTTTTTACAGTGTTATGCAGTACCCTGGTCTTCGGCAGAGACTATCAGTTAGGAACCGATAAGCTATGCAGGATCACATTTTACGGCAAAAGGAAGGCTCCCGCCATCAGAATGGTGACCGGTATGACCGTTAATCTGTTAATCCTGGTACTTGTGTATTGTCCTTATTATAAAGCGACACTACAGGCATATGGGGTGGGGACAGCGTGTCTGTACTTTCCGGCCGATTGCCTTCGGAGTCTGGACAGATATGGGTGCAGTATCACGCTTGGAACCTATTTCCTGCTACTCTCAGTAATACGGTTTTTATTTATGAATCTGACGGGGTTAGTCGTATATGCCATCTCCCAAAAGCTGAGGAGTATCATCCACACAATCATTTTAGGCTGCACACTTTTTATGCTGCCGTTTGGTATGATTATGCTCAGTGATTCCCTGGCATCCTTTTTCTTCCTTTATAGCCCCATGCTTGGCAACTATCTGCTGACCAGTCCTTTGGCAGTTGTCATCATCTTTGTATCAGCCATGCTTGCACTGACAGCATGGCTGGTTCGTCTTTCTGTTGATGTATTTTGCAGATAAAGTTGCATGTTCATTTTGGACAAAGTTGCAAAACATTGGATGCGCGGTTCTTAGGAACGGTGTAGCGCCTATGTGGTAGCCACCAAGTGTGAACCTTCAAAAAGATCCATTGCAGACATTATCAAAACCATTAACCTTATCTTTGTTGTAGCAAACAAATATAGATAAGGAGGAAAGGAGAATGTCAACTACAATGGATGCCGGAACAATGATTCTGCCATCCGGTTATACTGGAATTTACACACAAATTTGGACTTGACTGGACGTAACCTCAATACGGGGAATTTTTATTGCCTTACCGTTCCAGTTTGATAATTCTGCCGTGATAAGGCTGTCCGCTGTTCCGTTCACAAGAAATAACTCGATTGATTTTCCGTATGGCATATTCTCCTCCTAAGTATAAAATATAGAATGTATGAATTCCGTTTGCCTGTATTTTCTCCTACATTACTATCTTGGGTCTGGTAAGAAACTCTATATCTGTTTATCCGGAGCTAATAGTAATTTATCTATTACCGGATGAATCATGCCGGTTTCTGATATCTCATTTATAGCACATAACTTCTTTCCGGCATCCTTACTGGATGCGCCACAATGAAATGCCTGTTCTGTAGGCAAATTATAATCTACAACTATCAATCTGTCATGGCAATCTGCATTCGGTTTAATTCGTAATGGAGGATATTCTTGTACAAAATCATTTACTACCGCTGTTGTCAAAAATCCTCTTTTCCCATGTCCGTTTTCTGTAAATAAAACTACTTCTACACCGACTTGCTTCTGTGATAAAAGCTGTAAAGTCTTTGTATTCACATAATCATCTACTACATAAATGCTCTTTTTTGCCTGTTGATATATATCTATGTACGCCGCATCTGCTTCGAACTTCTGTCCTTTGTAGATAACAAAATTTTTAAAATCTTTTTCTGAAACAAAATTTTCATTGAGAGTGTCTATACTTCTTTGAATATCATCAAATTTTTGTTCCGCTCTATTCTTCCAATCTACAACACCTGCAACCTGTGCTGATATCTCCGATACTTTTGCCGTAACAAGTCGTATCTCAGACTGTGTAACAAATTGTTGATTTTGCTTTATATAATGACGTATCTCACGAAACGAACGCATTATAAAAATGCTTTGTTGTTCCGCAAGGTCTCCTCTTAGAACTGTAGCAAGCATATAAATCCCTTGCTCCGTGACACCTGCAACCTGCACTGATATCTCCGATACTTTTGCCGTAACAAGCCGCATCTCAGACTGTGTAACAAACTGTTGATTTTGCTTTATATAATGACGCATCTCACGAAACGCACGCATTATAAAAATGCTTTGTTGTTCCGCAAGCTCTCCTCTTAGAACTGTAGCAAGCATATAAATCCCTTGCTCCGTGAATGCATACGGTAATTTTTTAATATTGGTTCCTCTCCTATTTCCATTTTCATTCAAAGTCGCAAATTGCGACTTTGAAAAATCTTCAGGGATTTCATCCTTTGTCAGCTGAAACATGAAATCTTCCGGAAATCTTGTAATATTTCGTTTTACCTGCTCATTCAAACGTTTTACTTCATACCCATAAATCTCAGCCAAATCATAATCCAGCATAACCTGCTGACCTCTTATGACATAAACCCGGTTACATATATTATCTACTGTCATTAATTCTGTATTTTCTACCATAGCATTTCTCCTGCAGATTATGAAGCAACTTGTCGCACAATTATCCACACATTATCTATTAGTTACATCTTCTTCCTTATTATCTTTATTTCTTTTATCAGCCAGTTTCTCTATTTCAATCTTATATGCCATCAACCGCAAAAGATATTGTGGAACCCTTCTATTCCCTAATTCCCAGTCTGTTTCCGTCATATAGGGAATTTCAAAGTACTCACAAAATTCTTTCCGATTCATTCCAGTGCTTTCTCTTAATTTTTTCAGTTCTTCTCTCGCTCCCATAAACTCTCCTATTTATGCATTGCATAAATTCATTATATATCATTTAATTCACATGGTCAACAAATTGGCGCAAAAAAATCTCGGTAAAAACTTTACCGAGACTCCCTATAAATGTGACCTGTCGTTATACCTTATGAGATAGGTATGATAGCAAAAATCCCATGAACAGAAGTATAATTGCGAAGGTTTCCACTTTGACCTCAATGTTAGCTTTTGATTTCTTTTAGGGAACTTTTGCGCTATAAATCATGCCAAAAAGTTCCCTATTATTGAAATCGGTACTTTCCTTTTCCATGTCCGGTTACTGGCACGATTATCTCACTATCGACCAATAATTTTATCAGCTCAGATGCTCTTGTTGATTTTCAATATCCGCTTCTGTGCTCTCAATGTCCGCTTTTGCACTTTCAATGTCCGCTTCTTCAAACATTCCACTAATATGCATCATTTATGATATATGGTGGCGCTTTTCGCCCCCAAATAGTGAAAGTGGGGGCACTTTCTGCCCCCACTCAGGAAATGTTGCTAAAATACTGTTTAGATTTATCATACATACAAAATGGAAGTTATCTATTTCTCCTCTTCGTTAAGACCTAGTTCATTACATATTACTTGCTATCCCTGATACCTTATTCTTTCAACCAGCGTTTCC
>FR880792.1:0-12336 GCA_000434615.1 Clostridium sp. CAG:510
TTTACGGTCCTGTGGAACACCGATATCCATGCTGCCATAGCTGCTGTTTACACGCTTTGATTTATATCCATTGCGGTAATCATCGCTATCAGATCGTTCAGATTTCTGGTAGCCAAGATGATCATCCATTTCTGCTTCCATCATCTCTTTGATGGTGCCGCCAAGCAGATCCTTAAGCGCATCCTGGATATCTTCAGCGGTTTCAATATCATACTCCTGAAGCAGTTGCTGAATGATGTTTCGCTTTCCTTCTGTCATTACTACTTTGTGTACAGGTTTCTTTTCTCTTCTTGCCATAATAAAAGGCCTCCTATGATTTATATTTTACCATAGAAGACCTTGCTGTTATTAGCTCTTTACAGAAAAAGTTTCACACACTCACGAATATCTAAAAATTTTTTCAAAACCCATAATAATCTTTACTTGCGTATACTACGGCATTTTTAATGCGTTAATTGCACCGATAACAGAAGAATTATTTTTTAGAGGATATTTGACATCACATTATAAAAAGCAAAGTTCGTTTACACCAATACTTATAGCTGTTTTGTTTTCGCTTTATCATTTTTGGTTGCCTTTTAATAATGTATTTCGTATATTGGCATTTGCACCAGTTGCATATGTAGCATATAAGAAAAAGAATATCTACATAAGTATATGTTTTCATTGCTTGTGTAATCTGTTTTCGGTGGTGAGTTTTGTGTTGGAAGTGATGGGATAAATTCGATTTAACAAGACACTTGAAACTTCCAGTAAGCCGGTGTGTTTAACGGAGAGACGAATTTGAATTTTCTTCTATTTTGATAAGAACATAGAGCATATTGGATTTGTTATAGTAGTGCCATAAAAATAATTCTCAGCCCTAAAGCTGATAAAGCGTGAAAATGCCTTTATCAGCTTTTTTATTGCAGTACTGGACCACTTATAGTTCTTTTATGTACCGCTTGCCTAAATTCGCTGGGAAATTTTAGCTGCTCTCGCTATAATGACAATTACAGGAGGTAAATGATGTTGATAGCGGCAAAAATTGATGGATTCACAATATATCATATTTGGCGGGTGGCTCCAAGTAAGTTTTTGAAAATGTTTCAAGAAGCATTTTCTTTCGGAACGTTGTTGCGTACGGAGGGGCTGTTTTCTGTTATGGATCACCAGCTTTCTTTTGGTGTAGACCGGGATGTTTTAGTGGAGGAGCTGCAGTACTATTTTGAACAGACACAGGCGGCGGAGCATTTGGAGGAAGCATACCGGTATGTGGGAAGAAAGCCCAAGAGGGGACTGGAACAGAAGAATGTGAAGCTGGAACAGGTATGGGTGATAGAGATTTTAGGTGAGACGTGAATGCAGAGATATATTAAAGAAGAAACTCAAATTATTTGAGTTCCTTCTTTAGTTCCGAGAATAAAATTTGAGTTTCTTGAATTTAAATAAAAAACAGTTGACTTCTTCTTCTGTATCTGCTATATTGCATTTAACACTTCAACGCGTCAAAGCTCTAAAGATTAAAGCACTAAAGATTAAAGCATTAAAGAATATAAAAGACGTGTGAGTGACAGAAAGGAAGTAATGATATGAAACAGGTTGAACATTTATTAGGTTACAGAGCATCCATTAAGGTTATGGACGCAACACTTCGTGATGGCGGTCTGGTAAATGATTTTTATTTTACCGATGATTTTGTGAAAGCATTGTATAAGACCAATCTGGAAGCGGGCGTTGACTATATGGAAATGGGATACCGTGCTTCCAAGAAAGTATTTGATGAAACAAAATTCGGTAAGTGGAAATTCTGCAGTGATGACCATATCCGGGAAATCGTAGGAGAAAACGATACTGATTTGAAGCTGGCCATTATGGCGGATATCGGCAGACATGATAAAAACGATTTTGATGAAAAAGTAAACAGCCCGGTGGATATGGTCCGTGTGGCAGCCTACATTCATCAGATGCCCGAAGCTATTGACATGATTGAAGATGCGCATAAAAAAGGATATGAAACCACCTGCAACATCATGGCAATTTCCCAGACGCAGGAATCAGACCTTAAGGTAGCGCTGGATATGCTGGGCAAGACTCCGGTGGATACCATTTACATTGTAGACAGCTTCGGCTCCATTTATCCGGAAGAAATGAAACGTATTGTGGATATTTACATGGAAGCAGCGACCAAATACGGCAAACAGCTTGGTGTTCATGCCCACAACAACCAGCAGCTTGCCTTCGCCAATACCATTGAAGCCTGCGGTGACGGTGTAAACTGGCTGGATGCCACCTACAAGGGAATGGGACGCGGCGCCGGCAACTGTGCCATGGAGCTGCTGCTCGGCTTCTTAAAAAATCCCAAGTACAATACCTACCCGGTATTCCGTTTTATTTCCGATTACATGGTAAAGCTGGAAGAAGACGGTGTTGTATGGGGCTATGATTTGCAGTACCTGATGACCGGTCAGTTAAACCAGCATCCCAGAGCAGCAATTAAATTTACCAAGGACAAGAGAAAAGATTATGCAGAATTTTATAAAGAACTGATTGTGTAAATATTTGAACCGGAGAGGAAGGCTCTCCGGTTTTTATTTTGTCCCTCTGTTTCTTACCCTTTTTTCAGGTAGATAATTCCCTGCGGAAATGGTATAATCGAGGCAAATTAGGAAGGCATAAAGGCAGAAGAAAAATGACAGAAGTCTGTAAATACCGGGAAACAATAAATAAAAGTAAAGGGCTGGGTGACATATGAAAGAAAACTTAAACTGGGCAGTTTTGGGAACCGGTGTGATTGCCAATGAAATGGCGCAGGCATTGCAGAAAATGGGCAAAAGACTGTATGCGGTGGGAAACCGGACCCATGAAAAAGCCGTGGCATTCGGGAAAAAGTATCAAGTGGAAAAGGTTTACGACAATATAGAGGATATGTTTTTTGATGAAAAGGCGGACATCATTTATATCACCAGTCCGCACAATACACATTATACCTTTATTAAGGAAGCCTTGAAGCACGGCAAGCACGTGCTGGCGGAAAAATCCATTACCTTAAACAGCAGGGAGCTGGAGGAACTGCGTGAACTGGCTGCAGAAAACAATCTGATTTTGGCGGAAGCCATGACCATCTGGCACATGCCGTTATACAAAGAACTCTGGAAAATTGTGAAAAGCGGCGAGCTCGGCAGGGTACAGATGATTACCATGAATTTCGGCAGCTTTAAGGAATACGATATGAAGAACCGTTTTTTCAATCCGCATCTGGCGGGCGGCGCCATGCTGGATATCGGTGTCTATGCATTGTCCGTAGTGAGAAGCTTTATGGAAGAGGCGCCGGAATTTATTGTGAGCCAGTGGAAGGAAGCCCCCACCGGTGTGGATGAGCAGACGACGATGCTTTTGCAGAATACCAAGGGGCAGATGGCAACGGTGGCGCTTTCCATGCATTCCAAGCAGCCGAAGCGTGCTATGATCAGCTGTGAAAAAGGATATATTGAGATTATGGAATATCCGAGAGCGGACAAGGCTGTGATTGTGGATGCGGAAACCGGCAGCAGAAGGGAAGTTGCTGCGGGGGAAACGGAAATGGCGCTTTATTATGAAATGACCGATATGGAACAGGCTGTCCGGGAAGGCAATGCGGCAGCGATGCAGTGCGATTTTACGCGGGATGTTATGGCAATGATGACAAAGGTGCGCAAAGACTGGGGCATGCAGTACCCCGGCGAAGAGTGGTAGTGTAAAAACGGCTGCGAAAAGGATGTGGAAAGTATATGGTAAAGATTGATCTGATTACCGGTTTTTTAGGTTCCGGTAAGACAACTTTCATAAGGAAATATGCCAAATATCTGATTGACCGGGGGCTGCATATCGGCATTTTAGAAAATGATTTTGGCGCCATCAATGTGGATATGATGCTTTTGCAGGACCTTTTAGGGGATAACTGCGAGCTGGAAATGGTTTCCGGTGGATGCGACCGGGATTGTCACCGCAGACGATTCAAAACCAAGCTGATTGCCATGGGAATGTGCGGATACGACAGAGTGATTGTGGAGCCGTCCGGCATTTACGATGTGGATGAATTTTTTGATGCATTATACGAGGAGCCACTTGACCAGTGGTACGAAATCGGCAATGTAATTGCCATTGTGGACGCAAAATTGCAGGAAAACCTGTCAAAAGAGGCAGAATATCTGCTGGCAAGTGAAGCCGCAGATGCCGGACGCATTATTTTAAGCCGGGCGGACGAAGCCACACCGGAGGAAATGGACAGAACGGTGGAACGGTTAAACAAGGCGCTGGAGCAGGTGAAATGTAAAAGAAGACTGGATAAAGAGGTAATCCGAAAAGGCATTCCGGATTTGCGGGAGCAGGATTTACAGGAACTGGTATCCTGCGGTTATGTATCGGAAAGCTATATCAAAATGGATCTGGGCGACTTCAAGGGCTTTGACTCATTGTTTTTCATGAACATAGAAATTACAGAAGAGGAGCTCAAAAAAGCAGTCTCGGCTATGATGAAGGCCGAAGCCTGCGGCCGGATTTTCCGGGTAAAAGGGTTTATACAGAAACCTGCGGGAGAATGGCTGCAGTTAAATGCCACCCATGATGCCATTTCGTTAAAACCCATTGAGGCGGGGCAGAAAGTGCTCATTGTCATAGGAGAAAATCTGTGCGAAGAGGCTATCCGGAAATTCCTTCCGGAAACTTCCGCGGCAGAAAACGAAAAGTAAGGCAGGTAACAAATTGACAACATACGAAAAGGGACAAATTATGGAACATACGGAAAAAAATCACATTGCCTATCTGGAGGCTCTGCGCCTGGTGGCGTGCATACTGGTGGTGGGCGTGCATGTGTCGGCATTCAATTTGGAGCAGGTGCCGGTGGAAAGTCTGAATTTCAAGGTCATGAACGGGCTGGACTGTCTGTCCATCTTAGGCGTGCCGTTGTTTGTGATGATAAGTGGGGCGCTGTTTCTGGCACCCTCGTATGATGTCACGGTAAAGAAATTTTATACAAAGAAAATTCCCAGGATTGTTTTTTTGTATTTCTTCTGGCTTCTGTTTTACAACGTGGTGAATTTCCTGGAAAACGGCACTGTATGGAATTTTACCAATGTGAAAAAACAAATTGTACTGGAATCTCTTTTGGGAAAAGGAATGTATCATATGTGGTATCTGCCCATGCTGGCGGTGCTGTATCTTCTGACACCGTTCTTAAAATCCTTTGCGGCGGAGAAGAAAAAATGTATGTTGTTCTGCGCACTGGGCTTTGGCTATTCCATCCTGCTGCCGACGGCTTTGAAATTTGAATTCCCTTACCGGACGATTGTGGAAAGTCTGTATAACCAGTTTGACTGCTCCTTCTTTGGCGGCTACGTGACCTATTATGTATTGGGGCATGTACTGCATG
The DNA here is from genome assembly GCA_000434615.1 of Clostridium sp. CAG:510. GTDB lineage: Bacteria > Bacillota > Clostridia > Lachnospirales > Lachnospiraceae > Acetatifactor. The sequence goes on from FR880792.1 coordinate 5,390, forward strand.
AATACGTGCCGAAGTTATCCGCACAAAAAAAGGCAGTGCTTGGGCTTGGCGGTGTAATAGCCATGGGAATAGAGATTGCGGTGTGCAACGCCTGGTCGGTGAAGACCGGCGTTATGTCTACCGTATTAAATACGCCCTTCTCCGTAACGGCATTTATCGGTGCTGCGGCAATTTTCCTGCTGCTGCGTGACGGCGTGTCCGGCAGAAAGCAGCAAGAGCTTCCTGTTAACGGACAGACAGCGAGCAATGTGCTAAGTTCCGGCAGTGAACAGCCTGCCGGCAGCAGGTTATCTGGAATTTGCGGCAAACTGGCAGGACTTACCCTGGGGATTTACCTCATTCATCCGTTGTTTCTGCGGATTTACGGATGGCTGGGCGGTACCACTTTATTTGCACCGGCAGCCATTGCCGTGCCTTTGATTGTCGTATTGATTACACTGATAAGCGGAGCGGCAGTTTATGTGCTGTCTAAGGTGCCGGTGGTGAAGAAAATTGTGGGAAAGTAATAAAAGGAAAGGTAATGAATGGAAAGGTGAACGGATAAAAGCCTTTCATGTGAAAAAGAAGAGCAGAAAAGAGGAGAACAGTATGGGGGATTTACGGTTGCCGCGCCTGTTGGGGGATTATGCGGTTTTACAACGAGGAAAAGACATACACATCTGGGGATGGGATTTACCGGGAAGAACGGTAAGTATCAGTCTTGCAAGGGAAGAGGCGGACCGCAAGCTTCCCAAAAACATGGAGCAAGGAAAGGCACCGGTGCAAGGCAGGGTACCAGAGCAAGGAGAGGCATCGGAGCAAGGCAGGACATCGGGTGAAAAAACACAGGCATGGCATGTAAGGACGGATGAAACGGGAAGCTTCTCGGCTTTCCTCCCGGCAAGAGAGGCGGGCGGTCCTTATACCCTAAGGGTAGAGGATGAAGCCGGAGAGTGGCTCGAAAGAAAGCACCTTCTCATTGGAGATGTCTGGTATTGCAGCGGTCAGTCCAACATGGAACTGCCTGTGAGCTGGGTGGCGCCTTATTATGAAGAAGAAATAAAAAACTGTGAAAATCCTTATATCCGCTCGTTTAAGATTTCGGAGCATGCAGACTTTCACGGACCGCTTTCGGAGCCTTTATCCGGGAAATGGAAAACGGCAAATCCGAAGAATGTTCTGGATTTTTCTGCCTGTACCTATTTCTTTGCGAAAAAAAGATGGGACCGGACCGGTGTGCCGGTAGGCATTTTAAATGTGAGCCTGGGCGGAGCCAAAATAGAGGCTTTTATGAGCCGGGAAATGTTAAAGGGGTATGATGACTGCCTGGCGGAAGCAGAACGCTACGCACAGGATGACTGGCGGAAAGAGCAGGAAGAAAAGAATGAGAAAAGCACGGCGGAATGGTACGGCAGACTGCAGAAAGAAGATGCCGGCATAAAGGGTGCGTGGATGCAGGAAGAAGCCTGGAATAAGAATAAAGAAAACGGGCGGAAGGAAGAGAAAGCAGAACACCGGGACGATTCTTCCCGGATAGACGTTCCCTTCTTTTTCCGGAACACCGGCTACCGGGGACTCTGTGGCAGTGTCTGGCTGGCAAGGCATTTTACGGTGACAAAGGAAATGGCGGCACAGGACAGTGTGTTCTGTCTGGGAACCATGGTGGATGCGGATGAAGTTTATGTAAACGGTAGTCTGGTGGGCTGCACGGCATACCAGTACCCGGAGCGGCGGTATCCGGTGAAAGCGGGGATGCTGCATGCGGGAGAAAACTTTTTAGTCATCCGCCTGATATCGGAACAGGGAGAGGGCAGAATTACGCCCGGAAAACCGTTCTGCCTTAAAACAGAGAGCGGGGAGATCCCGTTATCGGGGACTTTTCAGGCAAAAGTGGGAGCCGTATGTGAAAAACGTCCGCCGGTAGATTTTATTAACTGGCGCAGCACCGGATTGTATAACGGCATGGCGGCACCCTGCGAGGCTTTTCCGATTGCCGGATTTTTGTGGTATCAGGGAGAAGCCAATGCCCATATGCCGGGAGTGCTCACCTATGCGGACAAATTAAAACGGTTAATTGTGGGCTACCGGAAAGCCCGGAAGGACAACGGACTGCCGTTTCTTTATGTGCAGCTTCCCAATTTTAAGATAGAAACCTATTACGGAAATGAAGAGGAAAGGGACAGCGATTGGGGTGCCATGCGGCTGGAGCAGGAAAAAGTTCTAACGCTGCCCGGTACCGGAATGGTACGGACGATAGGACTGGGAGAGGACAATGATCTGCATCCACACAATAAAAAGGACGTGGGCGAACTGCTGGCTGACCTTGCAGAGAAAATGACCGGCAATCCGCAGGCGGACTGCCGGAGAAAATGATCGGCAGTCCGCCTGCACACCCGCCGGAGAAATGACGGCGGATTATTGCCCTAATTTCCGGTATTCGGAGGGTGTGCAGCCTTTCTTGTCCTTGAAAATCCGGTTAAAGGCAGAAATACTGCCGAAGCCGGACTGCAGGGCGGCATCCGTTATGGAGATTCCGGGCTGGATAAGAAGCTGCTCCGCTAAGGTGATGCGCTTCTGGGTCAGATAATCATACGAGGACATGCCGGTAAACTGCTTAAAAAGCCGGGAAAAGTGAAAACGGGAAAAGCCGGATAAGGAGGCTAAATCGTCTAAGGTCAGATTTTCTGTGCAGTGTTCCGTGATATAGTTGCAGACCTCCATAAATTTTTCCACGTATTCATGCTGCTTGTGTACGGTGATTCCCGGAAAACGGCCTTTCTCCGTAAAGCTGGTGCGACCGAGCAGGGTAAAGAACTGAATCATAAGTGAGTAGATATAAGCTTCCGTAAAGGGAGGTTTATTTTCATGCTCATCGGTTACTTCATTTAAAATATGCCGCAGTTTCTCATTAAGCTGCGGGTAAGCGGAAACGGAAATGAGCGCGTAGGGATGCAGGGAATGCAACAGGGTATCCATGCCCTGTACGTTGCACAGAAGACCGTAGTCGAATAACAGGATTAACCGTTCTCCGGAAGGCGGGGCCATCAGTTTATGCAGTACACCCGCCGGTACGATGAAAATATCTCCCTCCTGCAGCACATGGGGAGTCTTGTCTATTTCTACAGTATAGGTATTGGTGTAGGGCATAATGATTTCCAGTGCGGTGTGCCAGTGCAGGGGATAATCCTCTGTTTCCACATTGTGGTACAGCTTCAAGCCCCGGTAAGAATCGTAATCCACGGTTTCTCTTATGCCATTTAAAATCTGAATCATATGAAAGCCCTCCTTTTCTAACCTCAGTTTCTCACATCTTGCGCATATTGTCCACGTATATTTTACGGAAACGTGCCATATTGCATGAATTGCATAAGAAAAATGTATAATATAGTAAAATGTACCGGTGTAAATTAGCAATATCTGATAAGTAATAAGCAAGAAATGAAAGGCGGCATAGGACGCGTATGTTTACAATTTTCTTATAGGACAAAGCTTCTTACAATAAAACTTCTTTAACGGAAAAGGAAAGGAAAGAAAGGTATCGGGTATGGATTTAACACAAAATAAAGAAAAGATAAAAGAATTTCAGGAAAGGGCAAAAGAGCTTGTGGCACAGATGACACTGGAGGAAAAGGTATCCCAGATGGTGCATGGGGCAGCAGCTGTCGACAGGCTGGGCATCAAAGCATATAACTGGTGGAACGAAGCACTTCACGGTGTGGCAAGAGCCGGCACCGCAACCGTATTTCCCCAGGCAATCGGTCTGGCAGCTACCTTTGACGAAGACCTGGCGGAAGAGGTAGCGGATGCGGTTTCTACGGAAGGACGTGCTAAATTTAATATGCAGCAGAAATTCGGGGATACGGACATTTACAAGGGACTTACCTTCTGGTCGCCCAATGTGAATATTTTCCGTGACCCGCGTTGGGGAAGAGGACATGAAACCTTCGGGGAGGACCCGTATCTGACTTCCCGTATGGGCGTCCGTTTTGTGAAAGGCATCCAGGGGCATGATGAAAATTATCTGAAGGCGGCGGCATGTGCCAAGCATTTTGCTGTACACAGCGGACCGGAGTCCCTGCGGCATGAATTCAATGCCGAGGTTTCCAGACAGGATCTGTATGAGACGTATCTTCCGGCATTTAGGGCATGTGTGCAGGAGGGAAAAGTGGAAGCGGTCATGGGTGCTTATAACCGGACGAATGGGGAACCCTGCTGCGGAAGCAAAACCCTGCTTACGGATATCCTGCGTAAAAAATGGGGATTTGAAGGCCATGTGGTTTCCGACTGCTGGGCCATTCGGGATTTTCATGAGGGGCACAAGGTAACGGAAGGACCTCTGGAATCTGTTGCCATGGCGGTCAATAACGGCTGCGACTTAAACTGTGGGGAATTGTTTGTGTATGTAAAAGAGGCGGTGGAAAAAGGGATGATAAAAGAAAGCAGGGTGGACGAGGCGCTGGTACATCTGTTTACCACCCGGATGAAATTAGGAATGTTTGACGGAAAGGGGAAAACACCCTTCGACAGTATACCGTATACGGCAGTGGACAGCAGCAAAATGCGGGCATTAAACAGAAAGGCTTCCGCCAAATCCGTTGTGCTCTTAAAAAATGAAAATAATCTGCTGCCGCTTGACCGTACACAGATAAAAACCATCGGGGTGATCGGACCCAATGCCAACAACCGGAGGGCGCTGGTGGGGAATTACGAAGGAACGGCTTCCCGTTATGTGACGGTTCTGGAAGGCATCCAGGAATATCTGGGGGATGATGTCAGAGTACTCTATTCGGAGGGCTGCCATCTGCATTTAGGTTATGTCAGTCCGCTAAGTAAGGGACAGGACAGAAATGCGGAGGTGGAGGCCGTCTGCGAAGCCAGCGATGTGGTGGTGCTTTGCTTAGGTCTGGATGCGGGACTGGAAGGAGAGGAAGGCGACACCGGCAATCAGTATGCCAGCGGGGATAAACCGGACCTGAATTTGCCCGGCAGGCAGCAGGAAATCTTAGAGCTTGCCGTCAATAGCGGTAAGCCGGTGGTTTTAATCCTTCTTTCCGGAAGCGCACTGGCAGTCAACTGGGCGGAGATGCATGTGCCGGCCATTATACAGGGCTGGTATCCCGGCGCGGAAGGCGGAAGAATTTTAGCGGAAACACTGTTCGGAGACATAAATCCTGAGGGCCATCTGCCGGTTACCTTTTATAAAGGAACGGAGGAGCTCCCGGCATTTACGGATTACGCCATGGAGGGCAGAACCTACCGTTACATGAAGCAGGATGCCCTGTATCCCTTCGGATACGGACTTTCCTACACAACCTATGCCTACAGCAATCTGACCGTCCGGGGAGAACAGGTGGGGGAAGACGGAACTGATATTACGGTAACGGTAAAAAATACCGGAAAGAGAACCGGTACGGAAACGGTGCAGGTTTACATAAAGATTGAAAAAGAAGATACCCCAAACGCCCAGCTGAAGGCAATCAGGAAGGTTACGTTAAGACCGGGGGAAGAAAAAAAGGTGAGCATTCACCTGGCGAAGGATGCCTTCGGACTCTGCGACAAAGAGGGCAATTTCCGTACCCGTAAAGGGGAAGCAAAAGTGTATGTGGGCGGTCAGGCGCCGGATCGCAGGAGTGAAGAGCTTACGGGAGTAAAGGTGCAGTCGGTGATGCTTCGTACGGAAGATGAACTGTTATGGGAAAATTAGGGAATATCTTAGAAAATAAAATCAATGATTACAGTATCCGGAAAAAGCTTGTGCTTTTCTATGTCTGCTGTGTGCTTCTGCCGCTGTTCATCACGGACGGCGTCCTGTTTTCCATTTTATACAGAGGGGAAATTAAGGAGCGTCGTTATGAAATGGAGAGTATGGCGGAAACGGCGCAGAATGATTTTACCTATGCGGTATCGGAGGCGGCGAAGCTTGCCAATACGGTATATATCAACCGCTCCGTCTATGAGTTTTTAGAAACGGAATATCCGGACGGTCTGAGCTTTTACGAAGCCAGCAGGGAAGTGGAAAAACGGAATTTTTACGAAACAGGTATCGGTTACGGCAGCGTCAGTGTGGTTATGTGTGCCGATAACGAAACCATAGTAAACGGTTCCCATTTTTACAAGCTTTCCTCCGTGCAGGAGGAGGACTGGTGCCGCAAGCTCCTTGACAGTGACGGGGATGTGGTGATGGCATACTATTACATGGGAGACAAATGGACATCGGCGGCGGGCAAGCGAAGGATTTCCCTGGTAAGAAGGCTGAACTATTACCGGGAAATGGAAAAGACAAAGCTGATACGCATTGACTTAAATTATGCAACCCTGGAAAAAAGGCTGCAGGAGATTAAATTCCATGCACCGGTATATGTCTGTGCGGGTGACCGGATTCTGCTTTCCAACACGGCTTATGCAAATAATAAAGAAGATTTTTCCTATCTGACAGGTACAGAGCCTGTGGGGTATGAAAAGCAGTTCGAACTGTATGGGGAAAATTACCGTATTCTTGTCATGGAAACCAAAAGTGAGCTTCTTTCCATGATGCGGGATCATGCCGTGACCATTATGCTTATGCTGGCTTTGAATATCCTGTTCCCCGGGGGGATGGCCTATGTATTCCATAAATCCATTGTTTCCCGGCTGATGGTGCTGAGTAAAGCCTTTGATGAGGTGGAACTCCAGACCCTTCAGGAAATTCCGGATGTCAGGGGAAAGGACGAAATCGGCAGTCTGATGCAGAACTATAACCGGATGGTGGTAAGACTGCGGGAACTGATTAAGACTGTTTATACGGATCGGATGGAAAAGCAGAAGGTGGATCTTGCCAGGCAGAAAGCGGAGCTTTTAGCGTTACACAGCCAGATAAATCCGCATTTCCTTTACAATGTGCTGGAAAGCATACGGATGCACAGCATTATGAAGGGGGAAGAAGAAACCGCCTGTATGATTGAGCGGCTGGCGCTTTTAGAGAGACAGAA
>FR880792.1:12363-28234 GCA_000434615.1 Clostridium sp. CAG:510
AGAATGCCGAGTGGTCACGGGACATGATAAGCATCAAAGAAGAGCTTTCTTTTGTGGAAGCCTACCTGCAGCTCCAGCAGTACCGGTTTGGGGACCGCCTGCATTATGAACTGGAGGTGGAAGAAGGATGCGGGGAGTATCTCATTCCCCGGCTGACACTGGCAACCTTTACGGAAAATGCCTGTGTGCACGGAGTGGAGAAAAAGACCGTACCATGCTACGTCTACCTCCGTATATATGGTCAGAACGGTTTTGTGTGCATGGAGGTGGAGGATACCGGCGCCGGCATGGAGGAAGAGGAAGTCGAGAGACTCCGGGAGAAAATAAATATTTCCGATGTGGATGAAATGTGCCGGAGCGACCATGTGGGCATTGCCAATGCCTGTCTCAGACTGAAAATGGTTACCGGAAACAGGGCACAGTTTGAATTGGAAAGCGAGAAGGGAGCCGGGACACTGATGACAATCCGTATTCCGGTGGAGGTATTGGAAAAGAAGGATATTTTTCTATGAAAGGGAAGGGTGAAAACAATGTGTCTGAAGGTTATGCTTGTGGATGATGAGCCGTTTATTCTGAAAGGGCTTACCATGCTGATTGACTGGGGAAAAGAAGATTGTGAAATTGTGAAAACGGCGGCAAACGGACAGGAAGCGTATGAATTCCTGAAGGAAAACCCAAAGGAGGGAGTCGATCTTATTCTGACGGATGTAGAGATGCCGGTGATGAACGGTCTTACTTTGCTGGAAAAAGTGAAAAAGGAAAAAATTTCAGATGCCTGTTTCGCTATTTTAAGCGGATATAATGAATTTGCCTATGCACAAAAGGCGATTGCCTGCTCTTGTATGGAATATATCTTAAAGCCGGTATCGAGGGAATCCCTGCTCTCCCTTATCAAAAAAGTAGGAGGGAAAAGGGAAAGCATACGGAAAAACAATGCCGGGATGCTGCGGCCCCTGCGGCAGTCCCGGACTGTGCAGAACCTTTTTACGGAAGTAAAAGACAGCACAGCCATGAAGGGCCGGAATGTCCTCTGCAAGCAGAGCCTTGACAGACTGCTGGGGGCTGTGGAGCAGAACCGGATTTCCGAGATTCACAAAAGTGTGGAGGTGCTGTTTACGGAAATGAAGGCTTCCGGTTTCTCGGAAGACCTGATTAACATGAATATCAACTATCTGCTGTTCCAGATGACGCATCTGGCTGTGGAGCAGGACGAATCGGTGGACCAGGAAGAGGTGCTTCTGTTTATTATGCGGAATGTATCGGAGGAAGGACTGGAAAAAGGAAGTACCATGCACCTGAAGCGTTTTGCATGCGAATATGCAGAGTATCTGGTGCAGCTGCGTGGAAATGTCTCCAAGGGTGTACTATTATCCGTGGAAAAAGAAGTGAGGGAGCATTATGCCGAAAACCTGACACTGAAGGATTTGAGCCGGACCTATTTTGTGAATAGCTCCTATTTAGGTCAGATATTCCGGAAGAAATACGGACAATCGTTTAAGGATTATCTGAACGCCTATCGTATCGGGCAGGCGGCCGTCCAGCTGGTACGGACGGACAAAAAGATAAGTGCGGTGGCAGAAGATGTAGGGTATCATGATACAGATTATTTTATCCGCAAGTTTATAGAAATCAACGGCTGCACACCGGCGAAATACCGCAAAAACGCAAGGCAGATGCCGGCGGAAGCTGTAGAAAAAGAAAGTGCTGTTCTGTAGTTTATCCTGTTTTATGCCATAGTTTATCGGGAGATTTTTGTCAGCTCTTTATTTATAATAGAATTATCAAATAACAAATAACAAGGGAGGGTTATCATGAAAGGTAAGAAAATCACAGCACTGCTATTGGGCACCTGTATGATGGCAACGGTACTGGCCGGATGCGGTGAAAAAGCAGGCAACACAGATGGCAACGCAACAACAGGAACGAGCACGACCGGCAACGGCGAAACCAAAGAAGCAGAGGCAGGCGTGGGGGCGCTTCGCGACAAAGAGTATGCAGATGATGAAATTATTACTTTCACTATGTTTACGGCAATGCCGGATGCGGAAATTAATGACGGAAACGATGTGCAGGAAATTATAGCAAAGAAGACCGGCGTCAGAGTAAAGGAAACCTGGCTGACCGGACAGACAGATGCGGAAGCCGTCGGTACCATTATTGCAGGAGGGGAATATCCCGATTTTATCAACGGCGGCGATTCCATGAAGCCCCTGTACGATGCGGGAGCTCTGGTTGCCTGGGACGATTATATTGACAAATATCCGAATATCAAGGAAATGTATTCGGATGCAGAGTGGGAATCTTTCCGCCAGGATGACGGACATATTTACTGGGCAAACGTGTTCCAGAACAAGTATGGGGAAGATAAGACTACCACACATAACGATGAAGCCTTCTGGATTCAGGTAAGAGTTTTGGAATGGGCGGGATATCCCGAAATCGAAACACTGGATGATTATTTCGATGTAATCGAGAGATATATGGAAGCCAATCCGACCATGGATGACGGCACCGCCAATATTCCGTACACCATTCTCTGCGAGGACTGGAGATATTTCTGTATTGAGAATGCGGGACAGTTCTTAGACGGCTATCCCAATGACGGTTCGGTTATTGTGGACATCGATAATATGAAGATTGTGGACTACAATACTACCGAAACCACAAAGAGATATTTTGAAAAGCTGAATGAAGAGTATGCAAAGGGAATGATTGATCCGGAATTTGCAACCCAGACCTATGACGAATATATCGCAAAGCTTTCCACCGGCGCTGTCTTAGGTATGTGCGACCAGTGGTGGGATTTCGCCTACAATGTAAATGATGTATACAAGCAGCAGGGACTTGACTTAAAAGGCTGCAATTACGTTCCTCTGGGACTGACCATTGACAAGGGTATGGATCAGATGTGGCATACCTACGGTGATACCTTAAATGCTTCCAACGGTATTGCTATTACCACAAGCTGTAAAGATGTGGATGCTGCTTTCCGCTTTATGAATTCCTGCCTGGATCAGGAAATCCATGACCTGCGTTTCTGGGGCGTGGAAGGAATTGACTATGAAGTGGATGAAAACGGTTTGTATTACAGGACCGAGGAACAGAGGGTAAATGCAGCTGATACCGGTTATCAGGCTTCCCATTTATGTACCTATTCCTATTTCCCGCAATGGCTCGGAACCAGCAAGGATGGAAAGAATGCCATGCAGCCCGCCGAGCAGCCGTCTGAATTCCAGAACGGTATGGCAGAGCCATTGGTAAAATGCTTCAAAGCATACGGCGCTGACAACTATGTGGACATGGTTGGTTCTGTAGTCAAAGAAACCGGTCCCTGGTTCCCGATGTATTCGTATTCCAATACGCTCACAACCGAAACCCCCGGTGGTGTGGCATGGACAAAGATGGGTGAAGTCAAGCATGAATGGCTGCCGAAGGTAGTTATGGCTTCTGATTTTGCTTCTACATGGGACAATTATATGAAGGTTTATAATGCAACCAATCCACAGGACTTCCTGGCTGAGATGCAGACAGAGCTGGAGAGACGTGCTGCAATGGGACAGTAAGACATTGCGGAGAACAAAAGGGTAAACATGAGTGGGCAGCTATGTGCCGGATGGCCACATGGCTGCCCAAACTTTAAAGAAAAATAGGAGGTTTTGCTATGACAGCGGAGAAAAAGAAAAAAACTCCGGGTCCCAAAATAACCTGGAAAGAAATAAAAAAACAGAAGTTTCTGCTGATTTGCTCTGCTTTTTTTGTAATCTACGGCTTTGTCTTTTACTATCTGCCCTTGGGCGGATGGATTATGGCATTTCAGAACTATAAACCTAAGGATGGATTTTTACATTCTAAATTTGTCGGATTAGATAAATTCAGGTTCCTGTTTCATGATGCCACGTTTATTAAAGTATTGCGAAACACCCTGGGTATGGGTGTACTGAATCTTGTAACAACCTTTATTATGGCAATTCTGTTTGCCATTCTGTTAAACGAAGTGAAAAGTAAGGCGGCAAAGAAGAGTATTCAGACCATTTCCTATCTGCCGCACTTTTTATCCTGGATTATTGTAACCGGTATCCTGCATGATGCTCTTTCCGGAACCGGTATTATCAATGAAATTCTGGTGGCATTGAAAATTGTGGATACTCCGGTGAACTTTTTTGCAAAACCCGGTTATTTCTGGCCCATTGTGGCATTTGCCAATGTATGGAAGGAAACCGGCTGGAATGCCATCATTTACTTAGCAGCGATTACTTCCATTGACCCCTGTCTGTATGAGGCGGCATCCATTGACGGTGCAGGCAGATGGGCAAAGATTAAATACATAACCCTGCCGGGAATAAAACCCACCATTATGATTCTTCTTCTGATGAATGTGGGAAATATCTTAAATGTAGGATTTGAAGTGCAGTATCTTTTAGGAAACGGTCTGATTAAAAGCGTATCAGATACCATTGATATTTACGTGCTCACCTGGGGTATCAGCCAGAATGATTACTCTCTTGGTACGGCAGCCGGTATATTTAAGAGTGCGGTCAGCATAATCCTGATTCTGATTGCCAACGGCGCAGCCAAAAAAATGGGAGAAGAGAGATTGTTCTAAAAGTCCCGTTTCTTAGAAGAAAGCCGGTTTCCGGCAGATTGAGAGGCAGAAAATGAGAAAGAAAAAAACCGCGGCAGATATTATTTTTGTGACCTGCAACACTTTATTTATGCTGGCTTTTGTTATTGTGACCCTGTATCCGGTACTAAATACGCTGGCGCTTTCCTTTAACGACGGTATCGATGCGGTACGGGGAGGTATCCATTTAATACCGAGAAAATTTACCTTGCAGAATTACAGGACGGTTTTCAGCAAACAGAATATGATAACGGGTGCGGTTGTAACCGTGCTGAGAACCATTCTGGGAACAGGAATCGCTCTTGCCAGTAATGCACTGCTTGCATTTATTGTGAGCCGCAAGAACTTTTTGTTCCGTTCCCAGCTTTCCCTGTTCTGGGTTATTACCATGTATGTAAACGGTGGTATGATTCCGGTATTCTTACTTTATAAAAACCTGCACCTGACAGGTACTTTCTGGGTTTATGTGGTTCCCGGTGCGGTCAGCGCCTTCAATATGCTGGTGCTTCGTACCTATATGCAGGGACTGCCGGATTCCCTGGAAGAGTCGGCGCAGCTTGACGGAGCGGGTTATTTTACCATATTTGTGAAGATTATTTCTCCGCTGTGCAAGCCGGTATATGCGACAGTAGCCTTGTTTGTGGCGGTATACCAGTGGAACTCCTGGTTTGATGCCATGCTGTATAACCGTATGAAATCCCAGTATACCACGCTGCAGTATGAACTGATGAAGCTCTTAAATTCCGTTATGCAGCAGAGCGGCAGTGCGGATGGGGCAAAAAACGTAGCGAGTGCCAGTGCGGTAACACCGATTACGGTGAGAGCGGCGGCAACCATTATCACCATGCTACCCATTGTCTGCCTGTATCCTTTTCTGCAAAGGTACTTTGTAGCAGGACTTACCATCGGCGGTGTAAAAGAATAATTTAAAAGAAATCCGGTATATGGTATAATAGGCGCAGTTGTTGAAAGGATACCGGATTTTATGAAAAAAGCTATTCTTATTGCCATTCCCGTGCTGCTTATCGTATACGTGCTTTTCGTGTGCGTACCGTATACCGGGCAGGGAGCGGCAACGGAGGAAACAAAGGAGAACTTCCATATAGAAGAATTTTATAACGATGCGGAGAGTGGAGAGCGGGCAAAAATCCTGTTCACGAATGAAGAGGCGCTAAAAGAAAGGCTGTCTCTCATAGCGAATGCCAGAGAGAGGATTGTGCTTTCCACCTTCGATTTTAAAGCGGATAACAGCGGAAAATGGATGTTATCCGCTCTTTATGATGCCGCGGAAAGAGGCGTGCAGGTGGAGGTTTTAATAGACGGCTTTTCCTTTTTTTCCTTAAAAAGCGGGAAGGAATATTTTAAGGCGCTGGGAAGCCTGCCGAATGCTGCCATTAAGATTTATAACCCCGTCAATCTTTTAAAGCCCACCAAGCTGATGGCAAGGCTGCACGATAAATACCTGATTGTGGATGATACGGCTTACATTGTGGGCGGCAGAAATACCTACGATTATTTTTTAGGGGATGAAACCGGTTATAAAAATTACGACTGGGACGTGCTGGTTTACGGGGAAGATGCTTTTCCTTCCTTAAAGGAGCTGCAGACATATGCCGGAACCATGTGGGAAAATGCGGACTCCAAGGTAAAATGCGAAGAAAAAAATCCCGGCAGCAGAACCTTAAAGGCGGCGGAGGAACTGAAGGCTTTGTATGAAAAAGGGCTTTCCGAGCATCCCGGATGGTTTGTAAAAAGGGACTACCGGGAAGAAACGGAGCCGGTCAATAAAATAACCATCCTCACCAATCCCATACAGGCGGGCATCAAGGAGCCGGTACTTTTCTATGAAATGACGGAGCTCATGGCACAAGCCGGAGAGCCTGTTACCTTTCATACGCCGTATATTATGTGCAACGATTATATGATGGAGAGGCTTAAGGAGATATGTGACAGCACGAAAACCACCATGATGACCAATTCTGTAGCCAACAACGGCAATCCCTTCGGGGCGGTGGATTATCAGGTGCACAGACAGGCACTGCTCGACACGGGACTTGCGATTTTAGAATATGATAAGGGTGTATCCTATCACGGCAAATGCTTCCGCATCGGAGACAGGCTGACTGCCATCGGCTCCTTTAACTGGGACATGCGCAGCGCCTATCTGGATACGGAAATGATGTTAGTGATTGACAGCGAAACGCTGAATGCACAGATGCGGGACTACATGGAAAGCTATGAACAGGATGCCTTTATCGTAAATGCGGACGGAAGTGTGAAAGAACAGGATGGCGTGCTCCCGCAGGCGCTCTCCGGCAAACGGAAATGGCGGGTGATGCTCATACGACCGTTTGACTCCCTCTTACGGTTTTTGATGTAAGAGAGAATGAAAACGAAAACACAAAAGGCAGGATGAAAACATGGGAATTTGGGAACTATTTGTACTGGCGGTAGGTTTATCAATGGATGCATTTGCCGTTTCTGTCTGTAAGGGCTTGTCCCTGGGAAAGATTAAGTGGAAGCATATGTGCATTGCGGGCCTCTGGTTCGGCGGCTTTCAGGCGCTGATGCCTCTTGCCGGATATTTTCTGGGAAGTCTTTTTGCCGATATTTTTACAAAGTATGCACACTGGATTGCGTTTGTGCTTTTGGTATTTATCGGCGGCAGCATGATTAAGGAGGCGTTCGGCAAGGAAGAAATCAATGCGTCCATGAATTTTCAGAGTATGCTGCTCTTAGCCATTGCAACCTCCATCGATGCCCTGGCAGTCGGTGTCAGCTTCGCCTTCCTGCAGGTGAAAATCATACCCGCCGTTTCCTTTATCGGTGTCATTACCTTCCTGTTTTCTGCCGTAGGTGTAAAAATCGGCAGCATTTTCGGAGATAAATACCGCTCCAAAGCAGAAATCTGCGGCGGCGTGATTTTAATTTTAATCGGTTTGAAAACCTTATTGGACGGTATAGGAATTTTAGGATAAGTTTATAGTTTCTTAATTGACTAAAGGCGGCAGGAAAAATACAATAAAGTGTATTACGTGAAAAATATGGAAAGGCATGGTTTGGTATGGGCAAGATTGCAAAGTATCTGGCACAGGCATGGCCGGCTACCCTGATCGTATTCCTGCTGCTGGTGGTTCAGGCGTTCTGCGACCTGAGACTGCCACAGTACACGTCGGACATTGTGGATGTGGGCATCGGACAGGGTGGTATCGAGTATGCGGCGCCGGAAAAATTAAGAGAAGAAACTTATGAAGATTTAAGCCTGTTCATGACAGCAGAAGAAAGAAATACGGTTGCGGGAGCTTACAGGCAGGAAGAAGACGGTATTTATGAGCTTGTAAGCGGGGACAAAGAAACCTGCGAAAAGATAGATGAGGCCATGAAACTTCCCATGGTCTTTCTTTCTATGTTAAACAGCGGTCAGTCACCCTATGACCTTGGTCAGATAAAGGACATGGTGGCAGCAGGCATGGTAACGGAGGAGGATCTGCTTGCCATGCGCGAGCAGGCGCTTGCCAAGATGGGTGATCAGAGCGACACCATAGTAAAAGGGCAGGCGGTGCAGTTTGTAAAGTCCGAATATGAGGCAATGGGCATGGATACCGGCAAAGTGCAGACGGATTTCCTGTGGAAGACCGGATTCAAGATGCTGGGGCTTTCGGCGCTGATGCTTCTGGCGGCCATTCTCACCGGTTATTTTGCTTCCGTAACGGCGGCCAAAATCGGTAAGAATTTAAGAGAGAAAATGTTTGCCAGGGTAATTTCCTTCTCCAGTGAGGAGATGGATAAATTCTCCACCGCATCCCTGATTACCCGCTGCACCAATGACATCCAGCAGGTGCAGATGGTAATTGTAGTCTTGCTGCGTATGGTTCTGTATGCGCCGATTATCGGTGTGGGCGGTGTCATCAAGGTTGTGAACACCGGTACCGGCATGGGATGGATTATCGGCGTGGCGGTAGGTACCATTTTGGCACTTGTGTTGATACTGCTTCTGGTGGCGATGCCGAAGTTCAAGATTTTACAGAGCTTAGTGGACAATATCAACCTGATTTCCCGAGAGATACTGACCGGTGTGCCGGTTATCCGTGCTTTCAGCAGGGAGCACTACGAGGAAAAACGATTTGACAAAGCTAATAAGGACCTGATGCAGACCCAGTTGTTTACCGGCAGGGTCATGAACTTCATGATGCCGGTGATGATGCTCATTATGAATGCCATTACCATTATGATTGTATGGTTCGGCGGCAAAAATATCGATGCGGGCACCATGCAGGTAGGTTCCATGCTGGCGTTTATTACTTACACCATGCAGATTGTCATGGCGTTCTTAATGCTGACCATGGTTTCCATTATGCTGCCGAGAGCGGGTGTGGCAGCGGACCGTATTGAAGAAGTGTTAAAGACAGAGCCGAAGATTACGGATAAAAAGGACGTAAAGGACGCAGAACTTACCGGGATAAAAGGAGAGCTTACCTTTGAAAATGTTGCATTCCGTTACCCGGAGGCAAAAGAGGATGCCCTGCACGACATTTCCTTCACGGCAAAGCCGGGAGAAACCACAGCTATTATCGGAAGCACCGGCTGCGGTAAATCCACACTGCTTAATTTAATTCCCCGTTTCTATGATGTGACAGAGGGACGGATTTTGCTGGACGGCGTGGATATCCGGGATATTTCCCAGCACAAGCTGCGCAGCGTATTGGGACTGGTGCCCCAGAAGGCGGTGCTGTTCTCGGGTGACATTGCTTCCAATGTAAAGTTTGCCCATGAGGACATTTCCGATGAAAAGATGAAGAAGGCGGCGGAAATCGCACAGGCAACGGAATTTATCGACAGCAAGCCGGAAAAATACGAAAGTCCTATTTCCCAGGGCGGCACCAATGTGTCCGGCGGTCAGAAACAGAGGCTTTCCATTGCCAGAGCGGTTGCGGCGGAGCCGAAGATTTTCCTGTTTGATGACAGCTTTTCCGCACTGGACTATAAAACGGACGTGACGCTGCGGAAGGCGCTGGCGCAGAATACGGCGGATGCAACCGTGATTATTGTGGCGCAGCGTATCAGTACCATTCTCCACGCCAACCGGATTATCGTGCTGGAAAACGGCACCATAGCCGGTATGGGAACCCATGAAGAGCTGCTCGCAAACTGTCCTGCTTACCGGGAGATTGCGAAATCCCAGCTTTCCGAAAAAGAGCTGCAAGGAGGTGCAGGCGCATGAGTGAACAGCAGAAAAACAGAGGACCCCGCAGACACGGACCCATGGGCGGCGGCCCCGGAGGCATGATGCCGGGAGAAAAAGCAAAGGACTTTAAGGGTACCTTTGTGAAACTCTTAAAATATATGGGCAACTACAAATATGCCGTGCTGGTGGTGATGCTTTTTGCCGTCGGAGGAACGGTCTTCAATATTTTAGGACCCAAGGTATTAAGCAAGGCGACCACGGAGCTGTTTAACGGTCTGATGGCGAGGATTGCGGGTACCGGCGGTATTGACTTTGAAAAAATAGGCAGAATACTGCTACTGTTACTGGGACTCTACGTGTTAAGCGCCCTGCTTTCCTTTGTGCAGGGTTACCTGATGACGGGAATTGCCCAGAAATTAAGCTATCGTTTCCGAAAGGAAATTTCCGAGAAAATCAACCGTATGCCCATGGCATATTTCGAGTCCCGTACTGTGGGCGAAATTCTTTCCCGTATTACCAACGATGTGGATACCATGGGACAGAACTTAAGCCAGAGCATTACGACACTGATTACGTCCCTGACCACCATCATCGGTGTGCTGGTGATGATGCTTTCCATCAGCCCCCTGATGACCCTGATTGCGCTGGCGATTTTACCCATATCCGGCGGTCTGATAGGTCTGGTCATCAGGTTCTCCCAGAAGCACTTTGTGGCGCAGCAGAATTATCTTGGTAAAATCAACGGACAGATTGAGGAGACCTTCTCCGGGCAGAATATTATCAAAGCATTTAATAAGGAAGAAGATACTCTGAGAGACTTTAAGGAAACTAATGAAGTTCTGTATGCTTCTGCCTGGAAGTCCCAGTTTTTATCCGGACTCATGCAGCCTGTTATGACCTTTGTTGGCAACTTAGGCTATGTGGCGGTGGCTATAAGCGGCAGTATTTTAGTCATTCAGGGTGTGATTGATGTGGGTGAAATCCAGGCGTTCATCCAGTATGTGAAGAACTTTACCCAGCCCATTACCCAGCTCGCCCAGGTGTCCAATCTGTTCCAGTCCACGGCGGCTGCGGCAGAAAGAGTCTTTGAATTCTTAGAGGAAGAGGAAGAAGACGTAACGGTGGAAAATCCTGTAAAGCTGTCCCATGTGGACGGTGCGGTTTCCTTTGACCATGTAGGCTTCGGCTATACACCGGACAAAATTGTTATAAAGGATTTCTCCTGTCAGGTGAAGCCCGGACAGACCATTGCGATTGTAGGACCTACAGGTGCCGGCAAGACCACCATGGTAAAACTGCTGATGCGTTTCTATGATGTAAATAAGGGCGCCATTAAGGTGGACGGGCATAATGTAAAGGAATTCAACCGCAGCGACCTTCGGGAAAACTTCGGCATGGTATTGCAGGACACCTGGCTGTTTAAGGGTACGATTATGGAAAATATCCGGTACGGCAAGCTGGATGCTACGGATGAGGAGGTCATAGCGGCAGCCAAGGCAGCCCATGCCCACCATTTCATCCAGACACTGCCGGGCGGCTACCGGATGGAGCTGAATGAGGACGCCAGCAATGTGTCCCAGGGACAGAAGCAGCTCCTTACCATTGCCAGAGCCATTTTAGCGGACAATCCCATCATGATTTTAGATGAAGCCACCAGCTCCGTGGATACCCGCACGGAGGGCAGAATTCAGAAGGCGATGAACAACCTGATGAAGGGAAGGACCAGCTTTGTCATTGCACACAGACTTTCCACCATCAAGGAAGCGGATTTGATTCTGGTAATGAAGGACGGAGACATTGTGGAGCAGGGTACCCACGAAGAACTGCTCCGTAAGAATGGCTTCTACGCAACCCTTTACAACTCGCAGTTTGAGGAAGCCACTGCCTGATAAAAATATTCCTTTTTTGTACATTCTATGTTATAATGAGCCACAGAGAAGTGAGAATGTGATGGAGGCAGTGCATGGGGGCGGAACTCGTAAGAACTTTTGACATATATCAGGTTATCAGCCGCGCTATGGGCGCCATGAATGCACGGCTCTTGAATCATGGTGAGATTGTCGGTTACATTTTTTACAATATGCTGAAGGTGGAAGGCAAGTATAGCGATACTGAGCTGGCGGAATGGGCGTTAATCGGTATGCTGCACGATGTGGGCGCCATCAAGACCAACATGAACAATGCCAGTCTGGCGACCATCGAAACAACCAACGTGTGGGCGCATTCCATTTACGGATATCTGTTTCTGCGTTATCTGTCTCCGGTAGGGGATAAGGCGGAGGTGGTGCTTTACCACCACCTTCCGTACAAGCTGCATGAACAGATAAACAGCCGTTACATAAGGGAAGCACAGTATCTGACCATTGCGGATAAGATGGATTTGTTTGCCCGGGCAGAAGGGCACAACATGCCGAGGGATTATTTTTCCACCCAAGGGGATATAGATTTTGCCCAGAAAGCGTTAGAGCGTTTTTATGTTGCCCAGAAGCGGTTCCATGTACTGGACAAACTGAAAACCGGCGAATACAAACAGGAAATGAGCGCACTGTTTAAGAGCGCCGCCTTCACTGAACAACAGAAGAAGGGCTTTCTGGAAATGCTGGTGTATTCCATTGATTTCAGGAGCCAGCAGACGGTTATCCATACCATGTCAACCAAAGCGTTTTCACTGGAAATCGGCAAGCTCATGAATGTGGGCACCAGAGATTTGGAAATCCTGTATTACGGCTCTCTTTTACATGACATCGGCAAAATCGTCATTCCGCTTTCCATACTGGAAGCACCGAGACGGCTGACCGATGAAGAAATGCGCATTATGAAGGCTCATGTGGTTATCACCGGCAAGATTCTGGAAGGCATCATGGATGAGCGGATTGTGAATGTGGCATACAGACATCATGAGAAGCTGGATGGCACCGGTTACCCACAGGGACTGCGGGCAGAGGATTTGAGTCTGCTTGAAAGAATTGTTGCGGTGGGAGATATTTTAAGTGCCCTTTACAGCAAGAGAAGCTACAAGGACTCCTTTCCGCCGGAAAAAATAAAAGGTATCTTAAAAGACGATGCCGACAACGGCAAGATAAGCAAAGAGATAGTGGACGTGGTGTTGAAAAAATTTGACGACATCATCAGCCGCTACGAGAAACAGCGTAACCTGACCATGGAACGCTATATGGAAATCACTGCCAAGTACGACAGCATCTATGAGAAATTTAAGGCGTTCGACGCATAACATCTGTGCCGTGGCAGGCACAACCCACAAATAAAACAGCCTGAGCTTATTCTTTACAGACTCTCAGTCATCGTCGGTACTTAGGTGCTGTATTTTAGCACCTTATGTACCGCTACGGTGACTGCGAAGCGAGAGCGTGTCTGTAACGAATAACTCAGGCATTTTTTATTTAGTACCTGTCACAACCACGGCGCGATATCCACGGTAAGTTATGCCTGCCAGCGGCCGGAAGCACCGCAGGGAAGCACAAGCCCGGTGCCGCTTACCGGCAGTCCGATTTCCTCTGCTGCAACCGTTCCGCCGAACTGCTTCTTTACGGTAAGATTTAACATATAGGATAGTACCGCAGGCTGCAGCCCGGTGGTGTAGGAGTTGATGAGGAAGAACAGGGGCTTGTCCGACAGAAGCTTTGCGGTCAGTTCCACAAAGGGGAAGATGTTTTCCTCGATTTTCCAGATTTCACCCTTCGGACCCCTGCCGTAGGAGGGCGGATCCATGATAATGCCGTCGTAATGGTTGCCGCGGCGGATTTCCCGTTCCACAAACTTGGTGCAGTCATCCACCAGCCAGCGGATGGGGGCATCGGCAAGGCCGCTGGCTGCGGCATTTTCCTTTGCCCAGGAAACCATGCCCTTGGAGGCATCCACATGGGTGACCTGCGCGCCGGCTTTAGCGGCGGACACAGTGGCGCCTCCGGTGTAGGCAAACAGGTTCAGTACCTTTACGGGGCGACCTGCATGGGCAATCAGATTGGAAAACCAGTCCCAGTTGACAGCCTGTTCCGGGAACAGACCGGTATGCTTGAAGCTGAAGGGCTTTAAGTGGAAGGTGAGATCCTTATAGGAAATGCTCCATTCGTCCGGGAGATTTATGAACTCCCATTCGCCGCCGCCCTTGCTGCTCCTGTGGTAATGGCCGTTTTTCTTTTTCCAGCCCGGATGCTCATGCGGTGTGTTCCAGATGACCTGGGGGTCGGGACGTACCAACAGGTATTTTCCCCACCGTTCCAGCTTTTCACCGCCGGAGGTATCCAGCACTTCGTAATCTTTCCAGTTATTTGCAATCCACATGGTAATAAACAAACCTTTCTTTAAATAATTACTTCTATTATATATATTCTTCTCTTATACTACACAGAATTTCCATTCTTTGCAAGAAAAGACTTGTATTTTGCGTTAAGACACTGTAAAATTCATAAATATGTGAAAGATATGTATATTTATACGCAAAGGAGAAAACTTATGAAGGGTGATATGGTAGAACTTGCGGCCTTTATCTGCTACCTGGTAGTAGTGCTGGCTATGGGAGTTTATTTCTTTCTAAAAGGAAAGAAGACTGAATCGGGAGATAAGGATTATTTCTTAGGCGGCAGAAATATGAACGGACTGGTGGCAGCCCTTTCCGCCGGAGCCTCCGATATGAGTGCATGGGTGCTCATGGGACTTCCCGGTTCCATTTATTTATACGGTATGGGTCAGGTATGGATTTCTGTTGGACTTTTAATCGGTACCGTTTGTGCGTGGACCTTTGTGGCGCCGAGGCTTCGCCGGTATTCCATTAAGGCAAACGACTCCATTACCATTCCACAGTTTCTGGTAAACCGTTTCCAGTCCAAAAATCCGGCGCTGCAGATTATCTGTGCCATTATCTTTATTATTGCCTACTGCATCTATGCGGCATCCAGTATTGTGGCATGCGGTTCCCTGTTTGTTACCGTGTTCGGTGTGGTGGAATTCAATCTGTTCGGTCTGCATGTTGTGATGAATGAACTGTTCTACATGATTTTAGCAACCTGCGTTATTTTATTCTATACGTTCTTAGGGGGGTTCAATGCCGTATGCTGGACGGACTTTTTCCAGGGCATGCTGATGCTCTTAGCCCTGCTTACAGCTCCTATCGTGGCGCTGTTTGCCATGCGTGGTGCGGACTTTACACCGCTTGCTCCGGTTGTTACGGGCGAACATTACTACAGCCTCTTATCTACCGGTAAATGGGACTGGGGCAGTATTTCCGATATTGTAAGTGGTTTCGGCTGGGGACTCGGGTATCTGGGTATGCCGCACATCCTTGTGCGTTACATGTCCATCCGTTCCGAAAAGGAAATGAAAAAATCCTGTATTGTGGGTAGCACCTGGACAGCCCTTATTTTAATTATGGCTTCCGCAGTGGCGCTGGTAGGACATGAATACCTGGGTACATACCTGGATGACGGCAGCAAGAGCCTTATCTTTGTATATATGGTAAGAAGCCTGTTCCCGGCATTGCTCTCCGGTGTTCTGCTTTCCGCAATTTTAGCGGCCTCCATGAGTACGGCGGACTCCCAGCTTTTAGCATCCTCCTCCGCATTTGCGTCAGATGTATACAAGCCCGTATTCCGCAAGAATGCTTCCAATAAGGAAATGCTCTGGGCGGGCAGAATAATCGTAGCCGTTATCTCCGTTGTGGCTCTGGTTATTGCGTTAAGTCCGAACTGTAAGGGCATCATGGCGCTGGTGGAATGTGCGTGGGCGGCATTCGGCTCCGCATTCGGCCCCACCATCGTGCTTGCGCTATATTGGAAGAGATTTACCTATAAGGGTGCGGTTGCCGGTATTGTGGGCGGCTTTGTGACAGATGCGCTCTGGTATGCGTTCCTGTCGGAAAGCACCGGCCTTTACGAAATCATTCCCGGCTTTGCTGTAGGACTTGCGGCAGCGGTTATCGTATCCCTGCTTGACGGGAAACCTTCCAAAGAAGTGGAAGAAATGTTTGAAGCAGCCCAGGAAAAAACAGAATAATGAAGAAATCGGTCCTTTTTCAAAAAATGTTAATTAGCCCTTTGAGATTTCACCAC
>FR880793.1 GCA_000434615.1 Clostridium sp. CAG:510
CGGTTTCCGGTGTTGCCACTTCGGTTTCCGGTGTTGTTGCTTCGGTTTCCGGTATTGTTGCTTCGGTTTCCGTTAAATACTCCGGGGAAACCGCCCACGCAGTCACCGGTATATCCGACAGAAGAAGTCCGATTGCCAGAAGCATGGCTGCCATACGTTTTCCTTTTCTTTTCATACAATTCTCCCTTCCTTCACTTTTTGGCCGGGTATCCACCCATTTTTTTACTTTAAGCATAACGTATTTTCTTCTTTTGCACATCACCCAAAAGTATGATTTTTACCGCCTGAATTGGAATCCGGGCTTCCAGTTTGCAGAAAGACGCAGACTCATGGAACATAATACATTTTTTCTGCTCTATACCCATTTTCTCTTTTCCCTTTGGGTACTGGCGTCTTTTTTTCTTTCCTATACCCAGTTTTTCGTTTCTCTTTGGGTACTGGCATCTTTTTTTCTGCTCTGTACCCATTTTCTCGTTTCTCTTTGGGTACTGGCGTCATTTTTTCTTTCCTGTACCCAGTTTCTCTTTTCTCTTTGGGTACTGGCGTCTTTTTTTCTTCCCTGTACCCAGTTTCTCTTTTTCCTTTGGGTAATCGCATCACGGATATATTTCTTCTGTGTGTTCTCGCTCTTTTCCTCTCATGCAGATATTTGAAAAATTGTTCTATCTCCTTATCTGTTAATAAAATCTGTTAATATAATCTGTTAATAAATGTCCTTTCATTGCGAACGGCTCCTATTACTTAATGTTTTTACATTTTTCAAAAAAAGCCAGCAAAAGAAAAGGAGTAGTCCATTGCGGACCACTCCCTATTTGTTTTCTTCTTTATGAACGGCTATATTTATTCTTCGTCCCAGCCTGCGTCGCTGATTTCGATTTTCTTGTCGCGGAGCATCAGATCCCTCACCGCATCCGCAGCCGGTTTTCCATCAAACAGAATCTTGTTGACCTGTTCGATAATGGGAAGCTGTACGTTATATTTTTCCGCCAGTCCCATGGCAGCCTTGGCGGAATACACGCCCTCCACTACCATTTTTACTTCTGCCATGGCTTCTTCCATGCTCTTGCCCTGACCGATTAAAATGCCGGCTCTCCGGTTGCGGGAATGCATGGAGGCGCAGGTAACAATCAGATCTCCGATACCGGTGAGTCCGCAGAAGGTTTCAAATTTGGCTCCCATGGCGGTACCCAGTCTTGCAATCTCGGCAATACCTCTCGTGATAAGCGCTGCCTTGGTATTGTCCCCGTAGCCCAGGCCGTCCGCCATACCGGCTGCCAGAGCCACTACATTTTTCAGGGCTCCGCCGAGCTCCATACCCAGCACGTCGGGGCTGGTATACACGCGGAACACATCACTGATGAAGATATTCTGTAAATATTCTGCCGTTTTACGCTTCTTCGCTCCCACTACAATGGTGGTCGGAATGCCGCGGCTTACCTCCTCCGCATGGGAAGGTCCGGAAAGAACCGCTACCTCTGCCTGCGAGATTTCCTGTTCGATAATTTCCGACAGTGTCATATAGGTGTGATCCTCCACGCCCTTTGCCACATTGACGATAATCTGTCCCGGCGCAATCAGAGGGGATAACTCCTTTGCCGTTGCCCTGGTGTAGGCGCTTGCCACTGCCATAACCAGCACATCCCTGCCCGTCACGGCTTCCTTATCGTCCGTTGTAAAAATCATGTCCTCCGGCAGTTTGATGCCCGGCAGCATTTTATGCTCATGATTCTGTTTTAACATTTCGATTTCCGCCGGCACCTTGGACCAGACGGTAATTTCATGTCCTAATTTATGCAGATGTACGGAAAGGGCAATGCCCCAGCTTCCGCCGCCCAAAATACTGATTTTTGCCATAACAGCCTCCGTTTCTTTTCCTACGGGAAACGATATCCCCTTATTCGTCCTTGTTTTTTTTGAACAGATAGGTCTTTCTCTCCGTTCCTTTTGCCAGCCTAACGATATTCTGTCTGTGCTTCCAGTATGCCATTGCCGTTAAAAAGGCGGTAATGATATACATTTCAATGAGGGTCGCCCGGCTGACGCCTGCACCGAACACACCGAGCTGTCCGGAAACCACCATCTGAATCATAAAGCCCGCATACACAAGCAGGGAGCCTAACGAAACATAATGGGTGGTAAGAAAGGTGCCGAAAAACAGGATAATGCCGGTGGGTATGAAATACGGATGGAAGGAAAGCACCAGCCCTGCCGTTGCCGCAATGCCCTTTCCGCCCTTAAAATGCATATAAAAAGGATAGTTATGTCCTAAAATCACTCCGGCTCCGGTATACAGGGCAAACAGGTATACAAAATCGGGATGGCTCTTTCCGAATAATAATTTTGTCAGGAAAATAGCCGCCATACATTTTAAGCAGTCACCGGCAAATACAATGAGCCCCGCTTTGGTGCCCAGCACCCGTAAGGCATTGGTGGTACCGGAGTTGCCGCTGCCGTGCTCCCTGATGTCGATACCGTGCGCTTTTCCATAAAAAAACGCCGTCTGGAATAATCCGAATACATAACCGATGACAAGACAAATAATTCTTTCTGCTATCATTGTTCCTTAGCCTTTCTCTCACGTATAATAAAACGAAGCGGTGTTCCCTTAAATCCGAAGGTCTGTCTGATCTGATTTTCAATGTAACGGGTATAAGAGAAATGCATCAGCTCCTTGTCGTTTACGAAAATGACAAAAGTGGGCGGCTTTACCGATGCCTGGGTGATGTAGTAAAGCTTTAAGCGCTTTCCCTTGTCCGTAGGCGGCTGCTGCATGGCAACGGCCTGCGTCATGATTTCGTTTAACACACCGGTCTGCACTCTCATGGCGTGGTTTTCGCTTACCATATCTATGGTTTCAAACAGCTTGGGAAGTCTCTGCCCGGTCTTTGCGGAAATGAACACGATTTCCGCATACTGCATAAAGGAAAGGGTATTTCTGACCTTTTCCGTAAAACGGTAAATGGTCTTGTCGTCCTTTTCCACGGCATCCCACTTGTTGACGGCAATGATGATCGCTTTGCCTCTTTCATGGGCAATGCCGGCAATCTTGGCATCCTGTTCGGTCACGCCTTCCACCGCATCAATGACCAGGATAACTACATCCGCACGCTCTACGGCGCCCACCGTACGCACAATCATGTAATGCTCCAGGTCCTCTTTGATTTTATTCTTGCGGCGCAGACCCGCCGTATCGATAAACACATATTCCCTGCCGTTAAAGGTCACATCCGTATCCACGGCATCACGGGTGGTGCCGGCAATATCGGAAACAATCAGACGGTTTTCGCCGAGCATCCGGTTGATAATGGAGGATTTACCCACGTTGGGCTTTCCGACAATCGCCACACGGATACGGTCGTCTTCTTCCGTGCCGTCCGCTTCGTCCGGGAAATGGGAAATTACCTTGTCCAGCATTTCGCCCAGTCCTAACTTGTTGACGGAGGAAATGGGGTAAGGCTCTCCGATGCCTAAATTATAGAATTCATAGACATCATTGCCGTACTTGGCAAAGCTGTCCACCTTGTTTACCACCAGAACCACCGGCTTATGGGAACGTCTCAGCATGTCTGCCACCTTGGCGTCCGCATCCACAAGTCCCTGCTTCACATCCACCATAAAAATAATGACATCCGCCGTGTCAATCGCCATCTGTGCCTGCTCCCTCATCTGGGACAGGATGATGTCCTTGCTGTCCGGCTCAATACCGCCGGTATCAACCATGGTGAACACATGATCCAGCCATGTGATATCTGTATAAATACGGTCCCTTGTAATACCCGGGGTATCTTTTACGATGGAGATTTTTTCGCCCGCCAGCGCATTAAAGAGTGTGGACTTTCCTACGTTGGGGCGTCCTACCACGGCTACAATGGGTTTTCTTTTTCTATCACTCATCTGTCTTCCTCCTTGCTCCGGAAAGAATGCTTTTTACAAACTCACAACCACTTGATTTTACAATATCTACCGGCACTTGTAAAGCATTTGTCAGCTCGGAAAGCTTCATATCGTCTAAGAATAACTCCTCCTCCAGACGCATGACGTTTTCCGGCAGAAGCACCAGATCGCCCAAATCCTTTCCTTTTAACTGGTTTAGGATATCCTGTCCCGTGAGAAGTCCCGTCACGGTAATGTTTTCCCCGAAGAAATCGTTGCGGATGCAGAATACCTGAATGGTAAGTCCCGGGAATGCCTCTTCCACTTCCTTTGCCATTTTCACGATGTAGGAATACATCAGTCTGGCGGTAACAAGGGATATCTTTCCGGTAAGGCTGTCGTCCGGCAGCTTCCTTTCTTTTTTTAATTCTTCCATATAATCATGGAACTCATTCAGGAAAAGCCGCACCATGCCCACGCCGTTTTCGAGCTGCAGATACCCGTCGTACCGCTCCTCCTCCGGCATGGGGCGTTCCGCTAAAATGTACCATTCGTCACTGGCATGGATAAAATGCACTCCGAACTTCGGATACAGCTTTTTCTGCCAGCTTTCTATCAGGTCTATGACTTTGCCGGCATCCTCTTTATTGAAGGGCTGCAGCGGATAAAGACCGTCACGGTATTTGGAAAGTCCCACAGGCACCACGGAAACACTCTCTAAATAAGGAAGATATTTTACCATTTCCCTTATGCTGAAATCCAGCTCGTCCCCGTCGTTTACTCCCTTGCAGAGTACAATCTGTCCGTTCATTTCAATGCCCGCTTCGTAAAGCCTGTCTAATTTTTTTAAGGCTTCTCCCGCAAAGCGGTTGTGCAGCATCATGCAGCGAAGCTCGGGATTCATGGTCTGGATGGAAATGTTGATGGGGGCTAAATGGTAACGGATAATCCTGTCGATGTCGTGCTCGGACATGTTGGTCAGGGTGATGTAATTGCCCTGCAGGAACGAAAGCCGGGAGTCGTCGTCCTTAAAGTACAGATTTTCCCGCATGCCC
Source organism: Clostridium sp. CAG:510 (assembly GCA_000434615.1). Lineage (GTDB taxonomy): Bacteria > Bacillota > Clostridia > Lachnospirales > Lachnospiraceae > Acetatifactor. The sequence continues at coordinate 4,929 of FR880793.1, forward strand.
TTTGGCATCTGATCGATAAAGCAGAAAATGCATTTGTTGTGACAGTGACGGTATTCGCTCATCAGACCGTTTTCAAATTCGATGCCCAAATCCTCATCAAAATCCTTTTCGATTTCCAGACGGCACTCCTCTCCGTCCTTTGTCTCCACGTCAACCTCTATATAGGTATCCTGTATCAGAAATTCAAAATCAAAAACATCCTCAATGACCGTGCCGTCCACTGCCATAATTTTGTCGCCGGGCTCCAGTCCCATCTCTTCCGCGATGCTGCCCGGTTTGACGTTCTTGATTATATGACCTTTGTTTTTGTTCATAAAACCGATTTTTCCTTTCGTAGCCGGCAGGATATACCTGCGGTCCTGTCCCCCTACACCCTTCCATAATACTATAAATTCCTTGACGTGTCACCCTATGAATGCTATAAATAAAGTGTAAAATTTGTAGTTTCGGAGGAAATCATGGCTAATACACACGAATTGGAAAATGCAATGCCCGTAGCGCCTCTTAAGATCGTGGCTTTGCCTTCCGCAGAAATATTTGCACGAAAAGTAAACGATTACCTGGTTGCTTTTCGCAGAACCATCAATAACGACAAAGTAAAAAGTGACCCTGCTTTTCACGGCTATATCGAAAGCAGCTATTTGACCAATGTAGAATGTCCCCGTTTCGGAACCGGTGAAAGCAAGGCTGTTTTCCACGAATCCATCCGCGGCAAGGATTTGTTTATCATTACGGATGTCTGCAACCACAGCATCACTTACAACGTAAACGGTTATACCAATCATATGTCTCCCGACGACCATTATCAGGATTTAAAGCGTGTGATTGCTGCCTGCAACGGCAAGGCTCACCGTATCAACGTCATCATGCCCTTCCTGTATGAAGGCAGACAGCACCGCAGAAGCGGTCGCGAATCCTTAGACTGTGCGTTTGCACTGGACGAGCTGTATTCCATGGGCATTTCCAATTTTGTTACCTTTGACGCCCACGATCCCCGTGTGCAGAATGCCACTCCTCTGTGCGGCTTCGACAACTTCACCCCGCCCTACCAGTTCATCCGTGCCCTGCTCGCCGCAGAAAGCGACCTCGTCGTGGACAAGGAGCATCTGATTGTCATAAGCCCCGATGAAGGTGCTCTGGACCGTGCCATTTATTTTGCCACCGTTTTAGGTGTGGATACCGGTATGTTCTACAAGCGCCGCGACTACTCCACCGTGGTAAACGGCAAGAATCCCATTGTAGCCCATGAATTCTTAGGCGACAACATCGAGGGAAAGGATGTCATCATCATCGACGATATGATTTCCTCCGGTGAAAGTATGCTGGACACCTCCAGACAGTTAAAGGAAATGCATGCAAGACGCGTATTCATCTGCTGCACCTTCGGTCTGTTTACCAACGGACTGAAAGCATTTGACGAAGCTTACGAAAAGGGCTACTTCGATAAGGTCATTACCACCAACCTTACCTACCTGCCCCCCGAGATTTCCACAAAGCCTTACTTTGTAGAAGCCGATATGAGTAAATTTACCGCATCCATCATCGATTTCATGAACCACGACGTTTCTTTGTCAAACGCCATGGCAACCACCGAAAAAATGCATGCGGTACTGGAAGAATACAATAAGATTTAATTTTCGTTTTTATTTTCGTTCCGAGGGGAGTCATACTCATCTAAAAAATGATGTCTGACTCCTTTTTGTTTGTAACAGACAACCGTGTCTAAATTCACATTTTCCACGCTCTTGAAGATATTGCCCTCCACGAAGGGATTGGTTTTCTTAAGCGTCTTAATCAGTTCTTTAATCTCCACTCTCTTGGAACGGTTTTCCTCGTTGTTGCAGGTCGTACAGGTATCCGTGAATTTGCAGGCGCACTGGATGAAATGCAGACCGTTGTAGTCCCTCCACGCCTTGATGTCGTCCTCCCGCACCAGATACAGGGGGCGGATCAGTTCCATTCCCTCAAAATTCGTGCTGTGCAGCTTGGGCATCATGGTCTGTACCTGCGCCCCGTACAGCATCCCCATGAGAATGGTTTCAATGACATCGTCATAGTGGTGGCCGAGTGCGATTTTGTTGCAGCCAAGCTCCCTTGCGAAGCTGTACAGATGGCCTCTGCGCATCCGGGCGCACAGATAACAGGGGGATTTCTCCACGTTGTATACGGAGTCAAAGATATCCGACTCGAAAATCGTAATGGGAATGTTTAAGATTTTGGCATTCTCTTCTATCACCTTGCGGTTTGCCGGGCTGTATCCCGGGTCCATCACTAAAAATTTTACTTCAAAGGGAAATTTGTTGTGCAGCTTCAGCTCCTGGAACAGCTTTGCCATGAGCATGGAATCCTTGCCGCCGGAAATACAGACCGCAATTTTATCCCCGGGCTTTACCAGTTCGTATGTGCGCACCGCCTTCGTAAACTGGCACCAGATTTTCTTGTGAAATTTCTTGCGGATGCTCGTTTCCACTTCCTTTGCCTTGTCGGCAGCCGCCGTTTCCTTGATGTCCGTAAGCAGCCAGTCAATATAACCGCCGGAAAGGTTCACCGCATCCAGTCCCTGTTCCGTAAGCATGTCCGCCACGTCCCGGCTAAGCTTTCCTCTCTGGCAGCAGATGACAAGTCTTTTGCTTCTGTCTATCTTATCGCTTGTTAAAATTTCCTCCGGCTGCAGTAAGATAGCACCCGGCATGGCGCCGTGTGCTATCTCCTCTTCGTTCCGGATATCAATAATTTCATAGGTACCCTGTGCCAGCTGTTTTAATTCCGATACTGTAATGTCCATTATTATTCCTTTTCTTCCTCATAAACAGGAAATTTTAAGGTTATCTTAAACAAATCCCCGTCCAGATAAATGTTAAATTTACCGTTCTGCAGCTCCGTCAGATTTTTCGCAATGGAAAGTCCCAGTCCGCTTCCTTCCGTGCTTCGGGAAACATCCCCTCTGATAAAACGCTCGGTCAGCTCTTCCGCCCGGATGTTCATGGGCTGTGCAGAAATATTTTTCAGACAAAGTATCACATATTTGCCGTCTTCTGTCAATTCCCTGTCAATATAGACTCTGGTTTCCGGCATGGCATACTTGCAGATATTGCCGAACAGGTTTTCCACCACCCGGTAAATGCGTCTGCCGTCGGCTTTGATATACACGGGCTCCCCGGAAAAGCCGTCCACAATGGTAAGCCTTCTTTCCTCTAACTTATCGGAAAACTCCGCCACCGTCTGGTGCAGCAGTTCAATCAGATCGATTTTTTCCATATGCAGCACAATATTGCCGGAGGAAATCTTGGAGGCTTCCACCAGATCCTCCGTCAAATGCTTCAGTCTCTGGGATTTCTGGTCCAGGACTTCGATATAGCCCTTGACCGGCTGTGTTTCGATATTTTCCCGCTTTAATAAATCCACGTAATTGATAATGGACGTCAGAGGCGTTTTGATGTCGTGGGAAACATTGGTAATCAGGTCTGCCTTCAGCTTTTCGTCCTTCATGGAGGTTGCCACCGCCGCATTGATGCTTTCACTGATGCTGTTGATCGCCTGTGCAATATCTAAATTTTCCCCATGCAGCTTCCGGGTATCGATCTGGTAATTTAAGTTACCCTCACTGATTTCACGGATACCTTCAATCAGTTCTTTTTTCTTGTTGCGGTTGTAATAGCAGCCGTATACGGCAAGTGCATCCGGCACCAGCACAAAGATGATAAACCTAAGGACAAAAACCCCATCATTCCTTGTCCGGGAAAGAATGATACCTGCCAGGAAATTATATGCCATAATGCCGCCGAACAGAAACAGCGCCCGCGCCAGATTTCCTGCATTGTCATAGATATGGAGCGCTATGTTTTTGATACCTCTGAAAATCCGTTTTACCACTTTATCAAATAAAAGGAAAAGCAGACTGCCCTTCCAGATATTTCCCTTTTTGCATCTGCGGATAAAGCTGTACCACAGGGCACACAGTAAGCTGCTGATGACGGTTCCGGTTACCGCAAGCGCACATATCACCTGTTCCCGGTACTGTGCTACATAAGACGCGTTGTACCGGCCCACCTCCGTAGCAAGTGTCATTACATAAATACCCGCCATTACAAGCACACAGAACAACAGGTAGATTTCCGTGGGAATCTGGTCAATCCAGGACAGACGTACGGTCACGTTTCCTTCCCTGTCCCTTATTCTCCCTGCCACTACACTCAGATAAAGGAACAGAATGCCGTAACACAATACGGAAGCTGCCACCAGTACCACAAAAAACATCCGGTATTTCAGGAACGTGTCGTAGGTTTCCGATGCCATCTTGAAGTCGTCCTCCACCGGATAGGCGGTATCCACGCCAATCCACATTTTCGCCGTATCAGGGTATGCATACTCGTAGGAGCTGAAAGCTTCAAACATCTCCTCCACGGTCAGAATATGGGTATTGGTGTCCAAGGTAATATTCTGTGGCTTATAAATGACATACCTGCCGCAGTTTGTCTTGAAGTAATTGTCCATATCATCCAGGGAGATTTCCTTTGTCAGATTGGATACTTCTACCTTATCGCCCAGCATCACCATGCGGAAATAAAACTGGATGTTTGTGTTTCCGTTACCGAACGCATCCTTTAGGTGCAGATATTCCCGGTAATTGTAACCTAAATCCGATATTGACTGCTCTAAGCAGTAGCGGTATGTCTCATACTCGGACAGGTTGTCCGCATAGTCTTCCAGAGAAAATCCGTCCACCGTCTTATAACGCTCCTTCAGAACAGGAATCAGCACATGCACGGTATTGGAAGACGTATCAATATAAATTCCCGCTATGGCATCCCCGTAATTCATCACGTTGACCGCCAGCGCCTGCACCTGTTCCTGAAGAGAACGGTACCAGCCGTAGGGTTCACTCGTAAAAAGCTTGCTGTTGCCCTGCAGCAAGGCTTCAAACAGGGCATCGCCCTGATAGCCGTTCAGGTATTCGCTTTCCGTTGTATTTTCGTCCGCGTCCGCTTCATCGGGCACCGCTTCCGTCACCTGAAGTCCGACCAATGCACCGTTTAACACCTCTACATTCGTCTGTGGCTGCTCTTCCACCTCCGCATCCGTTCCTGTTTCCTCATAATAAACGCGGTCCTCCGGCACATATATCTCTTCCATGAATTTGGAGCGGAGCGCATTTTTCTGCGATTCCGTCAAAGTTCCGTTATAAAAGGGCTGGTTGTCGTCGTATTTGTCCAGAAACTGGGTCAGGGTATAATCCTCAAGGACGGATGCTGTGCCGTACTGGTTCCACTTCAGCAGATCCTCCAGTTTATAGCGGATGCCGCTGTCCGGCATTTCCCCGTTTTTACGGTTGGCAAATGCCACAATGTCAATCTCCTTGGTGCCGTCAAAGCGTCCGCCCTCCTCCATCTGGCTTTTTGCCACATTGTAACGGATGATGCTGTATAAGGAGTTTACCAGCATCTCGTCAAATACATCCGTATCCTCGAAGTGTTTCTCCTCGGAAAAAATATCAAAACGTTTTGTCACAGAGTCATCCATGACAAAGGAAAACAATACTAAAAACGCCACGCCCGATACCATGCCGAAGGCGGCAATCTGCTGCAGGATGTGCAGTAAAAATCTTTTGTTTCTCATGGGTTTCTTTTCATTCTTCATTAATTTTGTTTTTCCACCTTATAACCGACACCCCATACCACCTTCAGATACTTCGGCTCCTTGGGGTTGATTTCAATTTTCTCCCGGATATGCCGGATATGCACCGCCACCGTATTGTCCGCACCGATAGCCGCCTCGTTCCAGATATTCTCATAAATCTGGTCAATGGAATAGACTCTGCCCGGATTTTTCACCAAAAGAAGCAGGATGCTGTATTCAATGGGGGTAAGCCGCACCGGCTCTCCATCCACCGTAACCTCCTTGGTATCGTCATCCATGCATAAGCCGCCGATGCGGTACACGTTGCTTTCTTCCGGTGCGCTCATATTGCCAAGCTTGGTATAGCGGCGAAGGTTGGACTTCACACGGGCAATCAGCTCCAGCGGGTTAAAGGGCTTGGACACGTAATCGTCGGCGCCTACATTCAGCCCCAGAATTTTGTCCGTATCCTCCGTCTTTGCCGAAAGCATGATAATGGGAATGCTGCTGTACTCCCGGATTTTTAAGGTGGCATGGATGCCGTCCAGCTTCGGCATCATCACATCCATGATTAAAAGCTGGATATCCTCCGCTTTTAAGATACGGATGGCTTCCTCCCCGTCATATGCCTTATACACTTTATAGCCTTCGTTTTTCAGATAAATCTCAATCGCATCTACAATTTCCTTGTCGTCGTCACAAATTAAAATATTCGCCATTTTCTTATTCTCTGAGACTTAAGAAAGCTCCCAGGTTTCCTCTCTTTCCTTTGCTTGCCCGATGGGAAAACAGTTTATCTTCATTGCAGCAGGTGCAGATATCCGTTACGGAAATCTGCGCTCCGGTAAGCCCTGCATCCAAAAGCACCTTCTCATTTGCCCGCCATAAATCAAGCTGGTATTTTCCTTCTTCCCTGCCGGCGCTTAACACGTCCTCTCCAAACTCCCGCCGGAAGGCATCCGCCACAGCCTCCGAGACCTCATAGCAGTCCGCACAGATGGACGGCCCCACAGCCGCTATCATATCCTCTTTCCGGCAGCCGTATTCCTTTTCCATAAAGGCTGTCATTTCCCGTCCCATGCGGTTTACGGTGCCCCTCCATCCGGAATGGGCAAGACCGATGACTTTCTTTTTCGTATCCAGAAAATAAAGCGGCACGCAGTCCGCAAAAAAGCAGCTTAAAATAATCCCCGGCTCGTCCGTCACCAGACCGTCTATATCCCGGTAGTCCTTCTCTCTTAAAACGCCTTTTCCTTTATCTTCCTTCGTTACCTTCCGGATATTTACGGTATAGGTCTGGTCGGAGCAGACAAAATCCTCTTTCTTTCCGTGCATGACCTTGGCAATCCGCCGGAAGTTTTCCTGCACGGCTGCCTCTTCGTCGCCTCTGGTGAAGCTTAAATTCATGGTGGCAAAAATGCCCTTGCTTACGCCTCCCATTCTGGTGGAGAACAGATGCTCCACCAGACCGGTTTCGGTAAAGGCGGGAAAGGTAAGGTAACAAAGCTCTCCGGCTTCCCTGCTTACCATTCCCTGTCCTTCCGCCCTGTTTTTTCTTTTCCAGGAAATCATGTTAAATCCTCTGCTTTTCTTTTTTTAAGTCCCCGGCTGATGGGGAAAGGCATCGGGTATCCATGCTGTTTTTTCTCCCAGAATGCCAATCACATCATAGCGCACAGGAACGTCATCCGGCACCTTCTGCGTAAACCGGAAATAGTCCGCCACCCGGCAGATTTTCCTCTGTTTTGCCCTGTTCACCGCAGATAGCGGGTCCGCACAGCAGGCAGAGCTGCGGTATTTTACTTCCACAAAAACAAGATATCTGCCGTCCCGGGCTATCAGGTCGATTTCTCCCTGCCTGCACCGGTAATTACGCGCTAAAATCTGCATTCCCCGCGCCTGTAAAAATACGGCTGCCCGTTCCTCCGCACACGTACCTATCATGCGCTTGTTTGCGTTTCTCTGCACCGGTTGGCTGTTTCTGCCGTTCTGCTCCGGTCGTTTGTCTGTGTTTCCTTGTCCTGTTGTGTTCTTCATAAATAAGTCCTTTCCGCACAGGACATCCTTCTTGTTCTATCATAGTATATTTGCCGGAAAAAGAAAAGTCTCACCCGATGTAAATTTTTGTAAGACGGCTTCCTAAACGGCTCACCAGTTCGTTGGTAATGGTTCCGGCAAGCTCCGCAATCTCCACCGCCAGTATGCTGTTTTCCCCCTCCCTTCCTATAAAGGTCACAATATCCCCTTCCTGCACATGCGCCACCCCCGTGACATCCAGCATGAGCTGGTCCATGCATATTCTGCCGATGATGGGCGCTTTTCTGCCCTTTATAAACGCATACCCCTGTCCCGACAGATTTCTCGGCAGCCCGTCCGCATAGCCCATGGTAACCGCCGCGATTTTACGGTCTTCCACCGCCTTATAGGTTCTGCCGTAGGAAACAAATTCTCCCGGTGCCACCATCCGCACGCAGCTGATGCGCGCCTTTAGGGAAAGGGCGGGTTTTAAGGCAACCGGGTAGCTTTCCTCCGCCGAATTGCTGGTGCAGCCGTACAGGGCAATCCCCACCCTGGCAAACCGCATGCCCGGCACCGGATAATACAGAAAGCCGTAGCTGCTCTGGCAATGATAATACAGGTGCCCGTAACCCATCCGGCCAAGCCGCTTCTTTAAGCCGGTAAATTCGGCAATCTGTCCGTTGGTAAAAACAATGTCCTCCTTCTGCCGGCTGTCCGCCACACTCATATGGGAATAAATGCCCTCTATCCGGATACCCGGCAGCTTTAAGAGTCTTAGGATGGTTTCTTCCTCCTTTGCCGGAATCCCCAGTCTGTTCATACCGGTGTCCACCGCCAGGTGCGCCCTTACCGTGCTTCCGCTCTTTGCCAGTTCCTGTCCGTGTTTCTCATCCACAATCGTCTGTATCAGGTCATAGTGCTGCAGAAGAAAAGCATCCCGTGGCATGGTATATCCCAAAATCAGTATGTCGCCTAAAATTCCCGCCGAACGTAAGCTTATGGCTTCCTCCAGCGTGGCAACGGCATAGTACCGGCAGCCTTCTTCCTGTAAAAGCTTTGCCACCCTTCCGGCTCCGTGTCCGTAGGCATCTGCTTTTACCACCGCCATAATGTCACATCCATCCGGTGCAGACGCACACAGGCTCCGGTAATTTTCCCTTATTCTACCGGTATCGATTTCCAGCCATGCCCTGCCGGGTTTTTCCTCATTTCTCATGTGTATTCTCCGTTCTTACTGTTTTCCGTTTCCTTTTTACCATGTCCTGTAACAGGCAGAGAAACGCCGTCGCACAGAAGCTGCCCGCGCAGACACACAGATAGTACAGAGGACTGCACTCCACCAGCGCCGGCATTTTTATGACCTTTGCACATCCCCTCACCAGAATAATGACAAGCGGGTGAAGAAAATAAATATACATGGGGCCTTTCAGCCACAGACTGTCCGCCTGCTTTCCGCTTCTTTCCGAAGGTAAAGCTCTCTCGTTTACGCAGCGAAGAAAGGCAAACAGATGGTAGCTGCAAAGCGGCAGGAACAGATACATGGAGTCGTGTTTCTGCCAGTCCGTGTTATGTAAAAGCAATGCCTCCTGTATCATCAGAACAAAGCTGCACAAAAACAGGATAAGCTCCTTTTCCTTATTCTGCTTCCCTTTCTTTTCCTGTTCCCTGAAAAGTCTGCCCAAAATCAGAAACAGAGGCGCCATAAAGATGCCGTTTCGCGTGTAGGAAAAGCAGGTAAACATGCCGTCGTATACTTTGGATAAAATAGGACTTAACCGCACCAGTCCGAAGTAACTGTCGCCCAAAAGTCCGATGACATACAAAAGAATGCTGATGGCTACGGCATTTTCTTTCCCGCATTTTAAGAGAAGCGTCATCAGAGCCAGTCCCAGCATGCATGCCGGCAGATACCACAGATGATAAAAGGTGCCGTCAAAGAAAATATCCTTTAGTATCCTCCCTGCGGTAAACGTTTCGCCGCCCATGTACTTGTATATCTGCACCGGCAGGTACAGGCAGGTCACTCCCAGATACAAAAGAAACAGCTTTTTCTCCGTCTTTTTCACCTGTACGGTAAAGTAGCCCGTCAGCATGAAAAAGAACGGCACCGCCAGTCTGGCTGCAATTCTCGTAAGTAAAAAATCCCCGTAAGGCCAGATGCTTTCAAGCGGAGAGGTGTGAATGGCAACCACTAAAAATGCCGCCAGCCACTTGAAGGCATCCCAGCTCTTTATGCGTGCCGCTTTCCCGCTTTCCGTTTTAACCGTTGTGCTGTCCATGTTTTGCCGCATCCTTTACATCCTCTGTCCGCTTTTCCGTTGCACCTATTATCCCGTTGACCGTCTGTGCGAAGTCACTGCCGATGCCCTTCATCATATTGGGAAAACGGCTGTGGGAGGTAAAGCCCGGAATGGTATTTACTTCGTTAAATACAATCTCTTTTTTGTCCGTATAAAACAGGTCCACTCTTGTAAAATCCCGGCAGTGCAGAGCCCGGTAGATTTTTACGGCTGCTTCCCTGACGCGTGCTTCCTCCTCTGCGGAAATTCTTGCCGGCATATGTATAACGGAGGTTTTTAAGGTATATTTTTCTTCATAGTCAAAGAAGCTGTCGCCCTCCGACTTTTGTAGTTCTATTTCGTCCACTCTTCCTAATGTAAGCTCTTCGTTTCCCATTACGGCGCAGCCCACTTCAAAGCCGCTTATCTCTTCTTCTATGAGGACCTCCCCGTCGTGCCGGAAGGCTTCCTTCACTGCCTGCTCCATGTCTTCTTTTTTCACTACCCTGGTAATGCCGAAGGAGGAGCCCGCCCTTACAGGCTTCACATAAACCGGCAGTCCCAGCGCCTGTATGCCTTCCTGCTTCTGTGCGTATTCCGCAAGGCTTTGCAGCACCACGCTTTCCGGGACTCGTACCCCCGCCAGCTTTGCCAGTGTGTGGGCAAGCTGCTTGTCCATACCGATGCAGGAGCTTTCCATACCGCAGCCCACCACAGGAATATCCGCCATTTCACAGAGTCCCTGCAGGGTGCCGTCCTCTCCGTTTTTTCCGTGCATAACGGGAAATGCCATATCAAAATAGACCTTCCGAAGCTGCCTGCCGTCCTCTATCCAGAGAACCGGTTCTCCCCTGCTCATGGAAACAGTGGCGGGAAGCGCCTGCTTCTGCCAGCTTCCGTTCCGTATGCCTTCCGTATCGCCGGTATAATAATATGCCTCTCCTTCCCGGCTGATACCCAGATACAGCACCTCATAACGGCTTACGTCTATTGCCTCCGCCACGGCAGCCGCCGACTGCAGCGATACCTCATACTCCGTGGAACACCCACCGAAAATCACTAAAATTCTTCTCATAAGCAAACCCTCTTCTCTTTTTCTTTTTCTTTTTTTCCATCTTAACGGTTAAATGTTTATTTGCTTTTAAGCATTTCCGAGGAATTTCTTAGAGAATTCTTATTTATTTCTTAAGGAGGGCGCCGTTATGGTAAAAACTGATTTTTACGCAATCATAAAGGGGCTGTCGCACTAACGTACGGCAGCCCCTCTGGCTATAACTATGGTTCAGATGTAAATTTTTATTAAATTCTATTTCTGTAGCTGCTCCAATGCCAATCCGATCAGTCTATCCGCCTGATCTGCCATGAACAGCGGAATGTTCAACACGTCATCATCCAGTTTCAAATTGTCCAATGAAAAACGGATACGGAGCTTGACCTTATCGGGGAACAGTTCCTTGAACTTCTTCATGCTCCTACTGGTTGTGTTGGCTTCGGATTTGACCTCCACAGGGAAGATGTCGTTCTCACGCTGAATAAGGAAATCCACTTCGTAAGGTGGGTTGTTCTGGCTCCAATAACGGGGCATGACTTCAAACTGAGTAATTAAAGTCTGCAGCACAAAGTTTTCGGTTAATGCACCTTTGAATTCGGTGAAAAGGCGGTTACCTTCGCCAAAGGCAGTGGGAGCCAACTGCGCCAGACGACGGAGCAGTCCCACATCCACAAGATAAATCTTGAAGGCAGACAAGTCATCGTAAGCCGCAATCGGCAGACCCGGAGCTGAGCTGCGATAGATTTTATGCACCAGACGGGCATCCACCAGCCATTGCAAAGCATCCTCGTACTCACGGGCCCGCGCACCTTCCTTGACCACTTTATAGATAAACTTCTTGTTCTCTCTTGCCAGTTGAGAAGGAATGGATTTCCAGATCATTGAGATTTTCGGGAACTCGCTGAGATTAGGATGTT
>FR880794.1 GCA_000434615.1 Clostridium sp. CAG:510
TTCCGGTTCAGACTCTGCAAAAAATCTTCTTCCACTTTCTTGCAGTAACGGTGTTCACGGTTTACATCCACCTGCAATGCCTTGTAGATTAAATCCTCTTTGCTATACATGATGTTGGTAATATTCCTGAGTGACTTCGCATTATGGGGTGCGGCATTCACATGAACATGAATGCCACACTTTTCCCCTGCAATGGCTCCTGCATGACGGAGCTGCCTTACAATCTCCTGAATGGTTGGGATGTCTGCATATTCACAGATGGGGGATACAAACTCCACTTTGTATTCATCCCCGCCATGGGTTCCATCCTTTTTCCTTGCCACAATACTGGAATCATACATAACCTTCCACTTTCTTCCTTGATTGTCATATACACTGTATTCCTCGTAATATCCACCATCATATTGACAACTGCTTCCCAGATATTTTGCTATAACCTCCGCCGCTTTCTGTCTGGTCAGACCGGTCAGTTCAATTTCAATCCCGAATTTCTGCTCCCGCATATCCATAGGCTAACCTCCAGTTATCTTCCGCCTGCACTACCGAACAGCTTCTCCTTATACTCCGGTGCATGTACCATCAGGTTATATCTCTCATTGCCACACTTATAAAGGCACACTCCCCGTTGGGGATAGCGGATGAGATTATACTCACTCTTCTCAAGCTGCAAGGTATCGATGTAAAACTTGGCATCGATGTTACCGGCATTGAATAAAAAGGCATGTGTCGGGATGGAGAACAGCGGTTTTGTATATTCACGGATACCGTCAATGTTGAAGTCCTCCAGATTCTGGCTGGCAAGGATGACTGCACTGTCCTTTTTACGAACACGTTTCATGAAGTTACGGATGTATTCCACCGCAGTCAGATTGGTTAAGAACAGATAAAACTCATCGATGCTGGCGGCAGTATGTCCGTTTGTCAACAGTTCATTGGACATGTAGGAAAGAATGTTAAACAGCATGGCATCCTTCACATTTCTGCTTGCCTGTAACAAGCCTTTTACTCCGAAAGTTAAGAA
>FR880795.1 GCA_000434615.1 Clostridium sp. CAG:510
AAAGAACTTCCCTTGGAAACTGAAACAACTGTCGAGACGGTTTGTCTTCTCTCTAAGAAATGCCCAGTTTAAGCGGTGTTGAGGGCAGCTTTTGAAGGAAATATATCTAAAAAATTACCTTGAAAAATATTCGCTTGTACTGAAAAATTGAATACGGATGTAGTAAAAATAGACCTTTTGGCGTAGTTGGTATCAGGTGCACTGAAAGGTTATTTTTATGATATTTTGTACGTGGAGAGATAATGGATAGCATGCCAGTGAACATACAAAAGAGATTTCGAGAACTCAAAAGTTATTGTTGTTGCTACAAAAGAAAACTGATATAATATTATGCAGGAAAGCAGATTGTTCTGTCGTGTAAATAGTTGGAGGAAATAGTCATGTCAGATACTCAAATAAAAATATCTTATAAGCCATTATGGAAGTTATTAATTGATAGGAACATGAGTAAAACTGATTTACGTAAAAAGACTCAAATTGCTCCTAGTACATTTACTAAGATGAATAATGAGCAGCAGGTGTCATTGGATATTCTTGCACGTATTTGTGTGGAGTTGAATTGCGGATTTGATGATATCGTTCAGATAGAGTCAGGAAAATAGAATACTTGAATTTGTATAGTTTAAACGGGAAATAAAAGAAGAATTGGAAGTGACAATCAAAGTGGGTGATTTGATTGCGTTTATTTTAAAAAGTAAAAAGATAAAGGGATAGGTGAAAGAAGGCTGTATCACAAAAGAATAGAAGAAATTAGAATGTCAATTATAATAGGGAGCATAAAGGAAGGTAGGTAACAATATGGCTGAAAATCAAAATATAGAGTGGAAAGAGTCATGGCGAGATGAATACCTAAAATGGATATGTGGCTTTGCAAATGCTCAGGGTGGGAAAATATATATCGGTTGTAATGATAATGGGGACATTATAGGTGTAGAGAATTCAAAGAAACTGTTGGAAGATATTCCAAATAAGATTACGCAGTCATTAGGAATTGTCGCGGATGTTAATTTGTTGGAAAAAGATGGCAAAGAATACATTGAAATAGTTGTTCCGGCTTATTCTACCAGTATTTCTTACAAAGGTGTTTATCATTATCGTAGTGGAAGCACGAAACAAGTTCTTACAGGTCCTGCGCTGGAAAGTTTTCTAAATGGCAAACGAGGCGTTACCTGGGATAATATGCCAATTCCGGCATTTAAAATGTCAGATGTTGATGATCCAGTTATTAATAAATTTAAGGAATTAGCAGCCCAAAAGGGAAGAATTGAACCCTCACTACTTGAAGAACCTAAAGAGGTATTGTTGGAAAAACTTCATCTTACATCGGGTGAATATTTGACCAATGCTGCAATGATGTTATTTTCCAAAGATCCAGAAAAATGGCAACTAGGTGCATATGTAAAGGTTGGATATTTTGAAACAGATGCAGATCTCATGTATCAGGATGAAGTAAGAGGCTCACTGATTGAGATTGTAGATAAAATTATTGAGCTTATATATTTCAAGTATATGAGAGCAAAAATCACATACGTAGGGATGCAGCGTAGAGAACGCTACTTTGTTCCGGAGGAGGCATTAAGAGAGACTTTGTTAAATTCTTTGTGTCACTCACAGTACAATTATGGTGTACCAATTCAGATAAGTGTATATGCAGATAAGATGTATATTGCTAACTGTGGTCAATTGCCGGATAATTGGACCGTGAAAAACTTAATGGGTAAACATGCATCAAGACCTTATAATCCTAATATTGCAAATGTCTTTTACTTAGCTGGATTTATAGAAAGTTGGGGAAGAGGTATTGAAAAAATATGTGAAGCTTGCAAGTCTGATGATTTGCCGATGCCAGAATTTACTATAAATCCAGGCGATATCATGGTGAAATTTACTGCTCCTGAGGAGAGAATCGTTCATGGACCTGGCGAGGTGACTGAGAAGGTGACTGAGAAGGTGACTGAGAAAGAAAAAGAGGTAATAGAGCTTCTTAGAATTGATCCAGGATATACGTATGCGGATTTGGTGCAAAACTTGAATGTAAGTCGAAAAACAGTATCTGACAGGATTAAGGCTTTAAAAGATAAAGGCATTATTGAACGTATAGGCTCAGACACAAAAGGTTATTGGAAGGTAAAAGAATAGAAAAAGTTGTAGGTAGAGATACAAGCCAAATAAAAGTATACTATACATCAACATGATAATTAGGTATAATTCAAATGTACAGTAGGTGCTGGAAGAAGAGAGTCAGAATGAAAACAGATTAAAATCATCGGAGGAGGAAAATAAAAATGGCAGATAAAAATACAGCCGATATTGGATTTGAAAAACAGATATGGGATGCGGCCTGTGTGCTTCGCGGTAATATGGATGCATCAGAATATAAGAATGTTGTTCTTGGATTGATTTTCCTGAAATATATCTCAGATCGATTTGATGATAAGTATCAGGAACTTGTTAAAGAAGGCGATGGATTCGAAGAAGACATCGACGAATATACTTCGGAAGGTATTTTCTTTGTACCGGCAGGAGCGCGTTGGAGTGAGATTGCAGCAAAAGCGCATACACCGGAAATTGGTACAGTTATTGATGATGCTATGCGTGCGATTGAAAAAGAAAATAAGCGCTTAAAAGATATTCTCCCGAAGAATTTTGCACGTCCGGAACTGGATAAACGCAGGTTGGGGGATGTGGTGGCTTTATTCACCAATATCCAGATGATTGAACACGGTAGTGAAAAAGATATCTTGGGTCGTACTTATGAGTATTGCCTTTCTATGTTTGCAGAACAGGAAGGTAAGCGTGGCGGTGAATTCTTTACTCCATCCTGCGTAGTGCGTACCTTGGTAGAAGTGTTGAAACCTTATAAAGGTCGGGTATACGATCCCTGCTGTGGTTCAGGTGGTATGTTTGTTCAGTCAGCAAAATTTGTAGAGAACCATAGCGGCAATATCAGCAATATCTCTATTTACGGGCAGGATTCAAATCCGACCACTTGGAAGATGGCACAGATGAATCTTGCAATTCGTGGAATTGAGCCTGATCTTGGAAGCTATGCGGCAGATACATTTCTTGACGATCGTCATCCAAC
>FR880796.1:0-5110 GCA_000434615.1 Clostridium sp. CAG:510
AATGGGGACACATTTGCTTTATAACACGAATAATGGTGGAGTTTATTGCGGCATGACCCACGAAAAGCATTTACATAATATTTATTGTGCAAACAGTAGCTGTAATGTATTATTCAGCTCAAATGAAGTCAGAACCTGTCTAGAGAAGCATTCGTCATGTGAAGCCAAAACCGGTATATGTCAGTATTAAAACTGTAAAAACAGAATGAGGTGGGCTGTTTTACATGCCCGCCTCTTGATAAAAAGTTATAAATATGAACACCAAAACGGAGGTACCATGAGGAGACAAAAATGGGGAGTAATCGGACTGGCAGCCATGCTCGGCATAGCGGCTCTGGGCTGCGGTGAGAAAAAGACAGAGCAGGATAATGGGATGGACAATCCGGCTACGGTAATAAACTGGCAGGAAGAAACCAAGGATGCACCGGATGCTGTGCAGGGGCAGGAAACGCTGCCGCCGGAACTGCAGAAACTGGAAAAATGGGAATTGAGCGACCTCTATGAACAGGGAGCACTGTCAGAAGCAGAGTCCGTAAGAAATTCCAATCTCCTGAATGAAGGCCGCTTTGTTTTTGACGAAAACGGTCAGATATATTTTTCCCTGCCGGATACATCAGTTATATATACATCCGGAAAAAAAGGAGAAAACCTGCATGTTTTTAAGGACAATCCGGGCTGGTATATGCAGTATATGGACGGATGGCTTTACTACAATGCAGAGAGAGAAAGTCTGCGCCGGGTTAATTGCGAAAGCGGTGAAGAAGAGCCGGTGGCTGAGGACGTCAGGGCGGAATATTTTATAACGGAAGACGGCCTGTACGCAGGTGCGACGGATGGCGTGGGTGTGTTTGATGGCTCCGGCGTAAAGGTATGGGACTCGGCACCGGGAGAGACCGTTCGTCTGATGATGGGAAACGGTATCATAACAGGTTCTTATCTGGGGGACAGCGCAGAGAATTTCGGGAATGGCTATCTGATAGCCTATCGACTGCAGGATGCAGGCTGCGGTTACATAAGGAAGGATGCCATGTATACCCTTTGGGCGGGGAAATGGTTCAGCTATGCAAATGATGACAATTCCATGGATATTTTAACACGCCATGTTTATAATCTTGAGAGCGGAGAAGATTTTGATTTGGGAAGCTGTTCCTATTATGCGGTCAGTGACGGAGAGGCTCTGTATTACTGGGACAGCAGGTCTGACGGAACATCTGTTTATAAATGGAAGGAAACAGAAAAACAGGAAATCTGCTTTCTGGAAGGCAGTGATGCGGCAGTTACCCATATGTTTTTGGGACAGGATATGCTGTACTGGATTTTCAGGACATATTCGCAGGATGGAGCGAAACAGACCCTGTATTATTATGATTTAGCCACTGATGAAATGGGAATGGTATATGAACAGGAATAATAAAATCTTTATGTTAATAGCTGTCATGAGTGTGTGCCTATGGTTTTCCGGATGCGGTTCCCAGCATGACGGTAAGCAGAATAACAATACCGATGTAGCAGAACTGACCATACAGAATCTGAGGGATTATTGTGTGGATGAGGGCGGAAAAAATATCTATTTTATTACAACGGAGAACAATACCGTATACAGCTACGGACTGGATGGTACAAAGAACGGAGAATATAGTATTTCCGCAGATGATGCTTACCCGATGCAGTTTGCGGTCTACGGAGAGGAAGACAGCCGGTCATTGTCAAATCTGTGTCTTGCAGGCGGAAAGCTGTATGTATACAGGGAAAATAAGGGAACACTGACAGAACTTGATATGGCAACCGGAGAGCAGAATGTTCTTGCAGTAAGGAAGGATGCCATGTATGTGCAGAAAATGGCAGCAGGAGAAAACACGGTGATGCTGTTGGGCTACCGAGGTGGAGAAACGGCAGCCAGCCTGATAGACAAAATGTCGGGAGAGGAACTTACAGTACCTGTGGAAAATCCGGCGGCAGTGGCAGTTGCGGAAAAGGACAGTTATTGGATTAATACCTGTGAAAACGGACAATACTGTTTCCGGCTGTACGATGCCGGTACCGGGGAAATTTCGGAAGCCTATGACAGTAATTTTACATATGGGATGTCGGATATTTCTTACGATAAATCGGAAGGTTCCCTGTACGGCTATCTGGTTATGGGACAATATGTGAAGTTTTCCCCAAAAGACCCGAAGGTTGCGGCACGCTATACGGCTGTAAATGTAGAGGATATTCCCGGACACCTGCAATATGAGGCAGGCAGAATTTTTATAAAATCATCGCAGGAAGAAACGGTATTTTCTTTTTACCCGGATGCCTTCATAAAGAATAATAAACCGCTGAAAGCCTATACTACATCGGAAATGGCACTCAGTGACTGGGGCGGCTATCAGATAGAACTGGAAGTTCTTGACTGGGAGGAGCTGGCGTTAAAGATGCTTGCCGGCGATTCGGACTATGATTTTGTTATCACATCCACAGATATGGCGCAGGCGGAAACCATCCGCAATGCCATGATGTATACCCCTATTCCGGAGGAGATGATTTCAGACTATTGGAACAACTGCTATCCGTGCATCCGGGAGGGTGCTGTTTATCAGGGTGATATTTGGATGCTGCCGCTGAAACTTAGGGTAAAAGGAATTGTTTATCAGGAAGACAATTTAGGCGAGTACGGTGTAAATATGCAGAATGTGCATACGGCGGAGGACTTGTGCGAAGCGGGAAAGGTGCTTTATGAAAACGGACAGGACGGCAGGTACGAAATTTCTTTTCTGAATACCTTTTTATTGCAGGATTACGTGAGAAGGCAGCGCATGGAAGAAGAACAATCGGGAAAGGAGATTTCCTTTGATACGGAAGAATTCCGTCAAATCCTTGCTTTCGTAAAGCAGGAATACCGGGACGGCGGTGATTATCTTCATTCGGAATTTATGAATCATTCATGGGATTATGCTGTGCTGGGTAACGAAAGCCCGGAGGAAGCAAGAAGAAGGAAAGCACAGACGGTCTGCCTGGAAACGGTAGAGGGCGATGCCTGGGATTATGCAAAATATGAGGGAACGACCGGTGTGCATGTCTGCGGAATTCCGGGAATAGCGGGAGAAGCCACGTCGCAGATAACGGCAGATGTATTAATAATAAACCCCAATGCCCCGCACAAAAAAGAAGCTTTGCAGTATGCGGCGCAGATGGCGGAAGCATACTGTGCCCAGCCGGAGAATTTTCTTACTGCAAACAGAGAGCTTTATCCGGAAGACGGTTTTTATGACGACCTGCATCAGTTATACATGACGGGAACTATCTGTTTCAGCCTGCCGGAAGGACTGTTTGACAGCTATTACCGTTACGGCATGAGCGGGGATGTTTCGGAGGAGGAAGTCATTGAAGAACTGGAACGCAAGGTTAAAATGTATATGGGCGAATAAAGGAAAGCACGGATTTCAGAGAAAAATGAGACTTTGTCTGCTGCCGGTCATGGCAGGACTTGCCCTGTTTTATCTTCTGCCGTTTCTGAAGGTCATTCTTTTTTCATTTCGCAAGGGACAGTTTCAGAAAAAGTTTGTGGGTTTTGCCAATTACGCAGAAGTGCTTGGCAATCCGTATTTCAGGCTGGCACTAAAGAATACGCTCCTTATGATAGGGATATGCGTACCGGTCTTTCTGCTTTTATCGTTACTTTTGACGATATTTTCGGTGAATACAGGTAAATTGGGACGGTATTTCAGAAAGCTGGTGTTTTTGCCACTCTTTATGCCGTCCGTCAGCATCACGGCTGCCTTTACTTTATTTCTGCCGGACAGGGGAACCCCGGTTCCCGTCTATGTCATGTTTTTATGGAAATACCTGGGAATGGGCATCGTTATACTTACCGCTGCATATTTGGCCGTGCCGTATGAAATTTACGAAGCGGCACAGATGGACGGAGCCGGAAAAATGGTAACGCACTTAAAAATTACACTTCCGCTCATGAAAAGAGCCGTTCAGTTTGTGGGTGTCATGGGCGTGGTATACTGCTTCAGAACCTTCCGGGAGAGCTATCTGTACTACGGACAGAATTATCCGCCCGATTACAGTTATACCCTCCAGTATTATATGAACAATCAATTTCTGAAATTAAATTATCAGTTCATGGCTGCCGCATCGGTTATCATCGTCCTGTTAATAGCGGTTTTTGTGACAGTGGGAAGCGGCGTTTTTCACAGGGAGGAAAAGCATGCATAAAAAACACAAAAAAGGATGCCTGCGGAGTGTTACAGAGGGCGTTTGCTTAATACTCCTTTCTGTCGTATGTGTTCTGCCGTTTCTCTGGATGTGCGGGAAAATACGGATAAAAGATTTTTACCTGCTTTTAATAGAAGAATTCTGGTTTTATCCGAAGTATTGGTACTCGTTAGGGATAGCGGCGGCAATAGGAACCGGAGCAGCCGTTTTGTCCTTCCTTGCGGCAGTCGGTCTGCAATGGGGAAATATAAAAGGAAAAAAAGCAATTCTGTTTCTGGTTCTGCTTCTTATGCTGATGCCGCTGCAGGCAACTCTGCTTCCGACTTATATCGGCTTGCGGGACATGCATATGCTGAATTCACCGTTTGCACTGATACTGCCCATGCTGTGTTCGCCGTTTGCTTTTTATCTGATGTACCAATATGTGGAAACGGTACCGACGGAAATCGTGGAGGCTGCCAGACTGGAAACCTCTTCGCTTTGTAAAATACTGTGGCATGCTCTGCTGCCCCAGGTAAAGGGCAGTGTGGCTGCTGTATTTGTGTTCATGTTTGCGGAGGGCTTTAATATGGTGGAACAACCGCTTTATTTTGTAAAAGAGGATGTCCTGCGGCCGCTGTCGGTTATTGCGGAAGAGTACATACAGGGAAAGGAACAACTGCTGTATGCCGTCGGAGTGCTTTGCCTGATACCCATTCTGCTGCTTTACGCGGTTTATGAAGAGGAATTGTCGGACGGCATGGGACGGCTAAAGGGGTAGAAGATATGAAAAAGAAAAAAACAGGGATATGGATAGCTGCCATTACTTTCTTTACACTGCTGCTTATCGGTACTTTTTTTCACAAAAAAATAGATGGTCTGTTCCGCATGAAGGTGGCGGCGGTCTACCCACAGGAATGGCGTG
>FR880796.1:5121-9518 GCA_000434615.1 Clostridium sp. CAG:510
GTCTACACACAGGAATGCCGTGTGGAAACGGAGTCTGTGATAGAGCTTGACGGAGAAGAAATACCGGTCACGACAGAAGAAGTGTATCTTTCCCTGCCTGCCGCTGCTGTTCATGATGGTATGGTTTTTGTATTGGAAACAAAAAAGGTGCCATACGGAAGCTATGAAGCGGTGTTTCTGAGAGCCGTGGAGGTGGCAGAAAACGCAGAGGAAGCGGGCGGCGATATGGTTTACATAAAAGACGGCATTTTGCGTTCGGAACGGGTTGTTGCCCTATTTGACGACCGATTACAGGATGGAATGAGAGTGGTGGAAGAATAAACAATAAACAGAGCAAAGGATATGAAAAACATGAGCTATTTTCTTTACCTGAAACAATCTTTTCGGCGCAGACCCATGTGGCATCTGAACATATATGTGATTATTACGTGTGCGCTTATTCTGCCGCTTTTGTTTTCCATTTACCTGGACAGTAGCAGTTACGGATGGAGCCAACAGCTTATCAGTATGGCAAAAGGAGAAACTTTTCATATAGCAAATGCGGGTGAGAAGGACGTGGAAGTTTTTCGGAATATCGAAGGATTATCGGAACCGTATTGGGAAGACGGTACGGTTTATGTGCATATCCTGGATGACGAACAGTGGAAAAATACGGAAACGATGCAGTATTTTGGTTCCTTACTTCAAAAAAGACTGCAAACCGCAGACAATACGATGCTGCATATTACCGCATATGATTATGATACCGCCCACGGAATTTCCCATGACGCACAGGAAGCGGGCGGACAGGTAATCATAAGAATTTTAAGTGTGTTTATCATGTTTATTTCAGCAGGCATCATGAAGTCTGCCTATGAAAATCATCTGCGGCGTTTTCAGTCGGACATGGCAACCTTAAGTTCCTACGGAGCGGATAATCGTCAAATCAACAGACTTTATTTTGCGGAATTTGCCGTTCTGTTTTTCTGCGCTGCCATCAGTGCGGTCCTGATTGCGGCAGGCACGATGAAGCTGCTGTTTCACTTTTATCTGGAAGTGAAGGAAGGGCAGGGAATTGCCTGGCTTATATTTAAGATAGAACCGGTACATACCATTCTGTGTATTGCGGTTTTCGGGCTCATTCTTTCAGGAACGTTAGGGCATGTTCTGAAGGAAAAGAAAGAAAAATCCGTATGGAGCCGGATGAAAGAAGATATCCAGGCAGCAGACAGCCGGAAAAGAACGAAATGGAAGCTTTCCTTTTTGTCATCCCCTGAAAAATCCCTAACCGCCATCTGGAAACAGCGGACAAACCGGGAATACCGAAGCTGTATTGCAGTGGCGGTTCCTGTCATGACGATTTTTCTGTTTTTATTTGGCTATTTATCCCTGGACATTGCCATGATGGAAAAGCCGCAGGAATATGAACTATGGATTTACAAGCAGATATCTGTCTACGGAGGTTTTACACAGGGAGAACTCGATTTTTTGAACCGGCTTGACAATGTGGAAAGCACAGGGTGCGTGCAGGAAAGCGGAAAGAACTCTTTTGCCGTAAATGCGGGAACAGATAATTTGTATGTGGATTTGGTTAAGGTGAAACTGCATGATGCGGGAGAACACAAAAATACGGCAGAAAAAATAGAAAATTATTTTCAGAAGGGAAGTATTTCCCTGCTGGACAGGCAGGAAGAGGTGGAAAGAGCACAGGTTATGAACAAAGGCATTTATCTTTTGCTTATGTTCCTGTTTGCCATACTGTTTCTGTTTATGATGCTGATTATTTACATGAGGCTGAGCAGTTATATCTGGGACAGCCGGAAAACGACAAGAATTTTATCCCTTATCGGTGCTACAAAGAACATGGCCTATGCATCATTTATCAGACAGGGGCTTGAAAATGCCATGGCGGCTGTACTGATACCGCCGGTGGTCAGCACTTTGCTGGTGAGTGTAACGACTGCATCAACCGGCATGGGACTTCCTTTTTCCATTACACTTGTCCTTACTTATCTTATATGCGGTATTATGACGGTTTTAGCTTTTGTTTTGCCGGTGTACCGTCAGTTAAAGAAACAGCTAAAAAATTACAGGTAGAAATTCGGAGAAACCAAGATGAGCCAGATAGAAATAAAGAATTTGACCAAAAAGTTTATACAGGGCAGTAACGAAATTTATGCGGTAAACAATGTCAGCATGCAGATAGAAAAAGGAGAAATGGTGGCGATTACAGGGCAGTCCGGTTCGGGAAAGACAACACTGCTCAATCTGATAGGCGGTATAGAAACGCCTACCTCCGGTTCGGTTTTCTTTGACGGAATAAATATCTGTGAACTGGACAACGGGGAACTGTCAAAACTGCGGCGTACTAAAATAGGCTATGTTTTTCAGGATTTTAATCTGATACCTATTCTGACGGTGGAGGAAAACATTCAGATGCCATGGCTGCTTAACTCCCAGAAAGTGGATAAAGAACGACTTCGGGAAATCGAACACTTTCTGGGCCTGGAGGAGCGTGCTCATCACCTGCCGTCAGAGCTTTCGGGCGGTCAGAGGCAGCGGGCAGCCATAGCGAGAGCGCTGATAAACCGCCCGGATATCATACTGGCGGACGAACCCACCGGAAATCTGGACAGGCAGATAGCAGATGAAATTATGGAGTATTTTATCCGGTTAAATAAGGAAAACATCACGGTTATTCTGGTGACACATGAGGAGCGTTATGCGGAAATGTGTTCCCGGAAAATCGTAATTAGTGACGGCAGGATAATTTGAAGGGCACGATTGTGAGGAAAAGGAAGGAGCATACAGAATTTCAAATGAAAAGAAATAAAAAGACATGGCTTGCTGTAGCCGGAGCCATAACGGCTGGTTTGTGCATATTGGTTTTGACAAGTAAGGGGTTCAAGAGTATGGAGCGGAGTACTCTTCTGCCCGTAAAAAAACAAGCGGAAAAAGTAACAGAGATGATTGGGAGCATTGCACAGGCAGCTCTTCAAACACAAAAAAATATTGCTGTAAAAGAAGCATTTCCGGCTTTGAAAGAGGAATATGAGTTAGTGTATGCCAACATTCCCATTTTTCAATTTGGTACAACCGGCTCTTATTTCAAGGATACGGACATCTATGCGGATTTATACCGCAAAGAGATTTGGGAGAATGGCAAAGAAGGAGTGGAACTTAGTCTGTGGGCTGACAGAAGAGAAATCTGGCATACGATAAAGAACGGGGACGAAAAGGATTTTACTCTCTATCCTTTGTTCTGGCAGGAGAATTCTACAAATATTACCTCAAATCAGTATATTTCTTATTATGTAATAGAAAGAGAAGACAATGTGTATCTGATGAGGTATCGAATGGAGGAAAGTGATAAAGAGGTGACTTTGTCCTATAAGGTGTTTGGAATGGCGGGGAATTCTTTATTACATACTGCCAGCGAGGTACCTTATGATGCCGACAGTATATCGTTTTATCTGGTAACTGACGGTATGACAGAGCCGGAAGCAACATTTCCGGTGGAACGGATGGTTGCCTTTTATGATACGGTGAAAAGTTACATGGAGAATGGTATTTCCATTGACAAGGAAAACCAGGCAGCCCCCTATTTGTATGATATTTTTCCTTGGCTTCCCGAAATGGCTGCCGGACAGCAAATAAATATAAAAGATATGCATTCTGTTCGGGAGGTGCTTACACAGGTTCAAAAATCCCTTCCGGTGGATGAGTCCGTTACCATGCCGGAACTTTCGTCCGACGGAAAATATTTTATTACAGGAAATTACTACAGTAATGAGGATGAAAGCTTCCTGACGGTGAAAAGGAAAGAAGATGGCTCTTACGAGGGGATACTTCTCATTGATAATGTGCTCTATACACGGTTTGAGGGAGAATGCCGGAATGGAATTCTGACGGCAGTGCAAAGCATAGAGGAGTCGGAGGAACCCCAAAGTGAAATGAAAATCTCTTTTGAAAATGGGAAAGCAACGGTAACACTTTCAAACAAATCAGAAATAAATTCTATCGGGGAAGGTGCTGTATTTACTTTTGACAGTTATGCAAAACCGGAGGAGTTCCGGAACTTAAAAAATGCTTATCCTATTACAAAATAAAAATCCGGAAAGAAACAATATACATAATTTTACACTGCTTTAAAAGCCTAAAGTTATGCTAATTCTGCCCAAATCATGTCACTTGTGCCAAACAGTTGCATGTGCTATGGAAAAATGCTATGAAGAAAACAGAGAGCAGGCAGAAAAAGGAGAATGAAAAATGAGAAAAGGTGGAATTATTTTTCTGTATATCATATTTATATGCGTACTCGTGATGGCGGGGTGTGGCCGGCAACAGGGAACAGTGATGTCGGAAAATACTGATAACAAGGGTAATATTGCAGAAGAAACCTCCGTGGAAAAGGCAGC
>FR880797.1:0-16620 GCA_000434615.1 Clostridium sp. CAG:510
GCATTGCTGTTTATTTGTCAAGGTTCTGTGCTTTCGGCTCTCTCGAGTCGCAACTCATTTATAATACCATGAGTTCTATCCTTTGTCAACAACTTTTTTTGAAGTTTTTTGACTTTTTTCACCGACCGTTTTGTGTTTCCCAAACGGTGGACTTTTATAATAAAACAACTTGTCCTGCTTGTCAATAATTATTTTATTTTTTCATAAAATACTATAAAGATATATATGCCGATAGCTATCCGGCTGATCAAATTCCTTTATACAGTTCAAGCCAATATCCATAGCATTGCGTATTTCAGCAGCAGACAATATATATGTTTTCATATTAGTTTCCGACGCAAGCTCTTTCAAGGCCTGTGTATTAATTTCCCAATTGGAAACATAAGCAGGTTCTTCCTTGTTCACATCCCAACTTTTTCCCAATTCCGCACTAAACAGGTAGCAGCGGTTTCCCCAACTATCAAAATACCACTCTAAATCGGCATTTTTATCAAGTTCCGCCGCAATAACTTTTCTGAATTTCATTTTATAGTCCAAACTGTAATTGGTTGAATATGCGTCCAGTGTGTATAGTCCATTGGCTGAAGCTACCGCCGGTGCCAATCCCAGACATACTACCCGATACTGAGCCGGTTCAAGATGTATATAATCTTTTATTTCCGCAAACAATTTTTCATCATAATACTCTTTATACGAAACCAACCCGTTATCTTTTCCCATAATCCGGGACAAATTTGATTTGTATTCTGTATTTTTGCCAATCAAATAGGGCACCATGAATACTAAAACTCCTACAATTTCTATGCAATATAGCGCCTTGCAGGCAATCGATTTTCGTACATATACTTTACATAAATCATAGAAAATTGCCATACATACTGCAGCTTCCGTATACCATATAGTCGGATATAACCAATATACCCTGTCAAGCTGCACACTCTGCAGGACACCCAAATGTCCTCTCAGCCAATAACCGGCTTCGCTTTGATAGAATGCAGAAAATACGGCAATTATTACTGCCCCTGCCCACAAAGTTGCTGCCAGAAACCATTTGTTTTTTACAATACGGCTACGCGGGCTAACATAAAGTAAAAACAATACCAGTATTATAACCAGCAGCGAACCCGCCATAATATATGTATGATAACTCGGTGCATGATACTGTCCATATTTAAAAAGCGAAACAAATGTGTCCTTGAAGCGAGCCGGTACATATACCCTCCCGGGTGTATTTCTGTGAGACTCAACGCCGCTAAAGAAAATTCCGTAAATTGTATCCTTGAATGTAAATACATATGTAACTGTTAATACCAGACTTCCGAAAAATACTCTCAGTCCACATCTCTTCCTTTTTTTTACGAAAAGAAAAAACGCAAATATAAGAGCAAAGCCAATTATAAAATAACCGCTCCAGACTAAAGACGAATATAACCCCCAAAAGCAGATCGTCATATACGCCAATATGATATGTTTCTTTTCACTCACTTCCCAAAATGCCCATACCACCAAAGGAATGCCTATCGAAGATAACCCATAACTCGGATAAAACGGCAATATACTAAACAAAAAGGATATTGTCATAGTTACTGCCGGATATTCTCCCTTAAAAATTTTTTGAACTAACAGAAACATTCCGGTATATGCAAAAAATTCACCCAGGATCACCGAAACCATGACAGCTTTATAAAATGACAAAAAATAAAATGGCCAAATCAGTAAAAAACAAGGTGGCTGAATTGCAAACTTATCCGCACCGTTAAACCATTCAGCCACCTTTGTATTAAAACCGGTAAAGAAATATTTTCCGGAAAGCATGTACTGAATAACTTCATCATCCAAAAAATCTGTAATTCGAAAAGAAGCCTGTTTTCCCAACATAAAGTATGGAATAAGATAAAATATTATCAGCAGCAAACCTCCCAAATACACAAGACTCCCATATTTCTTTTTTTGAACCATATACTTTCCCCTTTTTATTTTTCTTTTCAATAAACTTTAACAAAGCAATAAATGTGCTTTGCTTGCAGGAATAACTTTCACACATTAAAATAAGTCTTTTTTATTCTATAACAAAAAACAGAAGCATCCGCTGGACACTTCTGTTTTTGGCATTGGCTGCTAAACGGAGAAAGAGGGATTTGAACCCTCGCGCCGGTTGCCCGACCTACACCCTTAGCAGGGGCGCCTCTTCGGCCTCTTGAGTATTTCTCCATAATCCGAATGCCTCTGTCAAGTATGATGCATCCCTTTCGGTGACGCAAATGTTATTATACATAGTAACGTAGTTTTTGTCAAATACTTTTTTTCATGCAGTTGCAATCTTTTTGATACCTACCATATTACCTGTCACATTGCTGCAAGCTCATAATCTATCCCTCAATCTTAGCTTTCACCAAATCACCATTATCATTGATTTTTACGGTAATAACGTGGTCTGTGAACATTCCATCCGTATCATACATAAGACATATTGTACCATCACTGTAAATGTTAAACGTAGGATTTCCGATTTTTTTCATAAATTCCTCTTTTGAAATCTCATCGCCATCCTCATCCAGCCAGTCATTTGCCAGTTTATATAGTTCCTCTGCAACATATTCCCTTACCCGGATATCAAACGCCAAAGGATTATCAAATATCTCATCCAGCTTATTTATGTGTTTTGTTATCCCAGTATCCTCCTCAGACACCATAAGATAAAAATCACACATTTCTCCCTGATAATTCAATTGCCCCTCAAACTGATTATATCGTCTGTTTAATGTGAACTTCGTTTCCTTATATGTAAAGATAACCGGCTTCATATATTCCTTTTTTAAATCTTCTAAGCACTCATTTCGCGTTTTATTTACCACATCAACAAGCATGTATGCATTTTCACCGGTATTACTTTTTCTTGCCTGAATATGATAAATCCCCAAATCCTCAAAATTATAACGTAGCTTTGAATTTGTATCTTTTTCAATCCAACGAAGAAAAGTCGGATGACGATTTACTTCATTTGTTTTCAAATCCAAAAAAGCAATCATTGTCGCAGAGGGCATTCGGTAAAAATTATCCCTTGACCATCCACATATTTTACTCTTAATCAACACCACCAGATCAAGAACCTCGTCATCAAATTTTGATTCAAAAAGATATACCGGATCAAATCGGTTATCCTTTATGTCATACTCCAGCACATCATCTACATAATATCTTATAAATTTATCTGTCGGCTTATTTATGTATTCTCTTGCCAAAATACGATATATCTTTCCCTCTTCAAATTGAAAGCCATATTTAAATCCAAACAGTTTTTTCTTTTTCGGTACAAACCATTCTAACCATTTATATGTTGCCAAATCCGTCTGAAGCGGTTCTCCTGTTTTTGCATCCAATGCCATATCAAAACGTGCGGTCACATCATAGTAATTTTCTATACTTGAAAATTCACCTGATTTTCCCTTTTTATAGCACCAGTTTATCCTTACAAGCAGTTCCTTTTGTTCTTCCTTGAAGTTTTTCATATATTCTTGAATGTTTTCTACCATGATTTTATTCATCTGCCGGTTCCCCCGTTATCCTGCTGATTTCCTGCTCGATTCTTCTCTTTACTTCTGCCGCTATCTCCGGTGTCTTCATATCTTTATATTCTTCATAATAAATAGGAGGAAGATAGGATATCTTCACCTTTACTCTATTAATGGAACTCTCATCAAACGGTTTGTAAGAGTCTACCAGTGCGCAGGGCACAATGGGACACTTTGCCTTCACGGCACACTTGAAGCTGCCGCCCTTAAAGTCAAGCAGTTTATTTCCCCGCCTGCTTCTGGTGCCTTCCGGGAAAATCAGGAAGTTCTTTCCGTTTTTCACATCCTCCGCCACATGATTGATAACCTGCAGGGACTGCTTTATATCGGATCTGTCCATGGCATAGGAACCCAGTGCCTGACTCACCTGCTTTAACAGAATGATATTACTTGCTTCCTTTTTCATAACAAAAGCAAACGGTCTGGGACATGTCTGTAAAAACACCAGCACATCAAACATCCCCTGATGATTGGGAAAGAATACAAAGCCGTCTTCCTCCGGAAGATTTTCCAGCCCGTAAGCTTCTATGTCGACCCGTCCGGCGCGGGTGGCTTTCCTGGTTGCCATTTTAATATATTCGTAGGCCTCTTCGTACTTGCCCTCCTGTTTGCCGTATCTTCCTATTCTCCATACGGCAATGGGTGCAAAATAAAAGAGTCTTAACACCATTAAAAGAATTCTTTTCATCTTCTTTTCCTATCTGCAATCGCCTTGATTTATAAAATTTCCCTAATTTTCCGCATACGCCTTTACAGCTGTTTCATATAAATTATTTCCTTCGGTGTCACAAACTACAATAACAGGAAAATCCTTCACCTGTAACTTACGGATAGCCTCTGTTCCCAAATCATCATACGCCACAACTTCCGATGACTGTATTGCTTTGGAAAGTAAAGCGCCTGCCCCTCCTACTGCCGCAAAATAGACGGCTTTGTCCCTTACAATGGCATCCAGAACTTCCTTAGAGCGCTTGCCTTTTCCAATCATACCCCTTAATCCCAAATCCAGCAGTTTAGGTGCATATTTATCCATGCGGCTTGCCGTTGTAGGACCGGCGGAGCCAATGGGTCTGCCTTCTCTTGCCGGGGAGGGACCCATATAATAAATCACGTTGTCTTTCATCTCAATAGGAAGCGGTTCTCCTGCGTCCAGAGCTTCCTGCATGCGCTTGTGCGCCGCATCCCGTGCCGTATAAATCGTACCGGTAATATACACATAATCGCCGGCTTTCAATGTCTGTGCAATTTCCTCCGTAAGCGGAGTCTGTATGTATTTATCCATCTCTTCTCCTTTATACTTCCCTCACAATATGTCTGTTCACATGACAGCAGATGTTTACCGCCACCGGCAGACCCGCGATATGCGTAGGATAAGTATTTACATTCACGGCAAGTGCGGTTGTTGTTCCGCCCAGACCGCCGGGTCCGATTCCCAGCCCGTTTATTCTGGATAACAGTTCTTCTTCCATTTCCTTTACATAAGGAATATCCGAATGAGAGCCCACTGGACGCATTAATGCCTGTTTTGCCATCAGGGCGCACTTTTCAAAGGTGCCGCCGATGCCTACACCCACAACCATGGGCGGACATGCATTGGGACCTGCATCCTTCACTGCCGTCAGAACGGCATTCTTTACACCTTCTATACCGTCAGCCGGTTTCAACATGAAAACACGGCTCATATTTTCACTGCCAAAGCCTTTCGGCGCCACCGTAATGGTCACTTTATCTCCGGGTACAATTTCATAATGTATGACCGCAGGCGTATTATCCTTGGTATTCTCCCGGATTAAAGGGTCTTTTACCACGGACTTGCGGAGGTAACCTTCCGTATAGCCCTGCCTTACCCCTTCATTTACAGCATCTTCTATAGAACCGCCTTCCAAATGAACATCCTGACCGACCTTCAGGAAAACAACTGCCATACCGGTATCCTGGCAAATAGGAATCATATCTTCTCCGGCAATTTTAAGATTTTCCTGAAGTTGGGAAAGTATCTGACATCCTAACGGGGATTTTTCGCTTGCCTGTGCATTCCGCAACGCCTCCTTCATATCTTCCGAAAGGTAATGATTGACCTGAATGCACATTTCCTTAATCTGTTCTGTTATCTGCTGTACCTGAATTGTTCTCATTCTTTTACAATCTCCTGACAAACGGCTTCTAATTCTTCCTGTGTGGCAGTACACGGAGTCCAGAGGATATGCTGTCCGTCATTTTGATAACGGGGAATTAAATGCAGGTGGAAATGTAAAACGGTCTGACCTGCAGTTTCTCCGTTATTCTGCACAAGGTTCAATCCGTCTGCATGAAGCTTTTCTACCATGCGGGCACCCATTTTCTTGGCAAGTATCATGGCTTTTGCCGCTGTTTCGTCAGGAAGTTCATACAGATTTGCCGCATGCTCCTTGGGTAAGATCAGGGCATGTCCCCTGGTCGCGGGACCCAGGTCCAGAATAACTCTGAAATCCTCGTCTTCATACAATGTTTTGGAAGGGATTTCTCCATTGGCAATTTTACAGAAAATACAATCCTCTTTTTTCATAGTGCACATTCTCCATTCTATCTATTATTTATTGAAACACAAAAATCTGGTCCATAGCCCTTAAAATGCGGAATTCACCCTTCATCTTCATTTCTCCCGCCATGAAGGCTCTCTGGAAGCTCATCTTGCCGGCGAAAATATCCTCTAACACCGGTTTATCCAGGCGAATTTCCACGTCCGCTTCTTTGGCATCATCGTGGTCACAGTTGATTTCATCGCCGTTTACCACGATGGTAAGAGGTGTTTTTCCTTCCCCTACAAATAATTTATAAGTCGCCTGCAATCCCTGCTGCGGCTTAAACGCTCTTTCAAAAGCCACCTTATTTTCCTGGGAGGCTTCCGGCGTGTCTTCCATCATGTCCTTAAACAGGCTGGTAAGCTCCTGTATATCTGTTTTCTGCGTCTGCATATAAACATCATCGGATACGTACTGGGAAAGCTGCTCCGACTCCTGCGGTGTCAGTTCAATGCCCGGCATGCTGGATACCGTATTTTTCACTGCCTGATTGCTGGACGGAAAGCTTACCATCTTCTGATTGATGGTACGGTACATATTTTCCGCTTTCTTTTCAATAATGGTAAGATATCCCTTATTGGTTTCCAGCTCGGTTGTGTCCGGGATGTAGCCGCATATACCGCTGCAGGGACGTCCGCCTAAAATTTCCCATGCAGTGGCAAGATTTAATTTGCCTTCTCTTTCCCCGTAGGTTGTAGACATCACAATGGGACACATATAGATTTTTCCGATTTTTTCCTTGTCACCGTACAGCCAGCAGGCATCCAGAAACTGCTGCATATAGCCGCCGATGCCGTACCATTCCACTGTGGATGCCAAAATAATGCCGTCGGCATCCTTAAGTGTCTGCGGCAGGGTGGTAATATTATTCTTTAACTCCTGCAGGTAAAAGCGCTCCACCGTCACGCGAAGTTCTTCCAGCACTTCCTGCATTTTGTTCATTACATATAAGGTAGGGTCATTGATAAGTCCCCGTCCGCCATAGTAAATGTTTATTTTCATAAATGCCTGTCATCCTTTCATAGCCTGAATGCTTAATTCCGGTATCCGTTTTTCGGTTTTCCTGCCTTGCGCACTATACAGACAAGCAGTCCCAGCAGAAATCCCGATGCAAAACCGCCGATATGCGCCGCATTGTCAATGTTTTCGGAACGGATGCCGCAATAAATAGAATAAATGACCATAATGGCTATCTTTTCCCACGAAGCATACCGCATCCTCTCCGGATACTGCATGACAAAGGCTAAAAGCACTCCCTCCATGCCGAATACAGCGCCGCTTGCTCCCAGGGAAGCTACCGCCCATTCTCCCATATAGATTTTGTAGAACAGGGAAGCCGCATTTCCTATGATGCCGGTCAGAAAATAGAGAACACCAAAGGTTACGTGTCCCGTTTCTTTTTCCATCATCATGCCTAAGCCGAACAAAATAATCATATTGCTGGCAATGTGCTCAATATCCGCATGCAGAAACATGGATGTAAATATCCGGTAATACTGACCGCCTTCAAAAAAGAGCTGAGGGCTGATTTCCCCTATATTATATAACAAATTTCCGGTAAATGTACATATGAGAAATATAATGGCGTTCAGTGCCACAATACCTGTGCTGACATACGCCTTGCTTTCTTTTAAGTCCATAACAATCTCCGATGCAACGAAACTTTACTACAATAAAGAGGGTATCATTTCTAAAGAAGACTGTCAATAAAAAGACTCCCGGCAGAAACCGGGAGCCAAAAAGGAAAAATACTTGAAAGCTTGTAGCCTCCGTCCTTTAGGTAGGCGACCAGTTCCTTCACGGCATCGCCTTCTTTGATTTCCACATAAAAAGCGATTTCTTTGTTCATTTCTTCCTGATAATGGCTGATATAAACCAGTACATGATTTATCAGTATAATCAATATGACCGTCACCACACTGCAGATATACAGCCCGGCTCCCACTGCAATTCCTATGGCACTGACCGTCCAGAGCGAAACGGATGTCGTCATGCCCCTGATTTGTCCTCATTCCCGATAATTTGGTACCAAGTTGGTGTCAATACCGGGATTTACAGATTTTATCGATATGTAAATTCCAGCTTCCCGAATTTTACCTCATCTTCCCTAAGAAGTTCGACTCTTTCATAGGGTCTGAGCTGTATGCCGTTCTTGAAGGTTCCTGCTGCGGCATTCATATCTTCCATATAAATATGGCCGTCCTCTTCCAGAATTTTAACGTGCATGCTGTCAACGGACGGCTCATTGATGACCAGATCCGCATACTCCGGCTTCCGTCCGATAATTGCCGGAAACCGTGTAAGGGTAAGCACCCTCCTGTTCTGTCTGCCGTTGCCGTACAGTTTCCGTTCCTCTTTTACTTCATCGTTACCATACAGCATTCTGTCCTCTTTTTCTGCACCGTTGCCATATGTCTTTCTGTCCGCCTTTTCTTCATAATGCATGTTCTCTTCCCGTACCATGGCATATGTATTTTCGCCGGATAGCTTTTCTCTTTCTTTGTTACCTTTATCTCCCTTTACGCCTGTTGCATCCCTTACGCCTGCTTCTTCTGTTCCGCTGCTTGTTTCCATAGGCCAGGCGTGCAATAAGGACTCGCCCCGAAACTGCTCCCCATGATTTTCCCATGCCGCATACAGGTTGAAAATGGCGTCCATAAGCTCAGCATCCTCTTCCTCCGCCTTTTCCAGCAAAAAAGTAAAAAGGGGTTCTACATCTCTTTCCTCTGTTTCCGTAAAATACGGACAATATACAAAATACAGACTTCCCTCCGGACTGCTCTGGTTCTGCATATTATCCATATCCACATACAGGTATTCCGGCTGCAGCATCAGATTTCTTTCATCCAGCAGGTACTGCTCCAAAGACCACAATGCGGTTTCCAGACTGCTGATAAAACAATTCATAAAATTAAGACTGATTTTCTTTTTGGAAAACAGTGTCGGCAGGTTTACCTTACCGGTAATATCGTAATACAACCCGCTTTCCCCGTTATGAATATGAAAATCCGCTCCCAGAATGCCATCTAACTTCTTTCCCGTTAAAATCTGATACTGATAACGCAGCTTCCCCTGCAGTTCTCCCTGTGGTTTTATCTTCAGATAATTTCTGTTGTAACTGCTGATATATTCTTTTTCCATGTTTTTCTGCTCCTCTGTATATTTTATTGATTTTGCTTTTTCCTGATGGCGCGGCGGCAGAAACGCAACAGATAGACCGGATCTCTACAGCCGCTTTCCACCGTCTCCTGTATATCCCATCCGTCTGCCGGAAACAGTTTCTCATAAGCTTTTACCGGAACCTCCATATGACCGGACAGAGAAACCGCTGCTTTCCTCTGGATGCTGCCCACATATTCCACCTGATAGTCATAAGACAGTCCCACATAAGAGTCCTTGGAAAGCTCCTCGAAATTTTCTTTGCTCAGGGCAGGTACCCGGTCTGCATTCTCAGCATAGACCCTGCTGCCGCGCAGTGCTGCTATATAGGCATTCTGTTTTATGACACATTTGTCATACTGATAAATACCGGCATAGAAAAGGAATAAAATAACGGTAAATGTAAGCAGCAGAATAAAAGTTGCCTCCAATGTCATATACCCGGGAAGGGCTTTACCGTACCATCTGTCCGTTTTTGTTGAATTTTTACATAACAAACAATATCAACCTCCCCATTAAAAGAAACGGTACGAATGGCAGCTCCGTCTTCCTGTCTGCTTTCCTCAGGATGACTAAAACAACCGCAAAAAGAGATTGCAAAAACAGTCCCCAGCAGAAGACAAATCCGGTAATTCCCGCTCCCTCCATGGCACCTATGATAAGAAGCAGGAGTCCATCTCCCATGCCCACCTTTCTTTCTGTCAGAAAAGAAAGAAGCAGTAAAAATAAACCGGGCAGAAAGCAGCCGGCTGTCTCCATCAATTTTCCGCCAAAGGTGCTGCCCGTGCTCTGTCCGAGGCGTAATCCCAGAAGAATAAGTCCGGGGAGTATACCTGCTGCCATTAGATATAAAGGTATTTTCTTAAAGCGGATATCCCAGAATGTGCTGATTGCAAGAATACCTATGCTGCCTATTTCCTGCCAAATTTCCAAATTCATTTCTTCCACGTTCCTTCCCTTATGAATATCTTAATCTCCTGCTTTTAACGCCTTGTGCTTTCATTCCTTATACCAACACTTACGGATAGCATCTTCCGCAGGGGCTTAAGCTGCCCTCCACGTCCTTCCTTTTTGCCATGTAAACCGTGCGTTTCAGTCCCCGGCATCCGGCATTTCCGTGATAATGGTTTCCTTCCTGCGTAATATAAAGTACCTGTTCTTTGTCCGGTCTGCATGTTTCACAAGGCTTATAATGCTTCCCCTCGGCATTGGTCAACTCCGGCAATGCATCCGCAGTTACGCTATGGACAGAAAGATTGATGTAGGTACAGGAAGGTTCTTTGTGAAAGACTCTGGCATACTCTGCTACATACACCATTTCCTCCCGTTTGGCTGCCTCCACATCATAGCCCGTCCAGGCTCTCCCGTAATACCGGCTGTAAAACCATTTCGGCCGGAACCCAGCCAGGTCTATAAGCGGCGAAACCCGGTAAGATACAACCAGATCCACAATATCTCCCTGTTGCAATACGGAGGAATCAGCGTAAACAAGCCCTTTCCTTCCATAGCTCAACGGCGATTGTTCCAGATACTCTTTGCCACAATAGTTTTCTACCTTATACTTTACATAACTGTAGGAAAAAGCAATGTTTTCCGCAAATGCCTCCAGTCCTTCATCATCCTCTTCCTGTACCATCCGCTCATAGGCATAACCGTACACACATAAATCCTGCCCCGTTTCCCGCAGCGCTGCCATCAGGGTCGTTTGCAGACTGTAGATATTTAAGATTGAAAACAGATTGAGAAAGCAGAACAGAAACAACGGAAGAACCATCGCCGCCTCCACGGTCATGCTTCCCCGTACAAAAGAAAGTGGGGATATCCCTCTTATGGAATGTATTTTGTTTAAGGAGTAGTTCTTACAAACATAATGGGATATATTTGTGAGAAATTGAGAAGGATGTTTTGTGCTTATTCGATTATAAGTTGATGAGAGAAATTTGTTTTTTCCCATAAAAGGGACATCACCACTTTCTTTTTCCGCTGTTTATAAATAGGCTCAATACCCATAGGTTCTATCTATGGTATATTTTTTGTCCCGATCACCGCGATAGACAATTTGTACCCGAAAAGACTCAAAGCAGCCGTCCATACAGAAATTTTCATTTCCGGGAGTATTCCGGATATTCATTTCCATAACATCTGCCATACGCATGGTCAGTTCTTCTTTCCCGTGGAAACACAGAAGAATTCGTAAGTAATCTTCATAAGAAAGTCCATCCGTTATCTTGGTCTGCCCTGTCTCCGGTCTCACAAAGTTAAGGGCATTTTCCATGGAATAATGCCATTCCTCCGGCTGTTTGATGACAGGAATTCTGCCTCCCTGCAAAAGTATGGTAACATCATACAAGGCTTCCGCCATAGCCCAGATAATTTTCAACAGTTCTTCCAGTACTTCCTCTGCTTCCGGTATTCCCAGTAAGGATGCCATGGAAAACGCCAGTATCTGTACATATTGTTTTTTGCCTTCATCCTGCATAAGGGCAATCAGATTGGCGCCGCCCCTGATTGCCAGTATCTGACCGGCAACAGCTTTGAGGTTATCAATATCCTTTGCCTTTCCCGCAAGAAGATACTCCGTTTCATATGCCAGCCCGAAATTCTTTTCATATGCTGACCCGGAATTTTCCTCTCCGTAGTGACCGGTATAGGACATAATATATTCGTGAAAAAACAGTTCATCCCAGAAATCATCCGCATAGCTCTCCGGCACCGAAAGACCGCCACTTTCAAAATGCGCACGGTGCGAGGCATATTGGGAAAGCGTTATTTCCCGGGAAGACAGCTCTTCCCTGTCCGCCACCAGATTCAAAATACCTGCTTCGTAAAAAGTTACCGCATTGTCTTCCTGTTCTTCCTCCTCAAACAATGTACCCATCTTTTTTCCGGTCAGCTCCACAACTTTTTTCTCTGCTTCCTTCTGCTTCTCCAGCAGATTGATATCCATAATTCCCGAACTCTGCAGGGTAGCCAGCCACTCGCCTGTTTTTTCAAGATACGTGATGCCCACATCCTGTTTAATCGCATCCACCGCCTGTCTGCGCAGGGATATACCTCCCTCCTCGCAGGCGGAAAGGGCGCCATTTACCGCTATATTGTCTAATTCCATATGTATCAGATTTCCGTAGACTCCCTGCATAAACAGGTCATCGCCCTGCAGATTGTGGTTAATGTAATTCTTTAAGTGTTCTGTCATATTTTCATAGGCAATCACCTGGGTGCCATAGGAAATATCTGTGAAAAAAACATTATATTGCTCCAGCAGCTCCCTGTGATATTCTGCCAGAATGCTGTTCATCCCGATATCCGTCACACACTCTGCCGCAAACCGGCGGGTATTTTCCCCGGCACTCACTATGAGTGTCATACTGAAGGACAACATTACCGTCAAAATCAGTGTCAGAAAAACTGTCAGATATCCTTTCCCCAAACCCTCCCTCACAGAACAAGTCATGCTTCGTCTGCTATTCATCTGTATACCTCCCTTTACAGCTTGTCCGTCTTTGCCGTAATCTTACCGAACAACGACTGTACAATAGTTGTAATCTGTGATTTGAAAAGGATAACTAATCCCACCAGAACCACGATTATCAAAATAACCTCGACCGTTCCCATACCGTCTTCTTCTCTAAAAAAATCCTGAAATCCTTTTTTCTTTCTCATAAATATCCTCCTGTTTTCATTGTTAAAAAGCTAAAAATGCCGGATACATAATCAGTACCATTGTCATGGCAAGCATTAGCATCATGGGAAAAAGAAGTCTGGTCGACGCCTCCTCCCCCTTTCTTCTGGATGCGGCGCTTCTTTCTTCCGACAGCGCCGTAACCTCCTGACGCAGTGTGTTAAACAACTGGGTATTTCCCTTCTGCAGACTTTGTGTCAGTAATGCTGTCAGCTTTACATAATGCTTCTGTCCCACTCTTTTGCCAAAATTTTCAAATGCTGCCGCTTCTGATACTCCGCCTTCTATCTCCCTGCTTGCATAGAGCATTTCTTCATATACAGGGTTTTTACCATAACCTTTTTCCGCGATTTTCTTCCAACTGTTTCCGATACTTAAACCCGCTCCCAGATAGAGGGTGAGTTTATTGACAATGGCGGGGTATTCCTCTTCCATAACAGCAATTTTCTTTTCCCGTTCTTTTTTCTGCTGCCACTCTGTTCCAAACCAGTAAAACAGTGCTGCTCCTGTTCCGAGTCCTGCTGCCCATAGATTTCCTCCTTTCCTTTTGGTTTTCCATACCACTTTTTCACCGTTGATTTCCTCCGGCAGGGTAATCACATTTTCTCCCCGGCTGGCTTCTTCCGCCTGTTCTGCCGTTCTTTCCACCACTTCTTCATACTCCGGCGGCTTTTCCGCTACCGTGACCGGAAAATTCACTACCCTTTCAAACGAGTAGTAAGATACTGTCAGAGTAAGACTTACAGATACGGAGGATTGCCGCAGCAAGGTTCCGCTTTCGGATAGAATCTGTGGATTGTCGCTGCTCCAGGTCAGGGTAAACGGATAAGCTGACATCCTCTCCGGTAAATATAAATCCTCCGATACCCTGTCCCAGGAAGCATTATCCCCCAGTACGATTTCCGGAAGCTCCTTTAGCAGCTTCTCATACAGAACCGACAGTTCTGCTTCTGAGTACCTATTCTCCTGAATACGCAGCTCTGTTTCCGCCAGCTTGCCATCTTCACTTTCTGCAGACAACCATACTGTCTGTTCTCCTTTTCCTGCTTCATTTCTGTAAATATACCTGCCATCCCGCAGCACCTCCTTTTCTCCGTCCTGTATCATAAGCAGCAGGGAAATCAGGCATCCCGCCGCCACCATAAGCACGCAGTATTTCTGTTTCTTCATTTTATCCATTCTTTTGTCTTTCTCCCGGATCTCCGTTATGTATTTCCGTCATAAAATATCAAGTAAAATGCGGTTTGCAAGACTTCGGGCTCCCAGATAGCAGAACAGACATACCGTCATGACCCCTCTTCCGGTAACACCCTCATACAAGCCCTTGAAAAAACCCGGATTTCCTATTTCAATATAGCCGGCCAGTAAAAAGGGAATGATGTTCATAATCTTCTGTTCAAACAGTTTGCCGCTGACAGCTACGGCAATTTCCTGTTTCAGTGATATTTCATCCCCTATCAGGGTTGCCGCAGACTCAATAACGGAAGGAAGATTTCCACCGCTCTTTACCGCAAGAGAAAAGATATCCCCAAATTCCCGGATATGCTCCACATCACTGCGTTCTCCAAGCTCTGTCAGAAAGCCCGCAAGCGGTCTGTTGTAGGAAAAATCCTTTTCCATTTTCTTGAGTTCGGCTCCTATAAGGTTTCGGCTGTCCATTCCCCGTGCTCCGTACAGGCTGCGGATATCTTTGGCACTCTCCAAAAAGGCATTTTCCACAGAAAAACCCGCCCGCAGATTGGCAGACAGATAAATAAGGAAGTCCCCAAACTGTATTTCCAAATCTCTTTTCCGTTGTTTCTGCCTGTTATTCTGCATACCGACATAAATCCGTACAGCTAATGGCAGAAGCAGAACCGCAACAAACGGCGTTCCATAAAAGAAACAGGATAAAAACAACACACAGCCAAGGCTCAAAAGCAGATACTTTACCTTTTCTTTTCCTGTAAAATAATAGATTTTATACAGGACAATGCCTTTTTTTGCAGCGGCAAAGTACTCCCTCTTTTTCTTCTTATAGCATAAGACCTGCTGCCTTAAGTTTTTCCACATGCTGCAGTTGTCCTTTCTTTTGCAAAATACCAATCCGCGGAGAGGCATCCTCCGTAAACTCATAAAGAGTGTGCATCTTGATTTCTCCGTCCTGTATGCCGTCAATTTCTGTAATTTCCAGCACTCTTCTGCTTTTATCGCGTATCCTGCCAAGATGTATCATGATGTCAATGGCAGAAGCAATCTGCTGTTTTACCGCCGCCAGCGGAATGTCCATTCCCATTAAAATCATATTTTCCAGACGGCTTAACATATCCCTGGCACTGTTTGCATGCCCGGTTGACATAGAGCCGTCATGTCCGGTATTAAATGCCGTAATCATATCCACCGCCTCGCTGCCACGGACTTCCCCGACAATTATCCTGTCCGGACGCATCCGCAGGGAGCTTTTAATCAAGTCCCTTATGGTAATGGCATGACAGCCCTCCACGTTTTCGTTCCGGGTTTCTAAGCGAATTAAGTTTTCAATGCCTTGTATCTGCAGCTCCGCACTGTCTTCAATGGTGATAATTCTTTCATCCTTGGGAATAAAATCGGATAAGATGTTTAAGAAAGTGGTTTTGCCGGAACCGGTTCCACCACTGACAAAGATGTTGTACCCTGCCTGCACGTACAGGCGCAGTTCTTCGGCTGCTTCCTTTGTGATGCTCCCCCAGCTTATAAGCTGGTCTATGGTCAGGGGACAATCGGGGAATTTACGAATAGTAACGATGGGACCATTTAGTGCAATGGGTGAGAGCACCACATTGACACGGCTTCCGTTCTGCAGTCTGGCATCCACAATGGGGGATACTTCGTTTACCGTACGATTGCAATCCCCCACAATCCGCTGGATAATCTGCAGTAATTTTTCTTCGGAAGAAAACTGTATAGGAACTTCTTCCATCCGTCCCCTTTTTTCCACAAAAATGTGGTCGGGTCCGTTTATCATAATTTCCGTTATGCTGCTGTCCTCTATAAGAGTCTGTAAAATATCCAGCCTGCGCAGGGAACAAAATATTTCCCGCTTGAGTTTCCGCCGGATATCCACCGGGTACAGCCGGATTGCTTCTTCCAGAAGAAACAGATCATCTATCTGGGAAAGAACCTCCTCGTCCGTTGTTTCTTTGGAATAATCCAGCCTGTTGAGTAATTTTTCTTCTAAGTATTTTTTCATGCCGCCTCCAGTTCTTCCGAAATCAGTTTCCGGATATAGTCCGCAAGTTCCCCTCTGGTGTACTGTTCCAGCCGCTCCGGGATACCCGTAAAGACCGGCAGGAGCTTCTTGGACGTTTTCTCCAGTATCTCCTCGCACCGGTAATCCCTGAGCAGTTCCTCATACTGGGCAATTTTGCCCTGTGCGGCAGGATCCTCTTTCGTAATCGTGTAAATCCTGTCGCAATGTTTCAGCAGTTCAAAGATGCCCTGTATGCTTTCGCTCAAATCCAAAATCACATAGTCATAGCCTCCGTATTCGGCAATCTTTTCCACCAGCTCCACCCATTCCGGGCCTTTCGCGTAAATCAGGTTCTGTCCCGCATACACCGGCGGTATATAATGCAGCCGTCCTATCTGCATGGTAACGGACTGCAGTCTCACTGCGAACCGCTCTTCC
>FR880797.1:16640-19855 GCA_000434615.1 Clostridium sp. CAG:510
AACCGCTCTTCCGACTCCTGCAGGAAGTAAAGAAGTGCCGCCAAATCCCCTTTGATACTTTTGTTTAAGAGCTGGTTCCAGCCGGCGTAATGCTCAAAGCTGATATACAGTACCTTTTTCTTTTCCGAAAGAGCCTG
Source organism: Clostridium sp. CAG:510 (assembly GCA_000434615.1). Lineage (GTDB taxonomy): Bacteria > Bacillota > Clostridia > Lachnospirales > Lachnospiraceae > Acetatifactor. The sequence goes on from FR880797.1 coordinate 16,778, forward strand.
TCCGAGTGTCAGGGCAAAGGAAGTCTGCAGGCATCTGCGGATGGGAGAATACAACCCGATTATCTTTGCCTTATCACATGACCGCAGACTCTTTTCTTCCTCGGGAATCATTGCCGCTATCTCTCCGGTAATCTCCCGGTAAATATTTTCCGCTTTCTGGTATTTGTTGATATTGCGGATATTTTCCCCGGCAATGGTGCCGCTTTCGTTTAAGAGCAGGGTCTTTCCCACCGGCAGCCCCGCCACTTCATAGGTATAATCCGACTCTGCCACCACCAGTACCTCAATCGGCTCTTCCTTTCCGAAAGACAGCAGCTTTTCCTGCTCCGTGTAAGTATGCAGTTCGTAGGGAAATCCCTCCTGTTTTTTCAGGTAATCCGCCATATCCTCCGTATAGTCGGACTCACTGTCATAAAATGCCATAATTTTTTTCTTCATACTAAAACGCCTTTCTGTATACAATCATAATGCCTAAACTCACAAACATAGGAACCGCCAGCCGGATATAATGGGTCCGTTCCCACAGACAGCGGATAAGAAACATCCCTAACGCCAGTCCCATACTGAGCAGGAGAAAATACATTGTTTCCTCCGGTCTTAAAAACAAGGCACTGACCATATAGAGCTTCACATCCCCTGCCCCCAGTCCGCCCACGGTAAAACAAAAGTACAACCCCACAAACAGAAACGTATACCACAGGTAAGCAGATAAATCAGCAAACTGCACATTTTCCTGCAAAATGAAAACTTTTTCGCAGACTCCTGCCGTCCGGCAGACAATGGCTGCCAGAAGCCCGGCCATTATCAGTTTATTGGGAATTTTTCCATAGCGGCAGTCAAAATAACCGGCTGTTGCCAAAATCAATAACAGGACATAAATATTGCTGCGCCTCCTTTCCGTGAAATTAAATTTTTCAACTCTTAGGAATTAAAAAAGAAATCAAGATAATAGAACCAATATACTTTAGAAAATACATATAGAATAAAAATAAGATTGTTTCGATATTCCGAAACTGTTTCGGATGTAAGACGAATTATAGGGAACTTTTTATCATTTGTAAAGGGCTTTTTGAGAGAAAAATCATTTTTGGTACTTTTTCACATAGTGTTGTAAAAATGAATGCCGTAAAGCAGGAAAAGGCCCGGAAATCCAAGGATTGCGGTTGTCAAAACAGTAACCGTGTTGATACCGATGGTGCTCTGCATACCCCAGTTAGCCAGCCCCAGATTGATGAAAAATATCCCGAGTGTGCCTGTGACGGTGCGAAATAATAAATTGATAAGCCACTCCTTCTGTCTTTTCAGGGCACCTATTAAAAGGATGGCTGCGCAGACCGCCACTATCACCATAACGGCATTCTGATTATCCATAAAATTATACCGTGTTCCGTTTTTCTCTAACATAATATGTCCTTCTTACCGCAATTATGCTATCTGTACGGGTATCTTCCAATCCCTCTCCTTTTTTGGAAAAAAGAGGAATAAAACGCATGCTTTACGGCTATACTTTAGGCAAAGAAAAACAAGGAGATTTTGCCATGAAGGTTTTATTTCGACAGGGCAACTATACAGAGCTGCCGGTGGAAGAGGATTTCAGCCGCACCACCCTTGCCCAGGACATAGAAAAAACCCGCTACGACTTGGAAATCGCATACGCGGGTTTTGACAATGCAACAGAACCTGATATGATTGACTGTTACATTTATCAGGTCAATTCTTTATTAAAACGCTATACTTACCTGACCTCTCTTGCAGAAAAAGAAAGAGCCGAGGTCCCGGAATTATGCCCGAAATCCCCTATTCGTACTCTCATAAGCCATGTTTTCGGTTAAAGAGTCGCGGCCGTAGGTAAGACCGGCATATATTTCCTGGGAATTTTCCATAACAGGAGTACTTTCGTCCTGCGCTGCCACTTCCCTGTAGGCATCCCGGAGCCTGGTAATGACAGCTTCCACATGAAGAACAAACTCTTCTTTTTTGCGGACATCCGCTTTCAGAAGCTCCTTTTTGCAGAACATATACAGGGAAAGCAGGCGGCGTCCGATTTCATAGGAGAGGTCCAGGGACTCCGTCAGCTCCGTCAGACAGTTGTCCGCTTTTCTTATATTGTCCCGGAATGCTTCGGTATTGCCTTCCTGCAGGCTTATTTTGGCATCCTGCGTATAGGCGAGCAGCATTTCATATAAAATCACAATCAGTTCTGTCTTGTTCGCCTGGGTAATCCGCAGGGTAAACTGCTGTTTGCATTCTTTTGTCATATCTGTCCTTCCTTTCCGGATTTACCGCACCTTACTGTAATAACTGCAATACCTGTGAAGGTCTTTCGTTTGCCTGCGCCAGCATGGAAGTGCCCGCCTGCGCCAAAATCTGATAGGTTGTATAGGAAGTCATTTCCTCTGCCATATCCACATCCATGATACGGGAATAAGCGGAAGTCATGTTTTCATTGGTAATATCCAGACTGTTGACGGTGGATTCCAGTCTGTTCTGGTAAGCGCCAATCTGGCTTCTCACGCTGGATACATAGCTGATAGCGCCGCTGATTTTCTCGATGGCTGCCTGTGCGCCTTCCTTCGTGCTGAGATTAAGATTTTCCAGCCCCATCTGCTTGATGCCTACGGAAGGAATCTGGATTTCCAGCACCTGCCCCTCGTTGGAGCCAATCTGCAGTCTCATGGCGCCGATGCCGGTTGCATCAATGTCCACATCACCTAAATCGGTCTTGCCTTCGGCTGCCGCCCTGCTTAAATCCAGTGTCATTTCAAAACCGTTGCCTGCTTTCAGGTACACCTGATTGTCCTGAATTTTGTCCACCTTTACATCTGCCGGGAACTTGCCGGCGAAATCTGCCTGAAAGGAGTCCACATTGCCGTCCGCGTCCAGCGTAATGGCAACATTTTTCAGTTCGTACTGCCCCTTTGCCACCTTGTCGGAATATGTACTGACCTTCATGGTTTCTTCGGTGGTGTAAGCCTTTAAGTCAAATTCCCCGTTCAGAAGCTTCTGGGTATCAAATTCCACAGTGTCGGAAATACGGTCAATTTCGCTGCAAAGCTGCTCTGCTTCCTGCTGAATCAT
>FR880797.1:19883-83530 GCA_000434615.1 Clostridium sp. CAG:510
GCTGAATCATTGTTCTGTCGTCGTCTGACAGTGTACCGTTTGCTGATTTTACAGCAAGTTCGTTTAATCTCTGCAGCATTTCATGCACTTCCGTCATGGCGCCGTCCGCGGTTTCAATGACGGAGATACCGTCGTTGGCGTTTTCCTTTGCCTTAGAAAGTCCTGTCAGCTGGGCATTCATTCTTTTGGCGGTTGCCAGTCCTGCGGGATTGTCCTTTGCATGATTGATTTTTAAGCCGCTGGACAATCTCTCCAGGGATTTTGTCAGTAAATTCTCACTGTTGGAAAGTGCGTTATTGGAAATCATGGCTGATACGTTGTAATTAATTCTCATAGCTTTCTGTCCTTTCTGTCTGCAGACTCTTTCTCAATGCATAAACCACGGCACCTGCTGCCTTGTACAAATCTGCCGTTTCTCCGACTGCGGAGGCTTCTTTTTTGGGGGAAGCCTCTTTTACCCCGGTAACAATCTCTATTTTACCGGTTTTCAGGCTATTTTCCTCTGCTTCCTGTGTCAAGAATTCTGCTGCTTTGTACAGAACCCCTTCCGCTTCCGCAGAAGCTGCCGTAAACATACCGGATATTTCACCGTTTTCCATCCGGAAATCACCGGAAAGTGTGCCGAATACCTCACTGTCCGTTCTTACATAAAAATGACCTTTATCCGTTTCATCGTGTATCATTTTCAAATGCACGGAGGTAAGTTCATCCCCCACCATACAGGGCACTTCGTATTCTTCCTGCGCGGCAAATGCTCTTTTCAGTCCGAGCTGTCTGACACCGGTCTGCAAAAGCTTTATATCCAGGGAATGGGCTTCCCCGGAAAAAGTAAGCTCCTTCGCCTCTTCTTCGTAGGCGGTAAGCAATTCCTCATAGCTTTCCGTAAAATGGGCTTTATCCGTAAATGCCGTGTCGGTATTGTCAGCCGCAGGGGCTTCCGTCTCTCCGAGAAAAACATCCGTCCAGCCTGTCAGTGTATCGGCTGCCTCCGGGCTTTCCCCGCCGTCCGTTCCGGAAGTAAATTTTTCCCTGACTGCCTGAATTTTCTTAAAGGGTGCCATTCCGTCCCGGTTTATTTCCTGCAGCGCCGTGATATTCTGAATGGTAACCGGCTCTTTTAGTTGCTCCAGTATTTCGGGAATCCCGGTTTCTTTACTGCCCCATTCCCTTATTTTCTGCAAAATTTCCTGATTGTAAGCACTGTCTATCTGGCTGTCAATGGAAACACCCTTCTGAATGGCTTCGACAAGACCGCCGAATTCACTGTTTATCTTTACATTGATACCTTTTACATGTCCTGTACGCACGGCGCTCAGCAGGTTCTTAAAAGAAACCTCCGCTCCGGTATCCACCAGCTTTCCGATTGCGGCGCCATCGGATTTTTCCACCTGCCTGAGCAGACGGTAAATCCCGATGAAGGACTCTTTTTCCTCCGGGGTAATCTCGTTATTCTGCTCCAGACGGTACAGAAACCGGCTGTATTTCTCGCTGTCCTCGGCGTAAGTATCCTGACCTGACAGGTATTCTTCCAGATCCTCCATGGAGGTCTGAAGCGGATTGACGCCGTCCCTTATCATTTTAAGTACCGACATAGGCGTCATTTTTTCCACCACTCTTGCCACCACGCCGGATGCACCTTTTATTTTCTGTATGTTTTCCTCGTTCACATCCATGTTGTTGTAGCTTAAGCTGCGGACCGCCTTCCGGTTTTCATCGGTAAGCTCCAGTCCCAGCTCCGAAAGAAGGGGATCCACACTCTGGAATGCTTTCCGGATGTTGTCCCCAAGGTCCGTCCTCACCTCGGTAAACATGGCTTCGTAGGCTTCCCCGGCACTCCGGTATGCCTCTCTTATTTCCATGCCGGCTTCGTACAAGCCGTCTATTGTCAGGGTTTCCCGGCCGCTTATAAATCTGCCGATGGAGGCTGCGGGCATATAAGGGATTTCTCTGGTTTTCTGCAGTGTTTCCATGCACAAATCAGCCGCATCCCTCACAGTCTGTGCCTGCCCCGTCTGGCTGTTTTCCAGCATTTTCAGGGCGGAAATCGTTTCTTCTATGGGAGCGGTATCAATGGAAAATCCGCTTTTTAACAGCTTCACATTGGCTTCCACCGTCATGAGGAGTCTCACTTCCTCCAACTGCCTTTTCGCGGTAATCTCCGCCGGTGTCTGCACCGCCGTGCCCGGGATTTCCTCATACCGTCTGTCGTAGTCTTCTATGGTATTCACCGCTCTGCGGTAAATGCTCTCCTGTACGGTGAGGTCTGCCTCTCCGGCGGATTTTCCCTCCGCCATGGCTGCCGTCACGGAGTTCAAAATTTCTTCTGCTTCCATGGGAAGTGATAACTGTGTCAGTTTATGTAACCGGATAAATGTATCGGTATTTAAGGGAATGTCTGCTTCCACCAAAAATCCGGCTTCCCGAAGAGTTTCTTCATTGATGGGAAAACCTGCGGCTTCCACAATCTGTCCCATTTGCTCCTGCAGTGCGGTCAGATCCGCATCGGCTGCCTTCTGCCCCAGATATCCCGGCATATCTTCCTTAAAAAAAGCAGCCGACTGTCCGGCATAGGAGCCGGCTCCGGAATGCTGCGCCAGATACAGATTGTCTATGGTGGGCGCCAGTTCATTGGTAATCATAAACCGCAGACTTCCATCCGACATCTCTGTCAGTTCCTGTCCCCGCTGCCATGCTTCGCCGGCATCCGTCAGGTTCTCCTCTGTCAGGGGAATGTCCTCCGCTGCCATGCACTCCGCCATATGACCGGCATCCTCTTCACTTAACTGTCTGGCATATCCCTGACTGCCCGTTATCTTTAACAGAGTATCGCTGTCAATGCTGTCGGTATAACCCGCTACATGCACATCCGCTTTCAAAAGCTCTGCTTTTATGGTATCTAAAATGGTTACCATATCCTCTGCATTGATATCTTTTGGGTCATAACCGTCTTCCTGCATTTTTGCAAAATCTTCGTCAGATAAAGAATTGGACATTACTGCCATAAAATTATGCATCTGGCTTACATTTTCCGCACCCGCGTTCTGCTTTAAGTCCTCTGCATTCCATCCACGGAGTCCCCGGCTTTTGGAAAAATCGTAGGCATTACGATTCATAACATTGTCAGAAATGTCCCTCGTCTGTGCGCATGCTGTCATAATATTGCCTGCCGCACGGTTTCCCGCTCCGTAATTGCCTGCAATATATTTGCTCTCCGCATGCGCCCGGTATGTATTTGTCTGTTCCGCACTCATCTGTACGGAATTGTCAAACGTAATCTTCATGCCTTTGTTCCTCTTTTAATTACCTGCATCCTGCAAATTATTTTTCCGTTGGGTATGCTCCCAAAAAGGAAAAAGGCGAGCACATCCGTGTGCTCACCTTTTATTTCGTCACTTTTTTTTCTTTTCTTAACCTCTAAAATACAAATACCGCAGCTGTATAAGGCGCTAAATCAATGGAGATAGAGTATTTTCTTCCACATAAAGGCTTGGCTTTCGCCTCTACAACCTCGGGAATCTTGTGACCGTTTCCGCCGAAGCGTTCTTCGTTGCTGTTCAGCACCAGCTTGTATTTCTTCTTTGCCGGTACGGAAATCTGGTAATTTTCCCATGTCATGGGAGTCATATTTAAGACAAAGAGCAGATTGTTCCTGCCATCCTTAGTCCTGCGGACGAAGGTATAGGTGCTGCGGTCTTTGTCGTCCGCATTCATCCACTCAAAGCCTTTCCAGCTGTTATCGATGGTATACAGGCAAGGATATTTACGGTACATCTTAAGCAGCTCTCCCATAAATTCCTTCATGCCTCTGTTTAACGGCTCCTGCAAAAGGAACCAGTCAAGCTCTCTTGCTTCACTCCATTCCCTTTCCTGTCCGAAATCCTGGCCCATGAATAAGAGCTTCTTGCCGGAATGACCGAACATATAGGTGTAGCCGACTCTTAGGTTGGCATATTTATCCACATGGTAACCCGGCATTTTATTGACCATGGAGCACTTTAAATGTACCACTTCGTCATGGGAAAGGGGCAGTATGTAATTTTCGCTTTCATTATATGTCATGGCAAAGGTCATGGCATAGTGATTGTCCTTACGGAAATAGGGGTCTAACTTCATGTATTCGCAGAAATCATGCATCCATCCCATGTTCCACTTGAAGGTAAATCCAAGACCACCGTCTTCTATATCGCCGGTTACCTTCGGCCATGCGGTAGACTCCTCCGCAATGGTCAGAAATCCGGGGTAAGTACCTCTTACAACGGAATTCAGATGCTTGAAGAACTCAATGGCTTCCAGATTTTTGTTGCCACCGAACTTATTGGGACACCATTCGCCGTCCTTTTTACCGTAATCCAAATACAGCATGGATGCCACGGCATCAACTCTCACACCGTCGATATGGAACTCACGCAGCCAGAACAGCACGTTGGCAATCAGGAAGTTCTTTACCTCCGCCTTGCCGTAATTGAAAATTTTGGTACCCCACTCCGGATGCTCGCCTTTACGGGGATCGGGATCCTCAAAAATGCAGGTGCCGTCAAAGCAGCCCAGACCGAATGCATCGGTTGCAAAGTGGGCGGGTACCCAGTCTAAAATAACACCAACACCGATTTTGTGCAGACGGTTTACCAGATACATAAAGTCTTTCGGTGTGCCGTAGCGGGATGTGGGGGCATAATAACCGGTTACCTGATAACCCCAGGAACCGTCAAAGGGATGCTCTGCAATACCCATAAGCTCCACATGTGTGTATCTCATTTCCTTTAAATACTCAACCAGTCTGTCCGCAAACTCACGATAGTTGTAAAATCCATCTTCCGTGCCGTCCGGATGCTTCATCCAGGAACCGATATGGCATTCGTAAATAGCGATAGGCTGTTCAAAAACATTTAGCTTATCCCTGTTTTCCTCCCATTTTTCATCCTCCCACGCAAAGCCCTTCAGGCTGGTAATCTTAGAAGCATTGCCGGGACGCATTTCCGCATAGTTGGCAAACGGATCTGCCTTGTAAAGCTTTTCACCTTTTTCTGTGGTAATCAGGAACTTATACAGGGTATTTTCCTGTACGCCCGGTACAAACAGGCTGTGAATACCGCCGGGACCTTCTTTTTTCATCGGATGGCTTTCTTCGTTCCAGCCGTTGAATTCGCCGATTACATGTACGGCTGCCGCATGAGGTGCCCACACTGCAAAGAACACACCCTTTACGCCTTTTTCTTCGGAAAAATGAGCTCCTAATTTCTTATAAATGTCATAGTGTGTTCCCTGTGAAAACAGATACTGGTCCATTTCGGAAATGGAAACCTGTTCCCATTCATCACCCTTCTTTATCCGCTTTACTGTTTCAGCCATTTTTGCCTTCTCAGGCTGCTCTGTCTTTTTTACCGTCTTTGCCATAAAACCCTCCCAATCAAACAATAGCTTTTGTATTTTTAACGAAAATCATTTTCTCTCAGTATAATCCTGTCTTCCTCGTCATATCTCTTGGCAACGATGATGTCGAAGAAATGCCCCAATGTCTTTCTGTTTGCGTGCTGAATGGCATCGTCAATAATGTCCTTCACCTCTTCAATGGTAACGATATGGTCAATGGTCTGTCTCTCTGCAATGCAGGTATGCAGCGCCAGTACGCCCATTTCGTCCATGCCGTATTCCTGCTCTTCTGCGTACTTGCGGCCATAGGAAACCAGGGAATCGTTGTCCAGAGCTTCTACATGAATTTCAATGTTGAACAATTCCTTTAATTCGGGATGCTTTTTCAGCAGTTTATGCGCGCCGCCCCTGGTGTCCTCCAGAATGACAATCATGCCCTTGTGTTCCTGGTTCATTACCTTCTGCATATCCTTGACACTGTCGTCGGACAGCTTGCTTGCTTTCTGGATAATCAACGCACCGTTTACAATTCTGTCAAAGACAGGCGCAATGCCTTTCTTATTCAGGGACTCTGAAGAAATCTTGGCAATCTTTCCGGAGAAATTGCTGTCGGTCTGCTGTACCTCTTTCATCAGCTTCTTGGCAAGGGTAAGAGTGTCCATACCTTCTTCACCGGTCAGAATAATGTTGCCGGTGTATGCAGCCAGACTGATTTTATCAATGGCATTCAAAATCTGTTCTCTTGTATGTTTGTTCTGTAAATAAGAACCGAATAATTCTTTTTCTTCTGCGGTAAGCCTGCGGCCCTGTTCCTTGCCTGCTTTTCTGACGGGCTTGCCTTTTTTTTGTCCGGGTGCTTTCTTACCCTTGACAACGGCATCGGTTTCTGCATCTTTAACGTCATCTTCAACTGCTTCGGCAGCTGCATCTGTGGCGTCCGGCTCTTCCCCGACCTCGGTGTCTGCATCTGTGGCGTCCGGCTCTTCCTCGACCTCGGTGTCTGCGTCTGCGGCATCCGGCTCTTCCGTGCCTGCTTTTTCTGCAGCTGTATCGTCAACAGCTTCCTCATCTGCTTCACCTTCGGCTTCTGCATCTGCGGTGTCCGGCTCTTCCTCGACCTCGGTGTCTGCGGCTGCGGCGTCCGGCTCTTCCTCGACCTCGATGTCTGCGTCTGCGGCATTCGGTTCTTCCTCCGCTTCGGTGTCTGCGTCTATGGCTTCCGACTCTTCCGTATATTCCTCTGTGTTTTCTACCGGTTCCTCATAATCATCGTAGGACTCATCCAGAAACTCATCCTGCTCTGCGGGCTCTTCGTAATCTTCGCCGTCTTCCTGAGCGGGCTCATAATATTCTTCTAATTCTTCCACCTCGTCAGTCGGAATAGTTTTGCCCTTTTCCAGCTTTTCCAGAAGACCGTCACGGGTAGCGGCTTCAAATTCCGTAAACATGGCGCCGGTCTGCTGCAGAATATGCTGCTGCACTTCTTCCATGCGTTTCTGTTCATTTTCTTTCTTAACGCGTTCCCACTCTGCCAGAACATCCTCTAAGGAAATCTGACCGGTAATCTGTTTTTCCACCTGCTCGGCTTCCGGAACTACCATGCTAATCTGACCGTCATATTCCATACCCAGCATTTTTTCCATGCCTTCCGGCAGGGGCTTGTGCGGGTCAATGGTAGCAGCAATGCGGGGCTTCATGACAGGCTGCGCATTTATATGCTCTTCTATTTCTCTTGCAGGCAGGACAACCGTTTCCGGTTCTTCTTCCTGCGGTTCTTCTGCTTCCTGCGGTTCTTCTGCTTCCTGCTTTTCTTCTGCTTTCGGTGCGGCAGCTTCGGGAACGGTACTCTGTCCGCTCTGGACCGGTGCTTCCATGGGCTGCTCCAAGGTTTCTTCCGTAATTTCAGCAGAGCTTTCCTCTGCTGACACAGGTGTCATCTCAGAAGTTTCTCCGAAGAAAACTTCTCCCTGTTCTTCAGACTGGTTCAAAGCTTCCTTCACGGCATCAGTTTCAATGACCTTGGTTTCCGCCATTGTAAAATCTTCCAGCGCATCTGCCAGAGAGTCCAGCCGCTTAGTCTCCTGTAAATCGGTATCACCTTCTGCTTCCGGTTCCTTGTCCGTTTTCTGGTCCCAGAGCTCCTTCATATTGGCAGCCAGTTCCTTCTGCATATTGATGGTGTCGTACTGACCCACATTCATAACCTTGACCTGAATGTCATCCGGATCGGACGTCAGAATTTCTTTGGTAGGAGATTCATCCACTTCTTCCTCCGGCTTTTCTTCTTCCGGAGCCTCAGGATAAACCTCGCCTGCTTCCTCTGCCGCTTTCTGACGGACAATTTCGCCCTTCATTTCGGCATATTTTTCCTCCTGGGAAGGCGTCAGCGGTTCATGGAGCATCTTAAGCTCCATAGCCTTCATAACGTAACGACCCTCACCAAACCATAAAATCAGTTCATCGCATTCTTCCACACATTTGGTGGCAAGTCCAATCCTATGATATAAATAAGCCAGTTCATATGCCCATTTTTCGATGTATTCCTTAGATTTTAATTCCTTTAATACTTCAATTCTTTCCTCAATGCTGACATCCTGTGCTTCGTATAATTTATACTGCAGGATATATCTGCCGGTGTCCTTGGGTGCAATCTGCACAAATTCTTTGTAGTACTCTACCGCCTGCACGACATCGCCCATTTTGATAAACAGCTCACAGAGGGAATATACAATGGAACGTCCTCCCGGATATCTGTCGTATGCTAAAAGGAGCAAATCCCTGGCATCTTCTAATCTTCTGTTTATTTTATATAAATCGCTGATGGTGCAAAGCATCATAACGCTTTTTACTTTGGTCCAGTCAATGGTATCTGCAATGGAAGCAGCCTCCACATACTCACCTTTTGCGATTAAATCCTTTATCTCTTGTAATCTGACTTTATATTCGTATTTATCCACGGCTGATGCCCTTCCTCGATTAAATCTCCAAATTTCATGAAAAGTGTAAACTTCCCCACTTTTTATACTTTTTCAGTTTATCATAAATGACCATACAATGTCAAAAAAATATCGAGGAAAGTACACAAAAAATGCAAGATGTTGTACGTTTCCCCGATATCAGATTACAAGATGTCGTTTCTATATATTTTTAGATTATTTTACTTTGGTGAATACAAGAGGGTATTCCATGCCGGGAAGTACATTTTCACCGTCTGCCTCAGCCCCCTCGGGTAACTCAAAAGTCAGGGTATCTCCGGAAATGGTATACAAATCATAAGAAGTCTTGTCAACGGTGTCTCCGTCAGAGATGAAGATTTTGCCGTTCTTAGCTTCCCATACACCTTCCTGGTGCATATCTGCGGTGACATCCTCCGGCTGTACGGATTCTTCCATCATGCTCTTGATGTATTCCTTTACATTGGGAGAATATACAGCATCGATATCCTCTTTGCTGTAATCGGGATTGCTGTCATAAATGTAATTTGCAGCATAGTCAGAGAAATCTTCCAGCCAGTTAGCGTAGTTAGCTGCGAACTCGTCATTGTCAACACTCATTTCCATGGTGCCGTCTTCCTTGAATTCAAAGAAAATGGTTACTTCGAGAGAGCTCTTGAAATCTGCGAATTCATCGCCCATCTGCTCTAAAACTGCGTCATGCATATCATACTTCATACCCCATTTTCCGATGAGAGCCTTAGAATCATCTCCGCATCCTACAAGGGCAAATGTCATGACAAGAATCATTAATACTGCTGCAATTCTGGTTAATTTTTTCATAGTTTTCCTTTCATTCGACCGCATCCGGCCGTTTCTTTTCATTTATTTGGCATCCTGTTAATCTACTACTTTAATAAGCTGCAGAGGATAACTTAAACCGGGAAGGATTTCTGCTTCACTTAAGCTTCCGTCACCACCCAATACCAGGGTATCCCCTTCAATATAGAAGTTTTCGTAATAATCCTCTGTATCCGTATCATCAATCAGATACAGTCTGTCGCCTTCTACATAGTACTTCATTTCTGTTTCCGTTTCATCTAAGAGTTCGGAAACATCCAGTTCTTCATCCAGCATTTCGGAGAAGTACTCTTTGAGTGTCATGCCGTAGGTAGACTTAAATGCTTTTTCAAACTCTTTTTTTGTCATGCTTCCGTCGGAAATGTATTCCTCCAGTGCCATGTCAATCAGATAGTCTAAAAGGTCATCCTTCCAGGAGTCAAAGCTCTTTACAAAGCTGTCTTCATCCAGGGACAATCTGCAGATACCGTCCTCTGTAAACTCAAAGATGAAGGTTACATAGAACTCGCTGTCAAAATTATCCATGTCTTCGCCGACGGTTTCTGCAATTATGTCATTCATGTCATATTCCAGCTTCCATTTTCCTACCAGAGAGGTATCTACCGGAATGCCGGCAAGAATGTCATCAAAACGGGAATCATAACCGTAGTCTTCTTTTGCGTTGTTAATAATACTTCTTGCTTCAGTGTAATTGCCTGCCGCTACTTCTGCCTTGGCATTCTCGATTGCCTTTTCCAGCAGAGCATCCTTCATATCGGCTTTTACCTGATCCATTTTATCATACAGTTCATTGTATCCGGTGTCATAGTAAGCGTCCTCTAAAAAGCTTACCGCCGCATCATAATCACCGTCTGCTATGTAGCCGTCCGCTTCTGCTTCCGCAGCGCTGATGCATTCTGTCTTGCAGTTTGCAATCGCATCCTGTGCCTTGTCATAATACAGGGTATCATCGGAAACTACTTCTTCATAGTAGCCGATTGCATCGTAATAATCTTTCCAGGTACCGGTCGCAGCCAGTTTTTCTGCCTTGGCAAAATTTTCACGGGAGTCATGGATTTTGCTTACCATATGCATGATGTCTTCTATCTCACCGTCCGTGAAAACAACATCACGAAGGTCTTCCATGGTCCGGATAGCGTCTTCGTAGGTAATTTCTTCCGCCAGATAATTGCCTTCCAGTGTCTGCACATAAGTAAGCAGCTCACTCTTGATCTGGTCTTTGTCCTTCTCACTGTTCACCTTTTCGTACAATTCTGTAACGGTTTCCATATTGCCGGCTTCAATGGCTTTGCTGATCTTCTTTGCAGGAGAAGCAAAGATAAAGAAGTAAGCGGCTGCTACGCCTCCGGCTAACAGTAACACAATCAGGATAATGGCAATTACCACGCCTGCTTTTCCTTTTTTCTTCTTTTCCGGCTTATCTGCGGGAATCGGAGAATAAGCAGGGGGAACCGGTGCGCCGGGCTGCGGATAAGGCTGACCGCCCATGGGCTGTGCCGGTGCAGGCTGTACGGGTGCCTGGTTCATCATCGGCTGCGCCGGTGCAGGCTGTACGGGCGCCTGGTTCATCATCGGCTGTGCCGGTGCGGGCTGTACGGGTGTTGCCGGTGCTGCCATTGCCGGAACGGCTTCCGGTGCAGGTGCTGCTGTGTTTGCCTCTGCCACGGGCGCCTCCGGTGCTGCTTCTGCAGGTGCTTCTGCCGCGGGTGCTTCCGGCGCTGCTTCTGCGGGTGCTTCTGCCACGGGCGTTTCCGGCGCTGCTTCCGCGGGTGCCTCTGCCACAGGCGTTTCCGGCGCTGCTTCCGCAGGTGCCTCTGCCACAGGCGTTTCCAGCGCTGCTTCCGCAGGTGTCTCCGCTGCAGGTGCTGTTTCCGCTGCGGGCGCTTCCATAACGGGTGCTGCCGCTTCTGCCGCAGCAGGTGCTTCAACCGTTGCAGATGCAGGCGCTGCGGGCTCAGGATCTGTAACGGGAACCGGAGCTGCCGGCATCACAACCGGCGTACCGCAAAAAGGACAGAACCTGGAAGTATTGTTGATTTCTTTACCACATTTTCTACAAAACATATCTCCTCCGCCTTTCATTTTTTCAAAATAGAAAAGTAATTAAAAGTTTCTATAACAATATATCTGCCAGAGCAGCAAATTGTTCCAAAGTAAGGGCTTCTCCGCGGATTGTGGGAGAAAGCTGCATGCTTTCAAGCGCCTCCGTCACCTGTTCCCTCGTGAGGGAAAGGTTCTGTGCATTGGAAAGACTGTTTGCCAGCGTTTTTCTCCGCTGGTTGAAGGAAGCCCGGATAAGAGCAAACATGCCTTTCTCATCCTTCACTTCCACCGGCTTTTTTTCATGGCAGGTAAGACGGATAACCGCACTTGCCACATTGGGCCTCGGGATAAAACAATTGGGCGGCACGATTGCCACAATTTCCGGCTTGGCATAATACTGCACCGCTAAAGACAGGGCGCCGTAATCCTTTGTGCCGGGACCTACCTGCATGCGGTCCGCCACTTCCTTCTGCACCATAACCGTAATGCTTTTCACCGGTACATGATTTTCAAAAAGTCCCATGATAATGGGAGTCGTTATGTAATAGGGAAGGTTTGCCACGATTTTGACCGGCCTGCCTCCGTTTTTTTCCTCTACAATACGGTTTAAATCCACCTTCAGGATATCCTCGTTGATAATGGACACATTTTTGTAGTCCGCCAGAGTCTCCGTCAGAATGGGAATGAGGTTTTTATCAATCTCCACGGCTACCACTTCTCCGGCACGCTCTGCCAGATACTGTGTCATGGTGCCGATGCCGGGACCGATTTCCACCACGCAGTCATCCTTGCCGATTTCCGCCGCATCCATGATTTTCTCCAGCACATGGGAGTCAATCAGAAAGTTCTGACCGTATTTTTTCTGAAATGTAAAATTATATTTCTGCAAGACCGCAATGGTATTCTGCGGGATTCCTAATGTCGCCAATCTTTACTCCTTCATCCAGTCTCTTACCTGAATAAGACTGTCAAATTTTCTGCCGCCGATAAGTTTATCGGTTTCCTCTGTAGGTGCAATCATATCCGGCACCATAACCGGGTACATACCTGCCCGGTATGCGGATTTAAGTCCGTTGGGAGAGTCCTCAATGGCAATGGCATTTTCCGGCTCCACCGAAAGGGATGCACAGGCAATCCGGTAAATATCCGGCTCGGGTTTACTGTGCTCCACCATGTCTCCGCTGATAATGCTCTCAAAATAGGCGGAAATTCCGGCTCTGCTTAAATGGCTCTCAATGCTTTCCCTCCGGCTTGAGGATGCCAGCCCGATTTTATAACCGGCTTCTTTTAAATAGGATAAAAGCTCCCGGACTCCCTCTTTCATGGGAAGACCGTCCCTTTCTATCATCTGTGACATATTGCGGCTGCAAAGTCCGTGAAGCTCTTCGTAGGAAAAACTGCTGCCGTACACACTGCAAAGGTATTCTTTCGTGTCCGTGCCGTTGAGACCGATACAATGGTTGACCGCATCGTAAAGCTTCTTCTCATCCTCCGGTCCGTTTACCAGTCCGGCTTCCTCTGCCGCGGCTGCCCAGGCATCCTTGCAAAGCCTCTCAGTATCGAAAAGAACGCCGTCCATGTCAAAAATAACTGCTTTTATCATATTTTTGTCTATCTGCATTTGTCTTTCCTCTCGTCTTTTAATAGGAAGCAGTCGCTTTAGCCCAGTGAAATCATTATAGCATGAGCTTCCCCTCAATAACAATACCCCATTTTGCACATATCTGCATTCCATCGTGCATCAGAATAAAAATATTGCATAAATTTTACAGATAACGTGCCATTCTCCTCTATTTTTTCTTCCGGCGGATATGTTATAATAATTTTAATCTTACAAAAAAGTAAGCAACCATTAATCCCTAACTGAAAGGAGAAATCATATGAATACAGATATGATTGTAAAAGTAGTGCCTGTCGCACTCATTGTACTTGTTGTTTTAATCATCCTGATATCCGGATATGTAAAAGCATCTCCCGATACCGCCTACATCATCTCCGGTCTGAGAAAACGTCCCAAAATCCTTATCGGACGCGCCGGTGTGAAAATACCTTTCTTTGAGAAAAAGGATGAACTGAATTTACAGTTAATACCCATTGATGTAAAAACTTCATCTGCCGTACCTACCGCAGATTACATTAATATCCGTGTGGACGCAGCCGTAAACGTAAAAATCAGTGTGAACCCCGACCAGCTTGCTTTAGCCGCACAGAACTTCTTAAATAAGAAAACCGATTACATCGGCCAGGTGGCAAGAGAAGTTCTCGAAGGTAACATGCGTGAGATCGTAGGTAAGATGAACCTCGAAGAAATGGTCAGCGACCGTCAGAAATTCGCCATGCTGGTAAAGGAAAACGCAGAGCCCGACTTAGCTGCCATGGGTCTTGACATTGTCAGCTTCAACGTACAGAACTTCGTGGACGGCAACGGTGTTATCGAAAACTTAGGTGTGGACAACATCGTTAAAATCCAGAAGAACGCCGCTATTTCCCGTGCCGAAAGTGAAAAGGAAATCGCAAAGGCGCAGGCAAATGCGCAGAGAGAAGCCAACGAAGCGCAGATTGCCGCACAGACGGACATTGCACAGAAAAACAACGAGCTTGCTATTACCCAGGCTGAACTGAAGAGAGTATCCGATGCCAAGAAGGCAGAAGCGGATGCCGCTTACCAGATTCAGCAGGAGGAACAGAGAAAGACCATCGAAATTACCACCGCTAACGCAAACATTGCAAAGCAGGAAAAGGAAATTCTCTTAAAGCAGAAGGAAGCCGAAGTTATGGAGCAGGCACTGGATGCACAGGTTAAAAAGAAAGCGGAGGCGGAAAAGTTTGCAAAACAGCAGCAGGCAGACGCCCAGCTCTATCAGCGTCAGCGTGATGCAGAAGCTAAGAAATACGAATTAGAGCAGCAGGCTCAGGCGCTTAAAATCCAGGCAGAAGCCGAAAAATACGCAAAGGAACAGGAAGCGGAAGGTATCCGTATCAAGGGTCTTGCGGAAGCAGAAGCCATTCAGGCAAAAGCTGTTGCAGAAGCAGAAGGTATCGAAAAGAAAGCCGAAGCTATGGCCAAGATGGGGGAAGCCGCTGTGCTCGAAATGTACTTCAAGGCTCTGCCCGACGTAGTCCGCAACGCTGCCGAACCTCTTGCCAAGGTTGACAAGATTACCATGTACGGTGACGGCAACTCCGCAAAACTCATGAAGGACGTTATGAACACCTTAAATCAGGTAACCGACGGCTTAAAAGAGTCCACCGGTGTAGACCTGAACGCAGTGCTTTCCGGCTTCTTAAAGAATAACGACGTAGCCGATGCACCCGCTCCCGCCAAAGCAGCAACTACCGACGCAAGCGGCGAACCGGACTTCATGTAAACGAAACCAGGCGGAACATGTACATAAAAAAGGTACACGAAAGGAAACTGTTTCTTCATGAACCAGAAAGTTTTTAGCAGACAAAATGTAAATTTATTCACGGCATTGCTGGTATTCCTCGTGATTACCGGCATTGCCGGTCTGTTTCTGGCAAGTCTGTACTCTTATAACAGCGGCCTTGAGCAGATAGCAGACAAGATAGAAGCCACCCTGTCCGGTGATGAAATCAGCGACCCGGAAGGTTACGGACTGTTGGTAAATTCCATTGTTTACGGAATGGGAGCCTTAGGCTTGTGGCTCGCCCGGATTATCCTCTGGGCTGCCGTCATTTATCATGTGTTTCTCGCCGTTTTTGCAGGAGTCTTACGACTTATCTTTGCGCAGACCCCCGGACGGCTGTTAGCTTACCGTATCGTGACCGGCTTCTACTGCTTCTTTATTCTTGCGGAAATACTGCTGTTGTTCAGCGCCATAAATGCGGTGACTCTCGTTTTGATACTTGTCCTCCTGCTTGTGCTGGTAGTCACACTGGTGAATACCTACTCCCATATAGAGGTCATTCCCAAAAACGGAACTCCGTTACAAAATGAGACATATTATAAAGAATAAGCACATCCGTATCTTTTGTGACATACCTGTCAAGAAGTTGTGTCAGCTTACCTTTATAGTACCGTAAATCTAAGATATAAATGGTTTCATAATGTTCGCTGAGATACGGAACCATACAATTTGCAAAGGAATCCTTTATGATAAATAAAGAGGTTCCTTTGTTTTTTCTTTCTCTGTCCATGGACTCCTTCTTATAGGAGGTATTCCGGATTTCTATCAGCATGTGATTGTCGTCTAAAAAATACCCGTACTGGTTCTTCCCGGAGAGATACTTTTCCGCATAAAGAGAATACTCCGGTGTCTCCGACAGATCGTAGTACACTTCCCGCATACCCTCATAGGCATAGGCTTCTATAATATCGAAGGGCAGTCCCGGCAGATTGGTTTTGGAATGCAGTGTGCCGTAAAAAGTTTCCGAAACCTTATCCGTGTTATACGACACTGCTGTCACATTATTTTCCGCTGCCCAGGTCTGATAGGCATAATAAGCCCCCCGTGTGGTCCAGTGGTGATCCGTTCCATAATAAATGTATTCTTCCGCATGACTGCGTAAAGGGGAAAACACATCCGGAAACACCGTATTTTCTCCGCATGCATCCCGGAACTGCCGCCACAGCGCTTCTTCCGGAAACACCTCCGCATAAGCCGGCAGTTTTTCACTGTATACATTGTCTGCCGTGGGCGCCAGCAATACTTGAAAGCTCCGGCTCTTCCCTTGCAGCAGCCGTTCCAGGGTCTGCAGTCCTTCCAGGGTCTTTTCTGTATTCTGTGTGGAAAATTCCTCCGTGTGCTTTTCTATGAGAGTTCCATCCGTTGCTAAATACACGCCGTTGATTTCCTTTTTCCCCAACGCCCTGTCAGTCGCGCTCTTTATGGCAATATAACGGTTTCGCCCCAAAATCTGGTCGGCTACATAATCCTCATATTCTTTCATATAGCTGCCGGTGCGGACAGCCTGTACCGAAAGCTCCGGCTTTTGCTGCAGTTTCCGATTTTCATAGGAAGAATACAGTTTTGCCGGACGCAGCATGTCCACAACGGAAATCAAAAGCAGAACTGCCGGAAATACCGTCAGCACTGCCCACGTCCGCAGACGTTCTGCGAAGTTTTTCTCCGATGACATTTTGCCCACCTCCATCAGAATCGAAAATACAGAAACGGATTATAACTGGCATCCACAATATTGGCTACGGAAAGCAGAAACAATCCGCCCAGATATAAAATCTCCAATGCCGTATAGGAAGCCGCCCCTGCACAGGACAGTACTCTTGCTTTCACCGATTGGATATGCTCTGTGCAGAAGAGGTGCCGCCATATTTTTTCCGCCGCATTTTTTCCAACGGGAAGGGAACAGACCGCAAGCAGGAAAAACAAAAGCCGGTAATTTTCCCAGAAATAAAGGGCTTCCCGGTTGAATACACCTCCCGGCGCCCGGAAAAACAGGGAACGCCACACATTGGCAAGCACCGCTCCGTCTTCTATGGAAAAAAAGCTCCAGCTTAAAAGTACCAGGAACATGGTATACATCCAGCCGAAAAATCCCGGTATTTTCTGCAGGATTTTTCCCAAAAACAGCTTTTCCAATATAAGAAAAAGAGCAAACCACATACCCCACAAAAGGAAATTGATACCCGCCCCATGCCAGATGCCGGTCAACGTCCAGACAATAAAAATATTCAAAAGCTGCCGTTTCATTCCTTTCCTGTTGCCGCCGAGAGGAATGTAAACATAATCCCTGAACCAGCCGCTTAAGGACATGTGCCACCTACGCCAGAAATCCGTAATACTGCGGGCAATATACGGATAATGAAAGTTTTCCGGGAAAGTAAAGCCCAGTATTTTTCCCAGCCCGATTGCCATGTCCGAATAACCCGAAAAATCAAAATAAATCTGAAACGCATAAGCCAGAATGCACAGCCATGCTGACATAGTTGTCATTTTCTCTGATGACAGCGATGTTACTTCCGTAAACAAAACACCGATATTGTTGGCAAGAAGCACCTTTTTTGCCAGTCCGACAAGGAAACGCACTATACCTGCTGCCATGTTCTCCGGCGAAGCATGCCTTTCCTTTAACTGCTCCGCCACATCACCATAGGTCACAATGGGTCCCGCCACAAGCTGGGGAAACATCGTCACAAAAACCGCAAACTGCAGAAAATTTTTCTGTGCCGGCACCTCGCCCCGGTACACATCAATTACATAGGACATGGTCTGAAAAGTATAAAAAGAGATGCCGATGGGAAGCGGCAGATTTACACCGCTGTATTTAAAAAAGCCGAGCATGGCCAGATTGATTGTGAGGGAGGAAAGCAGAAAGTAAAAGGCTTTCCGCTTCCCCCTGTTTCTCTCTATCAGCATGCCATGCAGATAATCCGATACCGTGGAAAACAGCATAAGGACAATGTAAACCGGTTCTCCCCAGGCATAAAACAGGAGGCTCCCTGCAAGGAGCACTGCGTTTTTAGCCTTTTTCGGTGTCAGAAAATACAATAGAAAAAATATCGGTAGAAACCGGAACAAAAAGACTACACCGGACAAAACCATAGGTTTACCGGGTGCGTCCGCTGCCGGCGGAGTTTTCCTCCAGGGCCTGACGGATGGCTTCCAGGGCCTTCTCATTCTGCTCCCGGCTTAATTCCATTACCTTTTCTTCACCCTCTTCTTCCGCATCTACGGAGCTGCCGCCAAGCTGGATAAAAAATACATAGTTATCAATGGTCTCAATGCGGGAAGCCTGCACTTTTCCTATATTCATCGGATACTGCATGGTGTTGTTAATCTCGCCCTCCCGGTAGGTATTCAGAGCCTTTTCGACATCTTCCACCCGGTCCTTTTTTGCCTGCACAATGATCAGGGTGTCCACATTCGTACCTATCATTGGTGTTTCCACAAAAATATCCTCATACATATCCGGCTTCAGTCCGTACAAATCCTGCACATACTCAGGCTCCATTACGGAGTCGGGCCAGTAGTCCTCACCAAGGGCTTCCGCTACGGCATCACGCAGGTACATAAGACTGCTTTCCTGTGCAGGTTCCGTGCTTTCCGCAAGGGTATTTCCGGTATTGTTTCCCGCCTGGGAAGATGTCTGGGGCGTAGTGCTTTCCGTATTTTCCCCGGTGTTTCCGTTATTTTTCTTTCCGCATGCCGTAAGCAGTACCACGGACACTGCCAGCAATGAGCAGACCGTTAAAATTTTATTTTTCTTCATTGTTACTTTCCTTTCTTTCTGCAGATTGGAACAGCTTTTTGCAAAGCTTTTCCGCAAAATGCAATCTTTTCCAAAGTATGCCTCTTCCGTCCGCAAAATATACCTCTTGCATGAAAAAATAAGGTCATGCTATACTAAATCGCAGGTTATAAAAGAAATGGAGATTATTATGAGTATTTTAAACGTGGAACATCTGACTCATGGATTTGGCGACCGTGCCATTTTTCAGGACGTATCTTTTCGTCTTTTAAAAGGAGAACACATCGGTTTAATCGGTGCCAACGGCGAAGGAAAATCCACCTTTATGAATATTATTACCGGCAAGCTCATGCCGGATGAGGGCAAAATCGAATGGGCAAAAAATGTCCGTGTGGGCTATCTTGACCAGCACACCGTCCTGCAAAAAGGCATGACTATCCGCCAGGTACTTTCCTCGGCTTTCGACTTTTTATTTGAGATGGAAACCCGCATGAATGAAATCTGCGACAGGATGGGGGAAGCTTCTCCGGAAGAAATGGACGCCTACATGGAAGAGCTTGGCACCATTCAGGATTTGCTGACCATGCATGATTTTTACATGATTGACGCCAAGGTGGAGGAAGTGGCAAGAGCGCTGGGGCTTTTGGACCTGGGACTTGACAAGGATGTCACCGACTTAAGCGGCGGTCAGCGTACCAAGGTGCTGCTTGGCAAGCTTTTGCTGGAAAAACCGGACATTCTCCTGTTGGACGAGCCTACCAACTACCTGGATGCCGAGCATATTGCCTGGCTGAAACGTTATCTGACCGATTATGAGAATGCCTTTATTCTGATTTCCCACGACATTCCTTTCTTAAACAGCGTTGTCAACCTGATTTACCATATGGACAATCAGGAATTAAACCGCTACGTGGGCGACTACGATAAATTCCAGGAAGTCTATGCCATGAAGAAAGCGCAGCTCAATGCCGCTTACAACAGGCAGCAGAAGGAAATTGCCGATTTGAAGGATTTTGTGGCAAGAAACAAAGCAAGGGTGGCAACCCGTAATATGGCGATGTCCCGTCAGAAAAAATTAGACAAAATGGATGTGATTGAACTGGCTGCGGAGAAACCCAGGCCGGAATTCCGCTTTAAGGAAGCCCGCACCCCGGGACGTTATATTTTTGAAGCGAAGGACCTGGTTATCGGTTATGACGAACCCCTTTCCCATCCGCTTACCCTTGCCATGGAGAGAGGTCAGAAAATTGCCCTGACCGGCTCCAACGGTATCGGTAAATCCACTTTGTTAAAGAGCATTTTGGGACTCATTCCTCCTCTGTCCGGCACCACCGAACAGGGTGACTATCTGGAAATCGGCTACTTTGAGCAGGAAACTCCTGCCGGCATTGAAACCTCCTGCATCGAAGAAATCTGGCAGGAATTCCCGGGCATGAGCCAGTATGAGGTGCGCTCCGCTCTGGCGAAATGCGGTCTCACCACCAAGCATATCGAAAGCAAGGTGAAGGTATTAAGCGGCGGCGAGCAGGCAAAGGTGCGTCTCTGCAAGCTGATTAACAAAAATACCAATGTGCTTATTCTGGACGAACCCACCAATCACTTAGACGTGGATGCCAAGGACGAGTTGAAACGTGCCCTGCAGGAATATAAAGGCAGTATCCTCATGGTCTGCCACGAGCCGGAATTTTATGAAGACTGGGCAACCGACGTGTGGGACTGCACCAAGTGGACCACGAAATTATAAAACAACAGGGTGCTGCCAGTGATGTACCGGTGATGTGCCAAATATGCAAGAATGAAAACAGCAAGGTGCTGCCGGGTTAATTCCCGTGCAGCACCTTATTTGCAATGTATTGTGAAAGATTAAAACCGCGGATACCCATCTTTTCGTACCGTGTATCCATTCTCTTCGTATAGTATGTGAGCCAGTCCTCTTCCAGAACAAAATATTCTCTTTCACCGTCTTCCCCATACCATACACCCTCGTCTGCGGAAGCAGCTTCTTTTCCCCCATCCTCTATATATTCCCGGAATGCCAGAGCCGCATCCGATGACATGTACCGCAGATAGGAATAGTCCGTATGTCCCATGTGGTACGATGCCGTGCCTGCTGTCTCGCCTCTGTACAGATTGTAGCTGGCAATCCAGTAATCCACATGGGCAAAGGATAGGAGCAGATAGCACACCGTCACCACCACCATGCTGAACCGGAACAGTGGGAAGCTTCTTTTGAAAATACTGATAATCACGCCTGTCAGAAGCACGGTGAGCACCACCAGAAACCACAGGACAAACACTCTGAGGAAGGTCAGGTTATAATGCTTCACATACTGTATCATACGGAACGCAGAGGAAGCTATCATAATGTATGTACAAGCTGACATAACTGTCATAGTTATATTGAGAACCTTGTTCTTCTTAAAAAAACCATAGCCCGCCTGCACCAGTATCAGGTTCAGGATGCAGACCGCAAGTAAATCGAAAAATCCTCTCCGGGCATATTCCGCATAGGTCATTCCCTGCATATTAAAGTTTCCGCCAAACAGACAGAAAATCTGTATCCAACAGAAAACCATATAAAGAACAGTAAGCGGTATCAGCACAATAATGGCGGGAAGCGCCTCCGCCGGTGTTTTTTCCCGAGCTTCATCCGACAGGGAACGCTCTGCCAGATAGGCAAAAATACCGTAAGTGACAAAGAATGCTGCCAACACCATGAACACAATCTGAAAACCACTGCCAAAATTCAGGCTTCCGAATATATTCCGGCTAATCCGGGCAAATGCCGCATCCGCCGCACACAGCAGCCCCCAGACAACTATCAGCAGCGGAATACCCACAAGCAGACCGAGCACCACGTAAAGTGCATTGTTATCCTGCTTTTCATTTTCCTTCTTATGGAAATCCACAAAGGGTCTGTGCACCTTGGCAATCCAGACGAAGGGCAGCTTTATGATATTTCCCATGTACTTAAAAAAGCTCCAGTTTTTATCCTCAAAAAACTGATGCAGCAGAAAGCTTGCCGTCAGGAAAAAGATACCGGTTTTATTCATGGCGATTATTCTGCCGTCCCCCGTTATAAAGGTCGATACCGCCAGCAGCATCACCGTCACCAGATAAAAAATGCTGCCTTTTTTTAAGGAAACCTCTAACTTTTTCATACATAAGCAGTAAAACCAGAGGCTTCCTGCGATAAAAAAAGTAAAGGCAATGCCTCCGCTGTTTTTATACAGACACAGGGCGTAAAAACCGGCATACAATGCCGTACCTATCCCAAAGAAGCGGTAATTTTCTTTCATTTTACCTGTTAAGTTCCTGTCATTCATGGTCCTCTTCCTCCTTTTCTTCCACATATTCCAGAATGTCCCCCGGCTGGCAGTCCAGCGCCTTGCAGATAGCCTCAAGGGTGGAAAAACGGATTGCCTTCGCCTTGTTGTTTTTTAAGATGGACAGGTTTGCAAGTGTCAGATCTACCTGCTCCGCCAGCTCCGTAAGCCCTGTTTTACGCTGCGCCATCACTACATCCAGATTTATCTTAATCGCCATATCAATCTTCCTTTCTGCCCTTGCATCCATGCGTTTCTGCCTATGCATCCCATGTGTTTATCGTCTTTTCCGCTTCGTTCCCGCTTTTCAGCTCACACATGACCCTTGATGGCTCTTTATATCGTCAAATCATTCTCTTCCTTATACTTCACCGCCTTGTCAAAGACAATGGCAAGCGTCTTGCTGAACAGTCCGGCAACGATAAACACCAGGATGACTACCAGCATGGTAATGGATACAAACAACAGCATGCGCACCAGTGAAAATAAAGCAATCATAAAGCTGTAGGTTCCCATGCGCTGCAGACTCACTACGTTTTCCTGCACAAAACAGTCATCCTTAAGTACCGTGCGGAACATTTTACGCAGCTCGCCCAGAATGGCAATGGCAAGTACACCCAGCACAAAATAAATCGTCACCGTTTCTCCATAGTGGTTTTTGCAGGCATCTAAATACTTGCCCAGCCATTTCACGCTGAGAGGCAGCGTCAGTGTCACCAGAATGCCCGCAAAGAACATAAAATCCAAAAGATACTTCGTTATTTTTACAATCGTTTCTTTTTTCATGATAACCTCTTTCCTTTCCGATGACAAAATGCCGTGCAGCGGGATTTGCCACAGAAAAAAACCATGCCATAGAAGCACACCTGTTTAACGTGTACTCACTATAGCATGGTCTCATATCGACTGTCAATATATTTTTATCGTTTTTCAATAAATATTTATTTTTTATCAATATCTTTAGGTAAATCCCGGTAGAACATGCAGCCGTTCTTGCCCTCTTTCTTGATGGCATACATGGCGTCATCCGCACAGACAATCAGTGTTTCCATATCCAGGGTGTCGGCAGGATAGCATGCCGCACCGATACTGCCGTGGATATCCATAGGCTTCCCCATCATCTTGTAGGGCTTGCGGAATACCTGCAGACACTGCATTACCGCATTGTCGGAAATCTTAGGATTGTCGCTGCGCAAAATCAGAATGAATTCATCACCGGCAAAACGATATGCTGTAAGAAGCGGTGTCTTAAGAGTTTTTAGCCGGTTGGCAACTCCCTTCAGCGCTTCATCACCCATGGCATGACCCATGGTGTCGTTGATGCCCTTAAAGTTATCCAAATCCAGCATAATAACGGTACAGGGCTGCTTCTTTGCTATAATCTCCTGCAGATCCGACATAAATTTGGAGCGGTTGGGAAGTCCCGTCAGGAAGTCATGCTGGGATGCATTCTCCAGATGGTCCTTCATTTCTTCCATCTCCTTCATCATCTTACGTCGCTTTACGTTATCCAGGCACAGCCAGGCTGAAATAGCACACAAAACCACAACAATCAGGATAATCGGCGTAATAATCTCACTGTTTTTCTCCCAGAAGGACGGAACATCGTTTACATAAACCGTATCATCCGGGAAATATTTGCGGCTGATTTGAAACTTCTTCAACATATCCGCATTCAGACTCCAGACATAAAGTCCACTATCCTTAAAATACACATATTGCATTTTACGGTCGCCGCGAACCACTTTGACCGCCGCTTTCATAACTTCCGTCGCAGAATTTTTTATAGAAAAGCAATATCCACCCAGTATGTTTTCACCAATCCGGTCATTTTCCAGAAAGTACAGAATCGGAATCTTCGTATAAAGGGATATAAAATTTACCGCTTCTTTATTGGTGTACTGTCTGCCTTCCGCATCCTCGTTCATGCAGTAATAAATCAGAATGGCTTTCTCCGGCATGGCCATAATCTGCTTGCGAAGCTCTTCCTGCGTCAACTGTGAGGTATTGATTTTCTCAAAATTAAGGTCCGGAAATTCCTTTTGCATGGCATCGTAATTCTGGCTTTCGGCAGTTCCCGTCAGGCTGTCATCCACAATGGCATACACCGTTTCCGCTTCCGGGTAGATTTCCAGTGCCTTTTCCAGATTTTCTTTTACAGGCAGCCGCTCCATAATCCCTTTTATATTGGGGTCTTTCTCTACCCTTTTACTTAAAGCTTCATCATTTACCCCTATATAAAAGGCCGGCTGTGTCAAAAACAGCTCTTCGCGGTACTTCAGAAAGAAACGCAGCGCCGCATCATCTCCCAGAATCACCGCATCGTATTCCTCCACCTGGGACAATCGATATTTCAGTCCTTCATAAAACAGTTGCATAGCCGTATCGTCATATACTCTGTATGTATCCATGAATTCATAATCCAGTATAAAATCATCCGGCTGTGCACTCTGGATCCCCTCAATTTCTAACTGTACGGTATCTCTTGACAGTGAATAAGAACTGATAAATAAAATTCTGTTGTTGTTAACCTCTTCCTCTTTTGCATAGGATGTTACCCCTGTCAGTATACATATAACCGCAATAAACAAAAGAGTCATAAGTGGAACAATTCTTTTCCGTCCGCCTGCTGTATACTCCTTTTTCATTTCTTTTCCCCACTCTTTGTCTTACTTTTTTGATAAACCATATAAATCTTCCGCATTCTTCCAGGTAATGTCTTCCACTTCTTCCGCAGAAACCTGCTTCAGCTCCGCAATTTTTTCCACCACATAGGGAATATACAGAGATGAATTGCGCTTTCCCCGAAACGGCTCCGGTGAAAGATACGGACAATCCGTTTCCAGGACAATTCTGTCAAGCGGTATCTTTTTCACAACCTCTTTTATCTTTGCGGCATTTTTAAAGGTCAGAACTCCCCCGACGCCGATATAAAATCCCATTTTCACTGCCGTTTCCGCAATCTCCTCGGAATAGGAAAAACGATGTACCACGCCGCCGATTTCCTCTGCATGCTCCTGTCTTAAAATTTCCATGGTATCCTGTGCTGCGTCCCTCGAATGGATGATAACGGGCTTGTGCAGTTCTCTTGCTAAATTCAGCTGTCGCCTAAACCAAATTTTCTGTGTATCCCTGTCGGGCTCCGGCCAGTAATAATCCAGACCGATTTCCCCCACTGCCACACATTTTTCATGCAGCAGTGCATCCCGAAGCCATGCAAAATTCTCCTCATTAAGCTCTGCCGTCTCGCTGGGATGCACGCCGAGCGCACCGTACACAAATGGGTATTTTTCCATGATTTCCATGGTTTTTCTGCAGGAAGCAAGACTTGCTCCCACGTTTACCACTTTGCCAATCCCCGCCTCCGGCAGTGAAGGAAGCAGGCTGTCTCTGTCTTCATCAAATGCCGCATCATCATAATGGGCATGTGTTTCAAAAATCATAATTCTTGCCTTTCGTTTTCTCACTGTCATACAGCATATAAATATCATATGACATTTTGGGCAATCTGTAAACAAAAAAAGCACCAACCCCCGAGATAACCTCGAAAATCGGTACTTGTAAGTGCACCGCCAGGGGCTCGAACCCTGGACACCCTGATTAAGAGTCAGGTGCTCTACCAACTGAGCTAGCGGTGCGTATTTACTTGTTGTTTCACAACGCAAGTGTTATTATATGTCATACTTTGAAAAATTGCAACCCCTTTTTTTAATTTTTTGTAATTTTTTTGATTTTTTTCTTTTCGCACTCCTTACAATACCCATAAAGCTCCAATTTATGCCCTGTCACCACAAAATCCTTTGCCTCGCCGTGCAGGTGCAGATTCTCAAAAGGACATACCTGCAACGCTACTTTTTTGTGGCACTGCAGGCAGATGGCATAGTGTGTGTGGCTGCCCTTATTCCATTCGTACACTACCGTACCATCCCCGATAAAATTGCTTTTTTCCACAAAATGCATTTCCTCAAAGGTGGCAAGAATACGATAAATGGTGGAGATTGCATACCCCACGTTGCCTTCTTTTTTCAGGATTTCCTGATAAATCTGCGTTGCGGAAAGCGGTTCTTTACTTTCCGCCAGCACATGATATACATCTTTTCTCTGTTTTGTCCATTTAATACCCTTCGGGTAACAATATTCTTTTTCTTCCATAATCAGTATTCTTTCTGTATTATAATGACTGCTCTTTCCGGGTCATGCCACTTTTCCCTTGAAACAGCATCAGCGGAAAAATCCTGCGGGCACAAGCTCTAAAAGCAGACCTGCTATGACGCCGATACCATAAAGGAGCGCCACAATTTTTATATTTTCTTTCACATTCCGGTTGGTACGGAATAAAACCAGGATGCCCACACCGGCGCCGACTAAAAGTCCGGACATGCAGGCGGCAAAGCTCAGCACACCTTCCACATAGAGCTGGGTCAGCACTACGGACGCCGCGCAGTTGGGAATTAAGCCAACAACACCGGCAATCAGTTCCCCGATGACAGGCTTATTCAAAAACAGACCGCGCAGATTTTCTTCTCCCCACATATGCAGGACTGTATTCAAAATAAAGGTAACAAGCAGGATAAAGCCGGTGATTTTTATGGTGTGGATAAAGGCAGAACCCACAATACTGCTGCTTTTTCCGCAGTGGCAGTGGTCATGCTCACACAGTTCATGAATATGCTCTTCCTTATCTTCGCCTGCTCCGTGATGGCTTTTACGTATAAAAAAATCTATCAGGAAACCGGCAATCATACCGATTACCATTTTCAGTATCAGAATTTTGATAATAGTCAGTGTGCCGATGCTCTTTTCGGATATCAGAATGGGAAGCATCTCATCCGATGTGGAAAGATAAATGGCGATCAGGGTGCCCAGGGTAATTACCCTGCCGGCATACAGGCTGGTGGCTGCCGCCGAAAAGCCGCACTGGGGAACCGCCCCTAAAATGCCGCCGAACAAAGGCCCTAATTTTCCCGCTTTTTTCACGGCATTCTGCATTTTATCCGCTGCTTTATTTTCCAGATATTCCATGACAAGATAGGTCAGGAATAAAAAAGGTATCAGTTTTACACTGTCTATAACGGTATCAAGTATAACGTCCCACATGATAGAATAATCTCCCTGTCTTTATTTGCAAATGCAATTCATTTGCATTTAGAACTATATCATAAAACGGGAGAATGTCAAGCACAAGATTTTCCTGCTGACGGAAATCCTGCTGACGGAAATTGTCAGTCGGACATTTTTTCTTTCTGCCGCATCCGCAGATATTTTTCCACCACCGGACGGATGGGCGGGGAAATGGCATCCGGCACATCTTCAGGGGCAAAAAAGCGCAGCTCCTCGATTTCTTCTTCCTGGCGTTTCAGGGTTCCGTGGTATTTTTTGCAAAGATAAATAATTTCTACATTGGAAACTTCATCGCCGTTAGGGTACACATAGTGCACCTCCGGGCCGGAATTTATCATAAAAAAAGTCATTTCATCGGCAATAAGTCCGGTTTCCTCAAAAAGCTCCCTTTTCGCACATTCCTCTATTCTTTCGTCTATTTCTATGGAACCGCCGGCGTACCCCCACATGTGGTTGTCGGTGCGCCTGCCCAGCAGAATTTCACCCTTTTCATTTTCAATAATAATGCTGCCGGCGCACTGTATCAGTGTCCGGTGCCCTACGATTTTGCGCAAATCCGCTATATAACTGCTCAAAAAATCCCTCCCTTGCACGGTCAAAATGCTTTTGTATTTTTATCATGCTACCGCATCCCACCGGCAGCCGTCAAGGCTTATTGTCCTGCATGCGGGCATGTATCATCTGAATGACAACCCTTCCCTCCATTTCCGGTTGAACCGTCTTGTCACATGGATATGGGTGATCTGGATAAGGTCCGTGAGCTTTTCTATACTTACTTTGAAGATTTTTTGCAGGCGTACATCCCATTAAAATGAACCTCGCCAGAGCTTCTATCGGCAAGCAGATGTTCCTGCTGAAAAACGCGAAATCCATTACCGCCCGGGAAATTACAGAAAAAGAACAGGGAGCAGACCACTGCAATGTTGGCAACCAGCAGGCTGCCATTCCGTGGCGCCGTCCACTTTGCCGCTCTCTTCCGCCTCCTCGGGAAGTTCTTCAAAAAAGGAAACCATGAACCAGACTTTTCTTCACCAGATGTTTTCTGCGGATATGTTCTCTGTTTATGCTGATTTTGCCCCAGTACTGTCTTTCTACCGGAAGCATTCCTGTTACGTCCATCTTTTTCTTCCTTCCGTATTCCGGTCCTTCTTTTGCTGCGGCTCTCTTTTCTGCTGCACGCCGTAAGACCTTTTTCGATGCTACTTCTAAGACGGCGCCGTAAAATCCAAAATCACAGAGCTGTAAATTGGGTGTAAAAAAGCCAGTGTGTGCAAGACGCTGGCTTTTCCTGTTGCCCTTACGGACTTATTATAACTTTTTTACTTATTGCTGTTGAGGTGCTACCTGCCTTTCAGCTTTTCCACCTTTTCCACCATACCTTGTTCATTCACATCAAGATTTCTCGGAAGTATCAGCCGGTACTCTTTGTCATCCCCTTTGGCGCCTACTGTCACTTCGCAGAAATCACGGTATTCTCCCAGATAAATCATAACCCACATTGAAATACGGGAACCTTCCTCCGTTGTATTCTCACCGGATTTATAATAAACCCGGCTGAAATCTTCACTCGTAGCATCTTTCACATCCACTGTCACCACAGAAGCATCCTCGTTATTCATGATATCATACGCATAATACAGCATATACCCGTCAAAGTCATACCAGCGCGGTTGGATATCAAGTCCTTCAAAATCAAAGGTGTCATACCATACCGGCTCCGCGCTGTCCTGTCCGTCATCTCTTACCGGAATAATATTCCCCTGTTCCGTATTCACAAGATTACCGGCTAAAGCCTCCTGTTCCCTGGTAATTCTTTCCGGAGTGGCTTCCCCTAAAGCGTCCGTTTGCGTTTCACCCGGATTTGCTCCGGCGATGTCTGCCTGTGTTCCGGTGCTGTCTGTTTCCATTTCGCTGTTGGCGGCAGGTGTTGTTTTTTCGTTGTCAGCTTCTTTCTCCTTGGGGCTGGTCGCAAAGCACACCGCCACAATGACAACTGTTACAATGGAAATGCTTGAAATCCAAAATGTCGGTTTTTTGTAATTCATCATGTTCTTCACCCTCCCTTTCACTCCGTTTTCTCCAAAGGCAACCGGACATGCCGCAATCATTTTCCTCGGCATGCTGCAAGTCAACAATGCCTTGCAGTAGTCCGCCCTTGCACTTTCCGTTTCTCCCTTGATAACTTTTTCATCACAGGCATATTCGATATCCTCGCACATCAGAACATAGGCTGCCCAGCAAAGCGGCTGGAACCAGTATACGGATAAAACCAGAAAACCAAGCGGCTTCCACAGGTAATCTTTTCTGCCAAGGTGTGCCGTTTCATGTTTGAGGACATATTTTTTTGTTTCTTCGTCAAGTCCGGACGGCAGATAAATCCGGGGACGAATGACGCCCAGAATAAACGGGTCCGCAATGTCGTCACACTCATATATATTTTTTTCGGTCCTTACCGACGCCCTCACCTTCCATTTTATCGCAACATAGGCTGCCAGCGCATACAGAAGCAGCGCCGCCGTTCCGGCTAACCAGACAACCGTACCCACATACATCCATACCTGAAGCGGATTTGCACTTGCCGTTTTACCGGGGGTAAAATGCTGCAGCAGCGCCGGGTTAATCAGGTTGTCCACATTTTCTATGCCGGTACTGATGTGCGGATTGCTTTCCATGGCAATACCGGCGGGAATGGGTTCGCTCGTGGGCACCAGACTGAATACACTTTCCACCGGAAACGGCATCATCAGTTTCGCCGCCACTAAAATCCACAAAAGACAGGTTATCCATTTCGGCATTTTCCTGCATAAAACACGGACCAGCATAATGACAAGAATTAGTATGCCTACGGTAATGGCGTTGTTTAATATCTGCAAAAAGACATTTTCCATCTCACGTCCCTCGTTTCTTTCATAACTTGTGAAAAAATTTTCTCACACTAATCTTCCTTCATTTTATCAATCATCTTCTGGATTTCCTCGACATCCTTCTTGGACAGCTTCCTGCGCGAGGCAAATGCTGCGATAAAAGCGGGCAGGGAACCGTCAAAATTATCCTCTATGATTTTCTCGCTCTGCGCCGCACCGAATTCTTCCTTACTCATAAGAGCCGTAACCACACCGTTTTCATTTTGAAAAATGCCGCGCTCGCACAGTCTTTTCAGCATGGTGTAGGTGGTGGACTTTTTCCATTCCAGCTTCTGCTCGCACAATTTTACCAGCATG
This sequence comes from Clostridium sp. CAG:510, assembly GCA_000434615.1. Lineage (GTDB taxonomy): Bacteria > Bacillota > Clostridia > Lachnospirales > Lachnospiraceae > Acetatifactor. The sequence goes on from FR880797.1 coordinate 49,929, forward strand.
CCGGATGACAGCGGTTCATTCTCCCAGATAATGTCTGCAAATTTTCCTTCTACAACTCCTAATTTCAGCTCGTCCATGTGTTTTCTCCTTTGGTCTAATGCCAGTAAACCATTTCTTGATTTTAGTCTACAATGATTAGACCACTGTGTCAATCCATTTTTAACAAAAAAATACCCCGGAGGAATTTTGGTAAAGAAATGTCATCTTTACGCATTCTCTCCGGGGTGGTTGTGATTCTTATTTTTACCAAATCATCACACTACAGACACGCTATTAGCCGGAACACCTGCTCTACGGTTGCCGCCAGATTTTCCCTTGCCTTTTCCGGTGACATTGCTTCTTCCAGCGTGGTAACCGAGCGCAATATGGGGAAAAAGGCATCTATTCCGTGTTGATTGCATAAAACAGCGTCTTCCGTGGTGCATCCGCTGAAAGCCAGCACTCTTTTTTCGTATTTCTTTGCCATACCGGCAACTCCGATGGGAGCTTTTCCCATGACGGTCTGCCCGTCCAGTCTCCCTTCACCGGTTATGACAATGTCCGCATTCTTTATATATTTCTCTAACTTTGTTTCCTCTAAAACAATTTTTACGCCCGACTCCAATACCGCATTGGTATAGGACAAAAAGGCAAAGCCAAGACCCCCGCAGCTCCGGTTCCCGTCCTGTTCTTATCGGACTCAGGGTACTTGTCCTTTGTAAGTCCGGCATAGCGGGCAAGCCATTCATCCATTTCTGCAATCATGGACGGTGTTGCGCCCTTCTGCGGACCGAAAACAGCGCTGCAGCCCTGCTCCCCGCACAGGGGATTTGCCACATCGCACGCAACCTTGAAATGACATTCCTTCAGTTCCGGTACCACCCGGTCATCCGTAATTTTTTCTATCAACGCAAGCCCTTTTGCTCCGTAAGGAACCTGCTTTCCATCTGCATCCAGAAAGCCATAGCCCAAAGCCTGCAGCATTCCGACACCACCGTCATTTGTTGCACTGCCGCCTATACCGACAATAAAATTCCGGCAACCCTTTTTAATGGCATCCCGTATCAGCTGACCTACTCCATAGGTAGTGGTATAAAGGGGATTTCTGTCCTTTTCCGCAAGCAGCGTAATGCCGGCTGCCGCTGCCATTTCTATAATTGCCGTTTGGGTTTCCGCAATTATGCCGTAAGATGCTTCCACCGTATTTCCCAGAGGACCTGTCACACTGACATGCTCTGTTTTTCCGTTCATTCCGGCTGTCAATGCCTCAACCGTTCCCTCTCCGCCATCCGCCAGAGGCCGAACCTGTACATCAATATCCTTACTTACTCTGTGTATTCCTTCGGCAATCGCCGCACCTGCCTCCATGGAGCTTAAACTTCCCTTGAAGGAGTCTATTGCCACTGCAACTTTCATAAATAATACCCGTGCCCTCCCGTAACCTGCCGGTTTCCAGATAAATTCGTATCTTGGTTTTTAACTTCCCGGGCGCTAACTCCACGGACTTTAGTCACTTGGCAAGCACAATTCAGACAAAATTCATCTTTTACGCGGATTGCGTTTTTTTCTTCTATATCCACGTAAATTTTTTCTGTGATTTACGCGGATTTCATGCCTTTTTCTCCTGCACACGTAAATTCTTTCTGTGATTTACGCGGATTTCAAGTTTTTTTCTTCTGCGCACGTAAATGCTTTTTCTTTTTTACGCGGATTTCATGCCTTTTTTCTCCTGCGCACGTAAAGTATCAACTTCCTGATCCAAGTTGTTCTTAATAGGTACCTATTTTCAAAAAATAACAAGCACCTATTTTTCATCCACAACCTGGAAAATGTAGAATTTTAAATAATAGGAAGAGTCCGCTGCCCAGAGAATGGGATGGTCGGGCGCCTGTGTGCGGAATTCCACCTGACGCAATCTCTTGTGAGCGCCGCGCGCCGCTTCCATAATCGTCTTGTGGAACAGCTCCGGGTCCATAAAATGGGAGCAGGAACAGGTGGCAAGAAAACCGCCGTCTTTTACTAACTTCATGCCCCGGACATTGATTTCCCGGTAGCCCTTCACTGCATTTTTAATGGAATTACGGGACTTGGTAAAGGCGGGCGGGTCCAGAATAACCACATCAAATTTCTCGCCCTTTTCTTCCAGTGCCGGCAGAAAATCAAACACATCCGCACAGACGAAGCTGACTTTGTCCTCCAGGCCGTTTAAGCGGGCATTTTCTCTTGCCTGCTCCACGCCAAGCTCGGAAGCATCCACGCCGATAACCTCCGTTGCTCCCGCAATACCGGCATTCAACGCAAAGGAACCGGTATGGGTAAAGCAGTCCAGTACACGTTTTCCCTTGCAAACACTGTGCATAGCGGCACGGTTCTTTTTCTGGTCCAGAAAAAATCCCGTTTTCTGACCGTCTTCCACATCTACAATATATTTGACGCCGTTTTCCACAATTTCCACGCGGGTATCAAACGGCTCTCCGATAAAGCCTTTGTAACGCTCCATGCCTTCCTGCTCCCGCACCTTAGCATCGCTGCGTTCATAAATGCCGCGAACTGTAATGCCGTCTTTTGCCAGTACTCTCTTTACAGCGTCCAAAATCTGCTGCTTTAATTTATCAATTCCCAGCGCCAGAGACTCCACTACCAGAACATCTGCGAACTTGTCCACCACAATACCCGGCAGGAAATCCGCCTCTCCGAAAATCAGGCGGCAGCTTCCGGTATCAATGACCTGCTTTCGGTAATCCCAAGCCGCCTGCACTCTTTCTTCCAAAAAAGCGTCGTCTATTACCGTATCTTTTTTCCGGGACAGAATGCGCACGGTAATTTTGGATTTGGTATTGATAAAACCATATCCTAAAAAGTAGCCGTCAAAGTCATGAACGGTCACAATATCTCCGTTTTCAAAGCTGCCCATAATGCTGTCAATTTCATTATCATAAACCCAGGCACTGCCTGCCTTCAGGGTGCGGCCCTCGCCCTTTTTCAAAGTTACTATTGTGTTATACATATTTTTCTCCTGTATATTATAAATTTTCGATTATAAACTACTGCTAATCCTGCGTTTATCATACTACACGGCTTTCTTTCAGGCAAGTAAGAAGAAAAATGAAAATACATGCCGCCCACACTTTTTCTCTCCTCGGCACGTAAGAGTGCGGCTTTTCCCGTGTTGACACACTGGTTAGCCTGTGCTAACATTTTTATGTCAAAGTAAGCCGGAATTTACCTGCTGCCATCATATGAAAAGCAACTGCTGACGCCATATGGAAATCACCTGCTGCCATCATATGGAAAGCAACTGCTGACGTACTGTCACATGGAAAGCAACTGATACCGGGAGGAAACACGGATGCACGAAAACGAAATGCCTGAAAACACAATATCTGAAAGCACAAAGTACCTTTGTACCTTAGAAAAAGAAGGATTTTTAGGAACCTTTTATGAAAGCAAAGTGCCTACCGACAAGGCAATTATACTGGTTGGCGGCAGCGGTGAAAAACGGGAGTTTGTGGAAAAACGTGCCGAAGCTCTATGGAAAGAAGGCTTTCATGTGCTGTCTTTGGGCTACTATTTATGGAAGCCCCTGTCCCCGCATACTGTCAGCATTCCCATTGATTATGCAGAAAAAGCAGTGGATTTCCTGAAAAACAAATGCCCGGTGCCTATTGCTAAAATCGGTATGACGGGACTTTCCCTGGGCGCTGCCTACGTTCTGCTTTGCGCTTCCTATCTGCCCGATATTTCCTGCGTGGTTTCCGTTTGCGGTTTTGATTTCGTAGTGGAAGGCTGCAAAAACATGATTTCCCGGCAGCACAAATCTTATTTCTCCTTTCATGGAGAGGATGTACCCTACGAACCGGCGGAAGCCCTGTCCCATATAGGAAAAACGCTGCGCGCCTGGAAAAAAGACCCTCGTTACGGCTCCAAAGCCATGAACCGCTTCTATTATAATGAATGCTTTTCCGACCGCACCGATGCCAGCCGCATAAAGGTAGAAAACATCAAGGGCGACGTCCTTTTGCTTGCTCCGGCTTATGATGACACCTGGCCTTCCGACATTGCCTTTCCCCGCATCATGAAGGTATTGGAGGACAAACAATTCCCGTACCGTCATGAATGTATTATCTACGAAAAAGCAAGCCATTATCTGGCAGTTCCTTCCGGCGCCATGGCGGTGAACGGAAAAAAAGAAGAAGATATGTATAAAATACTTGCCAGATTCATGACCATGGAAGCCAAATATCCGGAAGAATGTAAAAAAGCCCGCGAAGAAAGCTGGCAGAAACTGGTTTCTTTTTTCCGGGAATGGTAAATTTCTATTGACACTTTCACCGTCTTAGTGTATTATTTTAATGTTCGACATAAAGCGATGCGTGGCTCAGCTTGGTAGAGCGCTACGTTCGGGACGTAGAGGTCGCAGGTTCAAATCCTGTCGCATCGATAAAAAAAGCTTGAAAACAAATGTTTTCAAGCTTTTTTGTTATAAACCGTCTATTTTTATCCCCTCGTATCTCTGCTTCTTACATCTGCGGTGTCTGGTAGCTGCCGCCCTGGTATGCGTAATACTGCTGCTGTTCCTCCTGACCCTTATTGAAAAGCTTCTTGAACTTTCCGGACAGTTTGCAGAGTTTATCATATAAATCGAAGGTAATCTGGGTGGTGGGTGCTACTTCCATGTAGGAAACCATCATCTTTACCATCATATAGCTGTCGATAAATGCGCTCTTAAATACGGCTGCAAACATGATACCAAGGATGAAAGCGAAAATCCATGCATTCTGTACGCTGAAGGCTGCTAAAATGCCAAGGAAGATAAAGAACGGAAGCGCCCATGTCACAAGGGTGATACCCATAACGATTAAAGTTGTAATTGCGGCATCCTTTAAAAGCTTCTTCCAGTTCTGGAAGTAGATAACAACGCCGTCTGCTGCGCTCTTACATGCGGACTGGTCTTTATGTAAGAAGGTGTAGCCCAGGCAGCATTCATCAACATATCCCAGTGCAATCTGTACGAACATCTGGGCAAAAGATAAAATAGCGCTGACCCCGGGAATACCGCCGAGCAGATTATCTAACTTCTGTAAGCCCTTCTGCAACTGACTGACCGCGCCGGATACCAGCCTGTCTACTACAAAGTAAACGTTTGCTGTGGCAAATCTCTCTTTTACCATATTCTTCGCAACTTCAAACTGGTTATCGGGTACCTGACCGGTTGTTACAGCGGTGGTTACCATTGCCACATGTCCTGCTTTAATCATATAGCCGACATAGTGATTGACGATACCGCTTACCGCTGCCACCATAATGAGCCAAATCCAGAAACCGATTACCATGCCGCCGCCCTGACCAAGGCTGCCGAGTCCTAAACAGATAGCCAGCAGTATGATAGAAAAAAGAATAACTGCTGCACCAAGTGCGAGCTTAAGCCACACAAACTTCATTGTCTTAAAATAAACATCTCTTGCTTTCAATTTTTTCCCTCCATAAGATTATTTTCAAACTACGCTCTTATTATATGAGGGGCAAAGAAAAAGTGCATCCTCGGATTCTGCACTTTAGTGTGGCAGAACGGTAAAAAGGATGCACGTTTCAGGGAAGTATAAATTTTTCAGTACCCCGGAGCTTTGCCTTCCAGGAGGGAGAACGGTCTCGCAGACATTCCACCGCAGCCGTAACCTCTTTTATAATAGAAGCAACTTCCTCTTCTGTATTGTAATCGCTTAATGTCAGACGCAGGGCGCTGTTTGCAATCTCCCGCGGTCTGCCCAATGCCAGCAGCACATGGCTGGGATCTAAGGAACCGGAAGTGCAGGCGGAACCCGCCGAGGCACAGATGCCCTTGGAGTCCAGCAATACCAGCAAAGTTTCTCCGTCCACCCCTTCGAAGCTGAAATTCACGTTTCCGGGCAGCCTGTGCTTGCTGTCACCGTTCAAAGTGGAGTGAGGAATTTGTGACAGACCCTCAATCAGCTTATCCCGCATAGCCTGCACCCGGCTGCTTATTTCTTCCAGGTGTGCCGAACATTCCTTGAGGGCTGCCGCCATGCCCACAATGGCGGGAACATTTTCCGTACCGGCGCGCCTGCCTCTTTCCTGGGCGCCGCCTTCGATCAGATTTGTCAGCACAATGCCCTTTTTCACATAAAGAGCACCTACACCCTTGGGTCCGTGAAACTTGTGGGCGGATAAAGAAAGCATATCAATATTCTGCTCCGCAACCGATATGGGCAGATGTCCCACTGCCTGCACGGCGTCCGTGTGGAATAAAATGCCCCTTTCACGACAAACAGCCCCAATCTCCCCGATGGGAAGAATGGAGCCTACTTCATTGTTTGCATACATAACCGTCACCAGACAGGTATCGTCACGGATAGCATCCCGCACCTGCCCCGGTGTAATATTTCCCTGTTCTCCCACAGGTAAAAGCTCCACCGTAAAACCTTGTTCCTCTAACTTTTTCAGAGTATGCAGTACGGCGTGGTGCTCAAATGCCGTGGAAATAATGTGCTTTTTTCCCGCCTTTTCGCCAAGTCTGGCTGCCGACAGGATTGCCTGATTGTCCGCTTCACTGCCTCCGGAGGTGAAATAAATCTCCTTGGGGGAGCAGCCTAAGCATCCGGCTATCGCATTGCGGGAACTGTCCAGTGCATCCGCCGCCCTTTGTCCCACTGCGTGAAGACTGGAAGGATTGCCGTAATATTCCCGTAAAAAGGGGAGCATGGCCTTAAGAGCCGTTTCGCTCATTTTTGTGGTTGCCGCATTGTCTGCGTATATCTGCATTTTCCATGCTCCTCCTTCCCTTTATAATCCCACATCTTTTGCTTAATCCCAGGGCTTTTGCCAACCGGAATTATCGAATCTCTTAGAGTCCTAATTTTTTCTCCAGCTTAGCAACAACATCTTTGATACAACCGTCCTTGAACGGGCTTACCAGTCCGACCTCTTCTACCATGCTGGTGAAGAAATCGCTTGCGGACAGATAGCAGAGTTTTAAGTAGCTGTCCCATGCGGACTTGAAGTCTTCATCCATTTTTGCCTTGTACTGCAGAGCGTCCGTCTGTGCGATACAGTAATCGATATAGTAGAACGGAGACATGTAAATGTGCTGCTGTTTCTGCCAGAAACCGCCCTTGGAGAAGAATTTTGCATCGCCGAAATCCCAGTGAGGCTTGTATTCCTGCTGTAATTTCTTCCATGCGGCATGTCTTTCCGCCGGAGTCATTTCGGGATTTTCGTATACGATATGCTGGAATTCATCTACCATACAGCCGTAAGGGATAAATGCCACAGCATCCTCTAAATGCATTTCTCTGTAATCATCCGCTCTGTCACCGAAAAACAGCTCCATCCAGTCGCCGGTGAAAAATTCCATGGACATTGAGTGTGTTTCTGCGGTTTCCATGGTAATGTCGCGATGCTCCTGAATAGGGTCTTTGCCGGATAAAAATCCCTGGAACGCATGACCGCATTCATGAGTTATGACATCAACGTCACCTTCTGTGCCGTTAAAGTTTGCAAAGATAAACGGAGAATTGTAGTCGGGCAGGTAGGTCATATAGCCGCCCGCTCTTTTGGTCTTTCTGCCGAGAACATCGAAAAGCTCGTTCTCCATCATGAAGTCAAAGAATTCCTTGGTTTCGGGAGAAAGCTCTGCGTACATCTTCTGTCCGTTCTTCAAAATATCTTCGGGAGTGCCGATGGGCTTGGGATTTCCTTCCTTAAAATAAACACCTTCGTCAATGTAGGAAAGCTTTTCCAGACCCAGTCTCTGTCTTCTTCTGTCATGCAGCTTTTCTGCAAAAGGCACGAAATCCTTCTTAATCTGATTGCGGAAGTTCTCCACCTCATCCTTGCCGTAGCAGTTGCGCTGCATACGGTAGTAGCCTAAGGTAACATAGTTGTCGTAACCAAGTGCCTTTGCCTGTGCATCTCTGTTCTTGACAAGCTTGTCATAAATTTCATCCAACTTGTCTGCGTTTGTTTCAAAGAAATCTGACATCTTGTCCCATGCTTTCTGACGGATTTGTCTGTCAGGGCTGATGGTGTAGGGACGGAGTAAGGAAAGGTTTAATTCTTCGCCTTCCCAGTCAATTTTTGCGGAAGCGATCAGCTTCGCATACTCGGTTACCAACGCATTTTCTTCCTGCATCAGGGGAATGAGTTTGGCATCGAAAGATTTTAAGGAAAGTTCAATATTCTTAAAGGCTACGGGACCGATTTTCTCAACTAAATAATCCTTGTAGGAAGACTCATAGAGTTTTTTCTTGTACGCTACCACCAGATTTTCCAGTTCGGGCATCTTCTCATCATAAAAATCCTGCTCTGCGCTGTAAAATTCATCCGCAGTATCTACGTCATGGCGAATTTGTGCAATGGTAATGTTGGTTGCCACTGTGTCATAAAGTGCATAAAATTTTTTGTGGACAGCGAACTGCTCTTCGCCGCTCTTTGCCGCATCCAGCTCTGCCATCAGGGCTTTCATGTCTTCCGCAACTTTATCAAAGTCCACTCTCTTGTAGGGCATGTCCTTAAATTTCATAAAAAAACCTTCTTTCACTATAAGATATATAACTACTGTATCTCTATCTTATAATGAAAGAAGGTTCTTTTCAACTTAAAACTTTATAAACCCACTCATTGGTATCATTCCTTTGTGTCAGGGAACTTGCCTTGTCCGGCAAGCCCCGCTGTTTTATCTTGCCGTTTTATCCTTCAATGGCGATATGTTTCTTCTGCTCTACTGCCTTAGCTTCCTTCTTGGGAATAGACAGTTTCAGAATACCGTTTTCATATTTAGCCTTGATATCATCCTCGGTAATACCGTCACCGACATAGAAGCTTCTGCTCATGCTGCCGGCATAACGTTCCTTACGGATGTATTTGCCTTTCTTATCCTCTTCGTCCTTATCAAGACCCTTGGAAGCGGAAATAGTAAGATAACCGTCTGTCAAATCCAGATTCAGTTCGTCTTTCTTGAAGCCGGGCAGATCAATGTCTACTTCGTAACCGGTCTCATGCTCCTTTACATCCGTCTTCATCATATTTTTAGCTTTCTTGCCATACAGAGGATTACGTTTACCAAAGAAATCATCCTCGAATGGGAAGTCCATCATCTCATCAAATAAATCTTCACCAAAAATGCTAGGTAACATCATAAGTCATTCCTCCTTCTATGAGCAGTACAGCTTTGCTGTAACTGTCCGGAAACCATGTTTCCGAAAACTTTTCTGTTACACTCATTGGGAACTTAGGAACTTTTCTCTTTTCCTTTGTTCTAACTGTGTTATAACACATATTGTTAGCACTGTCAAGAGGTGAGTGCTAATTTTTTTGTGAAAAATCTGTGAACTTTTTCACTGCAAATTTTCTACCTTATATCTCATGTATCTGCAGAAGTGTACCGGATTATACGGCCTTCGCATACTCCTGCAGCTTCTGTTTGGCATCGGCGCTTAAATTCCTGGGGACGCGAATCTGGATAACTGCGTACTCGTCGCCTTTCTGGGAAGGATTCTTCATGGAAACAATACCCTTGCCTTTCAGACGAATCTTGGTGCCTGACTGTGTTCCTTCTTTAATTTTACAGCTCACTCTGCCATTCAGAGTAGGAACTATGGTTTCGCCGCCAAGAACGGCTGTTTCAAAAGGAATTTCCACGGTGGTGTAAATGTCCATGCCTTTCCGTTCAAAACCGGGTTTGCTCTGAACAGTTACTTCCAGAAGCAGGCTGCCGGCTCCGCCGCCGTTTTGTCCGGGCATACCTTTGCCTTTCAGACGAATCTTCTGACCGGAATCAATGCCCGCAGGAATATGCACCTGCAGAGACTGCTCCCTACCATCCGGAGTACGGAAACGGATAACCTTGTCAGCGCCAAGTGCGGCTTCTTCAAAGCTTACCTCTACCTTGGCAAGCACATCTTCACCGTCCCTGGAGCGGCTGCGGCTCTTTTTGCCGGCTCCGCCAAAGAAGCCGTCGAAAATATCATCCAAATTGTCACCGGTATAATAATATTCCTGATACCCATCACCGGGATTTCCTTCAAAATGGAAACTGCCGTTGCCAAAGCCGCCTTCGCCGCCGAAACCGCCACGGAATCCCTGACCGCCAAATCCGCCGAAGCCCCGGCTTCCGAAACCGCCGAAGCCACCGGCGCCGCCGCCAAATCCCTGACCACCGGCACCGTACGCACCGCCCTGACCGGCGCCTTCCTCAAAAGCTGCATGACCAAACTGATCGTACAACTTACGTTTCTCTTTATCGCTCAAAACCTCATATGCTTCCGTAACTTCCTTAAAAAGCTCCTCTGCCCTGGGGTCGTCTTTGTTCATATCCGGGTGATATTTCTTTGCCAGTTTCCGGTATGCTTTTTTGATTTCCGCATCCGTCGCTGATTTATTCACACCTAACACTTCATAATAATCTCTTTTTTGTGCCATATTCGTTATCCCTCCCTTCCGGATTTATTTTTTTCGTACTTTTTGTCATTTCTCATTTTCATGATAGAAAAATGCCCCGGAGTTTGTTCCGGGGCAGCTTAAACATCAGCCTTCAATTGCGACATGCTTCTTGGTTTCCACTGCTTTTGCTTCCTTCTTAGGAACATCCAGCCGTAATACACCATTTTCAAATTTCGCATGTATATCTTCTTCGGTAACATAGTCACCAACATAGAAGCTTCTGCTCATTGCGCCGGCATAACGCTCCTGACGGATGAATTTGCCTTTCTTGTCTTCTTCATCCTTGTCAAGACCCTTGGAAGCGGAAATGGTCAGATAACCGTTTTCCAGCTCAACATTAACTTCATCTTTCTTGAAGCCGGGCAGGTCAACCATGATTTCGTAACCGTTATCCAACTCCTTAACATCGGTCTTCATAATCTGTTTTGCATGTTTGCCATACAACTCCTTGCTTACATCGGGGAATGCAAAACCATCCATAAAGTCATCAAAAATATCTCTACCAAATACACTGGGCATCATCATAAGTCCTTCCTCCTTCTATGACCGCACAACCTTGGTCGTGCAGAAAATGGAAACCTTCGTTCCATTTGTTTACATTTTCATTTAGGAACTCCGGAACATTTCTCTCTTCCTTTGTTCTACGTGTACTATAACACTTATTATTAGCACTGTCAAGAGGTGAGTGCTAATATAATTATAAAGAAATTATAAACAAAAAATAAACTGTAATATTCCCATTCTTGATGTTTTATGCTATACTGGAAGCACTATTTTGCAAAATAATGTGAAAAAAAGGAGATTTTTATGAATACACAGGATAAAAAAAGAAGTTCCTTTTCCGGAAAGATAGGTTTTGTACTGTCTGCCGCAGGCGCTTCGGTAGGTCTTGGCAACATCTGGCGTTTCCCTTATCTGGCTGCTAAATACGGCGGCGGCATCTTTCTCATTATTTATATTTTACTGGCGCTGACCTTCGGCTACAGTATGATTATTGCGGAAACCTCCATCGGTCGTATGACCGGGAAAAGTCCCGTCGGCGCTTTTTCTTCCTTCGGAAAATCCCGCTGGCTTTCCTTCGGCGGCTGGTTCAATGCCATTATTCCTATTCTGATTGTTCCGTATTACTCCGTTATCGGCGGCTGGGTTATCAAATATCTCGTGGAATATATCAAAGGAAACGGCAGCCTGCTGGCAACAGACGGTTATTTTTCTTCCTTTATCACGGACGGACTTTCCACGGAAATCTGTTTTATTGTGTTTGCCCTGTTTACCCTCGGCATTATTTATGCCGGTGTGCGTAACGGTATTGAACGTGTGTCGAAATTCATGATGCCGGTTCTGGTCGTTCTTTCCGTGATTATCGCGATTTACTCCGTTTCCCGCCCGGGTGCTTTAAAGGGTGTGGAGTATTTCCTTATTCCCAATATGAAAAATTTTTCCTGGATGACCGTTGTGGCAGCCATGGGTCAGATGTTCTATTCCCTGTCCATTGCCATGGGTATTCTGATTACATTCGGTTCCTATATGAAAAAGGATATTTCCATTGAAGACTCCACCCGGAACGTGGAAGTTTTCGACACGGCGATTGCCATTATGGCAGGTCTTATGATTATTCCCGCCGTATTTTCCTTCTCCGGCGGCGACCCGGATACCCTGCAGGCAGGTCCTTCCCTGATGTTCATTACCATTCCCAAGGTATTTGACAGCATGGGCCTCGGCACCGTTATCGGTATTTTATTCTTTCTTCTGGTGCTTTTTGCCGCCGTTACCAGCTCCATTGCTTTGACGGAAAGCGCCGTTTCTACCTTTGAGGACGAACTGGGCTGGGGCAGAAAAAAAGCAACCGTTTGGGTCGGTGTGATCATGCTGCTTCTGGGAAGCCTTTCTTCCCTGGGCTACGGACCGCTCGCCAATGTGAAAATTCTCGGCATGCAGTTTCTGGATTTCTTTGATTTCCTGACCAACTCCGTTATGATGCCCATTGCCGCCATCGCTATCTGCCTGCTGGTTTCCAGGGTAATCGGTGTCAAACGCATTGAGGAAGAGGTACTGCACGGCGAAAGCTCTTTCCGCAGAAAGAAGGTTTTCTACATCATGATTCAGTACCTCTGCCCGATTTTTGCGGTGATCATCTTGATCAGCTCCATCGCAAACGCCTTCGGATGGATTTCTATGTAAGTTTAAAAAGACTGTATGCCCGATGGACACACAGTCTTTTTATTATGGTTATGTACACACAAACTTTTGCTGTTCTTTTGCCGCTTTTCACGGCATCTGTATTACGATTACTCTACATCCTGCAGAGCTGCATAATCTTCTTCGCCGGTACGAACCTTTACAACCTTGTCTACGTTGTAAACGAAAATCTTACCGTCACCGATATGACCGGTGTAAAGAGCCTTCTTGGCAGCTTCCACAACTTCGGATACAGGAATCTTGCTGACTACAACTTCTACTTTCACCTTAGGGAGCAGGGTGGCATCCATTTCAACACCACGATACATCTCGCCGGCACCCTTCTGAATACCACAGCCCATAACCTGCGTCATGGTCATACCGGTTACACCAAGGTCGTTCAGCGCTTTCTTCAGGTTTTCAAACTTCGCCAGTTTTGCAATAATAACTACCTTATAAATACCTTCTGCCAAAGTCATATTGGGAGCCTCGGCAACCTTAACGGCTGCATTCTTCTGGAACTCTGATGCCTTTTCGTAATCAGAAACACCAAGATCGGTATTCTCATTTACATCCATAGTCATGGTGTTGGAAATATCCATAATGCTGAAGCCTGCATATGCAGAAGGAAGACCATGTTCGGTTACATCCAGACCTGTAATTTCCTCTTCTTCGGAAACACGTAAGCCGAAAATCTTCTTAATTACAAGGAAGGCAATGGTAATGGTAACTGCCGTCCATGCTGCGGTACAAAGCATACCGAATAACTGGATTCCTAACTGCCTGAAGCCGCCGCCGTAGAAAAGACCTTTGCCGGCAATCTGGTTTGCACCGCCGCTGATTGCTCTTGCAAATGCGGGAGCGCTGTCGGTTGCAAACAGACCTACTGCAATGGTACCCCAGATACCATTCATAAAGTGAACGGCAACTGCACCAACAGGGTCATCAATTCTTAATTTATAATCTAAAAGCCATACACCAAATACAACTAAGAGACCGGAAACAAGACCGATAATGGTTGCACCGAGTGCATCGCAGACATCGCAGGGAGCGGTAATGGCAACCAGACCTGCCAGGGATGCGTTCAGACACATGGAAACATCGGGCTTACCGTATTTAACCCAGGTGAAAATCATGGCAACAACAGTTGCAACGGAAGGAGCAATGGTAGTTGCCACGAAAACGGAACCCATTTCTTCAATGGAAGTAGCTGCGGCGCCGTTGAAACCATACCAGCCAAGCCAGAGAATAAATACACCAAGACATCCAATCGGGAGGTTATGTCCGGGGAATGCATTTACTTTTGTAATTTTGCCGCTCTTATCTTTTACGAATTTACCGATACGGGGACCAACCATTGCGGCACCGATTAAAGCACAGATACCGCCAACCATGTGGATACAGTTGGAACCTGCAAAATCGTGGAATCCCATCTGTGCTAAGAAGCCGCCGCCCCATGTCCAGTGTGCTTCAATGGGATAGATAACAGCAGAAATAACAGCGGAATATACACAATAGGATAAAAATCTGGTTCTTTCAGCCATAGCGCCAGAAACGATTGTTGCGGTGGTGGCACAGAATACTAAGTTGAATACGAAGTTGGACCAGTCAAAGTGGGCATAATCCGTAAAAATGTCAAACCCGGGCTTACCAATAATACCTAAAAGGTCTTCTCCCAAGAAAAGCCCGAAACCAATCAAAATAAACATCACCGTACCGATACAGAAGTCCATCAGGTTCTTCATCAGGATATTACCGGCGTTCTTCGCTCTGGTAAATCCGGTCTCCACCATTGCAAAGCCTGCCTGCATCCAGAACACGAAGGCTGCGCCAATGAGGAACCAGACACCGTATACTTCGCTGGTGATTGCACTCATAATTTCCTCTGTCATAATCATTCCTCCTCAAAGTTGTTTTGATTAAAAGGTTTGTTTTGCAAAACAAAAAAGGCACTACGATTTTTCGTAGCGCCTTTGCTATGGAGAGAGTATAGCACCGCATATTTTTTCTGTCAACAACTTTTTTTCCAGACTTTTCCAAGCACCACAACTGCTGCCATAACCGCAAACACCGCCGCAGTTATTGTAATTATCAAGGCCTTTACATCCATTGTCCTTGCTGCTTTTACTCCATAATAAAACGGCAGTGCCTTGCTTACCGCAAGAATTTTTCCGCCCAGCGTATCCACCGGCATCCAGATTCCGCCCAGCATGCCGGTAACGGTTACCAGCACCGAACAGAGCCCCGGAGCCGCTTTTTCACTGAAAATGCTGCCAATCAGAAGTCCCAGGGAAGCAAACAACAAAATGGATGGCAGAATCCGCAGCATACTGCCCGCCACCGCCGCCGGTTTTAAGGGCATTTTCAGAATAATTCCCAGAATGATAGCTGCCGCATAAGTAACGCACACCTGCAGAATTCCTAAAATAAAAAGGGGTATCGTGTAGCCCTCAATAAAATCCACCGCCCTCATGGGGGACGCATGCAGCCGCACCATCAGGGAAGTGGAACGGTCCCCGGCTATCTGGATGGCGGAAAATATCATTATAAAGGTGAGTCCGAAATACACGGTCCCGGGCGCCAGATTTTCAAGGGCGAACAAAGGCATACCCGCTTCTTTCGGCAGGCTTTCGTTGAGTACCGACATAAGAAGCAGCATAAGCAGTGGAAATCCCAGACAGAAAATATAGCTGAGCGGCTCCCTCAAAATTTCCTTTATGGTTCTTTTGGCAAAAACAAGACCTTTCATGAGCGTGCTCCTCCTTCCTGTGCAATGCGCACAAAGGCTTCCTCTAAATTGTCCGCCCCGGCCTGCTCTTTTAATTCTTCCACGCTTCCCATGGCTTTTATCTGTCCGTCCACCATGACCGCCACTTTATCGGAAAGGCTTTCCGCTTCCTCCATGTAATGCGTGGTGAGAATGATGGTGATTTTTTCTTTCATGCGGCGGATAACTTCCCAAAGCTCGCGCCTTGCCAGCACGTCCAGCCCCAGAGTGGGCTCATCCAGAAAAATAATCTGCGGCTCGGTAATCAGCGCCATGGCAATACTTAATTTCCGCTGCCAGCCGCCGGACAGCACCTTTGCCCGCCTGTCCGCCACTTCCTGCAGATGAAAATACTGTATCATTTCGTCCGCTTTTTCCCGCTGTTTTTTTCGGTCGGCACCGTAAATTCCGGCAATGAATTCCAGATTTTCCCGCACGGTCAGCCGGGATGCCACGGAGGTGTCCTGGGGCGAGATATTCACTAATTTCTTCACCTCGTCCAATTCCGTGTGAATATTGTGGGAAAGCACATATGCCTCTCCCCCGGTGGGGCGGGTCAGTCCGCAGAGCATCTTAATGGTGGTGGTTTTTCCGGCGCCGTTTACACCGAGCAGCGAAAAAATACTGTCTTTATCCACCGAAAAAGAAATGTTGTCCACAGCGGTTTTGTCCGGATACTGCTTGGAAAGCCCGGTGACTACGATGGCTTTTGGGCTACTTGCCTGTTCCTTATCCGTTGTCTCTTTACTCCGGCTGCTTACCTGTTCCTTATCCGTTGTTTCTTTATTTTGATTATTTGTCCTCATTTTGTCTGCTCTCCTCTCCGCTTATTTCCGCTATCCGGCGGTTGATTTCCCGGACTTCTTTTACCGAGCTGCGATATGCCACTGTCCAGCAGACGAAGTAGGTGGCAAAATAATCGCACAGGAAAATGATGGCTGATGTTTTATATACAAAAAGTCCCCAACAGAAGCCGGTAATGGGAATACAGACCGCCGTTGTCAGAAGAAAATACAGGAGGCTCTGCAAAAGAAGTCCCAGTTTTGCCTGTTCAAACAAAACAGTTCCTCCTGAGAAGGTTCCACTGATAACACCCGTCAATATAATCTGAATGAGCAGCGCCAGACTTTTGTTTTCAAAATAAGCGGAATACGAAGGCACCAGAGGTTCTTCCTTAAAAACCAGGATACAAATAAGCGCGACCACCACATTGATGGCGGCGGCATAGGAAAAACCGTCTATTATTCTTTTTGTCAGTTCTTTTTTCATACTCACACCTCCTACAATCCCAGCGCCTGTTTGATTTTGCCCATGTACCTGCGGGAAACATATGCCTCCTGCTCCCCGGAAAGCTTCATTTTTATGGTTCCGATGATGCCGGTATCCAACCGCTTTATTTTCCGCACATTGACAATATCCGTATTGGAAATCCGCACGAACTGGCTTCCGTCCAGTGTTTCCTCCAGTTCATACAGTCGTTCTTTGATGCGGAACTGCTCTGTTTCCGTGGTCAGATATACATTCTTGTTCTGGGTGAAAATGCGCACGATTTCCCGGTAGGGTACCTTGACAATTTCCTCGTCCTTATATGCATACAGACTGCCGCCCAGGGCATCTTCTATGGTTTTTGCCATTTTTTCTACTTCCGGCGTGACCGCAGCCGTGCAAATCTGCACTTCCGGCTTCCCGTATGCCGGGTCCGTTTTTATTTTTACAATCATACTTTTGCCTCACTGTCGGGGGATTATAATGAGTGCTTTTACAGAAGGTTCTTTCTTCAGATACTGTCTTACAAAAGACTTTCTGTAACAGATACTTTCTTCAGAAGATATTTTTGATTATAGAGGATTTTTCTTACGTTGTGGGGATTTTGGGATAGATGGTTGAAAATAAACGACGAATGGAAAACGGGATGCCCTTGGGCGCATCCCGTATCTATCAAATGTTACCTTTTGAATGTCAGCCTTCTCTTACTGAAGGAACTCGTTTACTGAAGGAACTCGCCTACTGAAGGAACTCGCCTACAATCTTGTTGACAACGCTGCCTTCTGCCTTGCCTTTTACCTTGGGCATCAGTTCTTTCATAATCTTGCCCTTGTCTTTGGCGGTCGGCGCTTCGATACCGAGGTCGGAAAGAACACCCTTAACAATCTCACGAATGGCATCTTCGCTCAAATCCTCCGGTACAAATTCTTTGTATACAGCCAGACGTTTTTCACACTGCTCAATAATATCCGTTCTGTCTGCCGGAGCGGTTTCCAAAGTTTCCTTTGTCTGGCGGATTTCCTTCTTGATTACTTCATTTTCTTCATCGGGAGTCAGGTCTTCTCTCTTATCAATAGCCTTGTTCTTCAATGCGCTTAACAACATGGAAAGGGAATCTTTTCTCTCCTTGTCCTTGTTTTTCATTGCGGTTACCATTTCTGCTCTTACTTCATCAATTTTGCTCATAACTTTATCCATTCCTTTCTATTTCCTGCCGCCTTTTCAGGTGTCGGTTTACAAAAATTTATCCAGCTCTGCTTCGACCTGTTCTCTTCTCTTGAACCTGGGATTGCGGATAAGTCTGCCGGAAGCCACTACCATGTCCACATGACGGAGCGCCTTTAAGTCATCCAGCGGATTTTCTTTTGTGACAATCATGTCAGCAGCCTTTCCCTTTTCCAGTGTACCGGTCACATCCCCTATTCCTGCCATTTCCGCGCTTCTTGCCGTTGCGGTATACAGAGCGAATGCATTGCTGACACCCACGTATTTGTGGAAGTAATACAGCTCTCTCCAGAAGTCATACTGGGTTATCCAGGGGCATCCCACATCATTTCCCAGCACCACCGGAATGTCATTGGCAAGCGCCTGCTTGGCACATTCCACAATGCCTTCAAATACCACATTTCCGTTGTACTGCTCCACTTCCGATGCATTTGTGACACTTCTGTCAAACAGTGCATAAGGAAGCGCCGGGGATATGGTGGTGCAGAGGAAAGCGCCTCTTTCCTTGAAAAGCGCAATCATTTCATCATCCAGCTTGGCCCCGTGTTCAATGGAGTCCACCCCGTTCTGCAAAGCTACCTTTACACCCTGCGGGGACTCTACATGGGCGGATACGATAAATCCCGCTTCATGCGCCTTGTCGCAGACAGCCTTTACCATTTCGGGCGGCATCTTCAGTTCACCCGGAACGCCTTTTTCCTTGGCATCTAAAACACCACCGGTAATCATCAGTTTTACCAGATCTACTTTTTCTTTTTCCGCCTGCGCCAGATGTGCCAGTGCTTCTTCATTATTTTTTGCCGCAACTGCCACGGAGCCTGCCATATGACCGCCGGGTACGGAAATACCCTGATTGGCCGCTAAAATTCTCGGTCCGGTTTTTCCGGCTTTTATTTCATCTCGGAGTCTGGTATCGAAATCGCCCAAGCCGCCCACGGTACGAATGGTTGTGACGCCGCTCATCAGCTCTGTTTTGGCAAAACCGCTTACCACCTTGTAAGCTACGGCTCTGGAAAGCGCCGTTCCCATCAGGTTGCGGACCAGTTTTTCATTGTCTCTCTGCTTTTTCTGGGGTTTTCCGCTGCCTGCCAGATGCACATGCATGTTTATCAGCCCCGGCATTATGTATTTTCCCGCAAGGTCTACCGCTTCATACTCTGCCGGCACCTGTTCCTTCGGCACAATGTCCGTGATTTTCCCGCCGTCCGTCAGGATACACAGACCTTCCTGTACCTGCATATCTTTTGTTCCGTTCAAAATTTTTCCGTTACAGTATGCGTATTTCATCTTTGGTCCCTTTCTGCAGTATGTTGCATCAAAGTCGGGGCTTTTGACCCCGACATCATTTACAAACAGTATAGCACACTTGCAGGAATGTTGGTAAGGTTTCTTAAGCAATATTTGACTCTGTTTTTGGGGATTTCTTATAGAGTCAAAGGCTTTTTTATATGATGATTTCTCTTTTTGACCCTGAGCCGCTTTTCCTTTATCTGGGTCAAATGTAAGTACGCTCCTCTCCGGACTTCTTTGACTTATTTTATGGCTTCTTTCCACAGGGTCAAACACTGCATGCCCTAAGAAGTTCTTTCATTTGACTCTGTGGAGTATTTTCGTTGATAAAGTCAAATTTTCTTTTGGAATGTCTTTTTCCAATTTGACTCTGTAATCAATTTTTCTTCAGAGAGTCAGAAAGTGTTCCATTTCCCTCTTCTTTGTTTTGACCTTTTTCACCTTCTCCTGCTGCTGAGTCAAATTTTCCCTTTGAAATGTTGGCTTTCGAGTACGTTACTTTTTTCTCCACCGGACTATGTACATACTCGGCTGACGGCTGACCCGGAGCATCGCTCGCCGTATTGTGCCTAAGAGCGTCGCTCGCCTGTGTTGTTCCCGGGCACAATACGGCAAATATTCTGGTTAACTGGGTTTCGTAGCTCTCACCCCCAATGATTACCCGGAATAAGGGAAGCCCAATTACCGTGAAAACCTGGTTTTTGAACAGGTCTGTTTTCTGGGCGTTTGCAGAATTATGGGAACGGTCGTCCAGCTCCAGACCTGCCAGAATATGCAGGGCACTGTCACAAATCATAAAATCAATGTGCCGTGATTTAATATAACCCCTGTATTTCATAAGCTGCTTTTTATCTTTCACCGTCACCGAAAGAAAATCTTCCATTCTTACTTTAGGGCAGATAATAAATCCTTTTTCATCGCACTTTTGCTTTAAGCACTTCCAGAAACCATATTCTGTTTTTGTGAGAAGCATCTTCTTTTCATAAGGTAAAATATCACTGCCATTCCAGTTGCTCTCCTTTGAAAACGGACTTGATTTTTGAGTCCATGATTTTTTTCGTTTAGGCTTAAAAACAGTTTCATCCAACACAATACATACACTAATCAAAATTCCTACAATAACAATAGCTTCCATCTTTTCTCCCTTCACAAAAAGACCTGCCCTTGCCGGGCAAGTCTTCAGCTTTTTGTCTATGCTCCATCACCTTTTTTGATTGTACCATCCATCACCCAGCGGGCACTCAAAAGACAACTCAATAACATGATTTATCTCTACCTCTTCCCCTTCCGGTGTTGTTGTCGTACCTGAAAAAGTGACATACGTTTTTCCATCCCTTATCTCAGTGGAGGTATAAATATGCATTGGATTTACATAATCTTTTCTCAGATGTGCCTCATATTCCATTACTTTTTTGTTCCATTCTTTCTGCCGGTCATGATATTTAGGAGCACATCCCACCCGGTAATTGATTTCTGAATTTAAGTACAGCATTTGAAAAGAATAATCGTCACCGTTTTTTTGTGTCGACATTGTCATATAAATCTTCGGATTGTTATATGCAATATAATCTTCTACCAAACGTTTTCCCAGCAACACACAAACAACAACCATCACCGCATAGACAAAGTACCTGTTCGGTATTTTTTTATGTAATATTCTGTTTATCTTTTCTTTCATGCAACCCCGCCCTTTTTTATTTATTTTAGCATTTACATTTTATTATTGTCAATCTTTGTTGTGATTTTGGAGTGGTTTTACATAAATCATATAAAAAAAGAGAACTCCTGACAAAAATATCAGGAATTCCCTTTATTTTTACAGCACTACCCGGAATAAAATGCCGTCCTTCCGGTAGGATGCCCTGATGCTTCCGCCATGCGCTTCAGCGGTGGCCTTGGCGATGGAAAGTCCGATGCCGGTGCCTCTTCCCTCTCCGTCAGCGCCATGGGTACCATGAACACGGGCGGACGAAGATAAAAGTACGCGTTTCTTTTTTATAGCATAAAAAAGATGCATTATTTCTGCATTTGATATATAATAGTAGTGGATAATATATGATACATTTTGACCTGTTTAAGGCTAAAGTAGATAATATATTATCTGCAACTATTTTTATGCAAACTTTAGGAGGAGGAAACACTATGGAGGGTCTTATCTGGGAAACTTCTGAGGAATTGGATAAAAAAATTGCTGACCGCTTACGGCTTATCCGCAAGCGCAGGTCTATCTCTCAACAGCAGCTGGCTAAAATGAGTAATGTAAGCTACGGTTCCATCAAGCGCTTTGAAACAACCGGACAGATTTCTCTGCTTTCCCTCACCAAAATTGCCACTGCCCTGCAGGTAGCCGATGAACTGCGCAACTTATTTACCGCAGTGCCTTACCGGAATATTGAGGAGGTTATTAATGAGTCAAAATAAATACCTTCATGTACTATATCATAATATACCCGTCGGAACTCTTGCCATGGCACAGTCTCGTCTGGTAGCTTTTGAGTATACCGAAGACTGGTTAAAAAACGGTTTTTCCATCAGTCCCTTTTCTCTGCCTTTAAGAAAAGAGGTCTTTCTTCCTTCTAAGTATTATTTTCAGGGTCTTTGGGGTGTATTTGCCGACAGCCTTCCGGATGCCTGGGGCAGACTTTTATTGGAACGCCTTCTGAAAGCACAAGGTAAAAATCCGGATTTGCTTACCGTCTTAGACCGTCTGGCAATCGTTGGCACCTCCGGCATGGGGGCTCTGACTTATGAACCCGAGGAGGAATGGGCTGCCACTCCCGATTATCTGGATTTGGATGACCTCGCATATCAATGCAAAAAAATACTGAACACGAAATATTCCGATAAATTAGGTGAGTTGTTTTCACTGGGCGGCACCAGCGGCGGCGCGCGCCCCAAAATTCTCACAGAAATTAACAATGAACCATGGATAATCAAATTTCCAGCCTCTCCCGATGGAGAAAACGCCGGTTTTATGGAATACGAATATTATTTATGCGCCAAGGAATGCGGTATTTCCATGAGTGAGTCCCAATTATTTCCTTCGCAGAAATGTAAGGGTTATTTTGGTACCAGACGTTTTGACCGTCAAAAAAAAGAAAATGATTATCAAAGAATTCATGTCCTGACGGCTGCTGCCCTTTTAGAGCTTGATTTTACGCAGCCGAGTCTCGACTACCACGGTCTGATGAAATTAACCAGTATTCTCACCGGAAACAATGAACAGGATATGGAAAATATGTTCCGCCGCATGTGTTTTAATGTATTTGCCCACAACCGGGACGACCATTCCAAAAACTTCTCCTACCTTTATGAGGAAGCTTCCGACAGTTGGTGTCTGGCACCCGCCTACGATTTGACATACAGTAATACTTATTACGGAGAGCACACCACAACCGTGGACGGCAATGGGCGCAATCCCGGCATGAAGGAACTTTTGGCGGTTGGAACTGCCGCAGGTATAAAACAGAGTCGGTGCAAATCCATTGCAGAGGATATCCGGGACTGTGTAAACCACAACCTCGCAGCCTACCTGTCATAAAAAAAAGGGGGCTGTCGCGCTAACAATTTTTTTGCTGGGCGGCAGCCCTATTTTATGCTTGAATCTTACACTGAAACTTTTTGCAAAATAGGTGCAATAACGTCACTGATGTTCATGATGGTAGGCACTGAAATGCAAAACAGAAAAGATAGTGCCTACTAATTTCCAGGCGATAGGCACTGAAATGCAAAACAGAAGAGAAAGTGCCTACTAATTTCCAGGCGATAGGCACTGAGATGCAAAACAGAAGGAAAAGTGCCTACTAATTTCCAGACGGTAGGCACTGAAATGCAAAACAGAAGGAAAAGTGCCCACTAATTTCCAGGCGGTAGGCACTGAAGTGTAAAAGCAGAAAGAAAGTGCCTTTGAGAAGGAAATGGACCTTTCTTAACTGTATAAAACTTACGGCAGTATCAGAAAAGAACCAGGTGACACCGCCTCATTTGGCCCTAAAAAACAGAGCTACCGCCCAACAAAAAATCTGTTAGTGCGATAGCCCCTTTTCTCTCTTTATTTGTCTTTTCTTATTTTACTTATACTTATAAAATCCTTCGCCGGAGGACATGCCGAGCTTGCCCTCGTCTATGTACTTCTTCAGGATTTCTTCCATCTTCTTGAAATTGTACGGCATCATCATTTTTTTCAGGAGCGGGGAGAAAATTCCCGGTACGCTCTGGTACTGATGCACGATATTGTAGGCGGTGTTTAAGCCAACGGTGTCAAAAATCCGGAACGGGCCCTTGGGGGCACCGGTGCCGTGCGTCCAGGCAATGTCAATGCTTTCCGGGTCGGAAACGCCGGATGCATATAAGTCCAGACCGCTGAGCAAGAACGGAACCAGCATAGAGTTCAACAGATAACCGCTTTTTTCTTTTCTTACTGGAAGTCCGATCATGCGGATATCATTGGCAAACTGTAAAATGTCATTGAAATATTTCTCGTCCGTTTTGGACTGCGCCATAATCTCTGCCGTATTGTTTTTCCAGATGGAATTGGCAAAATGCAGGGACAGATACTTCTCCGGTCTGCCGGTATATTTGGCAAACATGGACGGAAGAAGCGTGGAGGAATTGGTGACAATCACTGTTTTTTCGGGAAGTAACGGTGCCACTTTCTCGTAGAAAGCAATTTTATCCTTCTCGTTTTCCGCCATGGACTCAATTAACAGGTCGGCATCCGCTACCGCTTTTGCCATGTCCAGCTCCAGCTTAATGCCGCAGTAAGCCGTTTCGACCTTTTTCAGGCACTCTTCTTTGTCGAAATTCTCTTCATCCGCAATACCTGCGCACCAGGGACCCTTGCCGGATGCCATGTCTTCGATGGCTTCTATGTAAGTCTCTTTCAGCTTATCTAACTTGGGCTGGGTTCTGCCGATGGAACCCTCGCTCCGTAACCAGATGGTTACATCTGCTCCGCAGTAAGCTGACTGGAAAGCTATCTGGCTCCCCAATACGCCGCCCCCCGCAACCACTACATTTGCATACTTCATAATAGTTACCCTACCTTTCTCTCTAAATATATGTTACATCCGAACTGATATATCCTAAGTATACCACGAAGAGAAGGGCGGGGGAAGCAATTTGCAAGGGAAATAATAAATCTCGTCAAAAATGTCAACTTATCTCGTCAATCATGTCAAAACTGTTTGATTTGGCCGCTATCTACCATTGCTTTTAAAATACGACCAGCTGTGGACTGACTGACATCCAACAATGTCTGAGCTGCTTTACGGGTAATTACCTGATGTTCCGTTAGGAATCGCAGAACTTTTTCTTCATTTGAATCCGCAACCGGAGCTATCGCTTCCTCAGGTGCTTCTGCTGCTTTGGGTACGGCATTCACATTAGGCAGAATGATCTTGAAAGCATTGTTGGTTGTCGTTACCTTCGGCTGCACCGGTGTGTCTGCATACGCTCCCATAATTTTCTTCATGCCTGTGCCGTATACCTCAATCAGCTGCATGCGGTAAAAGACATCGGCAAGATGCGGGTTCCTGCAAACAGAAATGCCCATCATCAAATCGTCCAGTTCCAATCCGGGAAGCAGCCCACCAATGCCACCCATATTCTAACCATTCTAATCATCACCGTTAATCATTTTGGTTAGAATAATAAGTAGCCGAAGCATCATTAAAAGCACTGAGTGTCCCGAATTTTATATATTTTTCGTTACATTTTATTTCATTATTCACCTATACTCCATCGTATACAGGCTGGCGCCGGATTTCAGCGCCTTCTTTCCGGTGTTTTTCATGCCGCATTTCTCGTACTTTGTGACCTTAAGCGGTGTGTCGGTGTCCAAAACACAGGGAATGCCCAGCTCTCTTGCCTCCGCAAACGGCTGCTCCAGTACCTTCTTCATGAAGCCTTTTCCCTGAAATTCCCTTAATACCACTACCATGGAAACGGCAACGTAGTCTTTTTCCTTTTTATAAAGCCTGGCATACAATTCGCCGCCGGACTCGGCTACCGTTTTCACACCCCGGAAGGACATTTCCCGGAGCATGCGGAATACCATGTGGAGAGCCGCCCCTATTTTCATTTTCGTGGTCTTGTGCCAATAGGCAAGAAAGCCCTCGTGCTGTTCGGATGTGGTATACAGAACGCCCGCTTTGTAAAAATACTCCGTCATGATTTCAAATGCTTTCACCATATCTTCTTTGGATGCGGTTGCCGCAAGTCCGGCACCCTCTGCCACAAAGGCTTCGCCTATCCGTGTTCCGTAGTAAACAAGTTCCTCTTTTGACATATTTGTTACTTTAATCATATTATCTCACCATGCCTTCCTCTAATCTGTAGGTTTTCAGACGTTTTTCAGCAGCTTTTCTTTCCGGTACATTTCCTTTAATAGCTTTCTTTCCGTCGGTGTTTTCCCTCTGCATCCCGGTTTTTATGGCTCAGTCTTTATAGTTAGCCTTTGCTTACTATAGTATCATATCCGATTAAAAAGGTAAATGCCCATCAATGAATATTTCTGAAAATATTCATTGACATTTGAGTTAGCATGCACTAACATATGTTTCAGGAAAATAAGTGGAGGAACAATGATAGCTGTCTCCGCATTAAATAAATTTTCGGAAAGGTGATACGCCATGCCAAAAGCATTCAGTGAAGAAGAAAAAGAACATATTAAGAACCAGATTCTGGAAACCGCCGTGGAATTATTCCATGACAGAGGCACAAAATCCATCAACATTCAGGAGCTGACCCGTCGGGCTGGGATTGCCCAGGGCAGTTTTTACAGCTTTTGGAAAGACAAGGATGCCCTTATTATGGATGTGATGCTGTACCGTAGCAGGCAGAAGCTGGATATTGCGGAGAAAGAGTTTGAGGCTTCCTTACATGACCCCATCGGATTTCTAAGCGAGAGCATATACCGCTACTCCATGGACCTTTTGAACAAATGCAGGGAACAGCCTGTTTACTCGCAAAGCTTTGCCATTCTTTCCCGGTCGAATTCCCTTTCGGAGAACCGGGTGGGCGCCATTTATAAAGAATTCTTAAGTAAACTGGCTGCCTACTGGGTAGAGCATCGTGCTGTGCAGAGCATGGATGTGCAGGGACTTATCAATGTAATTACTGCCTGCCCCGTCCTGCTTAGCAACGCCGGGCAGTTTGACCCGGAGTATTTTGATGAAATATTCAAATCCTTTCTGCAAAGTACCATTCGGAATTACATAACACTGTAAAACCGGAGTGCCTTGAAACGGATAACATAAATACAAACAAAATGGGAGGTTCTGTGATGAATACCGTACTCGATTTCCAGGAAATAAAAAAAGAAGATGTGATGACTGCTGGAGGAAAGGGCGCCAATTTGGGCGAAATGACTGCTGCCGGCATTGCGGTTCCCGGCGGCTTTGTCGTAACGGCGGACGCCTACAAAGCCTTTATTAAGGAAAACCACCTGGAGGAAATGTTCCGTAAAGAGCTTACGGAAGCCGGGAAAGACGAGGCAAAGTTGCTGGATGCAGCAAAGAAATTCCGTCATGCCATCAGTAAAGGAAAGCTGCCGGAAGAAGTCGAAAAAGCAGTCCGTGAAAAATATGCACAGCTCGGCGAACAGGCAAGAGTTGCCGTCCGTTCTTCCGCCACTGCCGAGGATCTGCCGGATGCCAGCTTCGCCGGTCAGCAGGAAACCTACTTAAATGTCCGCGGTGCGGAAGCTGTGCTCACACAGATACGGAACTGTTATGCTTCTCTCTGGGGAAACCGTGCGGTCTGTTACCGCAGCAATCAGGGCTACGACCAGCTTTCCGTGGCGCTTGCCGTTGTCATTCAGAAAATGGTCGAAAGTGAAAAAGCCGGTGTTCTTTTTACGGTCAATCCTATCAACCGGAACCCGGATGAAATGCAGATAAATGCCAGCTATGGTCTGGGCGAAAGCGTGGTAAGCGGCAAGGTTACGGCGGACAGCTACCTCTGCGACAAGCAGGGCAAGGTAAAGTCCTGCCGGATAGGAAGCAAGGAAACCCAGATTATTTATGCCGATACGCAGGGGACTGCTGCCACAGCCAACGCACAATGTACACCTGATGATGTTATCACATCTGATGCACAGAAAACAACCGGTGATGCTGCCGACACCAAAGAAGTGGCTGTCAGCGAAAAAATGCAGAAAGCACGCTGCTTAAATGACGAAGAAATCGCAGTGCTGTGTGCGGAAGCCCTGCGTATCGAAAAGCACTACGGCTGCCCCATGGACATTGAATGGGCAATTGCCGGCGGCAGCGTCTACATCCTGCAGGCAAGAGCCATCACCACCCTGCATACCGACAATGCCGAGGAGCAGAAAATCATTGCTGGATATCTGGAGGGCATGCAGATAACGGGAAAGGCACGGGAAAATATGGCCTTCCAGTTGGAGAAAATGCCCTTTGCCTACCGTCCGCTCGACTACGATTACATCATAAAAATCAACCGCCAGAAAGCAAAAATCTTTCAGGAAAACGGCATTATTCTTACCTCTGATCCGCGGATAGACGATGACGGCATCCAGACACTGCCCACGTCCCGGATAAAAATAAACGGCGGTATTTTCAAACTGTTCGGAACCTTGAAGCTCTTGAAAAACTTCGCCGTCTGCGCCGAAAAATGCCGTACCTTCTTAGCCGAATACGAAGACGAGATTGGCAAAATGAGACAGATAGATTTTGAGCAGAAAAACATAAAGGAATGCGGCGAGTTCCTATCCTATACCCTTAATCTGATCGGCCGGCTTGCCTATGACCGTTTCAAATATGCCCTTTTCCCTTCCTTTATTGCCCGGGATATGGAAAAAGCCGTTCAGAAGGTGGACAAAAGTTATACCAAGTTCGATTTATTCTGGGGACTCAACAACAAAACCTCCGAAGTAACCAGAGACATTGCCGAACTTGCCGGCAAAATAAAGGAAGACAAAGCCCTTACAGCAGATTTGCTGCAAGGTGCCAACTATCAGACCCTGTATAAAAAATACCCGGAAATGCAGAGCGCCTTTGACAGCTTCTTACAGAAGAACGGTTACAAATCCGACTACAACTGCTACTGCGTGGACGCACGGACGCTGCTGGAAAATCCCGACCGCCTGCTCCATATCCTGCAGCCGCTGGTTGCCACTACCGAAACCGCATCCGGTGAAAAAGAACAGGACTTCGGAAAGCTCATGGAACAGCTCAAAGCCATTTACGGCAGCAAGTATCCGGCTCTGAAGGATCGGATTGAGGATTTCCGTTACTTCCACGTTGTCCGCGAGGAAACCCAGTATTTGTGGGAAACCGTTTTCTATTATGTACGCAAATGCCTGGAACGCACTAACATGCTGCTTCTCTCCGATACCGACTATGAACACGGCGTTGCCAATTTATTTGCCGAAGAACTGATTGCCGCCTGCGAAAGAGGCTCTTTGTCTGAGAGCGACAAAGAAAAAATCGAACGCCGCAACAGCAAGCACCCTCTTGCCCAGAAAGTCTGGGATGCCTCCAAGCTTCTGGTCTTCGACGCAGACGGAGATGTGCTGAAGGGTGTCAGCGGAAGCACCGGCACCGCCATCGGAAAAGTCTGCATCATTCACGGTCCGGAAGAATTTTACAAGATGCAGAAGGGCGATGTACTGGTATGTCAGCTTACCGACCCGGAATGGACACCGCTTTTCAATCTTGCCAGCGCCGTTGTTGCCGACACCGGCTCCTCTTTGAGCCATGCAGCCATTGTTGCTCGTGAATACGGCATTCCCGCCGTGCTGGGCGTGGGTTTTGCCACCACCAGATTTAAGGACGGCGACACCATCAAAGTAGACGGTGACAAGGGCGAAGTGTCCGGCTGCTAAGCGCACGGACAACAGAATGATGGCTGGCGAAATCTGCTGAATGCTGACAGATGAAATGCACAACAGAAGATGAAGGCTAACGAAATTGCCTGACTGCTGAATGCTGATAGGTGAAATCTGCCGGTTATAAATGAAAGGGACACAACTAAGACCATGAAAGACAATGCTTCAAGAAGAGAAAAAATTCTGACAGAACCCCTGCTGCCGCTGTTAATCAAGACATCGGTACCCACGATTATCGGCATGATGATGAACATGCTCTATAACCTGACCGACACCTTTTTTATCGGGCAGTTAAACAACAAAAGCATGACGGCAGCCATCGGAATCGTTTTCAGCTTTGTAAGCTTTGTGCAGGCAATCGGCTTCTGGTTCGGTTACGGGAGCGGCAACTCCATGTCCCGGAAGCTCGGTGAGCAGGACGAAAAAGAAGCGCAGATTTTATCCTCCATGGGCGTTGTCATGGCGCTTGTCACCGGCATTATTCTTACGGTTGTGCTGTTGATATATGTCCGCCCCTTCGCCTGTCTGATAGGCGGGGATGCCTCCCCGCAGCTTCTTACCTATACGGTGGAATACTTAAAAATCATTATTTTAACCATTCCTTTCAGCCTGTTTGCGCTGACCGTGTATAACCAGCTCCGGCTTTGCGGAAATGTAAAAGACGGCATGATTGGTCTGCTATTCGGCATGCTTTCCAACATGATTTTGGACCCGATTTTTATTTTTACCCTGAAAATGGGCTTTGCCGGAGCCGGATGGGCAACGCTCGCCGGTCAGGTGATCGGCGCCTTCACGTTGTTTTTCCTATCCCGCAGACACGGCAATATTCCTGTCCGGCTCCGTTCTGCCCGGTTAAGCAAGGCACGTGTATACCACATTTTGGCGGGTGGCGCTCCCAATTTTTCCCGACAGGGCATCACCGGTGTCGCCAGCGTGCTTCTCAATATGGTAGCTGCCGCTTACGGGGAAGGCATGATAGCCGCGCTCACGGTCAGCTCCAAAATTGTCGCCACGGCTTTCATGATTATGATAGGCTGGGGACAGGGCTTCCAGCCCATCTGCGCCATGAACTATGGAGCAAAGAACTACGACAGAGTAAAAAAAGCAAGAAAACTCACCATTTCTGTCGGTACTGTTTTCCTGCTCTGTGTTGCCATTCTGCTGGCTGTTTTTGCGGTTCCGGCTTCTGCCTTACTGAGTAAAGATGAAGAAGTTATCCGCATGTCCGCCGAAATCCTGCGCATCCAGTGTATTTCCGTGCCGTTTCTCGGCTACTACACCGTCAGCAGCATGTATATGCAGAACATCGGTCATTACGGAAGCGCCCTTTTGGTTTCCATTGCCAGACAAGGATTTTTCTACATTCCGCTGCTCTTCCTCCTTCCGGCGCTTGCCGGACAGATGGGGCTGTTTCTGGTGCAGCCGGTGGCGGATATACTATCATTTGCGTTTTCCATCATCGTCGTTCATTTCACGCCTTCTCAAACACCAGTATCTTCTGCGCCATTTTCTTCACAAAAGGCATCCAGATAACCAGCTTGTAAATGGGGCTTAAGGTGAGCATGCCTCGGAGGATGTTGTCGTTTTTCACCTTGCGGAAGCCGTCGGCAATGTCGCCCAGCTCTTCAAAGCTGTTGGCGCCCCAGGTAAAGACGGCACCGGTGGACTGAATGGAATTTTCCACGCCTTCCTTGTTGACAAACTTTGGGCACAGGCATTCCATGATGACGTAGGCATTGTCGAAATTGTTGCGGATAATCTGAAGCATCTGTCCCACCTGCTCCCTGCTCAGGTACATGGTCAGACCCTCAATGATAAAAAGCATCTTGCCCCTCTTGGTCACCTGCGACGGCCATGCCGGATCAAAACAGGAACAGCCGATGGTGGAAATCCTGCCTGTTTCCCCGTATACGGAGTCCCTTACCGCAATGGTTTCCGGCAAATCCAGGTTGTACCAGGTGATTTTTCCGTTATCCATGCGGTAAAAACGGGTGTCCAGACCGCAGGCGATATTTACAACCGTACAATCCGGGTTCTTGCGAATAAAATCCGATACCAGCTCATCCAGTACCACCGTTCTTGCCACAACGCCGCCACTCATGGCTGCATCCTTGCTTGCCTTGGAAAAATCATAGTCCAGTTTTTCCACAATCTCTTCTGCCTTTTCGTCCTTAAACTTATGCTTGGGATTTTTGCTGTACATCGCTCTCGCATAAAAGCTCTGCAGCATGGTTTCTGCCGCTCCGTTCAATACCGGTACAATTTTCTCTTCATTCATTTCTATTTCCACACCTTTCGCACTATTTGATACTTTTTCAAATCATATGTTAGCTCATGCTAACTGCATTGTCAATAAAAATGCTAAGTCTCATTTTCATGAAACTTAGCATCCTGCATTTAATATTTGGAGAACTCCAGGATTTTCTTGGCATTCTGAATTCTCTCTTCGGAAGGAGGCTCCACTCCTTCTAATTTATAAGGAATACCTAACTCTTTCCACTTGTATTCGCCCAGGGTGTGGTAAGGAAGAACCTCCACCTTCATCACGGTGTCCAGAGTGTCGATAAATTCTCTCGTCTTGATTAAATATTCGTCCTTATCCGTAATGCCGGGCACCAGTACGTGACGAATCCACATGGGAATGCCCTGCTCGGAAAGGTATCTTGCACAGTCTAAAATGTTTTTATTGGTATGACCGGTCAGCTTCTTATGCTCTTCGTCGTCGATGTGCTTGATATCCAGCATAACAAGGTCGG
Source organism: Clostridium sp. CAG:510 (assembly GCA_000434615.1). GTDB lineage: Bacteria > Bacillota > Clostridia > Lachnospirales > Lachnospiraceae > Acetatifactor. The sequence goes on from FR880797.1 coordinate 81,697, forward strand.
TGTATTTCAGTAATTCGTTGAATTTGGAGAAGAAAGGCTCTTCTCTGGTAAAAGGCTGTCCGGAGGTATCCAGGTTAGTATTGATGCCTCTTTCATGTGCCTTTTTGAATAAATCAATTAAAAAGTCGATTTGCAGCAATGCTTCGCCACCGCTGACGGTAATACCGCCATCCTTGCCCCAGTAGCTACGGAAACGCTCAGCCTTATCCAAAAGCTCGTCTGCTGTCTGCAGATTGTCTGTTTCAGGATTCCAGGTATCTACGTTGTGGCAATACTGGCAACGCATATTGCATCCTTTTAAGAAAATAAGATAACGGATTCCGGGGCCGTCTACCGCGCCAAATGATTCTAATGAATGAATTCTACCTTTAATCATATAAATACCTATGCCTTTCTGTAATCTGCATATCAGTTCTGTCTTAGTATTACCAAAAAGGGGCCGGACATTACTGCCCGACCCCAATTTACATCAATTATCTTGAAACCTGTTAAGATTAAAGTCTCTTATGGCAGGTTCTTGCGATAACGTCATCCTGCTGTTCCTTGGTCAGGCTGATGAACTTAACAGCATAACCGGATACACGGATGGTGAAGTTTGCGTATTCAGGCTTCTCAGGATGTGCCTGTGCATCTAACAGCTTCTCTGTACCGAATACGTTAACGTTGAAGCGTACTCAGGCTTCTCAGGATGAGCCTGTGCATCTAACAGCTTCTCGGTACCGAATACGTTAACGTTGAGGTGATGAGCACCACGATCGAAGTATCCGTCCAGAACGCCTGCCAGAGTATTCTTCTGCTCGTCAAGGTCATGACCAAGAGCGGAAGGAGCCATGGTCTGGGTATTGGAAATACCATCCAGAGCATACTCGTAAGGAAGCTTAGCTACAGAGTTCAGGGATGCAAGCAGACCGCTCTGTTCTGCACCGTAGGAAGGTGATGCACCGGGAGCGAAAGGCTTGTAAGCTTCTCTGCCGTCAGGAAGAGCACCGGTAGCCTTACCATATACAACGTTGGAAGTAATGGTCAGGATAGAGGTTGTGGGCTCGGAATCTCTGTAAGTCTTGTTCTTCTTAATCTTCTCCATGAAGGTCTTCAGAAGCCATACAGCAAATTCGTCTGCTCTTTCATCATCGTTACCGTATTTAGGGAACTCGCCTTCGGTCTTGAAGTCGATAGCGCAGCCCTGGTCATCACGGATAACTTTAACCTTAGCATACTTAATAGCGGACAGGGAGTCAGCTACGTGGGACAGACCTGCAATACCGGTTGCGAAAGTTCTTCTTACATCGGTATCAATCAGAGCCATCTCTGCTGCTTCATAGTAATATTTATCATGCATGTAGTGAATCAGGTTCAGGATGTTTACATACAGAGCTGCACACCAGTCAAGCATGATGTCGTATTTATGCATAACTTCGTCGAAATCAAGGTATTCGGAAGTAATGGGTGCGATTTCGGGACCGCACTGCATATGCTTGCCGTTCTTGTCAAGATGCTTTTCATCCTTACCACCGTTGATAGCGTAAAGTAAGCACTTAGCAAGGTTAGCACGAGCACCGAAGAACTGGATTTCCTTACCGGTCTGAGTTGCGGATACGCAGCAGCAGATGCTGTAGTCATCGCCCCAGATAGGCTTCATAACGTCATCGTTCTCATACTGGATGGAAGATGTAGTTACGGAAATCTTAGCTGCATACTTCTTGAAGTTTGCGGGAAGAGCGCTGGAGTACAGAACGGTCAGGTTCGGTTCAGGGCTGGGTCCCATGTTTTCAAGAGTATGAAGGAAACGATAGTCGTTCTTGGTAACCATATGACGGCCGTCCATGCCGATACC
>FR880798.1 GCA_000434615.1 Clostridium sp. CAG:510
CAAACAGAAAGCGTTGGAAAAGAAAAATGACGAGCTGACCGCCGCTCTGGAAAAGAGCGAGAAAGAAAGCACCGTCAAGAAGTTGCAGGAAATGCGGCTGCATAGCGATTATGAGCGCATCAAGGGCATTCTTGACCGCATCCCGCCGGAGATCATTCGAGCATATACACATCGTGACAGCAAAACGCAGGAGGTACGCCATTATAGATAACAGAAAAAAGGATGAATGGAGCGGCTTTGCCGATTTACTTGCCAACTTAATAGAGAAATATGCGGCGGTTCTGGATATTGAAAATCTTCCGGAGCCGCCGATTTGTTTGGACAGCGAGAAAAAAGAAATTGTAAACAATTCCAAACTTTTTGAGGAATCTATTGAAAAAACGGACATTGCATGATAAAATATACGTGTGATAAGTGTCCAAACCTACTCTGAGAGTGATTTCGGAGTAGGGGTTACATAACGGTGCTGCATACGGCGGCACGAATGAGGATAACGATATGAAAAAAGACAAGATAAAAGTATATATTTACACGAGAGTATCCACCACGATACAGGTGGATGGATACTCTCTGGATGCTCAGAAAGCCAGAATGAAAGCATTTGCCGAGTACAATGACTATAAGATTGTCGGTGAGTATGAGGATGCCGGTAAATCCGGTAAGTCCATCGAGGGCAGATTAGAGTTTAACCGCATGATGGAGGACATCAAATCCGGCAAGGACGGTGTTTCCTATGTGCTGGTGTTCAAGCTCTCCCGTTTCGGCAGAAATGCGGCAGATGTGCTGTCCACCTTGCAGGTTATGCAGGATTTCGGTGTCAATCTGATCTGTGTTGAGGATGGTATTGATTCCTCCAAGGATGCAGGAAAACTGATGATCTCCGTTCTGTCAGCGGTTGCCGAGATCGAGCGTGAGAATATCCGTGTTCAGACGATGGAGGGCAGAATCCAGAAAGCCCGTGAGGGCAAATGGAACGGCGGCTTTGCTCCTTATGGATATACGCTTGAAAAAGGCAAGCTGTATGTGAATGAGGAAGAAGCAGAAGCAATCCGCATCATCTTTGACAAGTACGTGCATACCGACATGGGCGCAAACGGTCTTGCCCGATACCTCGCCAATCATGGCATTGGAAAAATCCAAAGACAGAACGGCAAGAATCCTCTGTTTGATGCGGCGCTTATCCGCAGGATACTGAAAAATCCTGTTTACTGCGGCAAGATCGCCTATGGCAGACGCAGGACGGAAAAGGTGCATGGCACAAGAAACGATTACCGTCTTATTGAACAGGACAACTATCTGTTGGTCGATGGTCTGCACGAAGCACTTGTTTCCGAAGAACTCTGGCATGATGCACAGGTGAAATTGGTTGCCCAGGCAAAGAAATACGAGAAGGTCAACCATGGTAAGGATAACAAGGTGCATCTGCTGACAGGCTTGCTCAAATGCCCGATCTGCGGAGTCGGTATGTACGGCAATAAGAGTGTCAAGCACAAGGCAGACGGCACGAAGTACAAGGATTTCTACTACTACGGCTGCAAACACCGCACCATGACCCGTGGTCACAAGTGCGACTATAAGAAGCAAATCCACGAAGAACTCTTGGAAACCGCTGTCGCAGAGGTGATTACCAAGTTGGTCAGCAATCCGAAGTTTGCCGCTTTGATGCAGCAGAAAATCAGCATGAAAGTGGATACTTCCGCTATCGAACAGGAGATTGCAAACTACGAAAAACAGCTTCGCCAGAGCTATTCCATCAAGTCCCGATTGATAGAGGAAATTGATACACTTGACCCCGATGATAAACATTACATCAAACGCAAGGCAGACCTTGATGATCGTCTTTACAAGATGTATGATAAAATCGAGGATACGGAGTCTCTGCTGATTGAAGCCAGAGCAAAGAAAATGGCAATCGAAGCTGAAAAGCTGACTGCCGATAATATCTACAAAGTTTTGATTTACTTTGATAAGCTGTACGCCGTGATGGATGAACAGGAACGCCGACAGCTTATGGAGTCGCTGATCTCCGAAATCCATATCTTTGAGGAACGGAAGCCGAACGGACAATGGCTGAAATCCATCAAATTCAAGCTCCCGATCATAGAGGAAGATATGGAAATAAGTTTGGACAACGATACACAAGTTGAAGCGATAGTTTCGCTACAAAGAGAAATCTAGTAGAAATCCTCCGTTTTACGTTA
>FR880799.1 GCA_000434615.1 Clostridium sp. CAG:510
CAGGTAGGCGTTCCTTACATCATCGTATTCATGAACAAGTGCGATATGGTAGACGATCCTGAACTTCTTGAATTAGTAGAAATGGAAATCACAGAACAGCTTGAAGAATATGACTTCACAGACTGCCCTATTATCAAGGGTTCTGCTCTGAAGGCTCTGGAAGATCCTATGGGACCTTGGGGCGACAAGATTATGGAACTTATGGACACTGTAGACTCCTATATTCCTGATCCTCAGCGTGATACTGATAAGCCTTTCCTTATGCCTGTAGAAGACGTATTCACCATTACCGGTCGTGGTACTGTTGCAACCGGTAGAGTAGAGCGTGGTGTTCTTCACCTGAACGACGAAGTTGAAATCGTTGGTATCAAGGAAGAGAAGCAGAAGTCCGTTGTAACCGGTATCGAAATGTTCCGTAAGATGCTTGACGAAGCACAGGCTGGTGATAACATCGGTGCCCTTCTTCGTGGTATCCAGAGAACTGACATCGAAAGAGGTCAGGTTCTTGCAAAACCCGGCACTGTAACCTGCCACAAGAAATTCACTGCACAGGTTTACGTACTGACCAAAGATGAAGGTGGACGTCATACTCCTTTCTTCAACAACTATCGTCCTCAGTTCTACTTCAGAACAACCGACGTTACCGGTGTTTGCGAACTTCCTGCAGGTACCGAAATGTGCATGCCTGGTGATAACGTAGAAATGACCATCGAACTGATCCATCCCATCGCTATGGAGCAGGGTCTTACTTTCGCTATTCGTGAGGGTGGTAGAACCGTTGGTTCCGGTCGTGTAGCTACCATCATTGAGTAATTTCGAGTGATTGTTCACAAAACTAGTATTTAAAAGGCTTCCGAGGTTTTCCTC
>FR880800.1:0-9182 GCA_000434615.1 Clostridium sp. CAG:510
TTGCATTGCTGTTTATTTGTCAAGGTTCTGTTCGGCAATTTCCTTAAGAATAATCCAGGGAAGTTACCTGACGGAGAAGGAGGGATTTGAACCCTCGCGCCGCTATTAACGACCTGCACCCTTTCCAGGGGTGTCCCTTCGACCTCTTGGGTACTTCTCCAAATGAGGTTGAATCATCAACTCTTATTCTGTTTTCACCGAAGGAGTAATGCTCCAACGGAGAGGGTGGGATTCGAACCCACGCGCCCTTTCGGACAAACGGTTTTCAAGACCGCCTCGTTATGACCGCTTCGATACCTCTCCAAACCGTCATGCCGCTTGCCTGACGCAAGACATATCTTAACAAAAAAGGGTTTTCTTGTCAACAACTTTTTTCAGAATTTTTTAAATCCCTTTTTTATGCGGGTTTTAGGGCATATTTCACTGATTTTTACCCCCTTTTTTGCAAATTGTTTATATTGTCTTTCCTTTTAACAACTGGTACAATTATTACATCGCTAATATATTTATAAGGGAGTTTTTTAACAAAGGGTGAGTTATTATGGCAGGAAAAAGATACAACATAGGTCTTGTCACCGGTAACGTAGAGGATGATTTTCCCAACCAGATCTGCGAAGGTGCCATTCAGGCAGCCGCCGAGCTGGACGACAATCTCTTTATCGTGCCGGTTAAATATTTTGACAGATACGACTTTACAGACCCATTACAAAAATATGAATATCAGTACAATACGTTAATCAGCTACACACAGGTACATTCCCTGGACATCGTGCTTTTGTGTCTCGGCAATATTTCCGCCATCCACGAAACGCGTTCCACAGAAATCATAAATGGCTTCGGAGATATCCCCATTATCCTGATTGCTTCGGAACAGGATGGATATTCAAGCGTATGCTATGCCAACGAAGCCGGGCTTACCGAGGGTATTGAGGCGCTGGTTACCAGGGAAAACAGGGAGCACATCGGTATTATCACCGGCTATACGACCAATAAGGACTCCTATGAAAGGCTGGAAACTTACAAAAAGGTGCTGCAGGCGCACAATCTTCCTATTGTTGAATCCCTCATCTGCTGCACATACTTTGACGAAAAATGCCGGGCAGATGCGGCGGACTTCATCGACCGCAATCCCGATTTGGATGCCATTGTCTGCGGCAACGACGCCATTGCCGCCGTTGTATATGATTTGCTGCAGAAACGTGGCATCTTAGTCGGAAAGGATATTTCGGTTATCGGCTTTGACGACATTCCGGGCAGCAAATATCTGACACCGCCCCTTGCCAGTGTAAAAGCAGGAGCTTACGATTTAGGTTCCCGCGCCGTTATGCAGGCGCACCGCAAGCTGCTTACCGGCACCATGGGACAGGTGGAACAGTTCCGTGTTTCTACCAAGTTTTTATACCGCTCCTCTCTTGGCTCCGGCTGTGAAGAAGAAATCAAGCTGCAGAACCTTTTGGATGAACAAGATAAGCTGATTGAAAATGTGCAGCAGGCGGAAAACAGCCGCAAGCTGATCATGACAAACCACAACATGAATATTTTTTCCCGTGATATGCTGATGCTTGCCGACGACAGCGACGACAGCTACCTGCGCATCATGAACAGTCTGACGGAAGCGGGTATTAAAAACAGCTATCTTTTTACTTTGAAAGAGCCTGTCGCCTTCCATCCCGGTGACAACTGGGTCCAGCCGAACCAGATTTACCTGCGTGCCTGCTTAAATGACGGCAGGGCGTTTGTTCCCCGTAAGACTGCCCAGCTCATAAATATTCAGAATGTTTATGACCACCCGCATATGTCGGACACCCGCAACACCTATGTCATGATCGATTTATATTCCCGCGATCTGCAGTATGGTTTTCTGCTCTGTGACATCAGCTATGACAACCTGCATTACGTGGAATATCTGTGTTACCAGGTAAGTATTGCCATCAAATTCATTCATATGTTCGCCAAGCAGCATACCCTGCTTTTAGAAAAGGACGAAATGCTGCAGCGTCTGCAGAAAGAAAATTTACAGCTCGACTCCATTTCCAGCAAGGATGAGCTGACGGGTATCTTAAACCGCCGCGGCTTCTATAAAAAAGCCGATGCCTTTATCGAATCTGCCGCAGAAACGGGTCAGTCCGTGGTATTTGCCTATGCTGACCTTAACTATTTAAAGCAGATTAATGATATTCACGGACATGCGGAGGGCGACTTTGCTCTTACCTCCTGTGCCACGGTTCTGGAAGAGGTCTTTCCGGGAAGCCTGACGGGCCGTATCGGCGGTGATGAATTTGCCGTGCTTGCTCTTCATCAGAATATTTCCACGGAAGCGGACTTAAAGAAGCTGATTAACCAGAAGCTGGCGGAATGCGCCGAGAAAGCCGGCAAGCCCTATTCCGTTACTCTTTCCGTGGGTATTTACATGCAGCCTGCCAATTCCCGTTTCCTGTTAAAGGACGCCATTGAAGCTGCCGATGCTCTTCTGTACGAAGAGAAAAAGAAAAAGCCTCCCTTTGTAACCGGGAAGCCTTAATGTTTGTTTTCAGGTTGATGTAGTTATTTACTGAGATAAACCTTAGCCACCTCCATATCTTCGGGGGTGGTTATTTTTATGTTTTCATAGGAGCCTTGCAGCATTTTTACCCTTTTGCCGTATACGCATTCCACTACCATGGCGTCATCCGTGACAGTCACATTCCGGTACGTGCCGGGATTTTGCAGGAGCTCTCCGTAGGCGCCTGTAATGAGCGGCAGGGAAAATACCTGGGGCGTCTGTACCGCGTACACCGTCTTGCGGTCGGGTGTCCTGACGGCAAAGCCCTCTTCGTCCACTATCTTTATGGTATCCTTTACCGGCACAGCCGCACAGACTGCCTCGTAGGTGCAAACACCTTCATAGAGCCGTCCGATGATTTCTTCCGTCAGCATCGGTCTTGCTCCGTCGTGAATCATCACATAGCCGTCTTTTCCCTCAAGATTTTTCAGGGCATTGGCAACGGAAAAATAGCGTTCCTTTCCACCGGCAAGAATAACCGTTACTTTCGTAAAGCCGTATTTGTCCACAATTTCTTCTTTCACATAAGATAAATCGTCCGCTCCCGCCACCAGCAGTATTTCATCTATGTAAGGAGAATCCTCAAAGGCTTTCAGGCTGTAATAAATGACCGGTCTGTCAAGCAGGGGCAGATACTGTTTAGGAACACTGCTGCCCATACGGCTGCCGGTTCCGGCAGAAAGGACAATGGCATAGCATTTTTTCTTTTCGTTTTCCAGCATAACCCCTCCCTATCTTTCGCCCAAGCGGAGATTGGGTACAGCATTCAAGGATAAATCGCTCCGGATGCCTTTAATAAAGTCGTAGTAGCCTGCTGCTCCTATCATTGCCGCATTGTCCGTACACAAAATCGGAGACGGATGATAGAACGCAATGTTTTCTCTGGCGCATCTTTCTTCAAATGCCTTGCGCAGTGCGGAATTGGAAGCAACGCCTCCGGCTATGGCAAATTTTTTATAGCCGTACCGGGATACCGCATGCATGGCGTGTTCTACCAGTACATCCACAACCGCTTTCTGGAAGGAGGCTGCCACATCCGGCACACAGACCTCTTCCCCCTTCATCTGGCAGCTGTTAAGATAATTGAGTACCGCCGACTTTAAGCCGCTGAAGCTGAAATCGTAAGCATTGTCTTCCACCTTTGCGCGGGGAAAATGAATGGCTTCCGGGTTGCCTTCCTTTGCCACTAATTTATCAATCTTGGGACCTCCGGGATAGCCTAAGCCAATGGCTCTTGCCACCTTGTCAAAGGCTTCGCCCGCCGCATCATCCCTGGTGCGTCCGATAATTTCGTATTCGCCGTAATCCTTTACCACAACCAGATGGGAGTGTCCGCCGGATACCACAAGGCAGATAAAAGGCGGCTCTAAATCCTTATTTTCAATATAGTTGGCACTGATGTGCCCTTCAATATGATGCACGCCGATAAGGGGAATATCTGTGGCAAAGCTGATGGCTTTTGCCGCGGAAACGCCCACTAAAAGAGGACCTACCAGCCCCGGGCCGTAGGTCACAGCAATGGCGTCCATCTGCCTTAACTGATAGCCGGACTCTTTTAATGCTTCTTCGATTACCTGATTTATTTTTTCGATATGTTTACGGGATGCAATTTCCGGCACAACCCCGCCGTAAAGGGTGTGCAGTGCAATCTGCGTGGAAATGATGTTGGAGCACACCTCTCGCCCGTTTTTCACCACTGCAGCCGCTGTTTCGTCACAGGAGCTTTCGATTGCCAGAATTACAATATCTTTTTCCACCTTGGTTACCATACCTTTCTGAGAAACTCTCAGTCTTCTTCCGTGCTGCCTGTATCCTCATCCGCAAGCTGCCAGCCCAGAATCCGCCAGTGGCCTTCTTCATCCTTATGCAGCACAAATATTTCGTCCACCGTTCTTTTATGGGAGCCGCTCTGGACCATGTAGGAACAGGTCATTTTCGCATATTTTTCCTCACCCCGGTTATAATACACCACATCATCGCTGGAGGGCAGAAAATAGCTGCTGATACGCATATTTTTTTCTTTATAGGCATTAATCTGTACCGTCAGATTGACCAGATAGGCATTCCAGTCGTTCTCGTCCTTCAGTTTTTCGTCGTACAGCCGGTAGGTCTGCTCGGCAAGCTGCTCCAGTTCGGCACTGGTATACGTTTCGTTATAAAAACATTTGGTAATATCACTGTAAAACTTAATCACTTCTCTGGGCGAAGGCGGATAAGTGTAGGAAAGATTGCGGTTAATAAGCTCCTGTGCCACAGTAAGCCTGACATTCTCCTCCGTTACTTTGGATGCACGGTTACTCAGATAATAGTAGTATCCAAGCATCCCCACTACGAAGATCAGAATGACAATCCCGCTTTTAAATATATCCGCTTTCCCATTATGATGACTGCCGCTTTTACTCGGTGTTTTCCCGGTGGCTGCTCGTACCATATGCGTTCCCTTCCTCACAATGTGTTTAGGTTTACTCGTCAAAATTCAATTCTACACTTCTTCCGTCCCTGGCTGCAATGGCTGCGGGGAAAATCTTCCGTACCTCGGGCATGTATTCCTCCGGGTAGGGAAGTGACGGACTGTAATGTGTCAGCCACATTTCCCTTACACCTGCGCGTTTTGCCATATCTGCCGCTTCGTAGAATGTCATGTGTTTATACTCTTTTGCTTTGCTGAGCTTGTCCGGCTCCCCGTACATGCCTTCGCAGATAAATAAATCCGCCTCTTTCGCATGCTCCACAATCCCTTCCGTGGGACGGGTGTCCGTTGTGTAGGTAAGCTTGATACCCTTTCTTTTGGGACCGAGCACCATATCCGGCGTCAGCACCCTGTCGGGAAGAACGACTTCTTCGCCCTTCTGCAGACGGTTCCAGTACTTCTTTTCGATGTTTCGGGAAAGCGCTCTTTCCACTTCAAATTTACCGGCACGCTCCACCACTAAGCTATATCCATAGCATACCACATTATGATTTACCTTAAAAGCCTCGATATAAAATCCGTCAAAGGGAATTTTTACTTCATTTTCCGTGATTTCCATGCAGACCACTTCAAACGGAAGCTCCGGTGCAATGACGCGGAGCGCCGATACCACGCGGTTCAGCCCCTTGGGTCCGATCAAAAGAAGTGGCTCCGTTCTCTCGGCATTTCCCATGGTAAGGAGCATACCGGGCAGTCCGCTGATATGGTCTGCGTGATAATGGGTAAAGCAGATGATATCAATGGGTTTGGGACTCCAGCCTTTTTCCTTTAAGGCTATCTGGGTGCCTTCGCCGCAGTCTATCAATATGCTTTTGCCGTTGTAACGCATCATGAGGGCTGTCAGCCATCTGTAAGGAAGGGGCATCATGCCGCCCGTTCCCAGTAAACATACATCTAACATAGTTCCGTTTCCTCTTGTACCGTTACCGGAATCTTAAACTGCCGTATCATCCGGTCGTAGCACTCTTCACATAAATCAAATTCCTGACGGATACCGTCTTTTTTACTGAAATAGCCAAAGGAAACCTCAGCGCTGAAAATGCCTTCCCTGACGATTCCGTTTTCTATCTTCATGGATCTTCCGCACTGGTTGCAGAAAATCCTCTGTACTTTTCTTTCCGTGGATGTTGTTTTTCCGTATACTTTCATACCTGCCTCCTGTTATGCTAAACTTTCCGCGCATGGACAGTATAAAGTATAACATGCCCGTTTCCTTTTGCATGCTGGTAATTTATGCATGCTCTTCCTTGCGTTTCCACATAATAAGGGCATCCTCCTTCGGCTTTTCATAAAAGCCGGGGCGTATGCCTTCACCCTTAAAACCAAGTGCTTCGTAAAGTCTTATGGCAGATTCGTTTCCCGCCCGTACTTCCAGCGTGTAATCCGTAATCCCCATGCGTTCTCCCTGCTTCATAAGAAGGGTCAGCATTCGTCTGCCGATACCCTGTTTCCGCTTCGCAGGCTCCACTGCCACATTGCAGATGTCGCCGTCCGTCCATGCCCGGAATACCCCGCAGTAACCGGCAAGCTGTCCGTCCTGCCACACGGTCAGGAAAAAGGCATCGGGGTTGTCCACGGTGTCGCAGAATGCCTGCTCCGACCATGGCTCGCTGAAGCATTCTTTTTCCAGCGCCGCTACCTCGGCGGAATCTTCTTTTGTAAGCATCCGAAACAACAGTCCGTCCTCCGCTTCATAGGAAAAATTTCCCGGCTTTGCCGTCCTACTGTCCATCCTTTGCCGCCTCCTGCTCCATGCGTTCTCTTTCCGCCTGGCTTAAGCGCAGGTAAATGGGCTGATGGGCTGCCGCCGGTACGGTCCTTCCTTCTTTGAAATAAATTTCACCCAGAGCAGCCACAGAACCGGCACGCTGTCTGTTCATGTGGGCGGGTGCAAAGAAGTACGGTACCTTCACACCGTTTTCCAGTTGTTCTTTGTAAACGGGAACACCGTCACCCAGAAAGATGACTTCCCTTCCCAGTTCGTTTACGGCTGCTATAATATCCGCCACATCCACGGCACACTGGTCCTTTAACACCCGGATGCCGTCCGAAACTTCATACAGACCGGTATACACCTGATTTCTGCGGGCGTCCATAAGCGGGCAGACCACCTTGTCCGTACCGTATAAATTGTATGCCAGTCCCTCCACGGTTTTCACTTCCACAATGGGACAATCCATGGCAAGCGCCAGTCCCTTTGCGGTAGCGGAGCCGATGCGAAGTCCGGTGAAGGAACCGGGGCCCGCTGCCACGGCAATGGCATCCACCGTGGATAAATCTAATTCTATCATGTCCTTCACAGCCTGCAGCATGGGCAGCAGCGTCTGGGAATGCGTTTTTTTATAATTGACAGTGTATTCCGCGGTGAGGACATCATCCTCTGCAACCGCCACGGATGCTACCAGTCCCGAACTGTCAAGCGCCAGTATTTTCACAATAATATTCCATCCTTTCAGTCCATTTCCTCGATGGTTATTTTTCGGTAATCAAAGCCCTTGTCCAGGCATTTTTCGATGGTAATGCGGGTATAACCCTTCGGGAGGATTTCCTCAATCAGGTTTGCCCACTCGATGAGGCAGACGCCCTCTCCGTAAAAGCAGTCCTCATAACCGATTTCATCCATTTCCTCAATATCCCCGATACGGTATACATCAAAATGATAAAACGGCATCCTGCCTTCGTCATATACCTGCACGATGGTAAACGTGGGACTGCTTATGGGCTCGTCAATGCCGAGACCTTTTGCAAAGCCCTGGGTAAATACAGTCTTGCCAACGCCCAAATCGCCGATGAGGGTGTAAATCTGTCCCGGCTCTGCCGCTTTTCCCAGGCGCTCTCCCAATGCCCTTGTTTCCTGTTCTCCGTTTGTTTCAAAAATACAACTCATGTACTGCCTTCCTGTCTGCGTTACTGTCTGATTTTTACTTTGGATGCCGGCAGGTGGGTTTCTATCACCTGAATCACCTGCGGGGTGTATTCGCCCATATCCCTTCTGGGAAAAATACAGGCATTTACTTTGGAGGTATAGACAATAATGCTGCGGTTCGTGGACACTGCCTTACGGATGTCCTCCCACTTCTGCATTTCCTCCGTGCCGTTCTGGGAGACATGGATGCCTTCATCGTCCAGCACATAATGCAGAGGCTCCTTGAATGCCGGATTGGCAAGTGCCTGCTGTCTGCTTCTTAAAAATAAGGTCCATGGCAGGTAGGCAAGCAGAATTGCACCTGCTATCACCATCAGATACCCTTTCATATACACACCGGCTATCACCATCAGGGCTCCCACCACGCTGCCGAACAGGCCGGAAAATCCGCTGTAGGTATGACGGAGCATATAGTCGTATAAATCTCCCGCCTTCATATTTACATCAAATTCTATCATTCTTTCTTACCTTTCCTGCTGCCGGAGTACCTGGCGCCATTTTTCCCGTAATCCCAGAAAAAGCACCTACTCAGTAGGTGCTTTCAGATCTGACGTACAATGTGGACACCTTGTAGCTTCAATGCTGATTTCAGATTGACAGTACGGACATTTTTTCGTGGTGGGCGCCGCCGGCGCTTCTTCTTTGTGTGACAGCTTGTTCATAAGCTTGACAAACATAAATACCACAAATGCCATAATGATAAAGTTAATCACATTGGAGATAAAGGATCCGTAATTAAAGGTCGCGGCTCCGGCTGCCTGTGCAGCTTCCAGTGTCGGATAGTAGGAACCGTCCAGAGAAATAAACCAGTTGGTAAAGTCTACTTTTCCGGTAAAGATACTTACGACTGGCATAATAATGTCATTTACCAGGGAATTTACAATGCCGGTAAAGGCGCTGCCGATAATCATACCGACTGCCAGATCAATCATGTTGCCGCGCAACGCAAATTTCTTAAACTCTTTTAACATGGTGCTTTCTCTCCTTTTAGTCTCTTGTATCTTACAAAAGCCATTTTTCTTTCTATATTATAGGGAAAAAGGAGAGAAAAAGCAAGTCCTGATTATCTGTGTCCTGTCTTTAAAATGGGACTTAACGGCTTGTAAATCAGCATGGTAAGTAAGGATATGACTCCGCCCTTTATAATGTTTATCGGTGCCACCGCAAAACATACATAGGTTGTCAGGCTGGTGATGGCGGGATTAATGGCAGTTCCGCCGGCAATCAGGGCATCCAGAGGAATG
>FR880800.1:9188-88750 GCA_000434615.1 Clostridium sp. CAG:510
GCCGTCAATCAGGGCATCCAGAGGAATGCCGTACATTTCTGCATACTTAGGTAAAAGGTACCATGCATTCAGCGCCGTACCGAACAGAGTGATGCAGACGGTTCCAAGAACGCATCCCAGAATAGCGCTTTTCTTGGTTTTCTTAAATTCATACACAAGACTTGCCGGCAGAAGCAGGCTGCAGCCGATGGTAAAATTGGCAAGGTCGCCCACAAATGCAGTATCGGTGCCCTTGATGATGATTTTCAGAACCACTTTACAGAATTCAACAAGCACACCCGCTACCGGTCCGAACGCAAAGCTGCCTATCATAACCGGCAGTTCGCTGAAGTCCAGCTTGTAATGTCCCGGTGCCAGAAAAGGAAGCGGGAAGTCCAGCATGTAGAGAATAAGGGAGATGGCGGAAAGCATACCCGTCACCGCCATCATACGGGTTGTGAAAATTTTCTGTGTCCTGCCGTTCTTTTTATCCGCCACTTTCTGAATAATAAGTGCCGCTGCAAAGATGAGCACCACGATACCCAAAAACTCCAAAAAGAATACTAAGTTGTCCGCGATTGATTTCGCTAATCCATTCATAAATAAAACCTGCCTTTCCATTTCTTTCGGTCTAAGAGATTTCGTCTTTTCCTGTAACGGTGCGCACCTTACTGTCTTTCCGACAATAAAAAACCCCGGCATAAACCGGGGTCATTACATACCAAAGACGACTCTCCCATACTTGCCGCCGCAGATATGGAAAAGTTTTCTCTTCTTTCATCCAGACTGTAACTGTTGGTACCGGATTCTGACCGGTTCAGCCATGCATTGCATGGGTCGCAGACCTATCAGCTTTCGCTGCATCACTGCCAGTAGGGAATCTCACCCTGCCCCGAAGATCTATTTATTTTACGTGCCCATAATAGCACAGGGAAAGCAAAAAAGCAATACTGATTTTTTCTGCTTCTACTTCTTATCTTTGGCAATTTTCATGGTGAGACCGATACGCTTCTTTGCCACATCCACGGAAAGCACCTGCACATCCACCACATCTCCGACGCTGACCGCCTCTAAGGGATGCTTGATAAAGCGGTCGGTAATCTGGGAAATATGAACCAGACCATCCTGATGCACGCCGATATCCACGAAAACGCCAAAATCTATGACATTACGAACGGTGCCTTTTAAAATCATACCGGGCTTTAAGTCCTTCATATCCAGAACATCGCTGCGAAGTACAGGTGCGGGCATGTCCGCTCTGGGGTCACGCGCCGGCTTTTCCAGTTCTTTAATAATATCCGTCAGTGTGATTTCGCCGATGCCAAGCTCCATGGCAAGCTTTCCCTTGTCGGAAATCCGGCGTTCAATACTGCCCAGTCTTTCTGCCGCATTGTCCTTCTTTGCGGGCACTTCCTTTGTTTCCGTCAGGGTCACGCCGCCCATTGCCTGTGCCAGCGCCTTGCCCATAGCGGTATTGGTGTTGTGTACCTGAATAGTTTTCTTTGCAGGAACCTTGGCAGGCTTATTCTCTGTCTTAACGGAAGTATTCTGCGCCGCCTTTTTCTGGAATTCCTTTACATCTTCCATGGTAAGTCCCAGCTTTGCCAAAAGTTTTTGTGCCGCTTCGTAGGACTCGGGATGCACACTGGTGGCATCCAGCGGATTGTCCCCGCCGGTAATGCGTAAGAAACCGGCGCACTGTTCAAATGCCTTGGGTCCTAACTTGGCTACCTTTAAAAGCTGCTTCCTGTTGGTAAATCGTCCGTTCTGTTCCCGGTAATCCACAATATTTTTTGCAATCGCCTTGCTGATACCGGAGATGTATTCCAGAAGGGAAACCGATGCGGTATTCAAATCCACACCTACCTTGTTTACACAGTCTTCTACGACACCGTTTAAGGTTTCGCCTAATTTTTTCTGGTTCATGTCATGCTGATACTGACCGACACCGATGGATTTCGGGTCGATTTTAACCAGCTCGGCAAGCGGATCCTGCAGTCTCCTGGCGATGGATGCCGCGCTTCTCTGTCCCACATCAAAGTTGGGGAATTCCTCCGTTGCCAGTTTGCTTGCGGAATAAACGGAAGCACCGGCTTCGTTTACAATCACGTACTGCACCGGCTCCTTCAGTTCCTTAATCATTTCCACAATAACCTGCTCTGACTCACGGGATGCGGTTCCGTTTCCTACGGAAATCAGGGAAACACCGTATTTTTTAATGAGCTTCTTTACTTCTGTCTTGGCTTCTTCTACTTTATTCTGGGGTGCTGTGGGATACACCACCTTGGTGTCCAGCACCTTTCCGGTAGCATCCACGACCGCTAATTTACAGCCGGTACGGAATGCCGGATCCCAGCCCAGTACCACTTTTCCGGCAATGGGAGGCTGCATGAGAAGCTGCTTTAAGTTCTTGCCGAATACACTGATGGCACCGTCTTCCGCTTTTTCCGTCAGTTCATTTCTGACTTCTCTTTCAATGGAAGGAGCAATCAGTCTGTCATAAGCATCTTCCACTGCTTCCTTCAGTACCGGTGTGGTAAATTCGTTGTCCTTTGTAACAAGCTGTTTCTCCAGATAACGGAGAATTCTCTCTTCCGGTGCATTGACCTTTACAGTAAGCACCTTTTCCGCCTCACCTCTGTTTAAGGCAAGGACTCTGTGACCGGCCACCTTTTTCACCGGCTCTTCAAAATGATAATACATTTCGTATACGCTCTCTGCCTTTTCATCCTTGGCTCCGGAGGTAATCACTCCCTCATCCATGGTGGCTGAGCGGATGTATGCACGGTATTCTGCGGAGTCGGAAATGCTTTCGGCTATGATGTCCTTTGCTCCCTGCAGTGCTTCTTCCGCATTCTTTACCTGTTTTCCTTCCTCTGCGTCCTCACCTGTCACATATTTCTTTGCTTCTTCCAAAACAGGTGTTACCGCCGTCTGCGCCAGTATGTATTCCGCCAGTCCCTCCAGTCCTTTTTCCTTGGCAATGCTGGCTCTCGTTTTTCTCTTGGGACGGTACGGACGGTATAAATCCTCTACCACTACCAGTGTTTCCGCTGCCAGAATCTGCTTTTTTAACTCATCAGTCAGCTTTCCCTGTTCCTCTATGCTGCCCAGTACCTGCTCCTTTTTCTCCTCAAGGTTGCGAAGGTACAGCAGTCTTTCATGCAGATTTCGGAGCTGCTCGTCATTTAAGGAGCCGGTTGCCTCCTTCCGGTAACGGGAGATGAAGGGAATGGTGTTGCCCTCATCAATCAGTCCCACGGCTGCTTCCACCTGCCATTTTTTCACCTGAAGTTCTTCTGTGATTTTGCTTATAATGTCCATATTTCCTCACATTCTGCCCAAACGGCATTCCCTTGCGGGTTCTGTCTTGTAATTACTCTTGCTATTATACTGAAAAAGAGGACTTGTTTCAATTGTAAAAGAGTAAAAAAAATGCTACAATATCTGAAAAGTTTTAAAATTTTTATGATAAGGAGTACCCCCTATGGATGACCGTTATACGGACGATGATTTTTATAACTATCCGTTTCCGTCTTTTACTGACAACCGCAATAAATTTGCCCGTGCTTCCCTGATTCTGGGGATGTGTTCCATTGTTCTTGTATGCACCCTTTTTCTCCCCATTCCTCTGGGTGCGCTGGGACTTCTCTTTTATTTTCTGTCCAAAAGGCTTCATAAGCCGGTGGATTCCTCCGCAAAGGCAGGGCTTGTGACTTCCCTGATCGGTTTATGCGCAGGACTGATTTTCATGGGCTTTACCGTGTATTCCTCCGTACAGCTCTTAAAGCCGGAAAACCGCGATGTGTTAAACGCACAGTTTGAATCCCTTTACGGTGTGGATTTTGACGAATATATCAACCGTCTTTACGGTGAAGAATAAAGGAGGGACCACTGTGAATTCTTATTTATCCAATGCTGAACTGAAAGACAAAGCGAAGGAAAAGCTGACCGGGCATTACGGCTTTTTAATCGGATGCACCCTGCTTTCCTCTTTTCTTACTTATATTGTTTCCGTCCTTTTTACCAATGTCTATACCTTCTCCAACATGGCGGAGTTTGCACTTGGCGAGGCGATTTCCTTTTTAGTTTCCCTGTTTACCGGCATCTTAAACGTGGGACTTACCCTGATTTATTTAAAAACTGCCTGCGGAGCGCCCTGCAGCTTTTCGGACCTTTTCTCCGGCTACCGGAACCGCTTCAACATATCCCTCGGAGTTTCCTTTTTCCGCGATCTTCTCTCCCTTTTGCCGGGACTTGCCTATGCCGTTCCGTTAAGTCTGTTCCAGCTTACGGGAAAAGTGAATTATCTGTATGTAAGCATCGGTCTTTTGCTTGTTGTTACCGTGATTTACCTGCCGTTTTACCTGATGCTTTCCCAGTGCCTGTTTATTATGCTGGACTTTCCGGATAAGTCCGTAAAAGAAGTTTTGCAATTCAGTGCAGAAATCATGAAGGGGCAGAAAAAGCGGCTGTTTGTTTTGATTTTAAGCTTTATCCCCATTACGTTACTGGCATGCTTATCCCTGATCGGCGTCCTGTGGTTAACCCCCTATGTCAATATGACCTACACGATTTTCTATCTCAATCTCATGCAGAACTTCCGGAAAGCCTGAACCGGTCTCTATAGAAAAGGAGCAGCGATGCTTTACGCATCCGCTGCTCCTTCTACTGTCTTAGCGCCTGTGCTAATCCACTTTAAGTATCCGTTTATAAAATTGTCCAGAGCGCCGTCCAGCACTGCATCGGCATTGCCGCTTTCCACTCCGGTACGATGGTCTTTTACCAGCGTATAGGGCTGCAGCACGTAGGAACGAATCTGGTTGCCCCAGCCGATTTCCTTTACTTCGCCGCGGATGTCGGACAGTTTTTCCGCATTGGCTTCCTGCTTTAACAAATACAGCTTCGCCTTCAGCATCTGCATTGCCTTTTCCTTGTTCTGGAACTGGCTTCGTTCATTCTGGCACTGTACCACGGTTCCCGTAGGAATATGAGTAATACGGATGGCGGAAGATGTCTTGTTGATATGCTGACCGCCCGCGCCGCTGCTTCGGTAGGTATCAATTCGTAAATCCTCTTCGTTGATATCCACATCCAGATCCTCTTCGATATCCGGCATGACATCCAGCGACACAAAGGAGGTCTGGCGCTTGCCCTGCGCATTGAAGGGCGAAATGCGCACCAGTCTGTGCACGCCTTTTTCAGACTTCAGATAACCATAGGCATTTTCGCCGTTTACCTGGAATGTTACGGATTTGATACCGGCTTCGTCGCCGTCCAGATAGTCCAGCACTTCAATGGAAAATCCTTTTCTCTCCGCCCATCTGGTATACATACGGTACAACATGCCGCACCAATCGCAGCTTTCCGTACCGCCGGCACCGGCATTGAGCTTTAAGATGGCATTGTTTTTGTCGTATTCTCCGGACAATAACGTACCGATACGCATCTGCTCAAATACACTGATGAAGTGGTCCAGCTCTTTCTGGATTTCGGGAATAAGGCTTTCGTCGTTTTCCTCATAGCCCATTTCAATCAGGGTCAGAATGTCATCATAACCGGTCCGTAAATCCTTGTAGGTCTGACAGGTATCTTTTAAGTTTTTCAGCTCTTTCATGAGCTTGTTGGAACGGTCGGGATTGTCCCAGAAACCGGGTGCCTCCATTTCCCGCTCTAATTCTTCGATTCGCTTTTCCTTATTAGCTAAGTCAAAGTGAATCCCTCACTTCCGCTAAAGGGGTTTCATAGGTAAGCAATTTTGCTTTCATGTTATCCAATTCTACCACTTAAACGTCACCTCTTTCTTTTTATTGATAACAGGACAGCGCGCTCTATTTGTTTCTGCCGCAGCACTGTTTGTATTTTTTGCCGCTTCCGCAGGGGCAGGGATCGTTGGGATAAACCTTGATGTTTTCTCTCTTCTTCGGTGCTTTGGGACCGGAGTCATCCTTATTGGTGCCGGTCACCTTGGCAACCTGCTCTCTCTCCACCTTCTGCTCTAATTTCACACGAAGTAAGAGTCTGACGGTATCCTCTCGGATGTTTTCCGTCATTTCATCGAACATTTCGTAGCCGCTTATCTTGTACTCGATAACGGGGTCTCTCTGTCCGTAAGCCTGTAAGCCGATACCCTGACGTAACTGATCCATATCGTCGATATGCGCCATCCACTTCTTATCAATTACCTTAAGCAGGATAACACGCTCTACCTCACGCATCATTTCCTCTTCGGGGAATTCGGTTTCCTTGGCTTCGTAAAGCTTGACTGCCTCTTCCTTAAGCTGCTGCTTTAAGCCGTTTTTCCTGGTAGCGGTAATTCTTTCCTTGGTCACCGGCTTTAACGGAATAATGGGCAGCAACAGGGAATTCAGTTCGTTGAAATCCCATTCGTCGGAGCTTGCATCCTCTCCGATTGCCATATCCACGCAGTGCTCTACCACATCCGTAATCATCTTGTAGATAACATCGCGCATGCTTTCGCCATCCAGTACACGGCGTCTTTCGCTGTAAATAATCTCTCTCTGTTCGCTCATGACACGGTCATATTCCAACAGATTTTTACGCACACCGTAGTTGTTGTTTTCAATCTTCTTCTGGGCGGATTCGATGGCATTGCTTAACATCTTGTGCTGGATTTCCTGACCTTCGGGAATACCGAGGGTATTGAACATATTTATCAGTCTCTCGGAACCGAACAGTCTCATAACATCGTCTTCCAGAGAGATGTAGAACTTGGATTCACCGGGGTCACCCTGACGTCCGGCACGGCCACGCAGCTGATTGTCAATACGTCTGGACTCATGGCGCTCGGTACCGATAATCATAAGACCGCCTGCCGCCTTTGCCTCTTCGTCCAGCTTGATATCCGTACCACGGCCCGCCATGTTGGTGGCGATGGTAACGGCTCCGTGAATACCGGCATCGGCTACGATTTCCGCTTCCAGTTCATGGAATTTTGCATTTAAAACTTTATGCTGGATGCCTCTTCTCTTTAACATATCGCTGATTTCTTCGGAAGCCTCGATGGTAATGGTACCGACCAGTACCGGCTGACCCTTGGCATGTGCCTCTTCCACTGCCTGTACGATGGCATGCAGTTTTTCTTTCTTGGTCTTATAAACCGCATCCTGATGGTCCACTCTGGCTACCGGCCTGTTGGTCGGGATTTCAATTACGTCCATGCCGTAAATGTCACGGAATTCTCTTTCTTCCGTAAGAGCGGTACCGGTCATACCGGCTTTCTTGGCAAACAGGTTGAAGAAGTTCTGGAAGGTAATGGTAGCAAGGGTCTTGCTTTCTCTCTTGACCTTTACATGCTCCTTGGCTTCAATCGCCTGATGCAGGCCGTCGGAATAGCGGCGTCCCGGCATGATACGTCCGGTAAACTCGTCTACAATAAGTACCTGGTCGTCCTTTACCACATAATCCTTGTCACGGAACATCAGGTTGTGGGCACGGAGCGCCAGAATAATGTTATGCTGGATTTCCAGATTTTCCGGGTCTGCAAAGTTGTCAATCTGGAAGAATCTTTCTACTTTTTCCACGCCGGCTTCGGTCAGGTTGATAACCTTGTCCTTTTCATTGACAATGAAATCACCGGTTTCTTCCTGTACCACGCCCATCATGGCGTCAATCTTGGAAAGCTCTGCCACATCTTCACCACGCTTCATCTGGCGCGCCAGGATATCACAGGCTTCGTACAGTCTGGTGGACTTGCCGCTCTGACCGGAAATAATCAGAGGGGTACGGGCTTCATCGATGAGAACGGAGTCCACTTCATCGATGATGGCATAGTGTAAATCACGGAGAACGAGCTGCTTTTTGTAAACTACCATGTTGTCACGCAGGTAGTCGAAGCCCAGTTCGTTGTTGGTAACATAGGTAATGTCGCAGTTGTAGGCTTCGCGGCGTTCCTCGGGAGTCATGCTGTTTAATACCACGCCGACCGTAAGTCCTAAGAAACGATGTACCTGTCCCATCCATTCTGCATCACGGTGCGCCAGATAATCGTTAACGGTAACGATGTGTACGCCCTTTCCTTCCAAAGCATTTAAGTAAGCCGGAAGGGTGGAAACCAGGGTTTTACCTTCACCGGTACGCATTTCCGCAATACGTCCCTGATGAAGAATGATACCGCCGATAAGCTGTACGCGGTAATGTTCCATATTTAATGACCTCTTGGCGCCTTCTCTGACTACGGCATATGCCTCCGGCAGAAGGTCATCCAGTGTCTCCCCATTCTGTAATCTCTTTTTAAATTCCTCCGTCTTGCCTCTCAGTTCCTCATCGGTAAGGGACTGCATTTCCGGGCGAAGGGACTCGATTTTATTTACAATCGGTTCAATTCTCTTTAGTTCTCTTTCGCTGTGTGTGCCAAATATCTTTGAAACCAAGCTCATAAATCCAATACTCCAATCTGCGTTCTTTCACAACATAAGGTTTATTTTAGCAGATTTCCATACCATATTCAACCAAAATACATGACTAAACCGTTAAAGTTTTATTAACAAAATAGCAATATTTCCGGTTTTCCGGGTATAAGAAAGAATCCTGCTTTGCAGGATTCTACGCCTGCGGCAGGTCGCTTCAGCGACATAATTCCACTCCGCCGCAGTGCGTTCCTGCCCGGAGGGCTTTATTGTTTTATAGGAAAATTCAACGAAATTTCCTATAAAACAATAAAACTGCCACACCTCTGTCCGGCATGGCAGTT
Organism: Clostridium sp. CAG:510; assembly: GCA_000434615.1. GTDB lineage: Bacteria > Bacillota > Clostridia > Lachnospirales > Lachnospiraceae > Acetatifactor. Next base: position 17,881 of record FR880800.1, read on the forward strand.
TTGCATTTTTATTAGTATTCCATTGCCTTTTCTTCGCCTGTCAGTACACGAAGTCCGCCCTGACAGAGAGCTAAAAGCTCATCTTCGCCGGGATATACGGTAAAGGGTGCAATCCATTCTGCTTTCTTCTTTAAGTTTTCAATTACTTCTGCGCCGTAAGCAATGCCGCCGGTTACGATAATCCGGTCTACCTTGCCCTCCAGTACGCATGCCATGGAGCCGATGTCCTTTGCTACCTGATACAGGAATGCTTCCTTTACTTCGGCTGCGTGCGCATCGCCTTCGTTTGCCATTCTGGTAACGGTACGCATATCGTTGGTACCAAGGTATGCGTTGAAGCCGCCCTTACCTACGATCTTGCTGTAAACTTCTTTTTCGGTATACTTACCTGAGAAGCACATTTTAACCAGTGCGCCGGAAGGAACCGCACCTGCTCTCTCGGGAGAGAAAGCGCCGTCGCCGTCAAGGGCGTTGAATACATCTACTACACGGCCGCCGATATGTGCGCCTACGGAAACACCTCCGCCCATATGGACAACAATCAGTCTTAAGGATTCATATGCTTTGCCGCATTCCTTTGCGTAGCGCTTTGCTACTGCTTTCTGGTTCAGTGCGTGGAACACACTGGTGCGGGGAAGTTCGGGTACGCCGGAGTATCTGGCTACGGTCTGCAGCTCATCTACTACAACGGGGTCTACAATATAGGAAGGAACTCCTAATTCATCACCGATTTCTCTTGCTAAGATACCGCCCAGGTTGGAAGCATGCTGTCCCTGCCTGCCAATCTTTAAGTCCTCAAGCAGTTCGTCGGTTACGGCATAGGTACCGCCGGGAATGGGCTTTAACATACCGCCGCGGCCTACTACCATATTAAGGGACTTCATGTCGAAGTTCTTTTCTGCCAGAAGGTCGGTAATGATTTTCTTACGGAAATCCTTCTGGTCAAAAATAGTGGCATACTGACCGATTTCTTCGGTGCTGTGTCTTAAGGTTTCTTCAAATAACAGGGTCTCGTCTTCAAATACACCGATTTTGGTGGAAGTGGAGCCCGGATTGATAATCAGACTTTTAATGGACATTTTATTTCTCCTTTTCCCGCAGCCTTCCTTTTAAGGAGCTGCTGCATTCTGCGCATTACTGCTGGTTTTTCTTCATTTCTTCCGCTACTACGGCTGCCAGGGCAATAGAGTTTACCTTGGTTTCAAAGGTATCGGAACGGCTGGTTAAGATAACGGGAACCTTGGTACCGGTCAGGATGCATCCGTTCTTTACCTTTACCATATGTACGATTGCCTTGTATACCAGGTTTCCTGCGTGGATATCCGGGAACAGAAGGATATCGGCATCACCCTGGATTTTTCTGTCGGTTGCACCCTTATGCTTTGCAGCTTCGGGGTCAATCGCTAAGTCGAGGGACAGAGGTCCGTCTACGATACAGCCGGTAATTTCGCCGTTTTCGTTCATCTTTGTAAGCTCTGCCGCATCCACGGTAACGGGCATCTTGGGATTTACCACTTCTACTGCAGCTAAAGGTGCTACCTTCGGACATTCCACGCCGCATGCTCTTGCTACGGGAAGGGTATTTTTAATAATGTTTACTTTATCCTCCAGAGTGGGATATGTCATAAATGCTACGTCGGTTAAGAACAGAAGTCTGTCGATACCGGGAATTTCAAATACGCATACGTGGGAAAGCACACCGCCGGTACGAAGACCTACCTCTTTGTTCAGAACACTTTTCAAGAAGTTCTTGGAATCAATCAGTCCCTTCATATACATATCCGCTTTTCCTTCATGGGCAAGCTTTACTGCCTTTAAGGATGCCTGGATCATATCCGGCTCGTCAATAATTTCGTATCCATCCAGGTCCATGCCGATGGATGCTGCAATTTCTCTGATCTTTGCTTCATCACCTACTAAAATTGCATCTGCGATGCCTCTCTTCTTGGCTTCTCTTACAGCTTCCAGCACTGCTTCGTCCTGTGCTACGGAAACTGCTACTTTTTTCATTCCGCATTCGCCTACTTTAGCGAAAATGTCATCAAAACCCTTGCTCATTTTTTCCTCCATTCCGAAACGCTTCATCTTTCTATCTTTCACGTTTTCGCTTGTAAAATCATTCGTTAAAATAATATCACGTAGCATTTGAAAAATCAAGTTTAGAAAAGCCATAGCAGAACAGTTCCCGCCGCCACACCCAGAAGCAGGGGATACCCTATGGTCAGGACCGGTATCAGTATGCGGTGGTATTTATGCTGTCTTTTTGCCCGTTTATCCTGCACAAGCTGCAGGCCCCCCGTCAAAGTGCAGAGTATCACACACAAAGCTGCCATGACACGCACCGGGTAAGTACTTGCGCTGCTTCTTGCGGATTTCTCCGCTTGTCCGTCGGACAGATACAGGGTTTCCACCGCAAAGGTTTCGCCCGAACGGATAATGGAATCGGTAATATCTTTCACGCTGCCGAAAACTCCGCCATCCGCTGCTCCTTTTCCACCGTCTTCTGCGATGAACCCCTTTTCTGCAAGATATCCTTCAAACCATGTAAGGGAAGTCTGATAGAATACCCTCTCAAAAAGCACCTCGTTTACTAACTTTGTAAGTGTGGATTCCTCATTTTCGTAAACCGTGATGCTCCAGTTACCGTTACCGTCCAGCAGTTCATTCTGCAAGTTATCCTGCAAAATATAGCCACATTCCGCTTTCCCCAGCAGGACCTGTTTCTTCACATCCTCTTCGGAGGCACAGGACTCAAACGTTACCAGTCCGGTCTTTTCCTGTAAAAGCTGTGTCATCCCTTCCTCTGCTCCATAAAACACCGCTGTTACCTGATTTTGCGACTTCTTTTCGATATTCACTACGGCAGATGAGCACGCAAGCACAAAAAGCAGGCTTATCCAAAGCATTTTACTGCGGAGTGTCCGCCTTAAAATTGCCGTAGGGAGCCCGGTATGTGGCAGGGAGTGTGTTTTTTGCCGGTGCATGCCGTGGAAACTTTCAGGCGCTTTGGCATGGCGGCTCTCCTTTTTATAAAAAACGGCAATCGCCATACACAATATGGCAGTGCCAAGCAGAATACCGGCCGTTTTACCGGTTCCCTCCGTATTTCCGGAAAGAAGGGACAAAAAAGCTTTTTTCAGATACCGGACCGGATTATATGCTGCAAGCTTCTGCATTGTCCTGGGCATCAGCGCCCTGGGCACCACACAGCCGGCGCCGTATCCTAAAAGAGCGGCAGTCAAAATAACCGGCAGCGGAAAGACCGATTTCTTTTCCGTAAAACAGGACAACAGAAGTGTCCATGCCGAAACTGCCAGCAGTCCGCAGATAAGGACGCTTACTGTCTGTAAAGACAACCGCAGTGTAACCGTCCTTCCCGGCAACAGGAGCATCCCCGAAAGAATAAGTGCTCCCAGGCACACCGTACCGGTAAACAGGACGAGAAATCTCGCCGCAAGCTGCATACCCATCGGTATTCCCGCCCGTCCGGCTATGATTTTTTCCTGCATGCCATCCCGTAAAAGGTATGCACTGAAAAAAAGACCCGTAAGCAGAAAATACAGTGCAAGCAGGCTGCTTCCGTAATAATTCACAGCTCCCTCGTTTTCCGTCCGGGAGAGCCTGCGTGTCCGGAAATACTGCTCTCTGTTTAAGTAAAGTTTCAGGTTGGCGGCATCCACGTCGTTATAAATACTCTGTATCTGCTCCCCGTCAAGCCCGTAAATGCCGGCAAGTCTGCTTATCGTATATATTTCTCCCTGTGCCGTTTGTAAGGAACCCACTCCCGCCTGCAAAAGAGTCTCCAGCACAAGTCCCTGTAAATCGGTTTTATCCGCAAGATAAAGCTTTGCCTGCACGTTGTTGCCGTTTAAAATTCCTTCCACTGTATTTTCCGGCAATACCAGAAGTGCCTGCAGGCTGCCATCCTTTACGGCTTCCTTTCCTGCCTGCTCCCCCGTTTTTTCAAAGCTGCAGTATGCCTTTGTGGAGTCCATACCCTCCACAAACCGCAGTCCGTAATCCGCATATATGCTTTCTTCTGCGGAAAGACCTATCTTTATTTTTTCTTTGGGGACATCACGGAACCATTTCTGCATGCAAAAAACAGCCATACCCGCTATGCATACCGGTATCGCCGCTTTCAGCAAAATACCGGGCAGCCTTACCGCTGCCCGTTTGTATTCTGTTTGCAGGAATTTAGTAAAACGTCCCATTTTATTTTCCTATTTGGTAAGACTTGTCAGGGAACTTAAGTTTTGTTCCAGTTCCAGAATCAGAGAATAAATATCCATCTGTGACATTTCAAATACATTGACTGTTCCCTCCGGAGTATTGATTTCTCCGTCATAGGGTGCAATCTTATAAGAACCGGTTGCCTTAAATACCGTCTTGCCGTCTTCTTCAAGAAGGATATTTCCGAATGTGATTTCAAAGCTTTCACCCGCCTTATAATCGGTAAAAGCGCCGTCTATGTCTAAGGACAGATTTTCGGAGCCATCACCTATTTTTACAGAAACAGAAAACTCTTTGTCCGCCTTGGCAAAGGTGCTGTGAAAGGCAAAATCTCCGGAGCTTTTCTCTCCGTCCGCATCTGTGAAGTCTGCATGAAGCGTGTAGGTAATGACATCCTCTTCTTTGGTTCTCTCCGCCGTATAGTGGAGTTCACACTCTGTGGTTTCTCCCGTGGTCATTTCCACATTCCACTTGCCGGTAATATCCTCCGTGGAATTTTTTTCTCCGTTAAAGTTTAACGCAAAGCCAATGCCGGAAACGCCTGCATTGTCAAGAAGGATATCCTCTTCCGTTTCTATGCCGGTGAGTTTTCCACTCTTGTCGATACTGAAACGAATGACTGCGTCCTCTTTCAGACTGATGTCAAAGACTTCTGCTATGACATCGGTTATCTCTTCCTTGGCATCATCCTTCATCTCCTGCAGTTCTTCTTCGGAAACCTGCAGATAGCTGATAGCCGCGTACTGGCTGTCAATGTATTCATCTATGGCAGCATTTAAGGATTCACTGTCTGTAACAGCCCTGCCCAGGTCTTCCATGAAATCATTGACAGCATCTTTATCGACGGTAACGGTAATATAGCCTTTTTGCTGCTTATAAACGGATGCCTTGCGCAGAGCCTCCTTATGCCGGTCGATAACCGCCAGCATTTCCTTTGCAAACTGTGTTCCCCTTGCGAGAGTTTCCTCAGCGGAAGCATTGTCCTCTTCCTTGTCATTATATACATCAATACTGAAATCTTCGTCTAAGTCCGCGCCCAGTAAGCTTTCCCATACGGAACCCTGGTAGTCCTTACCGATGGTTTTCAGGTTCATTTCATAGGTATCGGACAAAAGTCCCGGCAACGCCATGTACAGATTATCCCCAATGAGTGCCGTCTGCAACTCCAGGAAATCCACATTTGCCACGCTGAGCGTAAACGTTGTTTCACTTTTCTGTTCCGGTCTGTTTACGTGGGATGTAAAATCAATGCCCACTGTATCAAACATACTGTTTTCCTCCAGATACGGAACAGTAATATTGGCGGAGCCTTCCATGCCGGTAGGATTTTTCCGGGCATTTGCCAGAATATCCTCTATCTTCAGTTCCTCTAAAAAGCTGCTTTCGCTGCCGGCAAATTCCCTGCCCAGTTTTTCAAAGGCTTTGGTCAGTTTCCGTTGCGGGGTATTGTATACAAACGTATATACCAAAGCGGCGGCTACTGCCAGAAGAACGATGACGGCGGCAACACAGATACCGATGATGCCCCCCTTGCCGCTCTTTTTCGTTTCCATGTTCTGATTTTCAAAATCCATAGTTTCCTCCCTCTTCCGGCTCCTGCCGGTTTTCTCTTTTCCTTGCTTCCTGTCCCATTTTCCCATTGCGGATGGAATAAATTTTATCACACAATTCCAAATCCGCTTCTTCGTGGGTTGCCAGAATGATGCAGCCTCCCTGTGATTTGTACTTTCTTAAATAAGCCCGCAATTCCTGCTTGGATGCCATATCCAGTGCGGTTCCGGGTTCATCCAGCAGCAACACCGGCGCGTTTTGTGCCATAGCACAGGCAATGCTGACTTTTTTCTTCATGCCGCCTGACAAATGGCTCACACGTTTATGCAGAAATTCCTCAATTCCCAGACTTTGCAGGATACCTTCCTTCAATGCGTTTTGCAGACTCCTTTTGTCCGGATACCAGAACAGCAGGTTATCCCACACGGAAAGTTCTTCGTACAGATTGCTATTTTGGGGAACATAAGCTGTAAATTTACGGATATTTTCGGGTGTACCGGGTTTTTCATCAAAAAAGAGACTTCCCGCCGCCGGTTTATAAATGCCCGCCAGAATATTTAAGAGTGTGCTTTTACCGCAGCCGTTCCTGCCTACTATTCCTATACATTCTCCTGCATGGGCTTCAAAGGTAATGTCCTGCAGTATCTTTTTTCTTCCGTATGCACTTTGCAGTCCCTCTACCCGTACACAATTCATACACATGCTTCTTTCCGCCGGCAAAGACTTTTCATTACCGTCTGCAAGACTTTTGCCCCGTCGGTAAACGGGTGCCTTTTACCGCATTATAACAGAGGTTTGCTTTTCTCACAAGAAAAATCAAAAAAGACCCCGGAGCTTATACTCCGGAGTCTCTTAAGAATTCGTTATTTGGTTATTACTGAACCTTTGCAGCGTTTGCTTCTTTAATCTTTTCGGTCAGCATGGGAACAATCTTGTTTAAGTCACCTACGATACCGTAGTCCGCTACATCAAAGATAGGAGCAGTCTCATCTTTGTTGATGGCAATGATGAGGTCGGATTCTTCCATACCGGCTAAGTGCTGGATAGCACCGGAAATACCGATTGCGAAGTATACGTTGGGACGAACGGTCTTACCGGTCTGTCCAACCTGAAGGTCTTTGGACTTCCAGCCGGCATCTACAACTGCACGGGAGCAGCTTACGGTACCGCCGATTGCTTCTGCAAGGTCGTCTAAGAGTTTGAAGTTCTCTGCACTGCCAACACCACGTCCGCCGGAAACTAAGATTTTAGCATCCATGATATCTGCTACGTCGTTTACAGCCTTAACAACTTTAAGAATCTCTACATACTTGTTGTCGGGAGTAAATCCGGGATTGAACTCTTCGATAACAGCCTTTCTGCCTGCTTCCTTGGGAAGCTTCTGCATAACACCAGGACGTACGGTTGCCATCTGGGGACGGAATTCCGGACATGCGATGGTTGCGATGGTGTTACCACCAAATGCAGGACGGGTCATAAGGAGCTGATTGTGAAGCTGTTCCTTGCCGGGAATCGGATTGATAGGGAAATCACCGATTTCAAGCTGTGTACAGTCTGCTGTCAGACCTGTATGAATTCTTGCGGATACGCGGGGACCTAAGTCACGACCGATTGCGGTTGCACCTACAAGGAATACATCGGGTTTGTACTTCTTGATAACGGATGCCAGTGCATGTGCATAAGGCTCTGTTCTGTATTCTTTTAATTCGGGATCGTCTACTACGATAACTCTGTCTGCGCCGTACTCGCCAAGTTCATCTGCAAGGTTCTTTACGTTGCTGCCGACAAGTACTGCAGTTACATCTGTACCTAAAGCATTTGCAAGATCTTTGCCCTTTCCGATCAGTTCAAAAGCGATGTTGTTGATTTCGTTGTCAACCTGCTGAGCAAAGACATATACGCCTTTATATTCTTCTAAATTCATTGTCCACACCTCTTCCTGTTAGATAACATGTTTTTCTTTTAACTTGTTCATGATATACTCTACAGATTCTGTAGGATCCAGAGTAACCTTTTCGCCGGCACCCTTTCTTACCTTATCAGAAGCCTTTGCAATCTTGGTAGGAGAACCGTTCAGACCAAGGTTGGAGTCTTCCACGTCAACTAAGTTTGCTCTGCCCCATACGGTGATGTCAGCTTTGCAAGCCTTGAAGATTCCGCCCGGAGTCATGTAACGGGGCTCGTTTAATTCTGCAAGTGCAGTAATCAGACAAGGCATCTTAGCTTTCAGTACATGATATCTGTCATCGAACTGACGCTCTACGATAACGCTGTCGCCTTCTACGTCGATCTTCTGAGCATAGGAGATAACAGGAATGTTTAAGTGTTCGGAAATCTGAGGACCTACCTGAGCGGTATCGCCGTCGATTGCCTGACGTCCTGTGATAATTAAATCATAGTCTAAGTTGCGGATGGCGCCTGCCAGTGTCTGGCTGGTAGCCCAGGTATCAGCACCGCCGAGTACACGGTCGGTAACAAGGATACCCTTATCTGCACCCATAGCGATTGCTTCGCGAAGTACATCTTCAGCCTTGGGAAGACCCATGGTGATAACAGTAACTTCTGCGCCGTATTTATCTTTTAATCTTAATGCTGCTTCCAGACCTGCTTTGTCATCAGGGTTCATGATTGTCAGCATGGCACCTCTGTCCAGTGTTCCGTCGGGATTGAACTTAACGCCGCCCTTGGTATCAGGTACCTGTTTTACACAAACAACGATTTTCATTGTATTTCACTCCTTATCCATTTTTATTTAAGCAGGGCACCAGAGATAACCATTCTCTGAACTTCGCTGGTACCTTCATAAATCTCGGTAATCTTAGCATCACGCATCATACGCTCTACATCGTATTCTCTGGTGTAGCCGTAACCGCCGTGAAGCTGAACAGCCTTGGTAGTAACTTCCATAGCAACCTCTGCAGCATATAACTTAGCCATAGCTGCTTCTACGGAGTAGCTTACCTTAGGATTGGTTGCAAATTCTGCCTTCTTCATTGCTGCTTTGTAAACAAGCATCTTAGCAGCTTCTACCTTGGTAGCCATATCTGCTAACTGGAACTGGGTGTTCTGGAAAGCGGAAATGGAACGTCCGAACTGCTTTCTTTCCTTGGTGTAAGCAATGGTTCTGTCAAGAGCGCCTTCTGCAATACCAAGTGCCTGAGCAGCGATACCGATACGGCCGCCGTCCAGAGTATGCATTGCAATCTTAAAGCCCTGTCCCTGCTTGCCCAGCATGTTTTCCTTGGGAATTCTGCAGTCTGTGAAAATCAGTTCGTATGTGGATGAACCGCGGATACCCATCTTCTTTTCCTTAGTACCGAAGGTAAATCCGGGAGTTCCTTTTTCTACGATGAATGCGGAGATTTCCTTTAAGGTCTTGGTTCCCTTTGTAATAGTACCGGTAACAGCAAAGATTACATATACGTCTGCTTCTTTACCGTTGGTAATGAAAATCTTGGAGCCGTTTAATACATATTCGTCACCGTCAAGTACAGCCTTGGTCTGCTGACCCTGTGCATCAGTACCTGCGCCGGGCTCGGTAAGACCGAATGCGCCTAACTTTTCGCCCTTTGCAAGGGGAACTAAGTATTTCTGCTTCTGTTCTTCGGTACCGAAGGTCAGGATGGGGTCGCAGCAAAGAGAGGTATGTGCGGAAACGATAACACCTGTGGTACCGCATACCTTAGAGAGCTCTTCTACGCAAAGTACATAGGTAAGAGCATCTGCTCCCTGTCCGCCGTACTGTTCGGGAACGGGAATTCCAAGGAAACCGTTCTTTGCCATTTTTTCAACTGTTCCGCGAGGGAATACTTCAGTTTCATCAACCTCCTGTGCAAGAGGCTTTACTTCTTTTTCTGCGAACTCTTTAAAAAGAGAACGCGCCATTTCATGTTCTTTTTTCAAAGTAAAATCCATGATTACTTTTCCTCCATACAATCTATTCTTTAATCATAAGCACTTCACGCTGCGGAAAGCTGCTTATTTTGCATAGTCATAGAAGCCCTTGCCGGTCTTCTTTCCAAGTTTGCCTGCACGAACCATCTTACGAAGAAGGGGATGAGGACGATACTTGGGATCTCCGGTTTCATTCTGCAGTACTTCCATGATGGCAAGCACGATATCCAGACCTACTAAGTCGCCTAATGCAAGAGGTCCCATGGGATGGGATGCGCCAAGCTTCATAGCTTCATCGATGTCAGCTACGCTTGCGATACCGTCTGCATAGATGCCGATTGCTTCGTTAATCATAGGGATTAAAATTCTGTTTACAACGAATCCGGGAGCTTCCTTAACTTCTACGGGAGTCTTGCCGATTTCGGTTGCGATTGCTTTAATCTTTTCTACTAATTCTACAGGAGTGTTTTCACCGGCAATAACTTCTACCAGCTTCATTCTGTCTGCAGGATTGAAGAAGTGCATACCGATCATGGGTCTGTCAAGACCTGCACCGATTTCGGTAATGGAAAGGGAAGATGTGTTGGTTGCAAAAATGCAGTCGGGCTTTACAATAGCTTCCAGTTCCTTGAATGTGGTCTTCTTAATCTGCATATTTTCGGGAGCAACTTCGATAACTAAATCGCAGTCTTTGCAGATGTCCTTTAAGCCTGTTGTAATTTTGGCAGCGATAGCATCTGCCTTCTCCTGTGTGATTTTCTCCTTGCCTACGAGGAAGTTCAGATTCTTTAAAATTCTGCCCTTTCCTCCATCAGCAAATTCCTGCTTGATGTCGCAAAGACATACTTCATAACCATCTGTCATTGCAAATGCCTGTGCAATTCCGGCACCCATAGTACCTGCACCAATAATACCTACTTTCATTGTAGTTCCTCCTTGTATGTGAATTGTTTTTCCTTAACGGTTTTTGAACGGCTCTTTTACCTTTTCCTTGTTCTTGTCAAGGAAGAATGCCATGCCGTACTTCTGGTCTTCGGATTCGAAGCAGTCACCGAACAGCTTCTCTTCCAGTGCTACTGCCGCATCCATGTCAAGGTCTAAGCCTTCATTGATTGCCTTTTTGCAGTTGCGGACAGCGATAGGTGCATTTTTTGCAATGCCCGCTGCCATTTTTTCTGCTGCGGGAAGAAGCTCTTCCTGGGTGTAAACAGCATTTACCAGGCCGATTCTGTATGCTTCGTCAGCCTTGATGTTTCTTGCTGTGTAAATCATCTGTTTAGCCATGCCTGCGCCGACAAGTCTTGCCAGTCTCTGGGTACCGCCGAAACCGGGGGTAATGCCGAGACCTGCTTCGGGCTGTCCGAATACTGCGTTGTCGGAACAGATTCTGATGTCACAGCTCATGGAAATCTCGCATCCGCCGCCTAATGCAAAGCCGTTTACAGCTGCAATAACGGGAATGGGGAAGGTTTCGATTTTACGGAATACGTCGTTGCCCTTCTTACCGAAAGCTTCGCCTTCTGCCTTGGTCAGGGTGCTCATTTCTCCGATATCTGCACCTGCTACGAAGGATTTGGTGCCTGCGCCGGTTAAGATCAAGCATCTTACTTCGTCAAGATTTACAGCGTCCAGAGTTGCGTTTAATTCGTCGAGTACCTGGGAATTCAGAGCATTTAATGCCTTTTCGCGGTTGATGGTGATAATACCGGTCTGGCCTTTCTGTTCATATAAAATATAATCCATGATTGTCTCCTCTTTGTAACTGTCAAAACAGATACTCCGAAGCAGGATAGCCCCGCTTCGGAATGCCTTTTTGTTTCTTAATTAGTCTTCAATTTTAACAATGGTAGAGCATCCCATACCACCGCCGATACACAGGGTAGCAAGACCTGTCTTAGCGCCCTTTGCCTGCATCTCATGAAGCAGGGTAACAAGGATACGGGCACCGGAAGCACCAACGGGATGGCCGAGTGCGATAGCACCGCCGTTCGGGTTGAGCTGCTTGTCCACATCAATACCGAGGTCCTTGCCTACAGCTACGGACTGTGCTGCGAATGCTTCGTTTGCTTCAATGATGTCGAAGTCTTCAATCTTCATACCGGTCTTAGCCATTACCTTCTTGGTGGAAGCTACGGGACCGATACCCATTACTTCGGGTCTTACACCTGCAAGTGCGCCTGCTACGAAAGTAGCCATGGGCTTAACGCCTAATTCTTTTGCTTTTTCTTCGCTCATAACAACGATTGCTGCTGCGCCGTCGTTGATACCGGAAGCATTACCTGCGGTAACGAATCCGTCTTTGTTGATGGTACGGAGTTTTGCAAGAGCTTCGATAGTAGAGCCGTGACGAGGTCCTTCATCTACCTTGAACTCTACCATTTCTTTTTTCTTCTTAACCATAACGGGAACAATTTCTTTTTCAAATGCGCCGCTGTTCTGGGCAGCTTCTGCCTTCTGCTGGCTCTTTAATGCGAACTCATCCAGTTCTTCTCTGGTAAGTCCCCACTCTCTGCAGATATTGTCTGCAGTGGTAATCATATGGTAATTGTTGAATGCATCCCAAAGTGCATCGTTTACCATGGTATCTACTAAAGTACCGTTGTTCATACGGTAACCGAAACGAGCCTGAGGAACAGCATAAGGAGCCATGGACATGTTTTCCATACCCCCTGCTACTACTACATCAGCATCTCCTGCCATAATCATCTGTGCTGCCTGGTTTACACAGTTCAGACCGGAACCGCAGACAACGTTCATGGTAACTGCGGGTACTTCGATGGGAAGACCTGCTTTGATGGATGCCTGACGTGCTACGTTCTGACCCAGACCTGCCTGGATTACACATCCCATGTAAACCTGGTCAACATCTTCCGGCTTTACTCCGGCTCTGTTTAATGCTTCCTTAATAACGATTGCGCCTAATTCAGGTGCGGGTGTGGTGCTTAAAGAACCACCCATGGTACCGATTGCTGTACGGCATGCTCCAGCTAAAACTACTTTTCTTGCCATTGCTTTTCTCCTCCAAAATCTTTCATTTTATAGATTGTTATTTTTTTATCATTTCTGTCAAGTCTCATTTTATCATAGCATTTTAGGTTTTGCAATGGAAAAACAAAAAAACTCACCGGGAAATCTTTTCTTTTTGCAGGTAGAGCGTTACCGCCGGGTCGCGGATGTCCGAAACCCGTTTCCACTCCTTCGTTCCTTCCACTTTTACGGCCTCGCTCTGGTGTCTGCTTAGGAACATGGTAAGCGGATAGACATTTATCCAGATTTCATGGTCACTCTCTTTCTGGGACTCATCAAATACAAGTTCCATCCCCCAGTGCAGGTGGGTCACTTTGATGTTGTTGGTGTTTTCCGTGGTGCTGTAACCGGTATGCCCCATATAGCCGATAACATCTCCCGCCGTCACCACGCTGCCTTCCTTTAATTCTTCCGCATAGGGGTAGTTCTGTCGCAGATGAGCATAATAGTAATAGCGTTTTTTATCAAAGCTGCGGATGCCGATGCGCCAGCCTCCGTACTGGTTCCAGCCGATTGCCTCCACATAGCCGGACTCCACGGCGATAATCGGTGTACCCACCTGTCCCATCATGTCGTGCCCCAGATGCTGTCTTTTATAGCCGTAGCTTCTTCCCGCCCCGAAATCGTCATAATGGCTGTATTCAAAGCCTTTTGCAATGGGGGAATAGGCTTTCAGTCCGTATACCTTTTCCCAGGTGCTGCTTCCGTCCTCCGCCCTGACCTCTCTTTCAAATTCTCCCACCATGCCGCCCAGAACCGCGCGGTAAGCTTCTTCATAATAAGAATAATATTTGTTGTCCTTCATCAGTTCTTTCATGGTAAGCCCTTTTTCCGCCGTGAGTTCTTCCGTAACTTTTGCGATATCTTTCTTTATGTTTTTCTCGTGGGAGTCAAATTCCCCGCCGTATCCGGTCCCGAGATAGGCAAGCAGCTCCACCCAGTCGAAATGCACGTCCTGTCCATAGCTTTCCACATCCGTGCGGTAGGCTTCACAGAGTGCCGTATAGCTCACATCAAAATCCACCCATTTGATACAGCCGTCACTGACTGCCTCTGCCTTCCGGTTCTGCTGTCCCGTATTCTCCCTGCTCGTCCATATTCCCGCCAGTGCAATCAGGCACAGTACTAACTCCGCTGCTACGGCAAACTGTAAAATACGGATTTTCCGTTTCTTTTTTTCCTCCATATGCCACCCCCACACACAATTTTCTATGCATGTATATGTCGTAAGCTCCGCTAAATATGCCTTGCTTTCCCGCAATATAAAAGGCAGACACCTTGCGGTATCTGCCTTTTCCCTTTATACATTATTTAGTTTGTTTACAGTCTGCCGGTCTGTCCCGTGCTTAATCTTCCGGCTCAATGAGTCCGTAGGTATCGCCTTTACGCTTGTATACTACGTTTACCTGACCGGTTTCCGCATTGTGGAATACGAAGAAGCTGTGTCCCAAAAGCTCCATCTGGATGCAGGCATCCTCAGGATACATGGGCTTGATATCAAACTTCTTGGTACGGACAATTTTAATTTCTTCATCATCCATATAGTTGTTTTCCACAAACAACTGGCTGAAGGATGTTGCATCTTTCTGCCTGTCCACTAATTTGGTTTTATATTTCTTTAACTGTCTTTCAATGATTTCTTCCACCAGGTCAATGGAAACATACATGTCGTTGCTTACCTGTTCAGAACGGATGATACTGCCTTTCACCGGTATCGTTACTTCAATTTTCTGTCTGTCTTTTTCCACGCTGAGTGTTACATGTACTTCTGTTTCGGGAGTGAAATACTTTTCCAGTTTTCCGATTTTGTCTTCCACTGCCGTTTTCAGTCCGGGAGTCACCTCAATGTTTCTGCCTACTATAATAAATTTCATATACCTCATCCCTTCCAGTTTATTATTGTATAAGCATTATACCATATCTTCCTGTATTTTTGCAATAATTTACTTTATTTTTTCTATATTTTTGACATTCTTAATGTCAATACTTATTTCGACTTTTTTCGACGTTTTTTCTTTTTTAGGTATTCTTTACAAAACATCCGTTCTGCATCGGAAACATATCGGATGTTGTTTTTTTCCTTTCTTTTCCTGTGGACAGTGTGGATAACTCCGTGTATAAGTAGCTTTTATCTCATTTCCGGCTCTTTTTCCGGTGGATAAGTTGCGCGATGAAAATTTTATTTTTTTCTTCTTTTCCTCTTGCATTCATTCAGCTTTGTACATCTTGCACAATGGGACGCTCCTCCTTCTGTTTGCGGTCACTTATTATTGTCGCACAACAGTTCAAAATTGCGCATAGTTATAAAGTAAGAAAGGAATTAAGAAAGAATCCTGCTTTGCAGGATTCTACGCCTGCGGCGGGTCGCTTCAGCGACATAATCCCACTCCGCCGCAGTGCGCTCCTGCCCGGAGGGCTTTATTTCTTTATAGGAAAATTCAACGAAATTTCCTATAAAGAAATAAAACTGTGCCCGGATGTTGTCCATGACACAGTTTTATTTTTCTGTTTTATTTTTGTTTGAATTAGAAAATTCTTCTGACTGCCAGTACCTTCTTATAATCTGCATTGGAAACAATGATACCTGTCTTAGCGTTAGACGCATGCACAATCTGTCCGTTTCCGATATACAGCGCCACATGACCGGAATAGCAAACCAAATCTCCGGGCTGTGCATTGGCAAGTCCGTCAACCGCAGCACCCTGTGATCTGTCGGACTTGGAGCTGTGGGGAAGGCTGACACCAAAGTTGGCGTATACACTCATAACGAAACCGGAGCAGTCCGTACCGTTTGTCAGACTGGTTCCGCCGTATACATACGGATTGCCGACAAACTGCAATGCATACTCTGCAACGGATTTTCCTAATTCACTGCCTTCGCCTACTGCATAGTTTGTGGTCTGAGTCTGTGTAGTCTGGGAAGATGTCTGCTTTCCTGCCTGACTCTTCTTGGCTGCTTCGCGTGCTTTCTTTCTCTCTTCCTCTTCCTTTGCCAGACGTGCCTGTTCTTCTTCCTTGGACTCCGCCTCTACAAATTCGGTGTGAATTTCCAGATAATCCTTGGAAACCCAGCCGTCGCCTTCTTCTACGTTAATCTTTGCCCAGTCATCTGTTTCATCCATTACCAGGAAGTCATCTCCTTCGGGTACCATGGATAACACCTTGGAATCGGTGGTGGGCTCCATTCTGACGTAAAGTGTGGTGGTGGTTACGGTTGCCAGTCTGGTTCCTACCTTCTTGGCAAGCTCTACCGCATCCTCGCCGGTCACACAGTACTCTGCCTTTACATAACCGGTTACACTGCCGGAATTAATCTTGTACCAGCCGTTGTCCTCTTCGATAAAGGTGCCGACGGAATCATCGTAAAGCTTTCCGACAATTTCGCCCTCTTCACTGGGAAGGCTTCTGACATTGACATAGGCATTTACCTGTGCTATAACGAGGTTCTTGAAAAGTTCCTCTTCTTCATCCTTGTCCGCATCCTGAAGACTTTCATTCAGAACATCCACCATATCCTCAAGACTGACCGATGCTTCTATTTTACTGGTTGCGCTGACTTTTTCTGTCTGAATACTTTCCAGAGGTGCCGCTTTTGCCAGGGACAGGTTCACACCGCCGTTGGGCAGTACCGTGGTTACATTGGCAGAAGCATTTGCATCTACTGAGTATAAGGAAGCAGCCATAACGGCTGCCAGTAAGCCGACCGTAAGTCTACTGCTTTTCCGCATCCATTCATCCTCCGAAACATTTGTTACAAATTTGTTAAATCTGTTAAAAAATATATCACAGATTTTTTAATTTGTCAACATAGTTTCGGCTAAATATGCGGCTGCGGCACTGGCGGCATTGGCCCCGTCCGCTACCGCCGTGATAATCTGCCGGAGCGGCTTTTTCCGTATATCTCCGGCTGCAAAAATCCCCGGCTTGTCGGTAAGGGTATCCTCGCCTGCCAGTACATAACCCGCCTCGTTACAGTTCACAAGTTGTTTACATATTTCTGTATCGGGATGAATGCCCACAGCGATGAAAATGCCGTTTACCGCCAGTTCTTCCCGCTGTCCGTCCCGGTGTATAATGAGATTTTCCACCATGTCTTCTCCGCAGATTTCCTGTACGGTAGTATTATACAGGATTTCCACATTAGACAGATTTTTTACCGTCTCCTGCAGCACACCCGCCGCCCGGAACGTATCCCTGCGGTGAATGAGATAGACTTTTTTACAGGCTCTGGCAAGAAAAACAGCATCTTCCAGCGCCACGTCTCCGCCGCCCACTACTGCCACCGTCCGGTTCTTGAAAAATGCCCCGTCGCAGGTAGCGCAGTAGGAAACGCCCATTCCCTGCAGTTCTTCTTCTCCCGGTACGCCGAGTTTGGCGTGATGCGCTCCCATTGCCAGAATCAGGGTTCTGCCTTCGTAATCTCCCGTGGTAGTGTGCACCGTTTTGCAGTTTCTGCCATCTTCAATTTTTTCTACTTCGGCTTCCGCAAACTCGGCGCCCATTTTATCCGCATGCTCCCGGAATTTCGTTCCCAGATCAAAGCCGTTTATACCCGGTAGTCCCAGGTAATTATCCACTTCATACGTGGTCAGGACCTGTCCTCCGCTCATGGGATTTTTTTCAATCACCAATGTGGACATTCCCGCCCGCTTTCCATATACCGCCGCTCCCAGCCCCGCCGGACCGGAACCGATAATAATTAAATCGTACATTTTCCGTTGCTCCATTCTGTATTTTTTTCAGTCTTCCTATATAAGCTCCCTGCTTTCTGTATGGACTAAGTGTAGCATAGACTTTATGTTTTTACAACTGTCCTTCATATCATATAACAACCATTTATTTACTGTACAGCATAATACTTTTGTATCTTTCCCCGCAATGTGTTATGATATGCAAAAGAAAGGATGTTTTGCCATGAAACAAGTGCTTATCACCGGTGCGTCCCGCGGAATCGGGGCTGCCATTGCCAGAAAGTTTGCCAAGGAGGGGATGTCCCTCACCATTACCGGTTTCCACGACAGGGAAGCGCTGCAAAAACTGCAGGAAGAAATAGAAAACAATTTTTCCGTTGCCTGCCGTTCTTACGTCTGCGATATGGGCGATTTTGCCTCCGTGGAAAAAATGTTTGCCCAAATACCGGCGCCGGATATCCTTATAAACAATGCCGGCATCTCTTATTTTGGCCTGTTGTCCGATATGAGTATTGCCGACTGGCACACGGTATTAAATACCAATTTGAATGCCGCCTTTTATACCAGCAAACTTGCCATCCCCCATATGGTGCATGAAAAATGGGGAAAAATTATAAACATATCCTCCGTCTGGGGAAATGTGGGCGCCTCCATGGAAGTTGCCTATTCCGTTTCAAAAGGCGGAATCAATGCTCTGACAAAGGCACTGGCAAAGGAGCTCGCGCCCAGCAACATCCAGGTCAATGCCATTGCTCCCGGTATGATTGATACCGCCATGAACCATGTATTATCGGAAGAAGACATTTCTTCTATAATAGAAGAAATACCTGCCGACAGAATGGGCACTCCCGAAGAAGTGGCTCACCTTGTCTGGCAGGTAGTAAATTCCCCTTCCTATATGACAGGACAGATTATTTCGCTGGACGGCGGCTGGATTTAAGCCGTCGCATCCAGTTTGCTCACATATGCCTTTTCGATACGCCTGTCTTTAATGTCCTCTACATGGATATGCAGACCATAGCCCTCCACGTCAATCTTCTCGCCATCCTCCGGAATAGCTTCCAGTAAATTGATAACCAGCCCCGCAATGGTATCATATCCTTCTTCCGGCAGTTCCTCCGGCAAATCCAGTTCTTCCGAAAGCTCATCCAGATTAGTGCTGCCCGGTACGCACCAGAGGTTATCGCCTATCTTTTCAATGGAAGGTTCTTCTTCCTTGTCAAACTCATCATAAATGTTACCCACAATTTCTTCCACCAGGTCTTCCATGGTGACAATACCCTCCATGGCACCGTATTCGTCCACAATGACGGCAATATGGATTTTCTTTTTCTGCATGTCGGAAAACAATTTATCCGCATGAATACTTTCCGGCACAAAATAAGCGGAACGCATTGTTTTCTCCACCTGCGGCTGTTCGCCCCTGCCCAGTGCCAGTAAAAAATCCCGGGCATACAGGATACCGACGATATCATCCAGATCCTCTCCGTAAACCGGATAGCGGGACAGACCGTTTTCTTCTATCAGGTGCATGATTTCTTCTTTGTCCGCATCCCTGGAAACTGCAATCACATCCGCTCTCGGAGTCATCACTCTGCGCACACTCAGATCATCGAAATCAAATACATTCTGAATCCATTCCTTTTCGTTCTCATCAATACTTCCCTTTTCTTCCCCGATATCCACCAGCATACGGATTTCATCCTCTGTCACATTTTCATCGTTGCCCTCCACCTTGCAGTGCAGCAGCCGAAGCACCAGGTTGGTAGATAAGGAAAGAAGCGCAATCACCGGGCGCATTAGGAAAGCAATGCCCGAAACCACGCCGTAAGCAGCCTTTGACCACTCAAAGGACTTCTGCATGGCAATTCTTTTCGGCACCAGTTCCCCGAAAATCAAAGTAAAAAAAGCCAGTATCATGGTAATCAGCACAATGGCAATGCCTGTCAGCACATTTTCCGGCCACAGGGTAAAATGCAGATCGTAGTAAATCCAGTGTACAAAGTAACCGGCAAAATTTTCAGATGCCAGTGCACTGCCCAGATATCCGGCCAGGGTAATTCCAATCTGTATGGTGGATAGAAATCCGGACGGATCCGCCACCAGCTTCAGAAGTTTTACGGCATGCGGGTTTCCTTCCTCTTCCAGTTTATGTAGCTTCGCCGTATTTAAGGAAACTACCGCCATCTCCGTTCCCGCAAAAAAGGCATTCAGTAAAATCAGCAGTATCTGTAATAAAAGCTGCAATACTATCGTTTTCAAAATATAATCTCCATTCTCTTAAAAATAAACACAAAAAGGCATAACCGGTAAATATAAACACTACCAGCTACACCTTACAGTTTCCATTTTTCATATAAACAGTGCAATTCTGTCTGCCCTGCCAAAATCATAAATCCATTAAAAAAATAAGTATCGGTATCCGCGTCACTGTCTGCGTCTTCCATGATAATTGGTTCCTTTCGCACAATTTAGGATATTATAGCATATCTGCCCGTACGATGCAAGTAATCGGCCGCCCGCTTCGCGCATCCCATGCCGCACATCCATACGCTGCGTGTAAAATCTACGCCAGCTTCACCATCCTGTCAATTCCAAGGGAGCAGATAACGGCGCCGGCTTCCGTTTTGAGACCGTGCTTCTTGTTTACTACTTCCATGATGGCATTTCGTTGTTCTCTTGGCGCCACTATGGCAATAATCTCCTTTTCGGACTGCAGGGAAATGCCATAGAACTGCCCGTCATCCTCTGCTCCCGCCCATCTGGCGCGGATAATGGTGCCGCCTCTGGCGCCGGCTTCTCTTGCCGTATCCATAACATCGTCGGTATGGCCCTGGTTGACCGCTATTAAAATAAGACTGTTTTCCTTGTGTTCGTCCATGTTGTTTCCTCCCGTTCTGCCGTCCTGTTCATGTAAGAATATGGTAGCAATGGTGCTGTTTAATCCGGTGACCGGAACGGAGCACACGATGCCGCTTCCCCATTTCCGCATATCCGTTTCTTCTATTTTTTCAAGCAGCCTTCCCGCCAAGGCCGCACCCGTCAGAGAAATCAAAATATCCTTTTCGGGAGAGCCTACGCCCAGCACATCCAGAAGCTCGGAGGAAGCCGTTCCCTGCCCCCTGCACTGAAAGCCGAAATAGACGCCCTGCTCAGTATACCACTTTGCGAGATGCTTTCCCCTGCCGCGTTCCGCAATGGTTAAAACCGCCTGTATGCTGTTTTTTTCTGCCATGTATGTGCCCAACCTTTCTTAATCAAAGTAAAGAATACTGTCCTCCACTTCCCTCAGCTCCAGCATAAGCTTCCGCTTCCGGATGCGTTTCCGGATATTGTCCGCAAGACCTAAAAGCTGAATGGTAAGAAGCGGCGTCATGGCAACCAGCGCCACAATGCCGAAAGCATCCGTCAGAATATTTCCACCGAAGGCTTCGCAGGCTCCCATGGCAAAGGGCAGAAGAAATGTCGTCGTCATGGGACCGCTTGCCACACCGCCGGCATCGAAAGCAATACCGGTAAAAAGCTGTGGAACAAAGAAGGTAAGTGTCAGGGAAATCAGGTAGCCCGGAATTAAAATCCAGAGAATGGGAAGTCCCGTCAGAATACGCACCATGGAGATGCCCGCCGAAAGTGCCACACCTGCTGACAGACTTTTGTAAATGGACTTCTGTGGAATGGAACCGCTTGTAACATCCTCAACCTGTCGGGCGAGCACCTGTACCGCAGGCTCCGCCCTTACGATAAAGTAACCGATAAGCATGGCAATGGGAATTAAAAGATACGGCTTGCTGCCGCCTGCCACTGCCGCTCCGATGTACTGACCGGCAGGCATAAATCCCACATTGACACCTGTCAGAAACAAAACCAGACCAATATAACTATACAGAAATCCGGCACAGATTTTCACAATCTTTCTGGCATGGAAACGCCGGAAAATAAGCTGGAACAGTAAAAACAGAACCATAATGGGAAGCACGGCTATCAGTACTTCCTTCATATAGACAGGAAATGCCCTGGCAAATTCAGCCGCTACCGCCTTTGTGTCCGTCAGTTCCGGAAGACTTACCGATGTATAGGATGTTTCTTCGGGACGGTAAAAAATCCCTAAAAGAAGCACCGAAAGAATGGGGCCGATGCTGCAGATGGCAGTTAGACCGAAGCTGTCGCTGTTGGAATTTTTGTCGCTTCGGACGGATGCCATACCGATACCGAGCGCCATGATAAACGGAACGGTCACAGGTCCCGTGGTAACACCGCCGGAATCAAAGGATACCGGAATAAAGTCCGCCGGCGCCAAAACGGTCAGGATGAAAATGAGGGCATAAAAGCCAAGGAGTATGTACGAAATCGGGATTTTAAAAAGGATGCGGAGCTTCGCAATCACCAGAAAGATTCCCACACCCATAGCCACCGTTAATATCAGGACCAGATTGGGAATGGCAGAAACCTGCCCCGCCAGAACCTGCAAATCCGGCTCTGCAACGGTAATGATAACGCCTAAGATAAAACAGACTACCATGGAAAGCCAGACCTTCTTGGTACGGGACAACTCCACACCTATGCCTTCTCCCATGGGAATCATGGACATATCCACGCCCAAAGTAAAAAAGCCCATGCCTACTATCAGAAGCACTGCGCCGAACAAAAACAACGTCAGTGTTCCCGGAGTAAGCGGGGCTATGGAAATACTTAAAACAAGTACAATTAACGTAATAGGGAGCACGGAGGTTACGGATTCGTAAACCTTCTCACGCAGTAATTCATTCTGATGCAAGCAAGTTCCTCCTGTCGGTACTTCATCGTGGGAATGTTCCCGTGTTTTCATGTCTATTTTATTGTAACAGATTTATGCCTCCGTGCCGTTAAGATTTCTTAACATAGAGAAAATTTTTATAAACTATTCCTCTTCTTCCTCTTCCCCGGAAAGCCCCATACGTACGGTAATACCGTTTACCTCCACGCTGTTGTCTAAGGAGATGACCAGACACTTCCTGCCGTTGATGACTTTTGTTTCCACCAGATCCATCCGGTCGGGGCTTACCTTTACCACCACATCGGGGGTTTTGATTTCAAACTGTCTGGTATTTGCCACATTGGAAGCCACAAAGCAGGTATCCGTCCCCGCCGCTTCCTCGTACTTTTCTTCAAAGGAGCTGAGCTTTTCTTCCTCCACGCCACTGTATTCCAGAAGTCTTTTCACTTCCGCCCGGTCAAGTACCACGGGGTCCGGCTCATCCTTTTTTTCCTCAATCATCTCATTTAATTTTTCGTGGATGTTTTTAACCACCTCATAGTCACAGGCATCGCCAAGAGTTTCTTCTACGATGGTCTGGAAGGTTTCCTTCTGGTCCCCTGCGGAAAGAGGCAGGTTGCAGCCAAGTACCGGCTCTACAAATTCCATCCGTAGTTCTTCCGGCTTTGCCGCATAATACAGCAGACTGTGAACATCCGTGCTTCTGTCGTGGAATGCGGGGAACAGGAAACCGATATCCGGCATGTTTACCACCCTGTCGCAGATACGGGTATGGAATGCGTTGCTCTCCTCATCGTAGGAAAGCCCCGGCTTGCTTAACGTAACCGGACAGATACAGCAGAGAATATGGTCATACACTTCGTCGGAAGCATCGAACATTTCCTCTCCGTCCGAGGATTTGCCGGGAATATCGTACACGGCATGAATGAGCAAAATGAGATAATTCTCCACAGAATAGTAATTCTCTATGATTTTATCGTAAAATTCTTCCAGCAGGTTTTCATCCTTCAGGGAAGATGCACGGAGCTGCATCAGAAAGTCCTGGGTACCCCCGGCTTCCTCCGATGCCAGGGGAAATTCCATAGTGAGGAGATTTTTACCCACCGTGCCGGAAAGAGCTTTGCGGAAAATGGCAAAATATTTAAACATTTCTTCTTCCGGCAGGGAAAGGAAGGCTTCCTTCAGCTCGGTTTTTTTATTTTTTTCTCCGTCTACATAACAACCGCAGATACGGGTGATGGCACACCGCTCCTGGGTAAACTGCTTTTTGATTTCTGCAATTTCTTTCTTATTCATAATATCCTTTAGTCCACTCTTTCATCACCTAAGAAGAACAGTGCCACCGTGCCGGGACCGGTATGGGAACCGATTACCGTACCGATGCTGTTAATAAGAACCTTGCCTTTTAAGTTCGGGCAGTAAGCTTCTACTAAATCACGCACCTTTTCGGCATCCTCTTCGCAGGCGGAATTGCTGATGTAGCAATAGCCTTTGTAATCCGGACCGTCTTCCACATGTTCTTTCATCATATTGACCAGTTCTTCAATGACTTTCTTTTTAGTACGGATTTTCTTGCGGGGAATCAGATGTCCCTCATTATCCATGTTTAGTAGCGGACAAATACCAAGCAGGGTACCTACCATAGCGGAAGTGGCGCTGATACGGCCGCCTCTCTTGTAGCTGGTAAGGTCGGTGGAGAAGAACCAGTGATGCACGCGGAGTTTATTTTTCTCAGCCCAGTCATACACTTCCGTAAGGCTCTTTCCTTCGTCCCTGAGGTCCGCAAGATACGTCATCAGCACACCGAAACCGGAAGAAGCCCCTAAGGAGTCCACTACCTTGATGGTTCTCTCCGGATATTTTTCCATCAGATCCCTTGCGGCGATGCTGGCGGAATTAAAGGAACCGGACAGACCGGAGGAAAGGCTGACGTGCAGGATATCCTTTCCTTCTTTTAAAAACGGTTCAAAGAAATTTGTAAACTCATCCACATTTACCTGTGAAGTGGTAGGCTGCGCTCCCTCTTCAATTCTTTTGTAAAATTCAGGAAATGGCATGCTTTCCCCTAAATCATCCGGGTAATCTTTTCCATCCATATTAAAGTGGAAACAAACATAAGCTACGTTTCTTTCTTCAAAAAAAGACTTGGGCATGTCTGCCGTGGAACAACAACTCAAGATAAAATCTGACATATCACGTAAATCCTCCTGAACATATTTCGTAGTTTTCATAACTACGTCTTCCCTATTATAAACCACATGTGGTTTCTTTGGCAACAAAAGATTGTTTTTGTTTTACAAAACAAGTCCCTTATCCTCTGCACAGCCAAGCATGATATTCAGACACTGTACCGCAGCTCCGGAAGCACCCTTTCCCAGATTATCAAACCGGGAGCTGACCACCATTCTGTCCTCATTGCCGGTCACAAAAATTTCCATGCCGTCCCAGCCGCTTCTGACATTGGCGGATAAAAATCCCCGGCTTTCCGCTTCGGCACCGAAGGCATTGACCTTGATAAACGGTTCATTTGCATAATATCCTGCAAAAAACGCCTGTAATTCTTCCGGTGTAAGTGCTTTTTGCATAAAATCCTTCTGAATAGGGAGGGAAACCAGCATGCCGCTGTAGTAATCACAGACAATGGGAGAAAACAGAGGCTCCCTATCAAGTCCCGGAACAGCCTTCATTTCTTTCAGATGTTTATGCTGCTGGCTCAGGGCATATTCCCTGGGTGCGGAAAGCTCCGCCGCACGTTCCTCCGCTTCGTATTCCGCAATCATCTTTTTACCGCCGCCGCTGTAGCCGGACATGGCAAAGGCACATGCCGGGTAATCGGCTGAAAGGATGCCCTCCTTTACCAGCGGATACATCAGGGCAATAAAGCCGGAGGCATAACAGCCGGGCACCGCCACTCTTTTTCCGGTTTTGATTTTTTCCCGGAAAGACGGCGCCAGTTCGGGAAAGCCGTATGCCCAGCCTTCTTCCGTACGGTGAGCGGTGGATGCATCCAGAATGCGCACGTTTTCGTTTTCCACTAAGGAAACCGCTTCTTTTGCCGCAGCATCCGGCAGGCAGAGAATGGTAATATCGGAGGCGTTAATCAGCTTCTTTCTTTCCTCCGTATCCTTTCTGAGCGCCGGGTCAATCTGTAAAATTTCCAAATCGTCTCTTCCCGCAAAACGTTCGTTGATGCGGAGTCCCGTCGTTCCCTCGCTGCCGTCGATAAAAATCTTTGTTTTCTTTTTGCTGTATGTCACATAAGAATAGGGGATTTCTCCATCCACTATTTCTTCTATCGTCCTTTCATAGGCTGACACATCAAATTCCGGAAAATAGGTATCTCCCTCTATCTCCGCATCGATTTCCGTCACAAAAAGCTTCTCCGCCAGGGCAATTCCTTCCTTATAAATGCCCGCACCGCCGGATATGTAAATATTTTTGCCCGGGCACAGCTCTTCCGCCTTCTTTATGGCTGCCGGCAGGGAATTTACCGTAATGCAGTTTTCCGCTTCATAGTCTGCCGTGGAAGATACCACCACCGTATAACGGTTGGGAAGGGGATGTCCGATTTCCTCATAGGATTTCCTGCCCATAATTACCACATTGCCTGTGGTAAGCTCCTTAAAACGGCGCTGTTCCCCCTTAATCCTCCAGGGAATTCTGCCTTCACTTCCGATAACGCGGTTCTTCGTATATGCTACAATCAGTCCTATCATGTCTGCCTGTCTCCTTTTCTTTTCCTTGCCCTATTGTATCATTCTTTCTTTTCAATTTCCATGTAAAATTTAAAAAGCAAAAAGCCCGGGGAGAACCGGGCTTTCCGCTTTTCTTATGAGGGGGGGAGATAGTGAGTTCATCAACTATCTGTAAGAATACTATACAAAGGAATTGTGTTCATTCTGTGTCCAAAATATTAGAAAAAAATGAAATCCCTCTAAAGAGAAAATAATCAGCCTATCTGTAAATAGGGGATGAAGTACAGCAATTTATAAAAAATTTATACATAATCTCTTCCTTTTTCCATAAAATAGTATTAAAATGTTTATTAAGAAGGACAAATATTGTTCCTGTCTCCATTAAGAATGAAAGAATAAAAAGAAAGGAGTACCCTCATGGCTAAAAAATTTGGTAAAGTTTTATTATTTGCAACTGCTGTTGCCGCTGCCGGAGCCGGTATCTATTATTATCTGAACAAGGAAAAATTTTCTCCCGAATACAATGGTGAAGAAGATGATGACTACGACGATTTCGGAGATGAGTCCGATGAGGAAGACAATAGTCGTTCTTACGTAGCTCTCAATCATGAGAATGCTCCCGCAGAAGATAAAGAAGAAGCTCCCGTAAAAGAGGAGGCACCTGCTGATGCCCCCGCTGAAGAAAAGGAAGCCGCTGCTGAAGCTCCCAAGGCAGAAGCACCTGCAGAAAAAGAAGATGCCCCCTTTGAAGAGCTTTCTTCCGTAGTAGAAGATGTTACCGAAAAAGCAGACGAAAAAATCGATGAAGTAGAAGAATTCTTCGACGAAGACGATGAGAAAAATGAATAATCAGCCGGTCCGATTACATGTTTATTGACCGGAACCGTAAAAAGGACGTATGAATTTTCTTTCATACGTCCTTTTTATTTCTTTCTGTATTTATCGGTACCGCCTGTTATGCCGGTAAAAAGATTTTATGCCTTATTTTTTCGAAGCTCCGCTAAAATGGCATCCTTCAATTCCCTCGTCTTTTCCTTCATGCGGGAGTTGGCATAGGGCCTTATCAAAATCTCGGAAATGAGTTTGGAAGCGATGTCATACTTGCCGAGCCCGAAAGCCAGATTGGCAATCAGGTATTCCAATGTGGTATCGTCCATACCGCAGATAGGAAAGCTTTCCGCTGCTTCCGCCGCAATAAATCCCTCCATGGCATTTTTCAGATATTCTCTTTCCTGTGCCTTTAATTCGGCTCTCTTTTCTTCCGTGCCGGGTTCCCTTTCCAGGGTTTCTCTCCAGCCGCGGAGCACCCATGCCGCCTTTAAGCAGGTATAGGCTTTTTCACTGTTTCTTGCCTGTTTTACGATAGAGCAGGCAAGCGCCACCTTATAATGCTCCATAGCCTCCTCATAGGTATAGGTATCTCCCGTGTGAGGCTTCAGTTTAATATGCTGGCAGATTTTTTCCCGGATAAGCCGCACCTGTCCTTCCGGCATGGGCTTGAAAAAGCGGATAAGCGCGGAATAGCCGCATTTCGGGCAGCATATCACGTCGTATTTATAGGCATCGATGCCCTCGAAAACAGAACGCAAATCGTTGTCGGTCCGTATCAGTCTTGCTTTTCCCGCCTTCATGGTCTTTGCCGTAATCTTTTCCCCGCAGACCGGGCAGTCGTAATTTCTGTCATAGATTAAATCTTTTTCTTCGATTGCTGCTGCTTTCTTCCCCTTATTACTGTCCTGATTCTTATTCGGGTCCTCATATAATTTGACACCTTCCAGATCCCCAAGACCCAAATCCGATAATCCAGACAATAAATTACCCATAATTAATCCTCCTTCTTTGGTAACACGAATGAGCTCTTCAAGGATACAATCCTGTTAAAGACCAAAGCTCCTTCTTTGGAATCCTTGCAGTCCACACAGAAAAACCCGTTTCTGACAAACTGGAAGCTTTCATAGGCTTTTGCATCCTTAAGTGCCGGCTCTGCATAACATTCCTTTAAGATTGTCAGGGAATTGGGATTTAAGTTTAAGCTGCCATCCTCGTTGTAAACGCCCTTTTCTTCGTCAATGATGTTTTCGTACAGTCTGACCTCTGCTTTTACGGCTTCCTTTGCAGGAACCCAGTGAATGGTACCCTTTACTTTTCTGCCGTCCGGGCTGTTGCCGCCTCTGGATGCGGGGTCATAGGTACAGTGCACTTCCGTTACGTTGCCGTTTTCGTCCTTCACACAACCGGTGCAGGTGACAAAGTAAGCATTCATCAGACGCACTTCATTGCCGGGGAACAGTCGGAAATATTTCTTAGGAGGCTCCTCCATGAAATCTTCTCTTTCAATATAAAGCTCTCTGCCGAACGGGATTTCCCTGCTGCCTAAGGACTCATTCTCCAAGTTGTTGGCAGCGGTAAGCATCTCGGTCTGTCCTTCGGGATAGTTGTCGATCACAAGCTTCACAGGATTTAAGACCGCCATCATACGGGGACGCTTCATCTTTAAGTCCTCGCGGATGCAGTATTCAAGCATCGCATAATCGGCAATGGAATTTGCTTTGGAAACACCGCAGAGCTCTACGAACATTTTAATGGATTCCGGGGTAAAACCGCGTCTTCTCAGCGCAGCGATGGAAACTAATCTGGGGTCGTCCCAGCCGTCCACGATGCCTTCCTCCACTAATTTTTTGATGTATCTCTTGCCGGTCACCACATTTTTCAGATACAACTTTGCAAACTCAATCTGTTTGGGAGGATGCGGATATTCTAATTCTCTTACCACCCAGTCGTACAGAGGTCTGTGGTCTTCAAACTCCAGGGTACAGATGGAATGGGTAATGCCTTCAATGGCATCCTCAATGGGATGTGCAAAATCGTACATGGGATAAATGCACCATTTATCCCCGGTATTGTGGTGGGTCATATGGGCTACACGGTAAATAACCGGGTCTCTCATGTTCATGTTGGGAGAAGCCATATCGATACGGGCGCGGAG
The DNA here is from genome assembly GCA_000434615.1 of Clostridium sp. CAG:510. Lineage (GTDB taxonomy): Bacteria > Bacillota > Clostridia > Lachnospirales > Lachnospiraceae > Acetatifactor. Next base: position 46,711 of record FR880800.1, read on the forward strand.
TACCTTTTCACCGTCTGCAAATTTGCCGGCGCGCATGTCCTCAAATAACTGCAGGTTTTCCTCAATGCTTCTGCCTGCTGCCGGATCTTCCTTTCCGGGCTCGGTCAGTGTGCCCCTGTATTCCTTCATCTGCTCTGCAGACAAGTCGGATACATAGGCTTTTCCTTTTTTTATCAGTTTTACAGCCGCTTCGTACATCTGTTCAAAATAGTTGGATGCAAAGAAAAGTCTGTCTTCCCAGTCGGCGCCCAGCCATTCCACATCCGCTTTGATGGAGTCTACGAACTCTTCCTTTTCCTTGGTCGGGTTGGTATCGTCAAATCGCATGTTGAACTTGCCGTTGTACTTCTGCGCCAGCCCGTAGTTTAAAAGAATACTCTTGGCATGTCCAATATGAAGATAGCCGTTGGGTTCGGGAGGAAAACGGGTGTGCACGGTATCGTAAAATCCATCCGCCAGATCCTTCTCTATAATCTGTTCAATAAAATTTTTGCTTTCTGTCTCGCTCATACTAAAACCTTCCTGTTTCCGTTTATTCCGTAATTTCGTTTTGCGTATATTTTACCACATCTGCCTCTGCCATAGCAAGCAGTTCATCCAAAGTGTATACCGGACATAAATAGTAATTGTCCAGATTGTCCGTCGTAAGCAGTTTTCCCGACTCATCTATCTGCGCCATACCACGTAAGAATGCCAGATTTTCATTCCCGGGACTCATCATATACGCCCAGGAACCGAAGCCCACGTAATAATTGCCCTGGGCATCCTTCCCGTAATATTCCGAAGCATCGCCCGGCGTATCCGTGATTTCCGCAAGCAATTCTCCCGAAGCCGTATCGTACATTCTTAAGGAAGAATCCTGATACGTTACAAACGTAATGGTTTTGTCTTCGTTATAAAAAATGCCTTCCGCAAGTTTGGGCAGGACATACCCCTTTTCCTTTGCGGTTTCCTGTACCTCATTGCCCCACAGTACCTCGGTATTCTCCCTGTCCGGCGTTTTGTCCGTCAGGGTATCGTCCGTCGGATAAAAGCGCTGATAGCACACCGCCCTGTTCTCCGTATGCGTTGCCATCACAAAGCCCTTTGCCAGTCTTACCGTATAATAAATCCTGTCAGCAAAGCAGTCGAAGGTGACGCCGTGGGTAAAGGATACATTGTTTTCATAGCTCATGATATACTGGCAGCCGTCGCTCGTAATATAGGAATACAGGTTGGCGCCGTTTACCGCCTCCGCATATACAATGCCGCTGATGCCCGTCTCGGCGCGCAGGTAAACCTCGCCGTTTTTCCGGCTGACGGCATCAGCTTCATAACTGCCGTACAGAAGCATGCTGTCGTCATCCCCCCGGGAAAACAGAATATCATTCAGCATGACATTTTTATATTCCTTTCGATAGAGCAGTTTTCCGGTGCTTTCCTCATATGCCTCCAGATAGCTGTCAAAAACAGAATACAATTCATCCCTGTTTTCATAGGTCAGCACATACATGCAGCCGTCCTTAAAAGCCACATCCTCCACATATGCCGTCTTCCAGTCGGAATATCTCTTCGTATCATCCGTCAGGCCAAGATACAGAAGCCTTCTGTCCTCCGACATTACGTCGTCGCTGTTTCGCAGGGTAAGCACCACCGCCGTGGAGTCTTCGTTGAAATAAATCTGTCCGGTCTGTTCCTTGCAGTATTCATCTAAGTTCTGAACTTCTGTATAATCCTCCGCATCTATAATACGGAGATAATTGTAACCGCTTACCGCTATCCGGGTTCTGTCCTCTGACAGATAGTAATTGTAAGCGCTGCCCGGCAGCTCCGGCTTTTCGTTTTCCCCGGTCTTGGCATCAAATACCAGCAGTTCCTTCTCTTCGTTCTGATAAACCAGTCTGCTGTCATCTATAAAAAACATACCGCCGTCCGAGTAGCCCGGCAACCCTGCAAGCTTCCCCACCGTATGTCCGTATTCGCTTTCTTTTACCGTAATGTCTCCCGCACTTTCCTTCAGTGCATAATAAGACATGTCCCCGGAAGACTGCATATCCGTAATCACACTGTCCGTCTTCACTTCGTACCGGCTCAAAAAATCTCCCGTCCGGTTATATACATACAGACTGTCCGCCAGGGCTTTCTGAGCCTGTGCCGTATAGGGCATGGCAATGCCGTCATACTCCGTCAGGGCGCTGATTGCCGTCTGCATAGCGCCTATTCTGTCGCCCTTCTTCAAAAGCCGCCCGGATTCCTCCGCCAGACTGAGTGCCTGCTCCCTGGACAGAATATCGTTCTGGCTGCTAATCTGTGCCGCCTGCTCTGCAAGGGAGTCGTTCTGTATCTGGATCTGCTTTTTCTGCTCCCGTATCTGCATGACCATGGCGGTGCTGACAACTCCGAATGCCAGACATACGGCAGCTCCCGCTGCAGTAAAGCCGAGGATTTTCTTTAATTTCTGTTCCCGGTGGCGCTGCTTTAAGTCATCAAAGCCAACACCCAGCATGGGAGCTATCAGACGCAGCTTTTCGGTTTTCATGACCTTCAGGACATCTCTCTTATTTTTGCCGCGCACATCCGCCGCCAGCGGTTCCATTTCCTCTTTTACGGTTTCCGTGCTGCCGTCCGGATGAGTAACCGTTTTTTCCCGGTATAAAAGTTCCTCCGGGAAGGACTCCGCAGGCTCCCCTTCCACCAGAACCGCAAAAATATTTTCCCTGCCGTGCAGGCTGATAAAGGTTTCGATTTCCTTGCGGCACCACAAAGACTCCTTCAGTCTGGGGGAACAGATGACAATCAGGTATTCCGACTCCTCCAGCGCCTTCCGGATAGGGTCCTCTAAATTATTGGTAAGGGGCAGCTCGTCCTTATCCCGAAAGATTCTTTCAATCTTTGTCCGGGAAAGCTTTTTATCCTTCTTAAGAGAGCCGGGTATCTTAAACCATTCCAACTGCTTCTGCAGATTTTCCGCCACAAACCTGTCAAGATCTGCATGGCGGTAGCTGATAAACGCATCGTACTTATACGGTTTCTTCATAGGTTTTACCAAATATATCCCTTTCTACCACATAAATGTCGTGTCTGTCCTCACAACGTACAGCCAGAAAATCCCCCGGTTTCCCCAGCATATACTTACTTTTATCCCATGCTGTAAAAACCTTTACACCTCTTGTCAATTCCCTGGCATGGATGTGCACCTGCCCCGTGGGCACGCAGGCTCTTGCATAATCGGTCAGATGCAGGGTGCTTCCGTCATTCCGGTTCTTTATGGTCGGCACATAATCCGCCGATAGCGCATAGGTTTCAAACTCATATTTATCCGGAAGCACCTGATAGCTTTTTTCAAATTTGGCTCTCCGGTTGGGATAGACCTCGCCTTTGATGCCAATCATGATATACAGATCATCTTCAATGGTCATATCCACATCCCCTTCCAGGGTACGGATGGTAATCGGCGTACCTGCCGGAAGCACCTCATCCGCTTTCACAAAGCCGATGGGGATTTTCTTTTTGCTGTATTTCTTCATGTCAAAGGTGTCAATGTCATAGTCCGCCGCATAAATCAGATCAAAGCTGTCAAAATACTGGTTCATGCGGTTGTTGAAGTACGCTTCCGGATGCAGGGTGGGATAATGCTTCTCGTAAAGCTTCTTACTGACAAATCCGCCCGCTTTTTCATAATGCCCGCCACCGGAGCCTATGCCCTCACATAAATAGGACGCCAGCTCGCTGGCATTCACTTCCCTGATGCAGCTACGTACGGAAAACTTATAGCCGTCCGCGTTTTCGTTAAACACCAAGCAACTGGTAATCACATCCACCTGCAGCAGGAAATCACTGATAAGTCCCAATATATTAGGGTCGCAGGGCTGTGCCTTAATCACGGCAAAGTTATAATCCTCGTTGAAGCTGTAGCGTATCAATGCTACTCCCGCAATCTCCAGCTCCTTTAAGGAAAGGTTGGAATTTTTGAAATAATTGATAAGACCGGCATCAAATGCCAGGTCATCCCGCATATCCATATCGAGGGGATTGCGGATTTCGGAAAGCTGATTCGTATCCGTATACAGTCCGTAATACAGAGCCGTTTCCAGTCCCGGCTCCGTCTTTATATCGAACTTTTCATCACGCAGAAGCTTCCACACAAGTGTGCAGCAGCTTCCCAGTGCCGGCACAATCAGGCTTAAAGGCACACCGTCTATTTCCACCTGATGATGGTCCACAATGGCTACCGTGTCAGCCGCTATCTTCGTCACATTGCCTGCGCCGTACTGACAGTCCACTGTCACAAGCAGCCCCTTTATAAAAAGGGGCTGTTCTTCGTCCGGGCGTACATATTCCACCGGTATATGCAGTTCATCAATCATGATTTTCAGATTGGACTTCTGGATGGGATTTCTGCCGCTGTAAATGAGCCTTGTCTGTCTGCCCAGGCTCTTGAAATAGGCATACAGACCAAAGCCGGCTCCCAGTGCATCCGCATCCGGATTGTCGTGGCATTGTATGGTAACAGGGTCAAATGCTTCCAAATCTTTCAGTGTCATAGTTTTATTCCTTATTGTCCGTGAAGATGTCCGTGCCGCCCGGTTCCTTATTAGTGATGGAACAGACGGATGCCGGTAAATACCATTGCCATATTGTACTTGTCGCAGCAGGAAATCACCAGATCATCCCTGACGGAACCGCCGGGCTGTACGATGTACTTCACGCCGCTCTTGTGTGCTCTTTCCACGTTGTCGGAGAACGGGAAGAACGCATCGGAACCTAAGGTAACATCCTTTAAGCCGTCAAGCCATGCTCTCTTTTCCTCTGCGGTAAATACAGGGGGCTTTTCCTTGAATACTCTCTGCCATGCGCCCTCTGCCAGTACATCCATATATTCGTCGCCGATGTAGTTGTCAATGGCGTTGTCCCTGTCCGCTCTGCCCAGGGAGTCTACAAACTGTAAGGAAAGAACCTGTGGTGCCTGACGTAAGAACCAGTTATCCGCTTTCTGTCCGGCAAGTCTGGTGCAGTGTACACGGGACTGCTGTCCTGCGCCGATACCGATTGCCTGACCGTCCTTTACATAACATACGGAATTGGACTGGGTGTATTTTAAGGTAATGAGCGCTACCTTCATGTCGCGAAGGGCGCTTTCGGGAATGTCCTTATTCTGGGTTACGATGTTGCTTAAAAGCTCTTTGTCAATCTTTAACTCGTTTCTGCCCTGTTCAAAGGTAATGCCGTACACCTGCTTTCTTTCGATGGGCGCCGGTACATAGGAAGGATCAATCTGAATAATATTGTAGTTGCCCTTCTTTTTGGATTTCAGAAGCTCCAGTGCCTTTTCGGTATAGCCGGGAGCGATAACACCGTCGGAAACCTCTCGTTTAATCAGGCGGGCGGTATCCTCGTCGCATACGTCGGAAAGGGCAATGAAATCACCGAAGGAAGACATTCTGTCCGCACCTCTTGCTCTCGCATACGCACATGCCAGAGGAGAAAGCTCTCCTAAATCGTCCACCCAGTAAATCTTCTTTAAGGTTTCGGACATATGAAGTCCCAGCGCCGCGCCGGCAGGAGAAACATGCTTAAAGGATGTGGCTGCGGGAAGACCGGTTGCTTCCTTTAATTCCTTTACAAGCTGCCAGCCGTTAAAAGCATCCAGAAAGTTAATATAGCCGGGCTTGCCGTTTAACACCGTAACGGGCAGGTCGCTGCCGTCTTCCATAAAAATGCGGGAAGGCTTCTGGTTGGGGTTACATCCGTATTTTAATTCGATTTCGTTCATAATAACTGTATTCCTTTCTATGTGCCGTAAAAGGCATGCCTATTTGTTCTTGTTGACAATTCTGGTTTCGTATCTGCCGGTTTCCACTTCAATGTATCTGACAAATAAGGAAACCTTGTTGTCTTCGTTTAAGCTGTTCCACAGCATATCGGTAAACGCATCAATGTCATTGGGAATTTCCACTTCCTTCGGTTCACCTTCAAAGCTGGGCAGCGGATTGCCGTCATGCATATAGGTATGGATAAAATGTCCTTCGCCTGCCTTGGGATTTTCATATGCAAATGTATAGCGGCGGCAGGAGTCCGGGTCACCGTGGTTACTCTTTAAGATGGACATGGCGTAGTTGAAGCTGCCGTTCTCCAGATGAATAATACCGGAAATTCTCGGTGTGTAGTTGGGTGCGTCCGGTTCAAACTTACGGCAGCGTAAAGACTGTTCAAAAGTAATCTGCTTATCCATGCCTTCGTAAATGGTGTCGGTCTGGTCACCGTTTGTGACGATGGTCTTGTTGCCGAGTACTCTGACGGGTGCATAAATGATAAGAGAGGGATCCTCTAACTTGGAAGGATCAAATGCCTGTGTGCGGATACCTTCGCCGTCCTGTACAAAAATACGGTTGCGGCTGTTTACGCTTCTTCCCATAATAAAGTATGCGCTGACCGCATATTTGCCATTGCCGGATTTACCAAGGACAATGCCTCTGCCGGGGTAGCTGTTTTCCATCAGTTCCTGTTGTAATGATACCATGTTCATTTCCTCCGTTTCCAAACAATAAAACCGCCTGAGCGGCACATATGTGTTCGCCCAGGCGGTCGGCATTTTCTTATTTCTACACTTCCTATGGGTACTCCCACGACAGCAGTTGCTGTTTCCGCCAGTTGTGTAGCTCATAAGTCCATACTACATGATTTTATAAGGGATTTCAAGTGGCTTTTTCGGGAAACGCAAGAAGTTTGGCAGAAGGCTGCGTTTCTTTTTTCTCTGCAAGCTCCGGCACATAATCCGCTTCAAAAACTTCCCGTTTTAAGGGACGCGCAAAGTAGTAGCCCTGCACCATACGCACCTTCATATCGCCGAGCAGGCGGTACTGCTCCTTCGTTTCAATGCCCTCCACACAGATGTTCACGCCGATGGTCTGCGCCAGCTCCGCCACCATCTTGATGAAGGACTGGGAATAGGCATCCTCCGCCAGGTCCTTGACAAAGCTCTGGTCGACTTTGATAACATCAAAGGGCAGCTCCCTTATGTGGTTTAAGGAAGAATAGCCAGTGCCGAAATCATCCAATGCAATGCGTACGCCAAGCTTCCGGATATTGCCCAAGATTTCCTTCATGCGGTTCATATCGTTGATGGCAAGGCTTTCCGTTACCTCCAGTGTCAGGTTTTTCGGGGAAATACCGGTTTCGTCCAGCACTCTTTCCACGGACTCCACAATATCCGGCTGCAAAAGCTGCACCACCGAAAGATTGACACTTACCTTGTATTCGGGATGACCGTTCTCATTCCATCTGCGGCACTCCCTGCAGGCTTCCACAAGCACATGGTGGCCGATGGGATTGATAAGTCCCAGGTACTCTGCCAAAGGAATAAAGTCAGCCGGGGAAATAAATCCAAGCGAGGCGCTGTTCCAGCGAAGTAATGCTTCCGCGCCCGTACAGGGAGCACCGGGTCTGGAGATATCCATAATGGGCTGGTAGTAAATTTCAAACTCCTTGTAACCGGCAACCGTGGCATCCCTCATGTTTTTCTCCATGGTCAGCCTTCTGCCGGACTCGCTGTCCAGACCGTCCTCATAACGGATTACCCTGTTCTTGCCGTTTTTCTTGGCTTCAAACATGGCAATATCCGCTTTTTTGATCAAGTCCTGAATACCCTGTCCGTTCTGGGGATACTCCACCACCCCCATGCTCATGGTGCAGTAGTAATCCATGTCCTTTAAATTCCAGGGTCTTAGGAAAATATCCTGTATGTCGGAAAGAATGCGGTCGTACTCGCCGTATTCTTCCGGCGGAATGATGATGATGAATTCATCCCCGCCGACCCGGTAGCAGTTCTGCCCGATACCCTTTATCTTTTTCAGTTCCCTGGAAATCTGCTTTAACAGCATATCGCCGTACTGGTGTCCCAGTCCGTCATTGATATGCTTAAAATCGTCTAAATCCAGATACAACAGAGCGCCCTTTTTCTGTTTTTCACCGGCATTGTCCACGTAAACCGCCAGGTCTCTTTCACAGCAGATACGGTTGTAAAGTCCCGTCAGGAAATCCGTATAAATCTGCTGCTCCACCTTCTTCTGGTATACCTTTCTGTCGGTCACATCATAGACTGCGTACATCTGTACTTTCCTGCCGTCTACCCAGGTAACATCCGAAACTGCCAGGTCAAACCAGTTACAGGCCTCGCCCTCTTCATCCGTCTTTGGCGCCGTTTCGTATCGAAACGGCAGCTTCTGTGTTAAAAGCTCTTCAAAGGTACCCGCTTCCAATTCCTTTGCAAAGGTGTTCTGCAAAAGCTTATTGGAAAACAGGACCTGTCCGCTTTCCGGCTCCCGGATGTAAATGCCGCATTTCATGCCGTCCAGTACGGACTCCATGGACACATAGGCACAGGACAGGGAATTTTTCTGGATACGTTTTCCTAAAATACTCTGTAAAATCTTTACGGCGCCGGAGATAAACCGCACCTCTCCGCCGTCAAAATAACGTTCTTCGTTTAACTGGCACAAAGAAAGGCACATACTGCTCTCTTCGTTTTCCATAAGCGGATACAAAAGAAATGCCCTTACGCCGTCCCGGTACCACTTTTCCGCTTCCGGAATGCCCTGTATGGAGTCGGAGTCCACAATCAGAGGCTCCTTCGTAAACAGAATATCCTCCGCCGGAATTCCCCTTGTTTTTTCAAATGGGGAAACATTTCCTCTTCCGTACCACTGCGCCAGAATATCTGCCGTCCGTTCTTTTCTGTCCATGTGGCATACAAAGCCGCCGGATAATTTCAGGGTGCTTACGGTAATCTGCAGGAATTTTGCCATAATCACTTCCACGGCATCCTCACTGTCAAGAAGCTCTGTCAGTGCGGCAATTTCGTCCTGCCTGTCCTTTTTTAAGGCCGTCTCCTGCATCTTTCCTGTGGGCTCGTCCGCAAGCAGTGTCCTGCATTTATTTTCAAAAATAAGCCGGGAGCAGACCATCAGCAGATCGATGTCCTTGTAGAAATTCATTTCGGACAGGGCATTGTGACAGCCTGCCGGCACACCCGGCTCTCCTTCCGTATCGTTCAGGATGCCAAGCAGCACCCAGTTTATCATAACCCTGCCCTTTACCCGGACGGAAAGCACGGCATACTTCACATAGGGAAGCTCCGTATCCTCTACCACAAGCTCTTCCAAGGAGCCTTCTTTCACGCGTTTTAAGGCTTCCTCTATCTGCCTGTCCGTCACGATGCTCCGGAGTCTGTCCAGATCTTCCTTGTCTCCGGTAAATTCCGTGCGCATCTTTCCGTAAGCATCCACACAGCCGGCACACAAACCGGAAGCACTGCAGAAGTGCTTCTGCAGGGATAACAGTTCTTTTTCATCTATCAGACTTTTGTATGTAATCTTCCAATTCCAGTCGTCATGTTCCATCATAAGATAAACCCTCTTTCATTGATCAGTGTATCATATTACAGAATGTCACCGCAACCGTTTTGGTCAGATTTTACACTATTTGTTACTTTTTCATAACTTTTCCGGCTGCCTTCGATACACTGATAGCCAGAAGAATTTTCACCACATCGGGAACAATGTAAGGAACCACGCATGCCATCAGGGCAGCTGCCAGGCTGATTGTTTTACCCTGCTGCACATAAACTTTCATAAACCAGGCGGTACCGAAAGCATAACAGGCAGCGAGACCGAGAATACAGCTTAAAAGAAGCACAAAAAAGTTTTTCTTTTTCATAAGCGCCGTCACCAGCCAGAATACAAACCCGGAGAATAAGAATCCTACGATATAACCGCCGGTCATACCGGTCAGTACACCAAGACCGCCCTTAAAGCCGGCAAACACAGGGGCGCCTACCGCACCAAGTAAAATATACACAACAATACTGATGGTTCCTTTTTTACCGCCCAGAGTACAAAGTGCTGCAAAAATCGCAAACACCTGCAACGTGAAGGGAATATTGGGTATGGGGATCACAATCCAGGCACATACGGCCATCAGCGCCGCAAAAAAGGCAATCTGGGTCATATCCAGTATCGTTAATTTCATTTTGTTTTTCTTCTGTTCTTCCATGGGAAGTCCTCCTGTTAATTGTAAATATATTTTTTCAAACATTTACAATTATAAGGACAGCCACCCGATTGTCAAGTTATTTTTTATTTGCCTTTACAATTTATTTTTCTTCTGTGGTAAAAGAAAGGAAAATCTGTTATGATGAAAGAACAAAAATCATGATGCAGCCTGCCTTAAGAATACGGGCTGTCGAAAGGCACGGTGTTTGTTATGACAAAGGACAAGGTTCTTGCCTTACTTAAAAATCAGACGGATTATCTGTCCGGTGCATGGATCAGTGAGCAGATCGGGGTCAGCCGCATGGCAGTCAGTTCTGCCGTAAAAGCCCTCCGGGAGGAAGGCTACGACATCGCCTCCTCTACCAACAGAGGCTATCTGCTTAAAAATGCACCCGACTTATTAAATACGGGGGAAATCATGGGATATCTGCCGGAGGGATTCTCCGGTTCCATTCTGTGCTTAGACTCCGTGGACTCCACCAACCGGTATTTAAAATCCCTTGCCTTAAACGGCGCCGAAAACTATACAGTGGTTCTCTCAAACGAACAGACAAACGGAAAGGGAAGAGTGGGCAGAGCCTTCAGCTCCCCAAAAGACAAGGGGATTTACCTCTCCCTGCTTCTGTATCCGCAAAGTCTTCCCGGCGGCTTTCTGCAGCTTAGTGACAGTCCCGCTCTGACCGCCTGCACGGCGCTGGCGGTGCGGAATGCCATCTCTTCCGTCTGCAGCACGGATATTCAGATTAAATGGCTGAATGATTTAATGGCGGATGGACGCAAGCTCAGCGGCATCTTAACGGAAATGTCCATGGAAAGTGAAAGTGACCATGTAGAATATGTGATTATCGGCATCGGCATCAATGTAAACCAGATGCTCTCCGATTTTGACGACTCTCTTAAGGAAAAAGCGGTGTCCCTGCGGATGCTCACCGGTACAAAACAGTCCCGTGCAAAGCTGACAGCTGCCCTTTTACAGGAAATGACCGCCATGCTCTCCCACTTTCCCGACAAGCTTCCCTCCTATTTAGAAGCCTACCGGGCGGCAAACTTAACCCCCGGCAGAAAAGTGACCTTAAACGGTCCCGAAGGAATCCGCAGCGGTATTGCGGAAGAAATTGAAAACGACTTTTCCCTGCGGGTAAGACTGGATAACGGAGAAATACTAAAGGTACGTGGGGGAGACTTAAAACAGGAGGGGCTGTATTGACAGCATAAAACTTCCACAGTGAAAACCATTAAAGCAAACAGACCTTCCCACATACAAAAACAAGGGCTGCCGCAATGCGACAGCCCTTTTCCTGTTCTGTTATACTATTTACAAACACATCATTCATCCGTGCTGTAGTTGGGAGCTTCCTTGGTGATATGAATATCGTGAGGATGGCTTTCCTTTAAGGATGCAGCAGAAATCTTGACAAATCTGCCGTTTTCCTTCAGCTCTTCGATGTTGTGGGTACCGCAGTAACCCATACCGGAACGGAGACCGCCCATAAGCTGGAATACGGTATCTTCTACATTGCCCTTGTAAGCAACACGTCCTTCTACACCTTCGGGTACAAGCTTCTTGGCATCTGTCTGGAAATAACGGTCCTTGCTGCCGTTTTCCATAGCTGCAATAGATCCCATTCCGCGGTATACCTTGTATTTTCTACCCTGGAACAGTTCAAACTCTCCCGGGCTTTCTTCACAACCTGCGAAGATGGAACCCATCATACATACGTTGCCGCCTGCTGCAATTGCCTTTGTCATATCGCCGGAGTACTTGATACCGCCGTCTGCGATGATGGGGATGCCATACTCTTTAGCTACGGCGTAGCAATCCATAATAGCGGAAATCTGGGGAACACCGATACCTGCCACGATACGTGTGGTACAGATGGAACCCGGACCGATACCGACTTTAACGGCATCCGCACCGGCTTCGATTAAAGCCTTTGTTCCTTCGCCCGTTGCCACATTGCCGGCGATAACCGGTAAATCGGGATATTTTTCTTTAATCATCTTAACGCAGCGGAGTACGTTTGCGGAATGTCCGTGTGCGGAGTCCAGTACGACTACGTCCACCTTGGCATCTACCAGGGCTGCAACTCTTTCCAGCACGTTTGCGGTAATGCCGACTGCGGCACCGCAGAGAAGTCTGCCCTGTGCATCCTTTGCTGCCAGAGGATATTTGATGGTCTTTTCAATATCCTTGATGGTGATAAGACCCTTCAGATTGTAATCGGCATCAACAATGGGAAGCTTTTCCTTTCTTGCCTTGGCGAGAATCTTTTTTGCCTCTTCCAGAGTGATTCCTTCCGGAGCCGTAATCAGACCTTCGCTGGTCATGGACTCTTTGATTTTCTTGGAGAAATCTGTTTCAAATTTCAAATCGCGGTTGGTAATGATACCAACTAATTTACGTCCCTCGGTAATGGGAACGCCGGAAATACGGAACTTAGCCATCAGTGCATCGGCATCTGCCAGGGTGTGCTCCGGAGAAAGTGAAAACGGATCGGTAATAACGCCGTTCTCGGAACGCTTTACCTTGTCCACCTCTTCTGCCTGCGCCTCAATAGACATATTCTTGTGAATGATACCGATACCGCCCTGTCTTGCCATGGCAATCGCCATACGGTGCTCGGTAACGGTGTCCATGCCGGCACTCATCATCGGAATGTTCAGCTTAATCGTCTTTGTAAGCCATGTTGTCAAATCCACCTGATTGGGAATTACCTCAGAATATCCGGGAACCAAAAGGACATCATCAAAGGTAATACCTTCGCCAATAATCTTTCCCATTCTTTCCTCCTTGTGCGTATTTATTATGTTGTTCATTTTGTGAAAAAATAAGTACTGTAAATGTTTATGAGTTTAGCAAACTCACACCTGCCTGTCAAGTGTCAAAGTCTAATCCGTAAACACTTTTCTCGGGGAAGCATTGCGCATTGCCTTCACAAATTCCTCATTGGGACTTAAGACAATTCGGCGGTTGCCTTCGTAATACATCACATAACGCAAGTCCGGCTTTTCCTCCACGCCGATGCTGTAATCGGTTTCCTTTGCATTTCTGTTTTTATAAGAATCCAGATGGTAAGAATGAATGGGAGCTAAAATTTCCATTCTTTCCACTTCAAAGGTTTCCGCTTTTTTTCTTTTGGTTTTGCCAAAAATTTTGTCCACGGAAAATTCCTTGTCCAGATACAGGTATTCAAATTCCACGTCGGCATACAGACCCGCAAAATAAGCACCCACGCCGGTTCCGACCGCAATCAGTAACGGCAGACCGTAAAGCATCATCAGCAGTCCCATCAGACCGAATACCACGGTCAGCATTATCAGTAAAATTTTTAAGAATTTCAATCCGGAAGCCTTTTCTCTCTTTACCAGATGTTCTACATATACTTCGCTCATTCGTACCCCTTGCCTTTCTGTTATTCAGGTTCTTAAAATAGGATAGTACATTTTAAAAAAGAAAGCAAGGATTTATATTTTTTTAATATTCTTCTTCCGTTTCGTTCATTGACAGAAAATATCCCGGACAGTATCATAGAAAATATATTTATAATAGATGGAAAGGACGTATTTTTATGCCGGTAATGGATGAATTCAGGGAAGAACGGGAAGCGATAAAGCAGAAAAGCAGGAAAGAGCAGTGGGATTATTTCTGGGGGTATTATAAATGGTATGTCATCGGGGGGGCGGCGCTGCTTGCCGTTATCATCTACATTATTTATACAAGAGTCACCACAAAAAATGAAGTGCTGTTCGGCATTGCCTTAAACAGCTCCCTGACGGAAATCGGCACGGATGCCTCCGAAGAGCTGCTTGCCGGTTATGTGTCCTCCATGGGGCTGGACCCTTCCAAAAACGAGGCCTATTTAAGCACCGGGCTTTATATGAGAGCGGACAACGCCCAGGCATCCTACCAGGCAAACCAGTCCATCGCCACCTACGTGGCTGCCAGAAGTCTGGATATCTGCATCATGGATGAAGCAAGCTTTGCCATGTACGGTTACGACTGCACCTTTTTGAATTTGGAAACCTGTCTCGATAAAGAATTTCTCGACTCCGTTTCCGACAAACTCTTTTATGTGGACCTGCCGCTTGCGGAGGAATACCGCAGACGTCAGGATGAAGACGAGTCCACGGAGGATATGGTATTTCCCGCCGGCTCCGATACGGAAAGCATGGACGACCCGCACCCCGTGGGAATAGATGTCAGCGGCTGCACCGGGCTGCTTCGCGCTTACGGTTATACCGAAGAGGACGGACCTCTTTATATCGGCATTGTCCGCAACTCCAAACGCACGGACGCCGCCGTTAAATTTGTGCAGTTTCTCTTTTCTTCTTCAGAGAACAATACCCTGCCACAATCGCACTGATAATCAGCGGCAGGTAATAATTGATGCCTCTTGTTACACACATGGATATGGTCAGTGTCCCGCCGGTGAAAACAGAACCGAATATAGCGGCATACACCAGCTCCGTTACCCCCTGGGAGCCCGGCAGGGGCAGCATATCCACCGTTATGTAAACTACCGCCTGCAGAGCCATGATGGGGATGACTCCGGTACCGGAAAGTCCCATTCCCCTGTAGACGAAATACGTCAGTCCGAACACCGCACATCTCTGTACAAACGTCACTGCCAGGATATGCAGAATCACCTGGACATGCGTCCGCAGAAACACCACCGTATCGGCATACTGCAGCACCATTTCATGCAGCTTTTCCCTTCTTTTCGGAGAATCCTTTAACAGATGGATTTTAATAAGGAACCTCTCCGGCACCAGAATGATTTTCTCAATTTTCGCCCCGAAAGCAAGTAACAGGAGCAAAGACAATACCAGCACGGAGTTCAGCGCCAGTCCTAAAAAATAAAGTGGCATGAGATTGCCCATATTGTCCTTAAGCCCCTGCCACCAGAACAGGGCAATGCCGATACCCATGAGCACCAAAATCAGCTTGTACGCCATGGCAGCGCAGACCAATGCTATGGTGCTGTGCACAAAGGAATGTCCGTCCCTGTTCATATAATATAGCTGCATGGGCTGTCCGCCGGATGCAGAAGGTGTAATGCCGGAATAAAAGAAGCCCACAAAAGCGTACTTAATGCACTGCAGGAAGCCCGCTTTTTCTCCCAGCGAATGAAACATATGGAAAAACAGAAGTCCCTCCGCTCCCACAAAAAAAATTGCCATGGCGATTGCCAGTCCCAGATAAATTTTATTCATGCCGGCTACCGTATGCAGCACTTCCGTTAAATCCTGATTTTTGAGCACCACAAAAACTGTGGCTCCCATAATAACCAGAAACAATAAAACACTCAGTAATTTTTTTACATTCATTTCTCTTCCAAACCTTTTATTTCTCTGTCTGTTATTCCCCTTTTTGCTCCACCGCAATAATGTGGCAGTACGGGAAATCTTTATCTGTATCCTGACGTAAAGTAAACGTGTAGTATTCCCCTTCCGTCAGGGTGAAATCCAGTTTCTTTTTTACTTCCTCCGGGAAAACCGCTTTGGTCTCAAACATGCCGTCCCCGCTCACTGCGCTTACCAGCTCGTAACCGTCGTATTCCTCTACTGCCGTCACCTTAAGTTCCATGCTGCTCACACCCGACAGCATTTCCGTAGCAGAAGAATTTTCCACCGCAGCGCCGTTCTCCGCTTCTTCCGAATACGCATCGTCACATTCCCCGGGGAAGGCATCTGCAAACGCCGTATCCGCGCTGTCCGCAGCTATCCCCTCCGTATCCGTCATACCCGTCGTGTTTTCTTTGGCGGCTGTCATGTCCTGCACGCTCATAGGCGCAGCATTTTCGGCAGTGTTCTTGGCCTGCGTCATGCGAAGAAACCCCGGCACTGTCACAAGCACCATAACGGCTGCTGCCACAAAGGCTCCGTAGCGTATCCAGACCTTGCGGATAGCTGCCTGCGTCAGAGCACCGTTACCAGACTTTGCCGTCTGCTCTGTCTTTTGCGGAAGTCCCGCCTCTATCCGGTTCCAGAGGTCGGGTGTTTCTTCGGCGCATGCTTTTTTATATTCTTCGTCAAGCTTCTTCATACCCATACCTCCTTAATTTCTTCATGGCTTCCCTGTACCGCCAGGTGACGGTGCCCATGGGCGAGCCCAGTAAGTCCGCAATCTCCTGAAAGGTCATGCCGCTCATGATCTTTAAATGCACAACCTCCCGCTCCGGCTCCTTCAGTAAGGAAAACGCCTCCTTCACGGTCAGGCTGCCGACAACTTCCTCTTCCACACTTTTGCCGTCCGTGGCATGAAGCGCCCTGGATGCCGCTTCCGTACAGTCCTCTTCCCCGGAGCCTGCCCGCATCTGAAAGTCCACCGGCTCCTCCCGGCGTTTTTTCCGCAAGGTATCTATGGCTAAGTTGCGGGCTATGGTCGCCATCCAGCCCTTATGTCCGTTGCCCGCCCGGTAAGAATCCGACTTTTCCCAGAGCTTTATAAAAAACTCACTGGTCACGTCCTCCGCTTCTTCCCTGCTTGCAAGCAGGGAGCGGACAATACCGTATATGTACGAAACATACTCTTCGTAAACCTGCCGCAGCCCGTCTTTGTCTCCCCGGTTCATGGCCTGTATGCATTCTGAAAATTTCTCCTCGGTCACACTGATTCCTTCCCAAGAATCCCGCTTCTGTCATAGTAACGAAACAGAACCCCCTCATTTATGGTAAATTTCGTGTTACTTTACATAATCTTTTAATTCGGTTTCAATCAGATTCAGAGACTCTGAAAGGGCATGGAGCTGCTTCTTCAATTCCTCCGTATCGCTTCTGTCCTTCTTGTAACAGATACGGTGCTCCATGCTGGACCAGAAATCCATGGACAGGGTACGGAACTGCACTTCCACCGGATAGTACTCCATGGCGTCCATGGTATGAAGTGGCACCCCGAAAATGATGTGATAGCTGCGGTAGCCGTTGTCCTTGGGATTTTTGATGTAATCCTTTTCCTTGATAACGATTAAATCCTCATGCCGTTTCAGGGCTTCCACCATCTCGTAAACCTCTGTCTGAAAATAACAGATGACGCGGATGCCCGCAATGTCCATCAGGTAATCCTTGGCATTCATCACACTGTCGGTTACACCAATGCGCGCCAGCTTCTCCTCCATGCTCTTCTTTTCCTTGATACGGTACTGCATGTGATGTACCGGCTGGTTTTCTTCGGTATGGCTTCGGTCGTATATATTGTGATTTAATATTTCCAGTCTGGTTTTCATCAGATTCATGGCATCCTCGTAAGGCCGGATTAAATCGTAATACTGTTCGTTAGTCATGTTCTGTTCCTTTCGGTTTGCTTCTGAATTTACAGTATACTCTATTTTTGTATAGAGGTCATGTCCGAAATGTAAAAAAATCCGAAAACATTTCTTAAGATTTTATAAGATAATGCTTTCGGATTTCTCATTTTACATTTTAAGTCAAAAAATTTATACGGAAACGGTGTACGCGGTCTGGAAGGACGTGTTGGGCAAAAGCTCGCTGCCCCATTCCCTTTCCTCAAAACTTCCGTCAAAACGGACGCTGTCACATCTGCCGTACCATGGCTCGATGCAGATGAACGGTGCGTTCTTACCCACCGGCGACCATACACCGAACAGGGGCGCATCGAATTTCACGGTAAGGTAGGGAACCTTTTCGGAATCACACAGGGAAACCTCCTGTGTCTGGCGGTTTTCAATAATAAGCGCATCCTCCGCAAACAACTCTTCCGTCACAGGCAGATAGCCGCCGTCCTCCAATGTAATCTTTTCTACCGTATCGGAGGCCAGACCTCCCTCCAGCTTTCGGTTGACCAGTTCTTTTACCCCTTCAAATTTCAGATAACAGGTAATTCGTTCCGCCTCTCTCTTTTCGCAGCGGAAAGCCGGATGTCCGCCGATGGAGAAATACAGCGGCTCTTCCGAAAGGTTGGTCACACGCCACATCACCTTTACCTTCCGTCCTTCCAATTTATAGCCGATTTCCAGCACGAACGGGAACGGATATTTTTCCAGTGTGGCTTCCTGCTCGGTTAGACAGAACCAGATTTCCCCTTCTGATTCTTCCGTCAGGCAGAAATCCATATCCCTGGCAAAGCCGTGCTGGGACATATGATAGGTCTTATCCTTAAAACGGTAGGTATTGTTCTTTACCGCACCCACAATAGGGAACAGAACGGGGGACACCCTGCCCCAGTAAGCGGCGTCGCCGCACCACATGTATTCCCTGCCGGTCTTTTTATCCTTCAGGGAGCGTACCTCCGCACCGTGGCTGCTGATTACCAGTATTAATTCTTCATTTTCTATGGTGTAATTCATGCTTTGTCCTTTCCGGTCCCGTTTACCGTGGAGAAAATCAGTTCCATGGAACCAGTGAGCGTCGCATCCCCGTAAACAGCCGGGAGAATGAAATGGTCACCCTTCTTTACCGGAGTGCCGTCAATGCTGCCCTCGCCGTCCAGCACGCTGCCCAGCATAAAAGGTCCTTCCATGGGCACGGTTACGCCCTTTTCCACTGTTACCTTGTAAACCTTGTAGAATTCACAACTGATCAGTTCATTTACCGTATCCTTCGGCATATCCTGGGTATGGCTGACTGCCTTTTCCGCGGAAGTATCCGGCACGGTAATCACATCGATGCTCTGCTGTACGTGAAGCGGTCTTTCCTTGCCGTCCACCAGTCTGTGGTAATCGTATACACGGTAGGTAATGTCGCTGCTCTGCTGGGTTTCCAAAATGGTAAAGCCACCCTTGATGGCATGCACGGTACCGGGCACAATCTGGATGAAGTCACCCTTCTTTACCGGCATCTGGCGGACCAGTTCTTCGTATCTGTCTTCGTGAATCATCCGGGCAAGTTCTTCTCTGGTCTTTGCATGGTGGCCGATGACAAGGCTTGCGTCCTCCGGGCAGTCCATGACATACCAGCATTCGGTCTTGCCGTAAGGGCAGCCTTCGTGCTCTCTGGCATAGGCATCGTCCGGGTGAACCTGGATGCTTAAATCCGCATCCGCATTGATGATTTTCACCAGAAGAGGGAATTCCTCCGCCTGAATGTTTCCGAACAGTTCCCTGTGAGTTTTGTAAAGCTCGGAAAGCTTCATGCCGGCGAATTCTCCGTTCTTAACGGTATCGTCCCCATTGGGATGCGCGCTGATACCCCAGCACTCGCCGGTGGAATCCCCGGCTCCTTCGTAATGAAATTCATCGCGAAGCTTTTTACCGCCCCATACCACATCCTTTAAGCAGGGGTTCAAAAAAAGAATTTCTTTATTTTCCATACTAATTACGCACCTTTCGTATTGATGTCCCTATTATATACTGTCGGAGCCTAAAAATCCATCTTACATTTTTGCACATTTATGCTTCGATAATATGATACAGACGTCCCTTGTAATCGCCCCACAGGTTCTCTGCCAGAATACCTGCCTGCATCAGGGTTCTGCCGTTGTAGGTACGGTCTTCGCCTTCGATGCGGTAAATCTTTTCCGGCGCCAGTCCCTTTAATAAAATGCGGCGGGAGTGGGAGTTGGGTCTGCCCATTACCTGAATGTAGGTCATAAGGGCTTCGGATTTGTCCTTTGCCACTACCATGTAGCAGTCATACATTCTGTTTTCACGGAACGAAGCAATCCGGTAATAATCACCGGTGCGCACCAGGTCATTGTACTTGTGGTACATTTTTACCTGGTCGGGAATCATCTTTCTGTCCTCTTCGGGAATGCGGGTAATATCCAGCTCGTAGCCGAATGTACCTGCCAGCGCCACATAGCCCCTGGTTTCAAACGGCGTGGTACGCCCTACCGTGTGGTTCGGGCAGTCGCTGACATGGGCTCCCATGGCGGAAAGCGGGTAAATAAGAGCCGTGCCTTCCTGGATGGTCAGTCTTTCGATGGCATCCGTGTCATCGGAGCACCAGATCTGCGGGCTGTAGTAAAGCATGCCGGCATCAAAGCGTGCGCCGCCGCCGGAGCAGTTTTCCAGAAGCAGGTGCGGGAATTCCGTTACCAGTCTTTCCTGCAGGCTGTACATACCCAAGACATATCTGTGGAACAGCTCGCCCTGGCAGTCTGTGGAAAGGGCTGCGCTTCCCATGTCGCACAGCGGACGGTTCATATCCCATTTTACATATTCGATGTTGGCACTGTGCAGGATTGCGGAAAGTCTTTCAAAAATGTAATCCTGGATTTCCTTGCGGGACATATCCAGCACATACTGGTTGCGGGCAAGTCCCGGGGTTCTGCCGGGAATGGCGATCGCCCAGTCGGGATGCGCGCGGTACAAATCGGAGTCGGGGCTTATCATTTCCGGCTCAAACCAGATACCGAACTTAAGCCCTGCCTTGTTGACCTCGTCAACCAGATATTTCAGGCCGCCCTTTAACTTCTCTTCGTTTACAAACCAGTCGCCCAGCGCACGGTTGTCATCGCAGCGGTTGCCGAACCAGCCGTCGTCCATAACCAGCATCTCAATGCCGTCCTTTGCCGCTTCCTTTGCAATGGCAAGCAGCTTGTCGGTGTTGAAATCAAAATAGGTGGCTTCCCAGTTGTTAATGAGGATGGGACGCTTTTTATCACGGTACTCGCCGCGGATTAAATGCTGTCTGTAAAGGTCGTGGAACACACGGCTCATGCCGCCGATACCTTCCTTAGAGTAAACCAGAACTGCTTCCGGTGCCTGGAACTCTTCTCCGGGATTTAATTTCCAGGAAAAGCCTGCCGGGTTGATACCGGTCATCAGGCGGATGTTGTCAAACTGTCCCTTGTCCGCCAGTGTCATGCAGTTGCCGGAATAAATTAAATGCATACCGTAAATATCGCCGGTATCCTGTGTGGTGCTGTGGGAAAGAAGCGCCATGAACGGCTGCTGCTGATGCCCGCTTTCACCGCGCAGGGAAGAGGTACTCTGTACACCGTGGTTTACGGGAGTACGGTCAATATAACGTTCTCTTGCCCAGGAGCCGTGCAGGATAATCTTGTCGTAGCCCACATCATCCATATCGATGGATGCGGACATTACTTTTTCAAGCATCACCGGCTCCGTGCCGGCGTTTACGATGCGGACGCTTCTTACTACCGCATCAATATCTTCAAAAATGCTGTAGGACAGAATGGCTTTTACGTGAAGCACCTTGTCCTCCAGTGTAAGCTCCAGGGTTTCCGTATCCTCTTCGCTGCCCCAGGTAGCGGGCAGTCCCTGTAACTTTTCCTTCCCCCTGTAAATGCGGTAATCCGTTAAATTTAACTGCAGGGCATTGTGTCCGCCCGCGCTCTTTACAACGATGGCGCTTTCCCTGTAGTCCCCGATACCCTGTGTGGGGTATTCCTGGGGGAAGCAGTCTAAAAAGGAAAGTCTATCACGGCTGTTTTTGTCCGGGGTAAAAGGAGCTTCTCCCGTACGCATCAGATAAGTGACATCGTCCTCTGAAAGTCTTTCTCCGTAGTAAGCATGTCCTACGAACTTTTCTGCATCCGCAATGCCGATTACATAGGATGTATTCGGCGTATTTAACATAAAACTATTACTTTTTTCCTGATAGATAATTGCCATAAAGCCTGTCCGCCTTTCTTGGTTTTTCGCTTCTGTAAGCCCATTGTACTGATTTTTTACCCATATTTCTATAATCATTCCTGACTTTTTGCAAATATACAGGTTGTTATTTTTAACATTCCATGATAAAGTAATAAAAAGGAGATATGACTATGGATATTAAGAATGTGCCCAATCTGCCACTCTATGTGGACTGTGCCTATATGAACGGAAACTGGAAGTACTATTCCATGGATGTACACAGCCATGGTCTGTTTGAATGCAACTATATTGCGGAAGGGAGCTGTGTGTATGAAATAGCCGGAAAGGAATACCCTCTCGCTAAGAGGAACCTTATTCTTTTAGACTCTTCCATTCCCCACCGCATTCATTTTAACCATGAGCGTCCCTGCACGGTACTGGGCTTTTCTTTGTCCTTTGATGCGGCGCCCGGACAGGCTGCCTTTCCGCCTTTTCTGCAGTTACTAAACAGTTCTTTAGACATCTGCCTTTTATTCTCTTCCTTAGAGGATGTGCGCATCTTTCCGGATGCCCGCAGCTTAAAGCCCGACATGCTGCGGCTGTACCACGAATACGAAGGCAGGCGCGACAATCTTTACTTAAACAGCTTAAGCTATCACTTTTTAGCCGAGCTGTCCCGCCTTCCCATGACGGAGAAATCCTCCGCCCAGTATTATGTAGAAAAAGCCACCGACTATATTCGTGAGGCCTTCTATCTGATTAAAAACAACGAGCAGATTGCCGACCACATCGGCTTAAATGCCACGTATCTGGAGCGCATTTTCAAGCGGGCGACCGGCACCTCCCTCTGGGAAAGCGTCACTTCCTGCCGCCTGAAAGCCGCCGAGGAGCTTTTAGCCAATCCATCCATTCCCATTCAGGACATCGACACCATGATCGGCTTTGCCAACCGGCAGACCTTCTATCTGCAATTTAAAAAGAAATACGGTATGTCGCCGTCGGCATACCGTAAATCGCTTGTGTTGAAGAAATAAATCATAATACACTAATTCTCACTCAGCACGAACTGGCTGTTGTAGAGTTCTGCATAGAAGCCCTTTTTCTCAAGCAGCTCCTCGTGTCTGCCCTGCTCGATGATGTGCCCATCGCGCATCACTAAGATGATGTCGGCATCCACGATGGTAGACAGACGGTGGGCAATGATAAAGCTGGTTCTGCCCTTCATCATCTTGGCAAACGCCTTCTGGATACGGATTTCCGTACGGGTATCGATGGAGGAGGTTGCCTCGTCTAAGATTAACATGGGTGGCAGGCAGAGCATAACTCTGGTGATACACAAAAGCTGCTTCTGTCCCTGGGAAAGTCCCTCACCGTCCTCGGAAAGCACGGTGTCGTAACCGTTCGGCAGACGCTTGATGAAGCTATGGGAATGGGCTGCCCTGGCTGCCGCAATCATTTCCTCATCCGTTGCATCGGGCTTGCCCATAATCAGGTTTTCTCTTACCGTTCCCGCCTTCAGCCAGGTTTCCTGCAGCACCATACCATAATTTTCACGCAGGCTCTTTCTGGTGAGCTTACGGATATCGGTATCATCCACCGCAATGCTTCCCGCATCCACATCATAGAAACGCATGAGCAGGTTGATAATCGTGGTCTTGCCGCAGCCGGTAGGCCCGACAATCGCCACTCTCCTGCCGCTTTCCACATGCAGATTCAAATCCTCGATTAACTTTCTGTCCGGGTCATAGGAGAATGCCACATCGGTAAGCTCCACTCTGCCGTCC
Organism: Clostridium sp. CAG:510; assembly: GCA_000434615.1. Classification (GTDB taxonomy): domain Bacteria; phylum Bacillota; class Clostridia; order Lachnospirales; family Lachnospiraceae; genus Acetatifactor. Next base: position 70,021 of record FR880800.1, read on the forward strand.
GCATGGGTGAGCACCCTGGCATCCGCAGGCTCTTCCACCTGGGGAGTTTCTTCAATCAGTTCAAAAATACGTGCCGCACAGGCAAGCGCATTCTGGAATTCCGTAAACACGCCGGAGATTTCGTTGAAGGGCTTGGTATACTGGTTGGCGTAGCTTAAGAAGCAGGACAGCACACCGACGGTAATTCTGCCGGAAATAACGGACAGCGCACCCACGATGCAGACACCGGTATACACCAAGCTGTTTACAAAACGGGTTGCCGGATTTGTGGTAGAGGAAAAGAAAATCGCCTGCAGGGAGTATCTGGAAAGCTTTTCGTTTATTACATCAAAACGCTTCATGGCTTCCTCTTCATAGGAGAACGCCTGCACGACCTTCTGATTTCCAATCATTTCATCAATCAATGCGGTCTGCTCGCCCCTGGTTTCGGACTGCAGCTTAAACATGCGGTATGTCTTTTTCGCAATGAAGTTTGCCACCAGCATGCTGACAGGTGTAATACAGATAACCACCAGTGTAATGCCCACATTCTGACGGAACATGAAAATCAGGGTTCCGAAAATGGTAAGGACACCGGTGAACAGCTGGGTAAATCCTAAAATCAGACCGTCGGAGAACTGATCCACATCCGCAATGACACGGCTTACGATTTCGCCGTAGGGATGGGCATCCAGATACTTCAGGGGTAAAATCTGGATTTTGTCAAACGCATCCTTACGGATGTCCTGTACCACATGGTAGGCAATGCGGTTGTTGCACACGCTCATAATCCACTGGGTGAGCGCCGTCAGCAGAATGGCAATGCCCATTTTCTTTAAGATTTCCAAAAGGACTGTAAAATCTACCTGGCCGGGACCGATAATCGCATCCACCGCATCACCGGTGAGAATGGGGATATACAAAGTAAACGTAACGGTCAGCGCCGCACAGACAATGGAGCACAGTAAGAAAAACCAATATTTTCCGATATAACGAAGTACTTTTTTCATGGTAGAACCATTGTTTTTTGTCTTCATACCTATGCCTCCTTTCTCTTATCCGGGTACTGGGAATAGTAAATTTCCTGATAAACGCTGCAGGAAGCGAGCAACTCATCATGTGTTCCAATACCTGCCACGTTGCCGTCATCCAGGACAATAATGCTGTCCGCCGCAAGCAGGGAGGAAGCACGCTGGGATACGATAAATACCACAGGTGTTTTCTCCATGCCGTGAATGGCTTTCCGCAGCTTTAAGTCGGTTGCATAGTCCAGTGCGGAAGCGCTGTCGTCCAGAATGAGGATTTCCGGTTTTCTGACCAGCGCCCTTGCAATGGTCAGACGCTGCTTCTGACCGCCGGAGAGGTTCTTGCCGCCCTGGCTGACCATGGTTTCCATGCCTTCCGGCTTGTTGTCCACGAACTCTGCCGACTGGGAAATTTCCAGTGCGTCGCGGAGCATTTTTTCTATGGTTTCATCCCTGCTGTCAGGATTTTCTTGCAGCTTCTTTTTGTATTCTTCGGGAAGTCCCATTAACAGGTTTTCCCGGATGGTGCCCTTAAACAGAACTGCCTTCTGGGGTACCATACCAATCTTGGCACGAAGCGCCTTATAGTCGTAGTCTTCCGCTGCCACACCGTCGATTTTGACACTTCCCTTTGTAGCTTCGTAAAACCGGGGAATTAAGTTTACCAGCGAAGATTTACCGGAACCGGTACCGCCGATAACACCGATGGTCTGCCCTCTCATTGCCTTAAAATCAATGTCCGTTAAGCTTTCCGCGCCGGCGCCCGGATAGGTCAGGGACACATGTTCAAAGGAAACCACGGGAACATCTTCCTTCGCTTCGGTTTCCGTTACCTTGCCGTTGGTAAGACCGGGAGTAAGCTCTAAAACGGCTTCAATACGGTTGCCGCAGGCAATGGACTTGTTGACGGTAATAATTAAATTTGCCAGCTTGATCAACTCCACCAGAATCTGGGACATGTAGTTTACCAGCGCCAGCACCGCACCCTGTGTCAGAATGCCATTGTCCACCTTTACGGCACCCACCCAGAGGAGAACTACCAGACCGCCATTTATGATGATGTAGGTTGCCGGGTTCATAACGGCGGAAATTCTTCCTACAAACATCTGGAAGCCGGTCAGCTTTTCATTGGCTTCGTCAAATGCTTTTCTTTCTTCCTCTTCCTTATGGAACGCACGCAGGACTCTCACACCGGTTAAGTTACCTCTGGTAACGCCGAGGAGCCTGTCCAGACCGCCCTGCACTTTTTTGTATAAGGGAATGGTTATCAGCATGATGCCGAATACCACGATGGACAGAAGAGGGATAACTACCACAAAGATAAGCGCTGCTTTTACATCAATGGTAAATGCCATAATCATGGCGCCGAACACGATGAACGGAGAACGTAGGAACAGACGGAGCACCAGATTGACACCGTTCTGCACCTGGTTGATATCACTGGTCATACGGGTAATCATGGTGGATGTACCCATGTGGTCTGTCTGCGCATAGGACAGCTTCTGCATGTGTCCAAACAGCACGTGTCTTAATTTTGTAGCAAATCCCACCGCAGCCTTGGCTGAAAAGTACTGCGCCGTAATGGAGCACGCCAGACCAATCAGACCAAGCGCTATCATCAGAAGGCACATTTTTCCCACATACCCCCTGTCGGAATTGACAATACCGATATCTACGATTTTTTTCACCACAAGAGGCACCAGCAATTCAAAAGAAGCCTCCAGCATCTTGAACAAAGGCGCTAAAATGGATTCTTTTTTGTAGTCCTTAAGATACACAAGAATTTTTTTCATAGAGCGAGCTTTCCTTTCTCTGTTTCCTGCTGCCGATTGCAGGGCTGCTTTTCCTGTTACAAGGCAACTTTTTTATTTTATCACAATACAGTTAAAATGAGAAGCCGGATAAAAAAACAGGCAAAGTTTTTTAATAAAAATGGGAAAAGTTTTTGACAGGGAGATTGTCTTTTTGTCGGAAATCCCGTATAATAGATATGGAATGAACACATAGCAGGAGGTTTCTATATGGAGCAGATGACACATTATGCCCACTCCTTTTTAAGAAGAAAAAAAATCGCACCGGCAGATATCCGTTATCTGATTCGCACCGGCGCCCAGACGGAGCTGCATCTTTTGGACGGCCGCACCCTAAATACCTACATCGGCTTAAAAGCATTTTCCGATGCCCTGCCCAAAGAGGACTTTCTCCGTATCAATAAAGGTGTACTGCTTGCCAAATCGCAAATTGTAAAGATTTACCGTGGCACCTACCTCACCACGGACGGAAAAAGCTTCACCGGCCGTACCCACGATCCCATCCAGCACAAGACCATTATGAAGGAGCTTGCAAAAAGCCAGGCGCGTCATTCCAAAGAGGTCAGTGCCGAATTAAATACCCGTTTTTCCGTTTTGGATATCATGCCGGCGCCTTTCTGCGTGATTGAGCTGGTATTTGACGAAAAAGGCAAAGAAACCACCTTCATCTTCCGCTACTGCAACGACTCCATGGGCGAGCTTTCCAATCAGCCGGTAGCCCAGATGATGAACCATTCCTTTTACGATATCTTTGAAAATGCGGACGAAAGATGGCTGCCCGAATATGCGGAAATCTGTATCAACGGCGGTTCCAATGTACTTCACGGTTACAGCCGGGCGCTTGACAGGGATTTGTCCATCTACTGTTTCCAGCCGGAAAAAGGCTTCTGTGCCTGCCTTCTGATTGACAAGGCTACACTGGCATAGCCTGCCTGTATATTCACAGTTTCTGAAAACCAAAAGTCACCGGTGCTTTCTTTCGAAAGTTTCCGGTGACTCTTTTTATATTCTTACTTTCTTTCGGAATTTCTAAATCTCAACTTCGCCTTCAAATACGGTAGCTGCGGGACCTGTCATGAAAACCAGATCGGCATCCCTGTCCCAGAAAATTTCCAGTTCCCCGCCGAGCAGCTTTACGGTAACCTGATTTTCGGTAAGACCGTTTAAGATACAGGCCACTACCGTAGCGCAGGCGCCGGTTCCGCAGGCAAGGGTTTCACCGGTTCCTCTTTCCCAGACGCGCATTTCCACCGTGTTTCTGTCGATTACCTTTACAAACTCCGTGTTGGTCCGCTTCGGAAATCTTTCGTGATTTTCAAAATAAGGACCGATTTTTTCAATGGCAAGGTCTGCCACATTATCCATAAAAACAACTGCATGGGGATTGCCCATGGACACGCAGGTCATGCGGTATTCTTTTCCCTGTACGGTAATGGGGGCATCCAGCACGGTTTCCGTTTCGCTTACCACGGGAATGTTTTCCGCAACAAGCTCCGGTGCGCCCATGTTCACCTTTACCAAAATCACTTTACCGTCCTGGATGGTCAGGCATAAATGTTTTACCTTTCCGGCACTGATAATGCTGATTTTCTTTTTGGTGGTCAGCCCCTTGTCATACACATATTTTGCCACACAGCGGATACCGTTTCCGCACATCTCCGCACGGCTGCCGTCCGCATTATACATTTCCATTTCAAAGTCCGCTTCTTCGGAAGGGTTGATGAAAATCACGCCGTCTCCGCCAATGCCGAAATGTCTGTCACTTAACCGTTTTACAATTTCCGGCTTCTTTTCCGCCGGGATAATCTCCTTACTGCCGTCCACATAGATATAATCATTGCCGCAACCATGCATTTTTGTAAATTTCATAGTAATATCCATTCCTTTCCATAACTGCAAGCTTTGTGCCATTTCTATATGCGAAAAATACTCTTTCTTTACCGCATCATGGTCAACACCATCTGCGCCGTTTCCACCATATTGGTACCGGTATCCATGCTGGAGCGCTGGATATAACGATGCGCTTCCTCTTCCGTCATATGGTTGCGGCTCATGAGAAGCTCCTTTGCTTCGGCAATCATAGCCGCATCCTTGTCATTTCGTACCTTGGGAGTGAGTCTCCGCTTTCTCCGGCGTCGCTCCATGTTGTCCACCATCATATTGACGGTGTTCACCAGTTCCTGTACCTTAAGCGGCATTCCCAGGCATACAATATTATCTTTTCGTGTTTCACCAATGTGCTGCACCTGCATCAGGGCGAGCATTTCAAAATCGTTCGGCAGAAGCTCCCGCAGCTGTGAGTAAAGCATATCCGTCATCTTATAGCCGCACACAATAATTCCTTCGTTCCATTCGTCCGCACGCGCCACCGCCTGTGCGCCGGAGGTACAGATACCGGTCACGTTGAAACCACTGCGTACCAAGAGGTTCTTAATGCTCCTGCCTTCTTCCAGTTTCGGAAAAACAACAAGAATATTTGTCACAGAACCACCTTCCTTTTAAGTATTGTTATGAGGTGGCTCTCTTTAGAAACGGTACAGATATTCATTGATTTCCCATTCGGAAACCTGCACACGGTAACGGTTCCATTCCGCTTTCTTTAATTCCAGGTAGCGTTTATTTACCTTGCTGCCAAGCACTTTCTCCACAAAAGCATCCTCTTCCATGCTGCGGATTGCTTCCCAGAGATTGTCCGGCATATCCGCCTTGGCGTCCATATCCGGTTCGGTATGTTCTTCAATACCCTTAAGACCTGCCTGTAAGCAGAGGCTTAAGGTCAGATAAGGATTGGCTGCAGGATCCGGGCTTCTGAATTCCAGTCTGGCTTCTTCTCCTACAATGTGAGGAAGATATACCATAACGCTTCTGCTGTGGCTGCCGAAACCAATCTGCACCGGTGCTTCAAAACCGGGCACCAGACGCTTGTAGGAATTTACCAGTGGATTGGTAACCGGCGCCATGCTTCTTACATGCTTAAGCAGTCCTCCGATAAACCACATGGCTTCCTTACTCAGTTCTCCATTATCGTTTACCGGCTCGAAAATGCTCTTTCCGTCCTTCTTTAAGGACATCTTGATATTCATGCCGGAACCGCTGATGCCCTGCTTCGGCTTGGGCATAAAAGTGGCATGCAGGCCGTGGGACTTGGCAATACTCTTGACTGCCAGCTTAAAGGTGTTCATATTGTCAGCCGCCGCTACAGCTTCATCGTTCATAAAATCAATTTCATGCTGGGCGGGCGCATCCTCATGGTGGGAGGACTCAATTTCAAAGCCCATCTGCTCCAGTGTCATAATAATATCTCTTCTGGCATTCTCGCCCATATCAATCGGCGCTAAATCCAGATAACCTGCCTGCTCATAGGTAACGGTGGTGGGCAGTCCGTTTTCATCCGTCTGGAACAGGAAAAATTCGCATTCCGTTCTGACATCAAAGGTATAGCCCTTTCTGCCTGCCTCTTCCACTGCCTGCTTTAAAATGTAACGGGAATCGCCCTCATAAGGAGTGCCGTCCTGTCTATAGACATCGCAGATCATACGGGCAACCTTTCCCTGCTGGGGTCTCCAGGGGAAAATAACAAAGGTGGAAAGGTCGGGATGTAAAAACAATACATCGTCCTCATCCTTTACATAACCGTCAATGGATGCCGGGTTAAAATAAATTTTATTGTCCAGCGCTTTCTCCAGCTGGCTTACGGTAATGGCTATATTTTTCAGATTGCCGAACAAATCCGTAAACTGCAGACGGATAAATTCCACATCCTCGTCTTCTACCAGACTAAAAATATCTTCCTTCGTGTACTTCTGCATGGCAAAACCTCCGTATTTATCACATTATTTTTCATAATAGCAACGCAGAAACCGTCTTGTCAATAGCATTATTCACGGTTTTCCCGCATATCCTTAATAAAAAAGAACACGTGCAGGACACCTTATGAATTCTAAAACAAAAATCGTAGTACTCCATTTAAAAGAACTGATTTATACCGGCATCTTCGCCGCGCTGGGAATCTTGTTTGTTATACTGTTAATCATCATGTTTCTTCCCAAAAACAAAAACGGCACGCTGTCTTCGGAAAGCATGGAAAACTCTGTGCCCGGAAGCTCTGTGGAGGACTTTTCCCTGAATGAAAATCCCGATGCAGAGGAAACCTCCTACATACCCGGCGTATATGCTTCCACCCTGCCCCTTTCCGGCTACAGTGTAGATATGGAAGTGGTGGTGAATGAAAGCGGCATTTCTTCTGTCCGGCTGGTCAACTTAGATGAGGCGGTAACGACCATGTATCCCTTAATGGAGCCCACACTGGCTTCCGTTTCCACCCAGCTTACAGACGGCACACCCCTTTCCTCCGTCAGCTATCAGGACGAGAACAAATACACCACTCTCATTTTACTGGAAACCATACAGACCTGCCTGGATAAAGCGGCCGTTGTTTCCGAGTAACGGGTAATGAAAAACAGGCGGCGACCTGTTAAGTTGAGTCGCCGCCCCTTGCCAGTTCTTCTTCCATAATTGTTCTGATTGCTTTAATATCCGTAAAAGTCAATTTAATTCCACAATTACACATAGCCAGCACTTTATACAGATTTTCAACAAGTAATTTATCCAGCTTTTTATGTACAGTAACCGGCTGTTCTTGAATTGTATGAATATGGTCAAAATATTTTTCAATAACAGGGAATGCATTCTGTATCAGAAAAGCATTTTCTTTTCCTGCAAACAAACCAATCACAATCGTGTTACATCTACCGTATCGTTTCTTTTTCTTCTCAATAATTTCCTTATATTTCTCTGCCTGTGAACTAATCGGTATCATCCAATATAATTTCGGATTTTTTTTATCCTGAATCGCATAATAATGAGGACGATAATTTCCCTGTTCCTTATTGCTCATCAAATATTTATCATCAACCAAGCAAAAAAATTCATCCTTGATATGATATGAATATCCCTGCCGTATTTCCATAAAACGCCTTTCCTTTATATGAAAATTCCCCATCAGCAAACACTGATGGGGAACATTTACAAACTATACTATTTTTATCCCACCTGTATAGCAAGTGGCTTCATATACAAACTGAATTATTTATATCCCGCGCCATCAGCAAGCGGCAAACATTTACTTCTACATTTAGTATACACAGTATTTTGAAAATAATCAACCGGTTTCTCTGTAATCTGTTCCTATATTCTACTTCTGTATTCTATTCCTGTCCGTCCAGCAGGGCTTTCAGCTCGTCTATGGTGAAGTGATAATTCTTGTTGCAGAAGTGGCAGTTGACGTCAATGCCCTCTCCGTCCTTTATAATATCCTCCAGATCCCTGCGTCCCATGCCCATCAAGGCTTTCTGCACTCTTTCCTTGCTGCAGTTGCAGTAGAAGGAAACCGGCATGGTGTCCAGGATTTCCACATCCATACCGTCCAAAATCTGCGTAAGCATCTCTTCGGGAGTGTGTCCCGCTTCCAGCATGGCGGTAACGGACTTTATGTTCTGTAAATTTTCTTCCAGTCTGGCAATGACTTCTTCCTCCGCAAAAGGCATAAGCTGGATAATAAAGCCGCCTGCCTGCTTCACAGTATTGTCCTTCTCCATGAGGACACCCAATCCTACAGAAGAAGGCACCTGTTCGGAAAGGGCAAAATAATACGTTAAATCCTCTGCGATTTCTCCGGTCTGAAGCTCCGTCTGTCCTACATATGGCTCTTTTAAGCCCATATCCCGGATAACTTTGAGGTAACCGCGGCCCACGGCGCCGCCCACATCCAGTTTTCCTATGGCATTTGCCGGTAATATCACATCCGGCACCAGAGGATAGCCCTTGACGCGGCCTTTGCTGTCAGCCGTCACCGTCAGTCCCTGTAAAGGACCGTCTCCCCTCACAATCAGGGTAATCAGATCGTCCTCTCCTTTTAACATGCTGCCCATCATGCAGCCGGCGCTTAACAGTCTGCCAAGCCCTGCCGTCACCACAGGACTGGTGTTGTGTGCTTTTCTTGCTTCCTCCACAAGCTCTTTTGTGGTACAGGCAAACGCCCTTATCTGGGCACCTGCCGCTGTGGCTCTCACCATATAATCATGCATTGTTCATTCCTGCTTTCTGTCATCATAGACTCTGTTTCAAAGCCTGCGTTTTCAGTTCTGCACCGAGGTGTCGGCTCCCGATTTTCCGGCAATGATATAAATTCTTTCGCTATCCGGACGGACGGGACCCTTCGTGTCCGCATCCAGTGCTTCAATAATGGACATACCCGCCTTTGTTACCAGCTCTTCCATTTCCGCAAGGGTATATCCTCTCTGGTAATGGGTTTCCGTAAATTTGCGGTACAAGTCCTCTTCCTCTTCCACAAAAACCGTCACATCATATTCATTGATACATTCTTCGGGGTAATAATAATTTTCCCAGATAAAGCTGCAGTCCTCTCTGTTTTCGGCAATGGTCGCATCCCCGATAACCTCGGCGTACTTGTAAACCGTATTGAAATCAAAGATAAAGATACCGCCGGGATAGAGAAAATTTTTCACCAGCCGGAAGGTTTTTTCCAAATCCTGTGTGGTAAGCAGGTAATTTAAGGAGTCGCAGACACTGACCACTGTACCGATGGTACTGTATAAATCCAGCTCCCGCATATCCTGCAGCAGATACAGAATTTCCAGTCCCTTCTCCGCACTCTTTTCACGGGCAATGTTAAGCATGTCGCAGGAATTGTCCACGCCAATCATGTCGTAACCCGCCTCCGCTAAAAGCTCCGTCAGGGTGCCGGTGCCGCAGCCAAGGTCCAGAACCAGATTTTTCTCGGACTCTATGGCATCCTCGGAACGCTCCGGTCTGGAAATGCCGTACTGTTTTATTTTTTCCTGTAAAAACAGGCTCCATTCCTCATAGGGTGTTTCATCCATGAAGGTATCGTATACATAAGCGAAATCCGTATATGCTTTCACTTCCGTCTCCTTATTCACCTAGTTTTAATGCTACAAAGAAACCAACCGCAAAGGTAATGACACTGCTTACCACCGTCAGTACCGTAACACCTGAAAAGCTTGCCAGATTGTTGAAAATAATGGCAAACGGGGAAGCCACAATCAGACCGATAATCGCCCAGTTCGCATACAGCGGGAACTTTTCAAAAATAATCTCAATCAACTTGGCAATGGCAAAAATACCGATTACCACACCGATACCGAAAGGCACCAGTATGCCGCAGCCATTCAGTACCCCCGCAAAATCTCCGGAGGTAAGGGAACGGATAAAATCATTAATCTGTGCAATAATGGGGTTGTAAAAACCAAGCAGTAAAAGAACCATGGAGCCGCTGACTCCGGGAATGACCATGGTTGCGGAAGCAATTACGCCCACCAGAAAAAGGATTATCACATTAAGGAAATTAAAGCTTAAGTCCACAGCTCTGCCTTCCTTGTCGCCCATCAGTCCCATAACCACAACCAGGGCAAAAAAGGCAATCAGGGAAATCATATGTCCCACCTTTATTTTCTGTCCCTTTACCTTCTTGGTCATCATGGGAAGTCCGCCCAGAATCAGACCGATAAAGAAAAGGTTTGTGGGAACCGGAAACTTCCTAAACAGAAATTCTATTCCGAAGGAACCTGCCACCAGCGCCACTGCGGCGCCTAGCAGAATGGGAATTAAAAATTTAACGCTCTTCTTGAATTCTTTGAATAAATGGGTCAGACAGAAAATCAGCTTGTCGTAAATGCCCATGGTAACCGCCATGGTGCCGCCGCTGACTCCGGGGATAATGTTGGCAATACCGATTACGGCACCCTTTGCCATGTTCTTGATAAACTGCATAATTTTTCTCCTTTTACATCTGTGTGATTTCTTTCAGGGCATCTATAAGCGCCTGCATCTGCTCTTTCGTACCGATGGAAATACGCAGATAGTCGGAAATTCTTTCCTTGTTCCAATGCCTTACAAAAATCTTTCTTTCCTTTAATGCCTTGAAAATGGTATCACCGCTTAAGGTTGCATGCTTGGCAAAAATAAAGTTTGCCCTGGAGTCTTCAAAGGTGAACTGTAATTTCTTAAGTTCTTCCTTAGTCCATTCCCGTACTTCCACAATTTTATCCGTACACTTCTTAAAATAGGCTTCGTCACGCACAGCCTCCGCACCCAAAATCTGGGTAAACCAGTCCATGGTGTAGGAGTTGAAGGAAAACTTCACATCATTCATATAGGAAATCAGCTTTTTGCTGCCGATTGCAAAACCGATACGCATGCCCGCCATGGAGCGGGATTTGGAAAAGGTCTGCACCACCAGCAGGTTTTCATATTTTTCCACCAAAGGAAGAACACTGGTACCGCCGAAATCAATATAGGCTTCGTCCACAATCACCACCACATCCGGGTTGTTCTTCACAATGGTTTCAATATTTTCCACGGTTTCCAGCACACCGGTAGGAGCATTGGGATTGGGGAAAATGATACCTCCGTTTTCCTGCTCATAGTCCCTGATGTTCATCCGGAAATTTTCATCCAGCGGGCATGTCTTATAGGGTATCCGGTAAAGATCCGCCCACACATCATAGAACGAGTAGGTAATATCCGGGAAAAGTATCGGCTTTTCCCCATTGAAAAATGTCAGGAACGCCATTGCCAGCACGTCATCGGAGCCGACGCCCACAAAAACCTGTGCGGGCTTTACACCGTAGCGCTTCGCGATCGCATCCACCAGCACCGTTGCCTCCGGGTCGGGATAGAGCCGCAGTCTGTCGCAGGAAAACTCCTGCTTAAGCTTCTCCACACCCGGTGCGGGCGGGTAGGGATTTTCGTTTGTATTGAGTTTAATGACATTTGTGTCCTTGGGCTGTTCTCCCGGAACATAGGGGACTACCCTTCTGACATTTTCTTCCCAGTTCATACTCTGCCTTCTTTCCTGTTATTCTCTATGTATTACTGTTCTTTTTATCAGCTTTAACGCCTTTGATTTTAACATGACTAAAGTACAAAGTCTACACATTCTTCCATGGACTGCAATATCTTTCGTCCGCCGTAATGAATGGTAAGCCTGCGGTGTCTCGCCTGCTTTATCAGTCTGCCCTTAAAGACCAGACGGAACCGTTCCTTCCCTTCATCCTCCGTAATGCCGTCGGGAAACTGTAATTCATAGGAGCCCTGCTTCTTCTTCACGAACAAAAGTCCCAGACGCTTATACTCCTCACCGCCGTCGTAGCAGTACACATCCACGCCGAAATACCAGAACAGATACCCTCCGATAAGAAGAGCTGCCAGAAGCAGCATGCCGCCTGCTGCCGGAAGCGGATTTGTTCCTATCCGGCTTACCATTCCGGCAAGACCGCCCGCATTGCTTTTAAGGGAAGGCATTTCTTCATCCGTGCTTTCCTCCACGCCGGTTCCGGCATCTGCATAACCGCCTGCCAGCCTGTCGTCGTCCATCATATCCTTCTGGGCCAACAGCCGTTCCTTTTCTAATCTGGCAATGAGAAGCATTTTGCTGTCCGTTCCGCTCTTTCCTGCCGCATTTTCTTTCTTGCTTCCCTCCGCGCCGTTTCCGGCATCCGCATTGTTTCCGCTGTTTCCTGCGGTATCCTTTCCGGAAGTTCTGTTTTTATCGGAATTTTTACCAGGATTGCCGCCATTCTGTTTACCGCCTGCACCGCCTGATCCGCCGTTGCCCGTTCCGCTACTGCCGGTATCGTTGTTTCCTCCGGTACTGTTGCTGTCGTTTCCACTGTTTCCTCCGGTTCCGCTGTTTCCTCCCGTATTGCTGCCTCCGGTTCCGCTGCCGCCGGTTCCGCTGTTTCCCCCGTTATTGCCGCCGGTTCCGCTGTTTCCTCCGTTGCCGCTTCCTCCCGTTCCGCCGCTCTCACCGCCGGGTTTGTTGCCGCCCTCCGAAGGCTTTTCGGCAGGATAGGGAAAGTCCCCCCGCTTAATGGTTTTCTGCGTCGTATTTCCGGCTTTATCCTTTACCACAAAGGTGACGGGATTTCCTTCCGTTACCGTAAACGTATTGGCTGTGCCAAAGCTGCTGCCGCCGTCCGTGGAAAAAGGAGTCTCCGCCAGACCGCTTTCCGCGTCAGAAGCTGCTACCGTAACGGAAATGGCGGTTTTACTCATGCTGCCGGTGTCCCCGGTCACCGAAGAAATCACCGGCGCCGTGGTATCAATGCAGTTTACCGCAACGGACGCACTGATGCTCTGTCCCTGCCCGTTGGTGGCGGTCACTGTGTAGGTGCCGTTCTGAGTGACACTCATTTTGCCGTCCTGCCAGCTTAGCGTAATCCCCTGACTGGATATATCGTCCTTAAGTACCGCCACAGATGCCGTCAGTCCCACCGCTTTATTGGTCCATGCAGTGCTGTCGGCACTGACACTTAAGGTCGCGGTTGCCTCTCCCTCTTCCATGCCGCAGACTCTCCTGTCCACGGTATATTCGTGCTTTTTTCCGGGCGGATTGACCCAGCCCACGGAAGTGCCGCAGACCGTACAGGTACAGACACCGTCCGGCTGCCAGGTGTCATTCTGCTTGGAGCAGGTATAGGTGTGCGCAGTCAGCTTGTGGTCGGTTCCCTTGCCGCAGGTATTGCAGAACCTTGTCTGGTGCTCTTCGTGATAACTGCATGTGTGGTGCACCGTACAGGTTTCCGTAGATTTCTGCGTGCATTTTGCCGCATGTGTATGGGTAAAGGACGGATTTTCCGCCGCGCTTACCACCCTTGCGGAGCTTAACAGATACAAAACAATCAGGCTGAAGCCAATCAGCCATTCCCAGATATAACTCTTAAATTTGTGCATAAAAAAACCTCCTGAAATGAATATACGTTTAAGAGAGCCTTTCCGGGCCCTCTGTCTCGCTTCTTCAATTTCAACAGGTAATGTGGTTATCTTACCACCTTTTTGTGTTTCTGCCTATTGGTTTATTTTCACAAGATTGGGTGGCATTTTTTCTGTTATATTTACCAAATCAGGGGGCTTTCATTTTCTGTAACAGCCCCTATAACTGTTCTAATTCTTTCCGGTAGGTATAAGCATCCTCCGGACGGTTTAACTTCTCGCAGCACTCCACTAATTTTTCCAGCGGTTCTCTTTCCTTTTTCTTAAGGCAGAGAATGGCTTCCGTTTCGTAGCGGGCATTGTAATACCAGAGCACCGCTTCTTCATAATCGCCCTTAGAAAAATAATATTCGCCGATTTCAAAGCATACCTCGGAGCAGCCGCCCAGTATCACGGACTTTAAGGCATACTTAAAGAAATTGTCGGTGTCTTTTCTCTGCCGTTTGGCAGCAACCACTACCGCCAACGCTTCCTTCAGCTCCTCTTCGTCCTCCGCCGTGTCCGCAATCTGTTCAAAATAATCCGCCGCCTGCCGGAAATCTTCTTTTCCGCCTGCAATAAACAGCTCCTTGGCATACATATTTTTCAGCCTTTTAGAGAGGGGCTCGCCTCTTTTTATCAGTCTTTCAAATGCGGCAAAATCCCTGCCGGTATGTAAGCTCTCCGGCTTGTGCTGGATGCTGATGTCGCTGTCGTACACAATGGGACCGGTTGCCACGGTTTCATGAATGGCGCCTTCCCAGATAAAGCCTCTCACCCTCTTGAACAGCTTGGGGCGGTACTCTTCGTCGTAATTGTAAACCGTGCTGTAAGAAAGCTGGTTGACGTATTTCATCTGCACAATTTCGATTTCCGGCAGAAGCACCTGCTTTAAGCGCATGAATTTTTTCCGGTTTTCCTCGTTGATTTCCTCATCCGCATCCGCCGAATAAATATAGTCACAGGTTGCCTTGGAAAAAGCGAAGTTTCTCGCTTTTGCGAAATCGTCCACCCAGGTAAAATCGTAAATCTTCGCACCGGGATAGGAGGCTGCGATTTCCTTCGTCCTGTCCGTGGAGCCGGTATCCACGATAATCATTTCGTCCACCAGATCCCTGACGCTGTCTAAGCATCTCTTCAGGACTTTTTCTTCATTTTTCACTATCATGCAAAGACTGATGGTTATCATAGGCCGTCCTCCTTACCGTACTGTTTCGGTAAAAGATTTATCGGCATGTCTACCCGCTAACTTAACCTTCCGCATTCTTCCATTTTCTGTAAAGAGTACCCGCCCGGAACCTGCTGTCTACAGGGCGTCGTAAGCCGCCTTCAGGATTTCCACGCAGCCGTCGATACCGAATTTGCTGCGGTCCAAAACCATATTGTAGTTGGTGATGTCGCCCCATTTATAATCCGTGTAGGCGTTGTAGTAGTTTTTCCGCTGTTTGTCGGTTTTCTTCATCAGCTCCAGCGCGCTTTCCCTGTCCAGGTTATAATGCGCCGTCACGTTTTCCACCTTTGTTTCCTTGTCGGCAATGACAAAGACACTTAAGAGCTTGTCGTTGTTCCGCAGAATATAATCGGCGCCGCGTCCTATGATGACGCAGGGGCTTTTCGCTGCCATATCGTGAATGATTTCCTTCTGCACCCGGTACAGCTCCTCGTTGACCGTAATTCTTTTCAGGGAGTACTTGGCATTGTTTTCATCCGTAAACTGATACCAGCGGGTGCCCACCTTTTTCTCATCCACTTCCAGTAAATCCTCATAGGCTGCGCCGCTGCGCTCCGCCGCCATTTCAATAATTGCCAAATCGTAAAAGGGGATGTCCAGCTCCTCCGCCACTTTTTTGCCGATTGCCCTGCCGCCGCTGCCGAACTGACGGCTGATGGCTATTACCTTGTTTTCCATATACTCACCTGCCTTATTCCACTACATCCTTGGTAAATACCATGTTTACAAATGCCTTGGTTCTTTCGTTCTGCGGATGGTCAAAAATCTGCTCGGGAGGTCCCTGCTCGATAATGGAGCCTTCTTCCAGAACCACTACCTTGTCCGCAATACTCTTTGCAAAGTTCATTTCATGGGTCACAATCACCATGGTCATACCGGATTTTGCCAGTTCCTTCATAACCTTTAATACTTCTCCTACCATTTCCGGGTCCAGTGCGGAAGTCGGTTCGTCAAACAGCATAACCTTGGGCTTCATGGCAAGCGCCCTCGCAATGGCAATACGCTGCTTCTGGCCTCCGGATAAGCTGGAAGGCATGACATTGGCTTTCTGGGGAAGTCCTACCTTACGGAGAAGCTCCTCGGCTTCTTCCCTGGCATCCGCCCTGTTTTCCTTTTTCAAATCCATGGGCGCCATCATGATATTCTGGATAACCGTCTTGTGTCCGAACAGGTTAAAGCTCTGGAACACCATACCTACCTTCTGGCGCATGGCATTTAATTTCTTTTCCTCCATGGGCACGGATTTTCCGTTTTTCATGGTGCGTCCTATGTATTCGCCGTCAATAATAATGGTGCCGTCCTGATATTCCTCCAGGTAGTTGATGCTCCGAAGTAAAGTACTTTTACCGGAACCGGAAGGTCCGATGATAACCACCACTTCGCCTTCTTCCACATCTAAATTTATTTTTTTCAGCACATGATGGGCACCGTAGAATTTTTCCAAATCATGAATTTCAATCATTTTTCTGCTCATTCCAATTCCTCCCCGGTTCTTAATTTCTTCTCAAGCACCTTGCCGATTACACCAAAGATGTTGTTTAGGATGTAATATAAAATCGCCACGAAAATATAAACCTCCATGGTTTTGAAATTCTTTGCAATCAGTGTGTTTGCCTGACGGAACAGCTCGGCAACCGTAATACAGGAAAGCAAAGAAGAGTTTTTGGTAAGAGAGATTAACTCATTGGTAAGGGGCGCTAACATACGCCGGAATGCCTGGGGCAGTACGATTTTACGCATGGTCTGTCCCTGGGAATATCCCAGGGAACGACCGGCTTCCATCTGCCCTTTATCAATGGAAACAATGGCACCGCGGATAACCTGTGATACATAAGCACCGCTGTACATGCCAAGTGCGATAATGCCGCAGACCCAGTCCTTCGTGTCAATATGGAAGAGAATGGGCAGACCATAGTAAATAAGCACAAGCTGTACTAACAGGGGCGTGGAGCGAAACCAGGAAAGATAGATTTCAGCAACAGTCCTGCATACTTTTTTCTTTGACAACTGACCGAAGGCTACAATCAGCCCAATCATCATACTCAACACAAATCCGGTAATCGTATAAAAAACGGTTGCGGCAAGACCTGTCATTAAAAAAGAGAAATTACCGTTTCTGAATACTACTAAAAAATCCATAATCAATACCTAACCTTTCCCACACCGCTGCCAGTCCGCTGTGTTTCTTATTGTTTATTCTCCAAAATACTTGGCAGAGATTTCATCATATACACCGTTTTCCTTGATGGCTGCCAGTGCGGCATTCATTTCATCTAAAAGCTCGGTGTCTTCCTTACGGATACCGAAACCGTAAAGTTCTTCGGTTACCGGGTAGTCCAGAACCTTTACCTTGTCAGACTGGGAAGCGTAAACCTTGGCTGCGGGTCTGCCGGTGATAACAGCATCTGCCTTGCCGGATTCCAGGGACATGAACATTTCGTTGTTGGTTTCTACTTCCACTCTCTTGATATCCAGATAATTCTCTTCCAGATAGGTTACGGACTTGGTACCTACCTGAACGGCTACCTTCTTGTCCTTTAAGTCCTCAATGCCTGAAACGGAATCGTCATCCTTCAGCACCATAATGGAAAGACCGCCGGGGTAATAGGTATCGGTAAAGCTGATGCTCTCTTTTCTTTCATCGGTGATATACATACCGGATGCAATGACGTCAAATTTCTTGGCGGTCAGTCCGGGAATGAGGCCCTTGAAATCGGTGTTTACAAACTCTACGTCATCATAGCCCATTTCGGCGCCCAGCGCTCTCATCAGGTCGATATCAAAACCCGTATATTCATCGTTTTCCACATACTCAAACGGCTGGAAGGTTGCATCGGTACCTACATACAAAGTACCCTTGCCTCCGGTGGTTGTTTCTGCCGCGCTTTCTCCTGCCGTTGTTTCCTCGGAAACGGTGGATTCTGTTTTGCTTTCTGCGGGAGTACTTTCCTTCGGTGCTGCGCTGCCGCCGCATCCTGCCAGGGCTCCCATAACCATAACTGCTGTCAACATTGCGATAATTTTTTTCTTCATAGTTTTGTCCTCCTTCAAGTAAAATGACTTTGCTATATACAAAAAAGCGCACAGATTTTCCATCTGTACGCCTTTGTACCAAATTAACCGTCAGCACATTTGCTGCTCTATACGCTCTGAAATTTTTTCATTAACTTCTTTACTCTTTCTGTTACCATTTCTTCCGAAAGAGTATCCATATGCCCTCTGTCCACGGTTGTCCTGCCGTTTACCACGACCTTACGGATAGCGGTGGGCTGCATGGAGTAGACAATATTGGGAAGAAGCTGTTCATAATTGTCAAACATGGGCTGCATGGAAAAATCGTTCAAATCAAGTCCCACTAAATCTGCCCGGCAGCCTTCCCTGATTTCGCCGATTGGCAAATCTAAAATCTTTCCGCCGTTCTTTGTACCGAAATCAAATGCCACGTCGGAGTCAATGGTGAGGGCATCTAACTTGTCCGCTTTCTGTAACAGGGATGCCATACGCATTTCTTCAAACACGCTGATACGGTTGTTGCTGCATGCCCCGTCCGTACCGACGCCGATGGTCACACCGTTCTTCACCATTTCCTTTATATTGGTAACGCCGTCCGCCAAAAACATGTTGCTGGACGGACAGTAGGCTAAGCTTGCCTTTTTGTCACAGAACAGCTTCAGTTCGTTTTCATCCAGCCAGCGGGCCGAACCATATTCCAAACCATGTCGATATTTCTTGGCGTTCTTGCTTTTAAGATACACCGCCAGCCTCAGACTGCCTCCACAACACAGTCCTACCAACAAGTCCAATGGATGCAGGCTTGGCCAGAAACTTTGCAACGCCCCAGGCAGAACCGCAACCAGCGAAAGAAACTTTTCTGAAGCATCCGCCCCTTG
>FR880801.1 GCA_000434615.1 Clostridium sp. CAG:510
AGCATTCGCCATGGCTGTAAACATGGAAGAATTTTCCGAATGGGACAATGCTTATCGTAATTTCAATGGTAAAGCCGCTATGACAGGCTATCCGCGAAGCAAGGGGAACGGCTATTATCTGGCAGGAAAAGAGCTTTATCTGAATGCAGGTTCGGCACATAAGGAAGGGGCCAAAGAATTTTTGAGATATCTGCTTTCGGAGGAAGAGCAGGTATTGTATGCGGGGTATGACAGATATGCAGAAATGGAGAGAGAGTCCGACGGGACATCTTCACAAATATTTACCGGAAACCGTTGCCGGTTTCCTGTAAACAGGGCCGCACTGGATGTTATTGTTGAGAAGAAAAAGGAAGAGGATAAGAGTTTATATGTTTCCGATGAAGATGGCAACTTTCATAAAAAGGAACCGATAGATGAGGAACAGATAAAACAGTTCTATTATATAGTAGAAAATGCCCATCCGGCAAATGTGAAGGCATCGGCACTGTATGATATTTTGGATGAGGAACTGACACCGTATTTTGCAGGAGATGTTTCCGCTGAAAAGGCGGCAGAACGGCTCCAGAACAGAGTACAACTTTACCTTAATGAGAGGTGATTACAATACGAGGGAGAAAACAAACGTGAAAAGGAAGAAAGGATACTTAATAAGAAATGCTCTGCTTATGGCAGCCAGTCTGGCTTTCCTTGCCGGCTGCGGAGGAAAAGGAGACGGAAGCAGTGCGGAATTACCGCAGCGGGCAGGTGTGGAGGACTTGGGGATTTATTATTCGGTGGAAGAGGAAAGCTTTCTGAATCCGCTGGATTTACTGCCGCTTGAAACAGGAGAGTTTGGGGAAAGAGACAGTGCTTTTCTGACAAAAGAATATATTGTATATCATACGTATACAAATGACCAGACCTATGATAATCTGAAAAACTATCTGGGGATTTATGACAGGCAGCTTAAGAGTTGGAATATCCTGGATAAACAGGGAGAACGTACTTCTGCTTATGAGGGGGAGTTATACCGGATAGCTGTCCATACCGCACCCTGCAGAGGACTCGACGAAAAAGTGTATCAGGTGGTATTCCAGGAAAATAAATCCTATCTGGCAGAAATAAACGGAGGAAAAATCTCACGGTTAGTCATGGAACTTACCGACAAGGATGCAACTCTTTATGCATATGCTGATTTATATAAATATGTGGACAGGGAAGGAAGACTGTATCTGGCGGATAATGATAACATGCGTCTGTACTGTTATGACGAGAACAAAACGGTAAAAGAGACGGAGGTGCCGGGGATGGTTTATGGAATCCTGCAAAAGAAAGAGGGGGAGGATGTCTGCTGGTATGGGTTGGATGCGGAGAAAAATCCGGTTGTTAAGAAGGTGTCGGATGGAAAAACGGTGGCAGAAAATCTGAAAGGTATTGGAACAGAATATCAGGCGGTTATGGCAGAAGACGGAAGCATTTATTTTGCCGATACCCAGAATATGTGGAAGTATACGGATGGAACCCTGCAGAAGATATTTGCCTTTGTGCAGAATGATTATCTGCTGCAAAAAGTATGGAGCATGGAATGTACGGAGCAGGGCGATTTGGAGCTTTTAGTGAAAATGGATTCGGAGCTGGTGGCTCTCACAATGCACCGGGAGGACTCCCTTCCCCGGAAAAAAGAAATTGTGCTGGCGGATGATACCATGTCCTTACCTATGAAAAAGCTGATAGCACGGTTTAACAGACAGAATAAGGAATATTATGTTACCTACCGGGTACCGGAGGAAGGACAGGAAAGCGCGGATTTCCGGCAAGCCGTAAATTTAGAACTGAGTAACGGAAAGGGACCGGATATGCTTTCCAGCGGACTTATCCTGTCACCGGAAGATTATGTGGAAAAAGGCTATCTGGCAAGCGTGGATGCTCTTATTGCAGACCCGGAACAGTTTGGAAGCGGCGTACTGGAAGACCAGAAAATAGGGGATACCTTATATGGGATTCCCTATCAGTGCAGCTTCTTTCTTGCTGCTTACAGCACCGGGGAAACAGGGGACAGGACAGCCATAACTCTCCCGGAATTTATGGAACTGGTAGAAAATTCGGATGCCGACGTCATAGAAGAGAACATGGGCGGTGTGGATATTCTGGTGTATTATGTACTGCACGATAATGACGATGCTACTTATATTGACTGGAAAGAAGGAAAAAGCTATTTAGACGGGGAAGAATTCCGAAAGGCACTGGAGTTTGCTAAAAAATATGCGGACAGTGACAATACGGACAAGAAAGCATTTGCCCAAAGCGCCGGCATTTACGACTTGTTTTTCATAAAGGACATGTACAGTTATTTTCAGGGTTCGGCTTCCCTGATAGGGTTTCCCTGTAAAGACGGAAACGGTATTTATGTGAGAACCGATGCCTTATATAAAAATGCCGCTACCGGGAATGGAGAAGGAGTGGATGCCTTTTTACGTTTTCTTATATCCGAGAGGGAGCAGGAGCGGTATGCGATGTATGGCAATACGGAAATGATACAGGAGGGCTATACCAGTGGAACGACGGGAGCATTCCCAGTTCTGAAAGATGCATACCGGAAGAAAGTAACCAAGGCAGTGAGGGAGGACTATAAGAACAGTTTTTACATTTCTGATATATCTTACACGGATGAAATGGTAGACTGGGTTTACTTTATGCGGGACCATGCCAAGCCGGATGACGCCAAAGTATATGCTGTTTATCGGATTATTATGGAGGAACTGAATCCTTATTTTGACGGAAGCATTTCGGCACAGGAGGCAGCGGAACGGCTCCAGAACCGTGTGCAGCTTTATTTGAATGAGAGGCAAAATGAAGAAAAAACGGACGGACAGTATAAGGATGAGCAATACGAAATCACCATGGATGAGGTAAAAAAGCTTTCCGCGAAAAAAGACCTGTCCCTGACGGATTTGTATGCTTACAGTGACAGAAAAGAAACAGAACAGGGTTTTGCTTATTATGCCTTTTCCTATGACGGCGTAGAGTATGCACTGGATATTTATACAACGGAACAGGGAGAATTAGAGGGAGCGAGGCTTGTAAGACGTAGCGACTATCTGTCCATCGATATCCGGAACGGTAACATAGACCATCTGCTTACATCGGATGTCTCTGTTGCGGATTATCTTACTGTGGAACTTCCGCAGAAAATGGCGGTAGGGGCATATGATATGTATATGCCGGACTTCGGCGGAAGCAGAATAGATACGGAAGAAACGAAAAATGAAGAAATCTCTTGCGGCAAAATCCGGCTGATGCACGGGGATACGCCGGTGTTTGCGGATGGAAAGCTCACAGATATTGCTTTTAATGACAACAATTTATATGCGGTGACAAAGGAAAGTATAAGTGACCTGCCGGTTCCCTGCCTGTTTATGGAACTTACCGAAGACGGCGATACAGAAACGGAGTGGTGGGCTGCTTATTTTACAAAGGAGGGTGTTTCGGATATCGGTTATCTGGTGCAGTTAAAGAAAGACTGTTTTACAAAAGAAGAAGCACTGGATGCAGTGAAAAGTGTACAGTTTACGGAACGGGCTTTTGGAATGGAGTGATAGAGAAAATTTCAAAAATAAACCTTGCATAGTTTATAACTTTACGATATACTACATCCATAAGCAGATACTTCTTTTTTCTAATTTTCTTTTGCCGGCGCTCGCCGGTGTCTAAAAATTCAAGAATTCCTGCTTAGAACCCAA
>FR880802.1 GCA_000434615.1 Clostridium sp. CAG:510
GCGGAGCGCGACGAGCTGCTTTGAGACCGTACTTCTTACGTTCTTTCATACGAGGATCACGAGTTAAGAAGCCTGCCTTCTTCAGTACGGGTCTGAAGTCTGCGTCTGCCTGGCAGAGTGCTCTTGCAATACCGTGACGGATTGCGCCTGCCTGACCGGATGTACCGCCGCCGCGAACGTTTACAAGTACATCGAACTTGTCTGCGTTGTCAGTAGCTACAAGGGGCTGACGAACGATAACCTTCAGTGTCTCTAAACCGAAGTACTCGTCGATATCTCTCTTATTTATGGTAATCTTGCCTGTACCGGGCATAACATATACTCTTGCGATGGATTTCTTTCTTCTACCTGTTCCGTAGTATCTTGCTGCTTTAGCCATTTTTTATTTCCTCCTTCCAGTCCTATTAGAATGTCAATACTTCGGGCTTCTGAGCTTCATGCTTGTGCTCAGGTCCTGCGTATACATGCAACTTGGTGAACATCTGTCTGCCTAAAGGTCCCTTGGGAAGCATACCCTTAACAGCAAGTTCAATTACCTGCTCAGGTTTCTTAGCTAACATTTCTCTTAATGTGGTTTCTTTTAAGCCGCCAACATATTCAGAGTGACGATAATATACTTTCTGATCCAGTTTCTTTCCAGTTACGGAAATCTTTTCTGCGTTGATTACGATTACATTGTCTCCGGTATCTACATGAGGAGTAAATTCGGGTTTGTTCTTTCCTCTGAGAACCTTGGCAACTTCTGATGCCAGACGACCTAATGTCATGCCAGTAGCGTCTACTACATACCATTTTCTATCGATTGTAGCCGGATTAGCCATAAATGTTTTCATGATATTTCCTCCATAAATAGTACTGCTGTTCTTTTGTTTTTCGGTAATATTACCCGGCAGATGTCCGGCCACCAGATAAAATCCTTCCAAACAGTTCCGATGCAATGCTTCCCTATGTTGCCGGGGCTTTGGCTTCATAGCTCACACACTGCCACAGTGATATATTATATGCTATCTGCCGTTCACTGTCAAGCCTTAAAAAACATATTTTCTCTGCCTCAAAATATATATTCCCCTACACTTCAAGGCATATTCCTTCTGCCGCAGCAAGTTCCAGAAATTCATATTTTGTAAGCAGAAGACCGCATGCGGGGGCTGTCGGACCCGCTGCCTTCCGGTCGCATGCCGCAAGGATTTCCTTTATCTTTTCGGGCTCCCATTTTCCCTTTCCGACTTCCATCAGGGTACCGGCTATAATACGCACCATGTTATAAAGAAAACCGTTTCCGCTGACACGGATTATGATTTCTTCTCCCTGCTCTTCCACCGTTACTTCATAAATGGTTCTGACCGTGGTTTCCACAACGGCTGCCACCGCACAGAAGCTCTTAAAATCATGTTCCCCGACAAGATACGCCGCTGCCTGCTGCATTTTTTTCACATCTAATTTATGATAGGTAAAATACGAATAAAGCCGTTTTGTGGGCAAAGGAAATTCCCTGCTTACAATGCGATATTCATAGGTTTTCCGTGTTTCCGTGTGACGGGGATGAAAATCCGCCGGCACTTCCCTTGACGCCTGGATGCGAATATCCTCCGGCAGTCTCTGGTTCAGGGCATAGGCAAACTTTTCCGCCGGTATTCCGGTATCGGCATCAAACACCGCCACATTGCAGAGCGCATGCACGCCCGCATCCGTCCGGCTGGCTCCGATGACCTGAATGTCCGTCTTAAGTAATGCCGACAAATGTTTATTCAATTCTCCCTCAATGGTGGGGTAGTTCGGCTGCACCTGAAATCCACAATAATTTGTGCCGTCATATGCCACCGTCAGCATAATTCTTTTTTTCATGAATTTTTCCTTATCTTAAAACAAGAACTTCCCCACTGCAATACTGACAGCAAAGTAGGCAAAAAGAACTGTGTAACCGATGGCATCTCTTTTCTTATAAATAAGGGGTTTCATTTTGGTACGTCCTTCCCCGCCCCGGTAGCACCTTGCTTCCATTGCCATTGCCAGGTCGTTGGCACGGCGGAATGCGGAAATAAAAAGGGGCACTAAAAGAGGAACCATGGCTTTGGCACGTTTTATCAGATTGCCGCTTTCAAAATCCGCACCGCGGGCTATCTGCGCCTTCATGATTTTATCGGTTTCTTCCAATAAAATAGGGATAAACCGCAGGGCAATGGACATCATCATCGCCACCTCATGCACCGGCAGTTTGATGACTTTTAAAAATCCCAGGGATTTTTCCATACCGTCCGTCAGGTTGTTGGGCGTGGTCGTCAGCGTCATAATGGACGAACCGATAATCAGCATGGTCAGACGGATTGCCATAAAGACCGCAATACGGATACCTTCCTTTGTAACGGAAATTTTCCATACGGAAAATACCACCTCGCCGGGTGTTAAAAACAGGTTGAACACCACGGTAAGCATCAATAGGAAAATAATGGATTTCATACCCTTTATCATAAATTTAAAAGGTACTTTGGATAATTTGATAACAACCGCCAGAAAAACAGCGGCGCATACATATCCCCAGATATTGTCAAAGAAAAACAGGGATATGATAAACAATACAGTACCGGCCAGCTTTACACGCGGGTCCAGTCTGTGTATACAGGAATCTGTCTGGTAATATTGTCCCAGCGTAATATCTCTTAACATAGATACAATGCCTTTCTCTACAAAGCCTTCTTTATCGACTCTGCCGCTTCCTCTATGGTAGTGGCGTCTACGTCCACATCCATTCCGATTTCTTTCAGCTCATGCATAATGTAAGTGACCTGCGGTGCCGCAAGCCCTATCTGCTCGAGCTCTTTATAATGTTTGAAAACTTCCCTCGGCTTATCATCATAAACCAGTTTGCCTTTATTCATGACTAAAATCCGGTCTACATATTCCGCCACATCTTCCATACTGTGTGATACCAGCAGAATGGTAATCCCACTTTGCCTGCGGAGTTCGGAAATCTGTTCCAGAATCTCCGTCCTGCCCTTTGGGTCCAGTCCCGCCGTAGGCTCGTCCAAAATCAGCACCTCCGGCTTCATGGCAAGAACACCCGCTATGGCAACTCTTCTTTTCTGACCTCCGGAAAGTTCAAACGGTGACTGATAAAATAAATCGTCCGGCAGTCCTACTTTTTTCAGCGCCTCATAAGCACGCAGCTCCGCTTCTTTTTTTGTCAGTCCCAGATTTTTCGGTCCAAAGCAGACATCCGAAAAAACATCTGCCTCAAAAAGCTGGTGCTCCGGGTACTGGAATACCAGTCCCACCTTGCTCCGCAGCTCTTTTTTCTGAAAATCGTTATCGTCAATATCTTTTCCGTTAAAATAAATATGACCGGAGGTTGCCTTGATTAAACCGTTCAGATGCTGCACCAGCGTGGATTTACCGGAGCCGGTATGTCCAATCAGACCGATAAACTGTCCGTCGGGAATTTCCAGACTGACATCATCCAGTGCTTTTACGGCAAGGGCGGTATCGTCTCCGTATACATGACTTACATGATCCAGTATCAATGACATTTTTGTTCCCTCAGTTTCTTAATTTCTTCCACAAATTCTTTCCTGCTTAAAATGCCATCCGGCAGGGGTACGTTCTTTTTCTGCAGCTCATAGGCAAGAAGTGTTGCCTGCGGTACGCCCAGACGAAGCTCCAGCAGTCTTTCCACCTGTGAGAAAATTTCTCTCGGTGTTCCCTGCATGGCAATTTTGCCGCCGTCCATGACAAATACCTTATCCGCATGAATAATTTCTTCCATATAATGTGTAATCAGAATAATAGTGATGCCTTCCACGTCGTTGAGCGCCCGCACCGCCCGGATAATATCCTTGCGGCCGTTGGGGTCCAGCATGGCTGTGGGCTCGTCCAATACAATACACTTAGGATGCATGGCAAGCACACCCGCGATGGAAATCCTCTGCTTCTGTCCGCCGGAAAGTTTATTGGGCGAATACTTGCGGAATTCATACATGCCCACCGCTTTCAGGCTCTCTTCCACACGCTCCCAGATTTCTTTCGTCGGCACTCCCATGTTCTCCGGTCCGAAGCCCACGTCCTCTTCCACAACCTGACCGATAATCTGGTTGTCCGGGTTCTGGAACACCATGCCCGCCGTCTGACGGATGTTCCAGACATCATCCTCGTTTTTGGTATCCATACCGTCTACGAAAACCGTTCCTTCCGTGGGACAGAGAATGGCATTCATGTGCTTGGCAAGCGTGGACTTGCCGGAACCGTTGTGTCCCAGAATAGCTATAAAATCACCCTGCTTAATATCCAGTGAAACATCATCCACTGCCCGGTTAATTCCTTCTACATTTCCATTCTCATCACGACGAATATATTCATATACGAGATCTTCTGTTTTAATGATACCCATATTTATATGATTGCCTTTCCGAAACTTCCTGTGCTTCTTTGCCGCATTTTCGCAAATCTGCACATTCGTAGCTTACATTTTACTATGAAAAGCCCCGAAATACAACCATAGAAAAATGTATTCAAAGTATAATTTCCTGAAATTTTTCTAAAATTTGTCTTTCTTGTAAAAAAAGGCTATAATAATTTTCAAAATACAGGAAAGGCATTTTATTCTATGAAAAATTCACCATTACCCATAAAAGAAATTCTAAAATATTCCCTTATTCTGTTACTTGTGATTGCAATCTTTTCCGTTCTGTCCCGAAAATGGGGCGGTAAGAAAGGAACTCTGCTCGACTATGAACAGGCAAGGCAGGAAAGTTTAGATGCCGAGGAAACACCTTCTGCGGAAAATGATTCAGCAGACAGCAGTGCTTCCCAGAAAGATGATACAGACATCTCGTCCGATGACGGTACCCAGACGGGTGAAAACAAAATTATTCCGGAGGAGACCTTATCTCCCACCAATGCACAGACAGCTTCTTCCCTGCATTATAACGGCTCTTCTTCCCCGGAGCGTGTTTCTTATAAGGAAGGCTTTTACTACGAACCGCTCTCAAACGACCTGATTTCCTATATTACCGGCATTTCTTACCCGGCTCTGCCTTCCGAAGCACCCGAAGGTACTCTGAATGTAGGGGAGCAAAATGACATTTCTTATGCAGATTTAAGATATGTCCACATTATTCACTACGATTTTGACGGAAAACTTGCAGAAGGAGAACTGATTTGTCACAATTCCATTGCAGAAGACCTGGTGGAAATCTTTTATGACTTATATGCATCGGAGTATCAGATAGAAAAAGTCACCCTGATTGAGAACTACAACGGTGATGATACCGCTTCCATGGCGGATAACAATACTTCCTGCTTTAATTATCGCGTGGTGGACGGCACAAAATCCCTCTCCAGACATGCCTTAGGTCTTGCGATTGATATCAATCCGCTTTACAATCCGTACATCCGCTACGATAAAAAAGGCGGTCAGACGGTTTCTCCCGTAGAAGGAGAAGCCTATGCTGACCGCACAGTTTCTTTCCCTTATAAAATTGACCCTGATGACCTGTGTTACCGGCTGTTTACGGAACACGGCTTCACATGGGGCGGCAACTGGAACTCGAGCAAGGATTACCAGCATTTCCAAAAAGCATTGCCTTAACCGGTGGTGCTTTTTATTCTTCGTCACCGTTCAGCTTAAATACCTGCATTCTTTCTTCCATCTGGTTGGCGATATCCTTCAGCTCGCCTGCCTTTTCGGCAATATTGGAAATAGAAGTGCTGATTTCAGTGATGGATGCCGAGCTCTCCTGTGTACTTGCTGCATTCTCCTCTGCAATGGCGGACAGGTTCTGTACGGTATCAACCACGTTGACTCTCGCTTTATCCATCTCTTCCGTCTTCACTGTGATACGGTTAATTGCCTGCAGGGACTCAGCTATACCTTTTAATACCTCTTCAAATCTTTCATCCGTTCTGATTACATTTTCCGTCTGCTTTTCCATGTTTTCTTTTACTACATCCATGGTCTGTACAGCACGTTCGGAATCGGCAAGCAGGGAAGAAATAATTTCTTCAATATGTCTGGCTGACTCGTTAGTCTGCTCTGCCAGCTTCTGTATCTGGGATGCTACTACCGCAAAGCCTCTGCCCTGTACGCCTGCCCTTGCCGCTTCAATAGAGGCATTTAAGGACAACAGGTTGGTTTCCTCTGCAATAGAGGTAATCAGGCTCGTTGCTTCTCTGATTTTATGTACGGAATCATTCGTATTGTTGGTCTGTTCGTAAATGGCATCAATGGACTCCTTGGCGTACGCATTGATATCCTGCAGCTCATGCAGAGTTTCAAAGGCTTCGTTGCCAAGCTTACTCATGTTCTTTGCATTCACATACATGGTTTCGGCTTCTTTTGCCGTATCTGCCACCATATCGCCGATTTCAATAACATTCTGGGTAGCATTCTGTGTTTCGGATGCCTGGCTTGTGGTACTGTCCGATACCTCGCTGACGGCTTTTTCCACCTGTGACAGGGTATCTGTCGTCTCTGTTATCTTCTGGTCCAGGTATTCTGCAGAAGCCGCCAGTTCGTCACTGTGTTTTTTCATGTCGCCGATAATGGATACTAATTCTTCTCTGAGCTTTATAATGGCTCTGGAAATCTTTCCGACCTCATCTTTTCGCTTTAAGGTATTCTCATCCAGAGAGATATTCAGATTGCCCT
Source organism: Clostridium sp. CAG:510 (assembly GCA_000434615.1). Classification (GTDB taxonomy): domain Bacteria; phylum Bacillota; class Clostridia; order Lachnospirales; family Lachnospiraceae; genus Acetatifactor. The sequence continues at coordinate 6,641 of FR880802.1, forward strand.
GAGCAACCTCTTCCAGAGCGTTTGTTCCTTTGTGCAGGGCACGTACCAGCCTCCTGACGATAAAGAACAACAGAATGGCTGCCAGGATGGTCATGCTGCTGATAATGGCAAGTATAACACCCATAATCTCCATAATCTGTGCCTTGGCCTGTGTCTGGGGCATACCGGCAAATATCATACCGATGGGGTTCATATTACGGTCATTCAGGGGGATATAATATCCAAAATATTTCTGTCCTAAAATTTCATCTTCCGTCGAGAAATAATCTCCTTTTTTTCTTAATACTTCCAATACGATGTTGTCGGCAGCCTTCGTACCCACAATTCGCTTTCCGTTTCCGTCCACAACAGAAGTCAGAATACAGGTGTCTTTATAAAAAATAATGACCTCCATGCCGGTAGCTCTTTTGATATTGTCTACAATGGTAATACCACCGGAAACATAGAAATCACCTTTATACAGTTCTCCGTCTTCTGAGAGGCGGTAATCGGAGTTTTTATCCGTATTCCACAAAGTATCTCTTACCGCAGTGGCTACGCCCTTTAAGCCGTTCTCAATGGTACCTGTGACAACCGTGTTGATTTTGATACCGCTGAGTACGCACACCAGAACGCCGATTATCAGCAGCGGTGTTAAAGAAACCACGAGTAATTTTGACTGCATCTTCATATGAAATTTCCTCCCCTGTCCCTCATATTTCCGCAGGACATTCTCTCGTTAATGTCGCATAGTTACGATTTCTTCGAACTGTTGCTCTATTTGCAATGCCCTTCAGACTCGAGAATAAGCGCTGTCGCGCTTCTCGTCCTGCGCTGCAGGACATTCTCTCGTTAATGTCGCAATGAAAACAAATGTCACCTACGGTGTCGCTTGTTTTCATTTTGCTCCATTATATCATAAATACACAATTTTTTCTATAATTAGATGATTTTTATGTTAATTTTGTATAAACTTCACAAATTATATGTATTGTATTAAAGCACTTCACACATCTGCGAGGCAAGATTGCGCTATCATAAAATAAAAAAGGACTGATGTTTCCATCAATCCTTTTATGTTTGTGTTATGAAATCAGCTATTAAACTAACTCAAGAACTACTTCCATAGCTGCATCGCCCTTACGCTGGCCAATTTTGATGATTCTGGTATAACCACCCTTACGGTCTGCATACTTGGGTGCTACTTCATCGAAAAGCTTTGCTACAAGGTCAACTTCCTTGGTGTTTTTCTTCTTACCTGCTGCTGCGGTAGGAACTTCCACTACAGGATTTAATACCTTTAACATCTGACGGCGAGCATGAAGTCTGGAAGGCATATCCTTCTTAATCTTCTTTTCTACTTCGTCGTAAACGGTAACGGTAACACCGTTTTCAACTCTCATAATCTTACCGTCTTTGTCGCGATGTGTTTCGGAAAGAACCTTACCGGTTTCCTTATCAACGATCTGCTTTACTCTCTTGCCGTCTTTGTCCTTGCGGGCAACCTTAGCTTTTACGGTAACTTCTTCGAAGTTGTCTTTTTCTTTTACAGCTAAAGCAATGATGCCTTCAGCGATTTTCTGAACTTCTTTTGCTTTTGCTTCGGTGGTAACGATTTTACCGTTGTTTAACAGTGCGGTTACCTGGTTTCTTAATAATGCTTTTCTCTGGCTGCTTGTTCTGCCAAGCTTTCTATACTTTGCCATTTTTATTTCCTCTCTTTCATGGTACATCCGGCTTCGCACATTGGACTTACATACCGAATGCGGTTGCTTTGCCACTTAGGGAAACTTACTGCATACCTGTCGGCTTTACTGCAGTGAGTTCTTTTTATTCATCACTGGGCTTTAACTGTAATCCCAGTTCTTTTAACTTAGCTAAAACTTCTTCCAGAGACTTACGTCCGAGGTTACGAACCTTCATCATATCTTCAGAAGTCTTATTGGTAAGTTCTTCTACAGTATTGATACCTGCTCTCTTTAAGCAGTTGTAGGAACGAACGGATAACTCCAGTTCGTCAATACTCATTTCCATTACCTTTTCTTTTTCATCATCTTCTTTTTCAATCATGACTTCTGCAGTCTTGGCATTTTCGGATAAATCAATGAAAAGGCTTAAATGTTCGCTGAGTACTTTTGCAGCCAGGCTGACAGCTTCATCGGGCTCTAAGGTACCATTGGTATATACATCCAATGTAAGCTTATCAAAGTCTGTAATCTGACCTACACGGGTATTTTCTACTGTCACATTGACTCTTTCAACCGGTGTATAAATGGAATCGATAGCGATTACGCCAATCGGCAGATCATCCGTTTTGTTCTTATCGGCGCTGACATAACCTCTGCCTTTTGTGATGGTAAGTTCCATGTATAATTTGGTGTCCTTGCCGCCGCTTAAGGTAGCAATAACCAAATCCGGATTCATGATTTCAATATCCTGGTCTGCCTGGATATCAGAAGCATGTACCACACCTTCGCCTTCAAACTCGATATAAGCGGTCTTGGGCTCGTTGGTTTCGCTGTTGTCTCTGATTGCAAGACTCTTGATATTCATGATGATCTCGGTTACATCTTCTTTTACTCCGGGAATGGAACTGAATTCGTGTAACACACCTTCAATCTTCACCTGGCTGACTGCTGCGCCGGGCAGGGAAGAAAGCATAATTCTTCTTAAAGAATTACCGAGTGTAATGCCGTAACCTCTTTCCAAAGGTTCAACCACGAATCTGCCATACTTTTTGTCTTCGGAAATCTCAGCAACCTCAATATTAGGTCTTTCAAAATCAAACACTGCAAATACCCTCCTTTACGAACAATTTTAATTAAGGCTTATTTAGAATATAATTCGACAATAAGCATCTCGTCTACGGGAACATCGATCTGTTCTCTGGTAGGGAGTGCCTTTACAGTTCCTTTTAATGCTTCGATATCTACATCCAGCCACTCGGGAATTAATCTTCCGCCGGTAACTTCCACGATATCTTTGTATCTCTGTAAAGATTTGGATTTTTCTCTGATTTCGATTACATCCCCAGCTTTAACTAAATAGGAAGGTACGTTGATGCACTTGCCGTTTACTAATACATGCTTATGACCAACGATCTGTCTTGCTTCTCTTCTTGTTCTTGCAAAGCCCATTCTGAAAATGATGCTGTCAAGTCTGCTCTCCAGAAGAGTCATAAGGTTTTCACCGGTCATACCCTTCATTCTATCAGCCTTTTCATAGTAGTTTCTGAAAGGCTTTTCCAGAACGCCGTAGATGAATTTTGCTTTCTGCTTCTCTCTTAACTGGAGACCATACTCGCTCATCTTCTTGCCTGCTCTTGCAGAGGTTCTGTTGGATTTCTTGTCATAACCCAGGTATGCGGGTTCAAGACCTAAGCTTCTACATCTTTTCAGTACAGGTACTTTATTAACTGCCATTGTTTTAATTCCTTTCTGTGAGGTCAAGCCTCTTACTATTGTTTACAGTGCGTAATTTACGCTACTTTCTTCCAACTCATGTTAAATACCGTGTCAGTACAGGGTACTACACACGACGTCTCTTAGGCGGACGGCATCCGTTGTGAGGAACGGGTGTTACGTCACGAATGCTTGTTACTTCCAGACCACATGCTGAAAGAGCACGGATTACTGCTTCACGTCCTGAACCAGGTCCCTTTACAAATACATCTACTGTCTTTAATCCATGAATTAAAGCAGCCTTGGTAGCGGTTTCTGCTGCCATCTGAGCTGCATACGGAGTAGATTTCTTTGAACCTCTAAATCCAAGACCACCGGCACTTGCCCAGCTTAATGCATTGCCTTCGCTATCAGTCAGAGTAACAATGGTATTGTTAAAAGAAGACTGAATATGTGCCTGTCCACGTTCAACGTTTTTCTTTACGCGCTTCTTAGCGACTTTCTTATTAGCTACTGTTGCTTTCTTAGCCATGATAAACTAACCTACTTTCTCAATTTTGTCTACAGTTACGAAAATATTTGTCTGGTTGGTACAGTCAAGAAGTCAATTATTTCTTCTTGTTTGCTACTGTACGCTTAGGACCCTTACGTGTTCTTGCATTGGTCTTTGTTTTCTGACCACGAACGGGCAGACCTTTACGATGACGAACGCCACGATAGCAGCCGATTTCCTGTAATCTCTTGATGTTCAGAGCGATTTCTCTCTTTAAATCACCTTCTACAGTTACGTCTAACTTTTCCATAGCTTCACTGATTTTCTTTACTTCGTCATCTGTCAGCTCTCTGACACGGGTATCAGGATTTACACCTGCTTCTGCGAGGATTTTGTTTGCTGTTACTCTGCCAATTCCATAGACATAAGTCAAACCAATCTCCACACGTTTTTCTCTAGGTAAGTCAACACCTGCAATACGAGCCATTTACGTTTTCCTCCATTCAATAGTTACTAAGTTGATTGGGGCTTTCACCCAACCGGACGTCAATCGTTCAATCCGATCTTTCCGGAACGGACATACCGAACCGGTATCAACAAGTAATCTCCCGCAAGCTCCGCCATTATCTATAAAAAGCCCGTGTTTTTATTACACGGGTATTTTCAGCCGCATACAATAATGGGACAAGAACTCACATACCTGATTCATAAACCAGGTTGGTGATTATCCCTGTCTCTGTTTGTGTTTCGGATTTTCGCAGATTACTCTGATACGTCCTTTTCTTTTGATGATTTTGCACTTTTCGCAAATCGGTTTTACTGATGATCTAACCTTCACGTTAAACCCTCCTTTCAAAAAAGACCGTTTTACATTATAGCATGTAGTTGCTTGGTTTACAAGTATTTTTTAGAAAATTTGCAGAGATAAATTTATTTATCTCTCCAGATAATTCTTCCCTTTGACAAATCATAGGGGGATAATTCCAATGTTACCTTATCGCCCGGAAGAATACGAATGAAATTCTGTCTCAGCTTACCGCTGATGTGTGCCAGAACCTTGTGTCCATTTTCCAGCTCTACCTGGAACATGGTGTTGGGAAGCTTTTCAATAACGGTTCCCTCGATTTCGATTACATCTGCCTTAGACATTTTTTACCTCCTCACTTTCCATGATTTTGATGCTTCTTTTGATTTCCTCATTTCGGATGGCATCCCCTGCCAAAAGCTTTTTCCGCAGTGCGTCATCGCTTCTTTTTACCGGCTGAATATGTTTTTTATTCTTTTTCTTGGGATGCTCTATGGTTTTAAGGAGTCCGTCACAAAGTGTGACAGACTCTTTATCCTCTTTTATAATAAGGTACAGTGTTCCTTTATCGTGACCGGCCTTGGAATAGGCGTACATACCTGTTAATGTCTCCATGGACTTCTCCTTTATTAACGGGATTAATAGAGAGTCAGGATTTCGGGCTCGCCGTCCGTTATAAGAATGGTATTCTCATAATGTGCGGAGAGGGAACCGTCTTCCGTAACAACCGTCCAGTCATCATCCAGCCATACGACATCGGGTCTGCCGATGTTTATCATGGGTTCGATTGCCAGTGTCATACCTGCCTGCAGCCTGGGTCCCTTTCTCCTCTGTGCAAAGTTGGGAATCTGGGGATCTTCGTGCAGGGCGGTACCGATACCGTGACCCACAAGGTCTCTTACAATACCATAGCCAAACTGTGAAATGTAAGCATCAATCGCATTGGAAATGTCATGAAGATGGTTGCCGTCTTTGGCATATTTGATACCTTCAAAAAAGCTCTGTCTGGTTCTTTCCATTAAAAGCTTTGCTTCTTCGCTGACTTCGCCCACTGCAATGGTCCTTGCCATATCGGAGTGATATCCTTTGTAAATAAGGCCAGCATCCAGGCTGACGATATCACCTTCCTGTAAAATATGATGCTTCATGGGGATGCCGTGTACGACTTCATCGTTTACGGATACGCAGATGGATGCCGGATATCCGTTGTAATGCAGGAAATTCGGAATGCATCCGTGCCCTCTGATAAGTTTGTCTCCGAGAATATTGATGTCCATGGTGGACATTCCCGGTTTTACCGCTCTCTCCATGTTCTGGAATACATCTGCAAGCAGCTTGCAGGATTCCCGCATGAGTTCAATTTCTCTTGCAGATTTTACTGTTATTGCCATTTCTTTTGCCTTTCTTAACCTAAGATGGCAACGATGGATGCAAAGACATCCTGCATATCCACAGTGCCGTCTACGCTCTTTAATACACCCTTCCCGGTATAGAAATCGATCAGGGGCTGTGTCTGGTCATGGTAAACCTTCAGACGGTTTAAGACGGTTTCCGGCTTGTCATCGTCACGAAGAATAAGGGGCTCGCCGCACTTGTCGCATACACCTTCCTTCTTGGGAGGAATGTGCTCGACGTGGTAGGTTGCACCGCAGGCTACGCATGCGCGTCTGCCGGACATTCTCTTTACGATGTTTTCATCGGGAACGTCTACGTTGATTGCATAGTCGATTTTATCGTTTAATTCGGTAAGCGCTTTGTCCAGTACTTCTGCCTGGGGAATGGTTCTGGGGAAACCGTCCAGCACGTAACCGTTTGCACAGTCGGGCTGTGCCACTCTGTCCAAAAGAATTTTTACAGTCAGTTCATCGGGTACCAAAAGTCCCTGATCCATGTACTTCTTTGCTTCTTTACCAAGTTCTGTGCCGTTCTTGATGTTTGCGCGGAAAATATCTCCTGTGGAAATGTGAGGAATCTGATATTTGTCAGCAATCATCTTGGCCTGTGTACCTTTGCCTGCGCCCGGAGCGCCCAACATAATTATCTTCATATATTCACCATGCCTTTCTGTGCTTTATAAGCCTAACATTACTTATTTTACAGTGTATTTGCGATGTTTGCAACATGATAATGAAAAAAACAACACGGAAATCAAAAAAGTATCCGGAGTTTTGCTCCGGATACTAAGCTTTAATCATTTAAAAAACCTTTGTAATTTCTGACAAGCATCTGGGACTCAATCTGTTTCATGGTCTCCAAAATAACACTTACAATAATGATAAGGCTGGTTCCACCGAAGGAAACGCTTGCTTTGAAAATACCGTTGAAAATGTATGGCAGAATACCGATAATGGTAAGACCGACCGCACCGATGAAGATGACATAATTAAGAACCTTTGTCAGGTAATCACTTGTCGGCTTGCCGGGTCTGATACCGGGAATAAATCCGCCCTGCTTCTTCATGTTGTCCGCTACCATCAAAGGATTGAAGGTAATGGAGGTATAGAAGTAAGCAAAAAAGATAACCAGTACGATGTATACTAACATACCAATCGTATACTTGGGCTGCTGTAAGCTGCACCAGTTACCGGAGTTTAAGTATTTTAAGACTTCTGCCCAAACACCGGCGGTATTATATTTTACAAAGGAGCTGATAATCAGCGGGAACTGCAGTAAGGACTGTGCAAAAATGATGGGGATAACACCTGCGGTATTTACCTTTAAGGGAATACTGGAGGACTGTCCGCCTACAAGTCTTCTGCCCTGTACCTTCTGTGCATACTGCACGGGAATCTTACGTGTACCATCGTTTAAGATGATAACCAGTACAACCATCAGGACGATGATTGCCAGAATGATTACGGCTGCAAGAGCGGCGCTTGCGAAAGGCTTGCCCTTCACGAACTGCTGATACAGATTGTAAAGATCCTGAGGCAGTCGGGAAATAATGTTGATTACCAGGACAATGGAAATACCGTTTCCAACGCCGTTTTCGGTAATTCTTTCACCGACCCACATAAGGAATGCACTACCTGCCGTCATGGTTACGATAGCGGTAATGATGTTCAGTGCGTTACGCGCCATGATACCCTGGTTTGCAAAAGCAATTGCCATTGCACTTGCCTGAATCAGTGCCAGAGCTACGGTCACATAACGGGTTATGGATGCTAACTTCTTTCTGCCGTCCTCGCCGTCCTTCTGCATTTCTTCCAGCTTCGGAATTGCAATGGTAAGAAGCTGAATGATAATAGAGGATGTGATGTACGGGTTGATGTTCAATGACAGGATGGACATATTGGTAAAGGAACCACCTGTAATGGCATCAAAGAAGCTTAAAGCGCCTCCCATTCCGCTGGTCTGCTGAGCAAACCAGGCGCGGAAGGTTTCTCCGTTAATGCCCGGTACCGGCAGTGTAGAGCCGATACGGATAATAACGAGCATTACGAAGGTATAAAAGATTTTTTTTCTGATATCCTTGATTTTAAATGCATTTTTCAGTGTTGTAAGCATATTACATCACCTCTGCACTTCCACCAAGAGCTTCGATTTTTTCTTTAGCGGAAGCGCTGAACGCATCAGCCTTAACCGTAAGCTTCTTAGTTAACTCTCCATTTCCAAGGATCTTTACGCCATCTCTGGGGTTCTTGATAATGCCTGCTTCCATAAGTGCATTTACATCTACGGTGCTGCCGTTATCAAAAACTTCAAGAGCACTTAAGTTGATTGCAACGATATCCTTTGTATTTCTGTTGGTGAAGCCTCTCTTAGGAATACGTCTGTATAAAGGCATCTGACCACCTTCAAAACCGATTCTGGGTGCTCCGGAACGTGCTTTCTGTCCCTTATGTCCCTTACCGGCAGTCTTGCCATTACCTGAACCATGTCCACGGCCTCTTCTAAAATTATCACTGTGCTTGGAACCTTCTGCGGGTCTTAAATTTGATAATTCCATTCTGACACCTCCTATCCGTTTATACTTCTTCTACTTTAATTAAATGACTAATCTGCTGAATCTGTCCTCTTGTAGCTGCATTATCCGGAAGGATAACAGACTTGTTCAGTTTTCTCAGTCCCATGGAAAGTGCTGTTGCCTTGTTCTTGGGAACAGCTCCAATGGTGGACTTAACTAATGTGATTTTTAACATTTTATTCTCTGCCATTGTCTTTTTTCTCCTTTCAAACCATTTGTTTAACCGGTTACCCGATTAAGCGAGGATTTCGTTTACTGATTTGTCACGGTTTTTAGCTACTTCTTCCGGGGACTTCAGCTTGCTTAAACCTGCAATGGTTGCCAGAACAACGTTCTGCTTATTGTTGGAGCCCAGAGATTTGGTACGGATATTCTTGATACCTGCAAGTTCGCAAACGATACGAGCAGGACCACCAGCGATGATACCGGTACCATCGGGAGCCTTCTTCAAAAGAACATTAGCGGAGCCATAAGTACCAATGAAGTCGTGTGTAATACTGTTGTTTTCATCCATAGCAACATTTACGATGTGCTTCATGGCATCTTCTTTACCCTTACGGATTGCTTCAGGAATTTCTACAGCCTTGCCAAGTCCTGCGCCTACATGACCGTTGCCGTCACCAACTACTACTAAAGCGGTGAAACGCATGGTACGTCCACCCTTTACAGTCTTGGATACACGCTTAATAACAACGACCTTATCCATTAATTCAAGCTGACTTGCATCTACGATTGTCTGTTTCATATGTCTTCTCCCTTTCCTAGAATTGTAAGCCAGCTTCTCTGGCTGCTTCAGCTAATGCTGCGATTTTACCCTGGTATATAAAGCCGCCTCTATCAAAGACTACTTCAGAGATGCCTTTTTCCAGTGCTCTCTTTGCAATTACAGTTCCAAGATATGCTGCTGCATCAACGTTATTGGTCTTTTCCAGCTCTGCCTTGATTTCTTTTTCAAGAGTGGAAGCAGATACTAATGTGTTACCAACTGTATCGTCGATAATTTGAGCATACATATGATTATTGCTTCTGAATACGGCCAGACGGGGTCTTTCGGCAGTACCGCTGAAACGGTTACGTATTCTCATGTGCTTTTTAACACGAATTTCTTGTCTTGATTCTTTACTAACCATTTTCATACTCTCCTTATCTGTTATTTCTTACCGGTCTTACCAACTTTACGTCTGATTGTCTCATCAGCATACTTAATACCCTTGCCCTTGTAAGGTTCAGGTCTTCTCTTATCTCTGATTTCAGCTGCGAATTGGCCAACTTTTTCTTTATCAATACCTTTTACGATAATGATGTTCTGTCCATCAAGAACTGTTTCGATACCTTCGGGATCGGTCATCTCTACGGGATGAGAGTATCCTAAGGATAAGGTCAGAACCTTACCGGACTTAGCTGCTCTGTAACCTACACCGTTTACTTCCAGCTTCTTTTCATAGCCTTCGGTAACACCGACTACCATGTTATGAATAAGAGTTCTGGTTAAACCATGTAAAGATTTCATTTTCTTTAAATCATTGGGTCTTGAAACTACTACTTCTGCGCCCTCAACTTTGATTTCCATCTCGTGAGGAAGAACTCTCTCAAGAGTTCCCTTAGGACCCTTAACGGTCACTTTGTTATTTTCTGCAACCTCTACAGTTACGCCTGCAGGAATTGCGATTGGCATTCTACCTATACGTGACATGCCCGTACCTCCTATAATATTTTATTAGGTTTATAGTTTCCGGTTAATTACCATACGAATGCAAGAACTTCGCCGCCAACCTGCAGCTCTCTTGCCTTCTTGTCGGTTACAACACCCTGGTTTGTGGAAATGATTGCAATACCGAGTCCGCCGAGTACCTTAGGCAGATCTTCCTTGCCGGCATATACACGAAGACCGGGCTTGCTGATTCTCTTGATACCGGAGATGATTCTTTCGGTCTTATCTGCATTGTACTTTAAAGTAATGCGGATGGTCTTGAAGTTGCCCTCTTCTACGATATCGTATTTCTTAATATAGCCTTCTTCTAATAAAATCTGTGCAATAGCCAGTTTCATTTTGGAAGAAGGAACATCAACTGTGTCATGTTTTGCAGTGTTTGCGTTACGGATTCTTGTAAGCATATCTGCAATAGGATCACTCATAGTCATGATTTAGTTTCCTCCTTATAATTTTGACTTGAACCATGCTTAAATAATTAGTTAGATTTTCTAAGTCGGCGTTTTGTGCCGGCTTAGGAAATCTTTTCATCCTTACCAGCTTGCTTTCTTCACGCCGGGAATCTGTCCCTTATATGCAAGTTCACGGAAGCAAACTCTGCAAATTCCATATTTTCTTAAAACAGAATGGGGACGTCCGCAGATCTTGCAACGTGTGTAAGCCTGGGTAGAGAACTTGGGCTTACGCTGCTGTTTTAACTTCATAGATGTCTTAGCCATGAATTTACCTCCTATTTAGCGAAGGGCATGTTGAATAATCTTAATAATTCACGTGCCTCTTCATCTGTCTTTGCGGTGGTTACGATAATGATATCCATACCTCTTACCTTATCTACCTTATCATATTCGATTTCAGGGAAGATAATCTGTTCCTTAATACCAAGTGCATAGTTACCTCTGCCGTCGAATGCGTTAGGGTTTACACCTCTGAAGTCACGTACACGGGGTAATGCTAAGTTTACCAGACGATCCAGGAACTCATACATCTTGTCACCACGTAAGGTGGTCTTGCATCCGATAGGCATACCTTCACGGATTTTGAAGTTTGCTACGGAATTCTTAGCCTTGGTCAGAATAGCTTTCTGTCCGGTAATGGTTTCCATATCCTTAACAGCGCCTTCCAGAACCTTTGCGTTTTCCTTTGCTTCACCAACGCCCATGTTGATTACGATTTTGTCAATCTTGGGGATTTCCATTACGTTCTTGTAACCGAACTTCTTAACCATGGCGTCTTTAATTTCACTGTTATATAAATCTTTAAGTCTGCTCACGCTTTGTTTCCTCCTTCCCCGAATTAATCAATCACTTTGCCGGTTGTCTTAGCAACACGAACTTTTTTGCCGTCTTCTACCTTGAAGCCGATTCTGGTAACCTTTCCTTCGTGAACATACATTACGTTGGACAGGTCAATCGGAGCTTCTTTCTGAAGAATTCCGCCGTTGGGGTTAGCCTGAGAAGGTTTTGCATGCTTTGTAATCATGTTTACGCCTTCAACTGTTACTTTGCTGTTCTTGTGGTCTACGGCAATAACTTTGCCTTCCTTGCCGTTATCTTTGCCGGCGATGACCTTTACGGTATCACCTTTTTTGATTTTTAATGTAGCCATGGGATACCTCCTTATAATACTTCGGGTGCAAGGGAAACAATCTTCATGAACTGCTTCTCACGAAGTTCTCTCGCTACCGGTCCAAAGATACGAGTTCCTCTCGGAGTCTTGTCATCTTTGATGATTACTGCAGCATTTTCATCAAATTTGATGTAAGAACCATCTTTACGACGTGCGCCTTTAACGGAACGAACGACAACAGCCTTTACTACATCACCTTTTTTTACAACGCCGCCTGGTGTTGCATCTTTAACAGAAGCAACAATGATATCGCCAATCTGTGCATATCTTCTTGTAGAGCCGCCCATAACTCTGATGCAGAGAAGTTCCTTTGCACCGGTGTTATCAGCAACCTTAAGTCTGCTCTCTTGCTGAACCATGTTATTTCTCCTTCCAAAATTGTACCGAAATTCTCTTTAGGCCTAGATTATTTAGCCTTTTCAACGATTTCAACAAGTCTCCATCTCTTATCCTTGGAGAGAGGTCTTGTTTCCATTACTTTAACGGTATCGCCAATATTGCATTCATTGTTTTCGTCATGAGCCTTTAATTTGTAAGTATCTTTTACGATCTTCTTGTAAAGGGGATGCTTAACATGCTCTTCAATAGCAACAACGATTGTCTTATCCATCTTATTGCTGATTACCTTACCGGTACGTGTTTTTCTTAAATTTCTTTCCACGATCAAAATCTCCTTTCTGAAATTCCACCCTCATGGGGCCTTGTGAACGAAACCGATTATGCGTTTGCTTTCTCGGTAATAACAGTCTGAATACGGGCAATATTTTTTCTTACTTCTTTAATTCTTGCTGTATTGTCCAACTGATTGGTTGCGTTCTGGAATCTCAAATTGAAAAGTTCTTTCTTTGCAGCAACTAATTCCTGTGCTAATTCTGCATCTGATTTATTTCTCAAATCTTCTACGAATTTATTCATTTTCTGCCACACCGCCTTCCAGATCTGCTTTAGAAACTACCTTGCACTTGCAAGGAAGCTTGTGCATTGCAAGACGTAATGCTTCTCTTGCAGATTCCTCGGGAACTCCTGCGATTTCAAACATTACACGTCCAGGTTTAACAACTGCTACCCAACCATCAACGGCACCTTTACCGGAACCCATACGAGTTCCAAGAGGCTTAACGGTTACGGGCTTATCCGGGAAAATCTTAATCCATACTTTACCGGTACGCTTGGTATAACGGGTAAGAGCAATACGGGCTGCTTCAATCTGATTTGCTTTGATCCAGCAAGGCTCTATTGCAACCAGACCGAATTCGCCGTAACTTAAGGTATTGCCTCTCATAGCTTTACCTGCCATACTGCCGCGGAACTGTTTACGACGCTTTACTCTCTTAGGCATTAACATAATTATTTCTCGCTCCCTTCCTGATTTTTAGTGGGAAGAACTTCGCCTTTGTAAATCCAAACCTTAACACCAACCTTACCGTATGTGGTGTCAGCTTCTGCGAAGCCATAGTCAATATCTGCTCTCAATGTCTGCAGAGGAATTGTTCCCTCGCTGTAGAACTCGGTACGAGCCATATCTGCACCGCCCAGACGTCCTGAACAGGAAGCCTTGATACCCTGTGCACCTGCCTTCATGGTTCTGCCCATGCAGGACTTCATGGCACGTCTGAAAGATACACGGTTTTCAAGCTGCTGTGCAATGTTTTCTGCAACGAGCTGTGCATCCTTATCCGGTCTCTTGATTTCTTTGATGTCAACTAAAACCTTCTTGCCGGTAAGCTTGGCAAGTTCTGCCTTAGTTACTTCGATTTCTGCACCGCCCTTACCGATTACAACACCGGGCTTTGCGGTATAGATGATAACTTTTACTCTGTCAGATGTTCTTTCGATTTCAATCTTGGAAACACCTGCAGCATATAATTTCTTCTTCAGATACTTTCTGATGTTGTAGTCCTCTACTAAATAGTCAGAGAATTCAGCATCAGCGTACCATTTAGAATCCCAATCTTTAATAACGCCGACTCTAAGGCCGTGAGGATTAACTTTCTGTCCCATAACTCTTGACTCCCTTCCTATTTCTTCTCATCCAGAATAACGGTGATGTGGCTCATCTGCTTCTCAATTCTGTATGCTCTGCCCTGTGCTCTGGGTCTTACTCTCTTCATGGTAGGTCCCTTGTTGGCGAAGCATTCTGCAACATAAAGGTTAGCAGGATTCATACCATTATTATTTTCAGCATTGGCTACTGCAGATTCCAATAACTTCTTTACAACGCTTGATGCATATCTGGGATTATAGGTTAAGATTGCCAGAGCAGTCTGAACATCCTTGCCTCTGATGGCATCCAATACGAAACATGCTTTCTGAACAGAAACTCTTGCGTAAGAGATCTTAGCTGAAGGTCTTGTATCTTTCTGCGCGTTTCTTTCTCTTTTAATTTGACTTCTATGTCCCTTAGCCATAGAATTGGTCCTCCTTTCAACTATGGAAGTGAAATTATCTTACTTTTGACTTCTTTTCGTCTTTTCCATGTCCTCTAAATGTTCTGGTTGCAACGAACTCGCCGAGCTTGTGTCCAACCATATCTTCTGTTACATATACAGGAACGTGCTTTCTACCGTCATGTACTGCAATTGTATGTCCCACAAAAGAAGGGAAAATTGTAGAACGACGGGACCAGGTCTTGATAACCTGCTTCTGTCCTGATGCATTTAATGCGTCAACCTTTTTTAACAGGCTCTTGTCTGCGAAAGGTCCTTTTTTCAGTGATCTAGCCATTGTCTCTCCTCCTTAATTATTTGATGGCCTTGCCGTCTCTTCTTCTTACAATCAGCTTATTGGACTTGTTTTTCTTCTTACGTGTCTTTAAGCCGAGTGCAGGTTTGCCCCAAGGAGTGCAGGGACCCGGACGTCCGATACCGGTCTTGCCTTCACCACCACCGTGAGGATGGTCGTTAGGGTTCATAACGGAACCGCGAACGGTAGGACGGATACCCATGTGACGCTTACGTCCTGCTTTACCTAAGTTTACAAGGCTGTGGTCTACATTGCCTACAATACCAACGGTTGCTCTGCAGTTGAGAGGAACCATTCTCATTTCACCGGAGGGAAGTCTTAAGGTAGCGTATTTGCCTTCCTTAGCCATCAGCTGTGCGCTGTTACCAGCGGAACGAACTAACTGGCCGCCCTTGCCGGGATATAATTCTACGTTGTGTACCTGAGTACCTACAGGGATCTGAGCCAAAGGCAGGCAGTTACCTGTTCTTACTTCTGCGTGCTCACCGTTCATAACCTTCATGCCGTCTGTCAGGCCTTCGGGTGCAAGAATGTAAGCCTTCTCGCCGTCTTCATAGCAGATAAGAGCGATGTTTGCAGTTCTGTTCGGGTCGTATTCGATACCGATTACAGTTGCAGGAATGCCATCCTTATATCTCTTGAAATCAATGATTCTGTATTTTCTTCTGGATCCGCCGCCGCGATGTCTGACGGTAATCTTACCCTGATTGTTACGACCAGCGCTCTTGTCTAAAGATACGCACAGTGATTTTTCAGGAACAGTCTTGGTAATCTCGGAAAAATCAGAACCGGTCATATTTCTTCTCGAAGGTGTATATGGGTTGTATGTCTTAATTCCCATTGTTGTATCTCCTTTGCTCAATTATTTTGCGCAGCCCCTAAGCCGCATACTTAAAAATCTTATAATCCAGCGAAGATTTCGATATCTTTGCTGTCAGCGGTAAGCCATACAACTGCTTTCTTGGTCTTAGCAGTCTTGCCGGTGGTCATGCCGCGTCTCTTATTCTTTCCGTCGTAGTTCAAGGTGTTAACTCTCTCTACTTTAGCGCCATCGAACATTTTTTCCACAGCTTCTTTAATCTGTGTCTTGTTTGCATCCGGATGAACCAGGAAAGTATATTTCTTTTCGCCCATACCGGCCATACTCTTTTCGGTAATAACCGGTTTGAGGATAACGTCATAGTATTTAATGTCTGCCATTATGCGTATACCTCCTCCATCTTTGCAACAGCGTCCTTGGTAAGAACAACAGTGCCTGCCTTCATCACGTCATAAACGTTTAAGGTGTTGGTTAAAGTGGTCTGAACAGTGGGGATGTTCTTTGCGGAAAGAACTACGTTTGCGTCGTTCTCAGCTAAAACAACAAGTCCCTTTGTTACGTTCAGGTTCTTCATAACGTTTGCAAAGCTCTTGGTCTTGATTTCGTCAAACTTAAGTTCGTCAACCACGATAAGCTTCTTGTCCTGAACCTTGCTGGTCAGTGCAGACTTAAGAGCTGCTCTCTTCTCTTTCTTGTTTAATTTGAAAGAGTAATCTCTGGGAACGGGAGCGAATACAACACCGCCGCCTGCCCACTGGGGAGATCTTGTTGAACCCTGTCTTGCATGACCGGTTCCTTTCTGTCTCCAAGGTTTTCTTCCGCCACCGGATACTTCAGAACGTGTCTTTGCTTTCTGTGTACCCTGACGATTATTTGCAAGCTGCTGAACAACTGCCATGTGTACCAGATGTTCGTTCACTTCTACGCCGAAAATAGCATCGTTTAAGTCGATTGTTCCGACTTCTTTGCCTTCCATGTTATAAACAGATACGTTTGCCATTTCTGTCTAAGTCCTCCTTTCATCTTCAAGCCGCAAGCGATTAGCTTTCTGCCTTTACGGTTTCTTTAATGGTCACTAATGCTTTCTTGGGACCGGGTACTGCGCCCTTTACTAAAAGTAAGTTCTTGTCAGCATCCACTCTTACTACTTCGAGGTTCTGAACGGTTACTTTTACGCAACCCATATGTCCGGGCATTCCTTTTCCCTTGAATACACGGCTGGGTGAGGAGCAGGCACCATTGGAACCCTGATGACGATGGAATTTGGAACCATGCTTCATAGGTCCTCTGTGCTGACCAAATCTCTTGATCGCACCCTGGAAACCTTTACCTTTGGAAATTGCGGAAGCATCAATCTTGTCGCCTGCTGCGAAGATATCAGCTTTAATCTCTGCACCGAGAGCATATTCTTCTGCATTTTCAAATTTGAATTCTCTTACATATCTCTTGGATGTCGTGCCGGCTTTCTTGAAATGTCCCTGCATAGCCTTGTTTACGCCGTGTGCGTGAACGATTTCTTTCTTTCCGCTTGCATCTTTGTTGATGATCTTGTCTTTCTTGTCTACGAAGCCAACCTGTACTGCGCTGTAACCGTCGTTTTCAACTGTTTTAACCTGGGTTACTACACAAGGTCCTGCCTGAAGAACGGTTACGGGAACAAGAACACCGTCTTCGTTGAAGATTTGAGTCATTCCGACTTTTGTTGCTAAAATTGCTTTCTTCATGTTTTCCTCCTGTTTATTCTACAGCGGGGCGCATACCGTATTCGATGTCCAATACCTCGCGTCCATACTAGTAGGGGATATTATGTTTCTTAAGATGTTGAATTACTTGTTCTTCATCTTAATATCAATGTAAACACCTGCAGGCATTTCCAGTCTCTGCAATGCATCAACTGTCTTCTGTGTCGGTGTAATGATATCGATAAGTCTCTTATGGGTTCTCTGCTCGAACTGTTCACGGGAATCTTTGTACTTGTGAACTGCACGGAGAATAGTAACTACTTCCTTTTTAGTAGGAAGGGGTACCGGTCCGCTTACCTGAGCTCCATTCTTCTTGACTGTTTCGATGATTTTTTTGGCAGATGCATCTACTAACTGATGATCGTACGCTTTCAGTGTAATTCTCATTACTTGACTCGTTGCCATAAAAAAAGTCGCCTCCTTTTCGCACTTTTAATTGAAGTACGACAAGCGGTGACTGTACACTCTCCCGTGTGTGTCCTACAGTCAAACACAATGTATTTGAACTGCTTCGTTTCTCACGGTTGTTTCTGCCTATCGGCAGACCTGATTGTCTGTACAGTGACTTGTCGTCAGTTTCCTAACTTGACATTCGCTCCACGGAAAACCTGCTATCCGGCATCACCCATCAGCAGCAACCTCACGCTTCATCGCTATCATGCCACAGCAAGGAGTATTTTACATTACTCCTCTAAAAAAAGCAAGTCCTTTTTCAAAAAAATTGTATTTAAATTGTACTTTCTC
>FR880803.1 GCA_000434615.1 Clostridium sp. CAG:510
ACCTTAAGGAATTTACACACAAATATGGACTTGACTAGGATTTTTTGGGGACTTACGCGGATTTTCGGCTTTTCTTCTCTTTTCCGCGTAAATCATTTTCAAGCCCTACGCGGATTTTGACCCGTTTCCTTCTTTTCCGCGTAATCTGGTTTCAAACCTGCCTAACCCCTTCGCTTACAGGCTAATTTCCCCCGCATGCAGCTTCATTTGTCCGTACCGCAGCCAGCCAGTAAAGATACACATAAAACCAGCAATATTAAATATCTCTTTTTCATGCAATTTTCTCTTAAATTCTGCTTTCATGACAGGTGAAGTAGAGCACCTGGTATTCTTTGGAGATAGCCCGCAGGAACCCTTTGGCAAGCTCCATTTTTTCTTTATCCAGATTGACAAACGGGTCATCCATGACAAGAAAGGGCTTTTCTTCCTTATACATGGCATCCACAAGTGCCATACGCAGGCAGATGTTTACCAAATCCTGCCAGCCGCTGCTGAGTGCGGTAATCTGTCTTCTGCCGCCGCTTTCTTCCTTCGTCAGGCTGATGTTGGCATCCATTTTGTATTCCCTGGGCAGGCATCCGGTCAGCATTTCGTAATATTTGTTAAAGCCGTTCATGATGGGGTCGCGGTATCTGGCGGTCAGGTTTTCCTTCGCCTGTGACAAATACTGCTTCGTTTTGTCCACTACATCATACCGGTGAGCCAGCTCCTCTTTTTCTTCTGCAAGCTGCTCCAGACGCTCCTTGGCGTCCTCCACGCTGCCGGCGCGTTCCCTTAATTCTTCCATCTGCTTTTCGTAAGCCCGTATTGCTCGCTCGGTGTCCGAAATATCCGTTTCCAGCTTCTGCTTCTCCGCCTGGATTTCTTCCTTGCTGCGCATCTGTGTGCCCGCCGCTTCTGCCGCAGCCGCCTGCACATCCGCGTTACTTTCTTCAAATTCCTTTAATTTGGAAGAAGCCTTTTCCAGTTCTTCATAGGCAGCATGGTAACGGATAAGCTGCTCGTGAATATCCTTAAGCTGCTTTACCCGGTCGGGGTGGGGCGTCTGCCCGATTTTCTGAAGGAAAGCGCCAATCACTTCGTCCGCATCCTCGTAGACTTCCTTTGCCTTGTCGAAAGCATCCTTCTTGCGTTTCAGCTCGCTGTATTCCAGTGCCTCCCGCCACAGAAGTTCAAAGCTTTCGGAAATGTTGTTTTCGTTAATATGAATGGTAGGGTAAAACTTTCGAAGATAAGCTGTAATGTCCGCCAGCATTTCCTCTGCCCGCGCCACTTTTTCCGGCTCGGCAGCCAACTCTTTTTTCCGGTGCAGCCTGTCGTATTCCGCCTCATCTCTCCGCATATCGTAAAGCACCGCTTCCACAGTATCCGGGTAGCCGCGCAGCTCAAAATCACGGAAGAACAACTGCATTCTGTCCTCCGCCGCCTTGATGCCTGCTTCGTCCTCTTCCACTTCTTTGGCATAACCGGCTGCCTCTTCCTTGCCGGTGGGACGGTTCATCACCGCCAGTCCCAGCATCAGCACGCCTGCAATAAGTCCCACAACAGCCGCAGGAGTGCTTACCAAAAACAGCACGCCGCCTGCAATAAGCAGAATAACGCCGAGCGCCAGAAACAGGAAAAACAGTCTTTCCTTGTGCTTGTTCTGGTTCTGCAAAAATTCCGCCTGGATTTTTTTATGTACCAGTTCCGCCTTCACCGCCTTTTTGCGGTTCCAGTCTGCCAGCATATCGTCGATTTCTTCTTTTTCCGCCATGCCCTTCGGGTAGGCTTCCGACAAAATCTGCAGGCGTTCCTCTTCTTCCCTGGAAAGTCTGCTCGCTGCAAGTTCGCCCTGCACCTCTTTGTAACGGGAAATCTGCTCCTTCCGGGAAAGCAGCTCTGCCTGTTCCGGCAGCCCCGCCGAGAAAGTATGCGCCAATGCTTTTCGCCGTTCCTCGTCCTCGGCAAACAGACGGTTTTCCTGCATAATGCTCTTCTCTCTGTCCAGCTCCCTGCCCAGCTCCTGCATGTTCGCCAGCTCATCCTCTTCGGGAACGCTGCCCGCAAACAGGGTTCTCTTTAAGCGCACTTCTTCTTTTTTCTCTTCGTAGTCCCGACGCAAATCCTGTAAGGAACCGGTCAGCAAGGAGCGGGAATATTCCTCCTCCACTTCCTTCTGCCTTGCCTTCATCTGCCGGCAGGCTTCCTTTTCCTTCAGGTATCGTTCTTCCACATCCTGCAACGTGCCCTCCACGGTTTCCTCCTGCCGCACTTCCGCGCTTAAGGAACCGATTTCCGAGGCAAGCTTTTTAATCTGTCCGGTGGAACGTGTGGGAGAAAGCCGGTTCATCTCGTCCGCCATGGCCTTGATGACGCTTTCGTAGTTGGTCAAATCGTCCGTGGCATCTGTCAGGTTGCCGATTTTCGCATTGATGCTGTCGCTGACGCCACATTTTCCGTCCTCCTGCACATTTACCTCATTCTGCGCCACAAACACTGTGCGCAGGAAGGACTTGTCATCCAGTCCGAACAATGTCTCGCCGATATTGTCGCAGGAAAAATCCTTAGAAGGCAAATTGGTAGCCGCATCGTAGAGCTCGGCGCTGTCGTCCTTTTCCTTGGCACCGAAGGTACGCTGCAGAATGTAACGCTTTCCGCCGGTTTCAAAGACAATTTTTCCTCCATAGGTGCCTTTGTTCCAGGGACGGTATTTTTCACGCTCCCTGTCCGCCAAAAGCTTTTTGCTTTCTCCGGCAAAGCCGAAAAACATGACCTTGATAAATGCCGCCAGCGTGCTTTTTCCCCAGGCATTGCGCTCTAAAAAGACCGTAATTCCTTCCGAAAAGTTTCTCTCGTATTCGTTTAATTTTCCAAAATTTTCAATGGAGCAACTAATTAATTTCATCCTGCGAACTCCTCTCCGGCAAGTGCCTGCAAGCCACAGCGTATAATTTCACTCTGCATTTCGGGTGTCAGGGTCGTATCCTGCATGACGGTCCGGACAAATTCGCCCTTTAAGGACTCGTCTAAAAGATAATCCGTGTAATCCACCTTCAGCCGGGTGCTGTCTTTTACTTTTACAAAGAAAAAGCGGGGTGAAAAACGTTCCTGTATATAGGAAACATTGCATTCGCAGGAAACATCCACTTCTCCGGTAAGTTCTATTTTCAGTAAACTGCCCGGTGCATAATCCTTTTCCCGAAGCACCTCTTCTACCCTCTGTATCATTTCATCGGAATGCAGGCAGCCCGTCACATCCACCGGCACGGTATACAGATTGCGGTAAGCAAACGGAATAAATTCATGGGTAAGCGTTCCGGTTTCTTCCTCAATGGTAAGCATTTCAAAACCATGCTCCCCGCATTCGTCAAAGCCTCTTCCCTCGAGGCAGCCCGGATAGCAGTAAATTCCTCTTGCATCCAGTGCTTCCACCACATGGGCATGCACATGCCCCAGTGCCAGATAATCAATTCCTTTATTTTTCAAAAGCGACATGCTGATGACTTCCGTTTTGTCCTTGGAGCGGTATTCCGCACTCTGTCCGTGCAGGGTCACGATATTTAAATCCCTGCTGTCCAGAGAAAGCGCCGGATAAATCAGGCTGCTGTTTTCCGCATTCAGTTCCACGCCGGACAGCATCACCCTGCCCCGTCTGGTCGTTCCCACCTCATAGCTTAACCAGGTGTCGGAAAACAAATGCAGGTTCTCCGGGATTTCCTCCATGGAAGCCAGGAAGCTGTTGACATCATGATTTCCCTTCAGATAATAAAACGCAATATCGGGATGCTCTTTGATGCTTGTATACACGGCGCTCATGGCAGTCCGGGAAACAGAATTCGTGTCAAACAAATCACCCGCAATGAGGATGGCAGCGACGCCCTGTTCTGCGGCATATTCTATCATCCGCCTGTAGGTGTTTAAGATTTCCGCTTTTCTCTTTTTTCTTTTTTCCGCATCAAAATTTGTGTTCATGCGGGAGTCTATATGCAAATCCGCACAATGAAGTATCTTCATAAAAATGCTCCGTTCCCGAAGGCTCCATGCCGTAAACATGTCTCCCACGTTTCTATTTATGTATTATAACATGTTTTTCTGCACACAAAAATACCCATTGCACATTTCTTTGCAGCATTTCTGCCGTGCAACGGGTATTTCACTTTTCAGGGTTCCGTATACAGTTTTTCGCCTGTCTCGCATTTACTTCACTTCCGCAACGGAATCACGGATAATCAGGGTGCCGCTGATGACCTTGCGGCTGGGTTTTTCGCCCTGTCCGGCAATCTGCTTCTGCAGCGTATCTACTGCCAGCATGGTCATGGCATCCACATCGACCTCCACGGTGGTAAGCTTCGGTGTGGAATATTCCCCGAAGGAATAGTTATCAAATCCGACTACGGAAATATCCTCCGGCACCCGGTAGCCACGGTCTTTCAGCTTCTGGATAAGGGCGTATGCCACGGTATCGCAGTTGCAGACAAAGGCGGTGGGCATATCCTTAGGCAGTTTGATTTCAATAAATTTACCCTGGTCCGTTCTGTCCGGGATAAGATATTCGGGATGCACCTCCAGTCTGTTGGCAAGCAGCGACCGGTAATAACCTAAGTACCGGTCCAAAATACTGGCAGTGGTGTATATATTTCCGATAAATGCAATCTTTTTATGTCCCTTGCCCACCAGATAATTGGTGAGAAGGTATTCTCCGTAAATATTGTCCGTAATCACGGCATCCACATCAATGGTCTTGTTGTAAAAGTCGAGGTATACCGTGTGGATACCGGTCTTTTTGATAAAAAGCAGGTATTCCGCTTTCATTTGTCCAAGCACAATCAGTCCGTCTATTTTGTTGTTGCTGATGATGCGGGGCAGCTCGTTGCCATCCTCCATCTCCTGCGTCACAATTTCCAGAATACCGGAATATTCGTAGTCAGTCAGGTGCTTGATAATGTTCTGGTACATTTTTAAATAAAAAGAATTCTCCGTTTCGTCCATATACCGTGAAGCTACTATTACGCCGATATTGAAGCAATGGCCCTCCCGCAATGCCTTGGCCGTTGCATTATAGCGGTATCCCATTTCCTCAGCGGTCTTCTTTATCTGGGCACGAAGCTCTTCGCTGACACCTTCTTTATTGTTAAATGCTTTGGATACGGTTACAACACTGACGCCTAATTTCTGCGCAATGTCCTTCATGGTAATCTTTGGTTCGGTATTCCTTATCATCCGGGACGTTTACTCCTTTTCATCTGCAATTTTATGCAAATATACAGTTATTATAGGATAAATTCCACAGTTTTTCCATATAAACTTTGTAAACTTATCATACAGTAAACATTAACCCTTTACGGCGCCGTTGGTAAGGCCGCTGTAAATCTGCTTCTGGCAGAGAATAAATACAATCAGCGCGGGAATTAAGGAAATAATTACACCGGCACAGATTAAGTTGTACTGGTTTCCCATAGGTCCCACGAAAACGTTAAGACAAGTGGAAACCGTATAAATTTTCGGGCTTGCCATTTCCAGATACAGGTGTGACATATAGAATTCGTTGTAGGTATTCACGCCCTTTAACACCATACTGGTTACAATCGCCGGTTTTAACAGCGGGAAAATGATGGTGCGGTAAATACGGAAATAGGAAGCACCGTCCATAATGGCGGACTCGTCAATGGAGATGGATATATTTTCAATAAACTGGATAAAAATATAAATGGAAATAACATCCGTACCGCACATCAGGACAATGTAGCCATACAAGTGGTTAATCAGTCCCGTCTGGTACATAATGTTATAAACCGTTACCTGCATTGCCACGCCGGGCACCATGCTGGCAACCATGAACAGACCTCTTACCAGTCCGTTTCCCGGAAACTTGAAGCGGCTCAGTACAAACGCAAGCTGGGAGCCGATGATGATGGAAATCGCCAGTACGAATACCAATACAATAAAGGAATTTAAGAAGGCCTTTCCCATATCGGCACGGTTCCAGGCATTGATGTAAGAGCTTAAGTTAAAAAGGTTCTGCGGCAGGGTTGTTACCTGTGTGGTTGCATACTCTTCATTAGTCTTGGCTGCCGTAAGCAGACAATAAATAATCGGAGCAATAGCGCAGAAGGAGAAAAATACCAGTGAAAAATATTTTAAGAATGTAAGAATTTCCTTTCTTACTTTATGCCCGGTTAAGGGCTGCGATTTGGTTGCTGCTATGCTTCCCATGGCTTACCTGCTCCTTTCTTTGCCTTCTTTTCCCTGATGCGTGCAATCCTGGCATCTCTCTTTAAGGTTGCGTTCGGTACTTCATTTTCATAATTATCAAAGAAAATCTTGAACACAAGCTTCTGAAGAAGGGTCACAATCAAAATAATGATAAAGAGTACGATTGCCATGGCTGCCGCCATACCGATTTTCTTGTTTTCCTGCGCCATTTTGTGCATCAGGGTGAAATACGTTTCGGTGCCGTTGTTACCGCCGGTGATAACCCAGGGCTGGTCGAAGGCACTTAAGGAACCGGAAATGGCAAGAATGACATTCAGGGTCAGAATGGTCTTGATGCCCGGCAGGATAATATATCGAAATTGCTGAAATCTGTTGGCACCGTCCAGCATGGATGCCTCGTAAAGACCGGAGTCAATGGACATGATGGCACCGATGAAAAGCACCATATTCTGTCCGCAGTATCTCCACACGGAGGTGCTTGCCAGTACAATGTTGTTGACACTCTTATCGCCTAACCAGTTCGGCAGGCTGTCCTTAGCAAATCCCAGTGCACCTAAGATGGAGTCGAAACCAAATCCTGGTGTAAAGAAGAATTTGAAAATAAATCCGATAGCAATACCGCTTATCAGGTACGGGAAGAACATAATTCCCTTAAAGATGTTGCCGCCTTTTACCTTAAAGCTTAAGACGGTTGCAAGATACAGGGCAAGTACAGTCTGAATGAGTGCGCCCACCAGATAGTAAAGGCTATTCTTCAAAGTGCTTAAAATAGTGCCCTTTTTAAACAAATCTATGTAGTTTTTCAAACCTACGAATTCGTAGTTGCCGGCATTGTATCCTGCATACGTTTTAATCTTGTAGAAACTGAATTTAATCATTTCCAAAAACGGATAATATGTAAATAAAAGTAATAAAAACAAGGGAATGAGCATAAACGCCACGGTTATAGCGATTTTCTGCCCCCTGCGGCTTTTAAGGAACCCCCAAAGACCTTTTCTGGCATGTGCAGGGCTGCCTGCCTTATTTACGGAACCTGCCATTTCTTTTCCTCCACCATGCATTTTTTAAGAAGCAGGAGCCGAGGATATCCCCGGCTCCCTATAAATACCGTCTCTTAGTAAAGAATTTCTACGCTGTACTCTTCCTGAGCATCGGTCCATGCCTGATTCCATTCGTCCATAATTTCGTCGAATGTCTTATCACCTGCAGCTGCATGCTCGATCAGCTTCTGGCTCTTGGTGTCACCGCCATTGCAAACGTTTAATTCGGACTCTACGTTTACGTTGCTTAACAGGTCTTCTTCGCCGGAAAGTGCGGGAAGGTCTGTTACGAATTCCACACCTTCAAATGCCTGATACATTTCAGGGAAGTTGTCGTCATCTGCTGCTACGGGGATACCGCCTTCATTAAAAGCAAATCCGGACTTTTCGGTCATCCACTTTACGAATACCATAGCGGCTGCCTGATTGTCAGCGGAAGAATTCTTGTTGATACCGAAGCAGTAGTCCGCGCCGGAAGTAGCATACTGTTTACCGTTTACGGTAATGGGGAATGCCATGTAGCCTACGTTTTCAGGCGTATCGCCTGCTGCCTGCATCTGGGAATAAGCCCAGGAGCCAACTACCATACAACCGATTTCGCCTCTGTGAAGCATACCCTTACTGGATTCCCAGTCGGTGTTCATGTAGTTGTCTTCGGTCAGACCGTTTGCAACTGCATCATACATAATCTTGAATACGTTGTATGCGTGAGCGCCGTCGCCGTAATCCTGGAAAGGATTTGCAGTATGAACGAGCTTCTGGTTCTTATAGGTGTCATCACCGGTTGCGGTGCCGCTGATATGGTCATCCCACTGGCTCATGGTCCATCCTGCTGCATAGTTGGTGTAAAGAGGAATGGCGTCGGTGTTGTCCTTGATTGCCTGAAGGGCATTCATGAATTCTTCGGGTGTCTTGGGAATGGAAGTAATGCCTGCATCAGCGAACACCTTCTTATTATAAACAATACCCTGTGCGGTACCGGTTGAGGCTACACCGTAAACCTGACCGTCGGACAGCCATCTGGATGCGTATCTTACCTGCTGCTCCATGTCCTCAAGAGATCCGTAAGGAATGAAGTAGGAAGAGATTTCAGCCATATCAATGGAAGGAATCATCATGATGTCACCCCAGTTACCGCTGGAAAGAGCAAGCAGTGCATCCTGCTCATAATCGGTGGTAGCATCTACTTCTACAGTAATGTTGGGATACATTTCGTTGAATGCCTTTATGTATTCGCTGTAGGGATGAGCGGCTGCAGGCTCTGCATTGTCAAGCAGGTCGGTTCTGTTGCTGAACCATTTAATGGTTGCGGTTAAATCAGTGTAGCTTTCTCCCAATACGATATCTGCATAATTTAAGGTATCGCTGTCTCCGGTGTTGGCATCCGCCTCATCGGTTGCTGCGGTTGTGCTCTCTGCCGGTGTGGTCTGTGTTCCTGTTTCGTTGTTTCCGCTATTTGCAGTCTTGTCGCCGCAGGCAACTAAGGAAAGTGCAAATACGGAAGCCATACATACTGCTAAAACTTTTTTCAGTTTCATAATGTGTAACATCCTCCTTTATTTAATTAACTTTATCGTTAACTTCATTTTGTATTGTAGCATTTTCCTTTTTGCTTTTCATCTCGCAATCTTGCATATTCTTTTCCATTCTTGTAGTTGGCTTATTTTCATACAGTTTTTATAAAAATCACATAGTATTTTTGTTTAATATCCAATTCTTATTGTTAAAAATATCTAATTTTTATGTCAATGACGGCGTCGATATCGCTTATTCTTGCGTATTACTGTCAATTTTGAATTGCTTATGCCATGTTTATGTTTAAGTTATTATTTACTTTATGTTTATTTTGTATTAAAATAAGTACATCAAAACCAGAACGGAGGAGAAATCATGAACGGCTTTCATTTTGAAGAAAACATTGCCGATACCGTCAAGGATTCGTTAATGCACTATTTGTCCATACATAACACGGCTTACTCGGAATTTTATACCTTAAAGACCTGCTACCACAGCTCACTCTCAACCAATTCCTTAAATACAGTTCTCGCCTGGAACGAAATTCATGCTTCTTATCCTTACAGCTATAATTTTGGCAGGGAACAGGTCTACTGCATGCTCTATACGATTTCCGGTACCGGTACGGTTTCTTTAAATGGAAACAAAACAGTGGCTTCGGAAAATACCTTCGTGTTTCTCCCCTGTTCGCCCAATGTAAGCATCCGTATCCAGTCCACGCACTGGAATTACATTATTTTTTACATTCAGGGTCCCTTCCTTTCCTTCTATTATGAATTATATAAGGAAAGATACTGCGGTGTGGTTTCCTCCGAAAATATGCCCCGGATTGAAGCTTCCCTCACATCCCTGATTTCCTACATGCGGAATTACATTCCCAACGAACTGATTATCAATAAGCTTTTAGTAGATTTACTGACAGAACTGACCTGTGATGAGTTTAGTTTTTCCTCCGGTCGCGGCGGAAAGATGTATTTAGAGGATATTAAGTCCTACTACGATACGCATTATTCTGAAGATTTGAATTTAGACAATGTTTCGACCCAGGCCGGCATCAACAAATACCGTCTGTGTCGGGAGTTCAAAGCAGCCTACGGCTTTTCTCCCCTGCAGTACTTAAACGGCAGACGCTTAGAAGAGGCGGAACATCTTTTGACTGATACTGATTTGAAGGTTCATGAGGTGGCGGAACGTGTCGGTATCGAAAATACCACCCACTTCATCAATTTATTTAAGCGCAAGCATAAAATGACACCGGCAGCCTATCGCAACCGGCCGTCGGTGTCTTCCTCCCTTACCGCTGTAAGGTAACTGTTTGATTATTTACGTTTCTCCCTGGAATCGCGTCTGTCCGTAACCTTACGGAATTCGCGGTTCCCTTTTCTTTCACCGCGTGCACCGTCTCTGCGGCTGCTTCTCTCTCTGTCACCGAAGCTTCCACCTCTGCGGCTGCCTTCTTTGTCGCCTCTGCCGAATACGCGGGATTTATGTCCGCCGTCATCCGCAAAACGCTTTCTTCTGTCATCATCTGAGAAGCGCTTTCTTCTGTCGTCGAAGGAAGAGCGTCTCTTGCGCGGCTCCTCGATAACGATTTCTTCCGGCGCCTCGCCGATTTCCTTCCTTACAAGATATGCTAAAAGCTCCATGGGGTCTAACTCGTAGTCCTCCATTTTTTCTTCAATCTGATCCTGGAGCTTTACATAATCTTCTTTATCCAGGGTATCCTTCGCCGCCTGCAGCAGTTTGTTTAACTTAATGTCCATAACCTGTGCGGACTTGGGCAGCTTCTGCTCCGTCATCTTGGTTTTGCAGACTCTCTCGATTTCCCGGATACGGTATAAATCCCTGCCGTAAGCAAAGGTAAAGGCAAGTCCTTCCCTGCCCGCTCTGCCGGTACGTCCTATTCTGTGGACGTAGTATTCCGTATCCTGCGGCACATCATAGTTAAAGACCGCCTCTAAGTCGTCCACATCAATGCCTCTTGCCGCCACATCCGTTGCAATCAGTACCTGCAGACTGCCGTTTTTAAAGCGGTTCATGACAAAATCCCTCTGCTTCTGGGTCATATCCCCGTGCAGTCCTTCTGCCTGATAGCCCCTGTCCTTCAGATGCTCCGCCAGCTCATCCACCATCTTTTTGGTGTTGCAGAATACGATGGAACGCTTCAGATTGTAGGTATCAATCAGTCTGCTGATGGCTTCTTCCTTGTAAATATTTTTCACTACATAATAATACTGCTTTACCAGAGGAATTGTCAGCTCCTGCTTGGTAATCCGCACGACCACCGCATCCTTCTGGTATTTGTAGGTAATGTCTAAAATAGCCTGCGGCATAGTTGCCGAGAAAAGCGCCGTCTGGTGCTCGCACGGGATTTCTCCCAGAATGGCTTCCATATCCTCGCGGAAGCCCATGTTCAGCATTTCATCCGCTTCATCCAGCACCACCATTTTCAGGCTGTCTAACTTGATAGTGTGTCTGCGCATATGGTCCATGACACGTCCCGGTGTACCCACAATAATCTGGACGCCGCCTTTTAAGGCTTTAATCTGCCGGGAAATATCCTGCCCGCCATAAATAGGTACCACACGTATGCCGTGCATGTATTTGGAAAATTTGTGAAGCTCCTCTGCCGCCTGAATGGCAAGCTCTCTGGTAGGACATAAAATCATGCCCTGCAACTCCCGGCTGGCGGGGTCTACCATCTGCAGCATGGGAATCCCGAACGCTGCCGTCTTTCCTGTTCCTGTCTGCGCCTGCCCGATGACATCCTTTCCTTCCATAAGCTGGGGAATTGCCTGTTCCTGTATAGGCGTCATCTGGGTATAGCCCATCTCGGAAACCGCGCGTAAAATCTTGGGATTAATCCCGGAATCTTCATATCTTAAATTTTCTTCCATCATTGATTAGTTTGTACCTTCCATTTTCTGAAGCAGTACTTCCTTCGCCTTTTCAAGCTGATTGTCGTATGCTTCGTCGCTGTAATATCTTTCACTGTCAAATTCGCATTCCACATCCGGTTCGATGCCGATACCGTGGATATTGATGCCGTTCGGTGTGTAATAGGAGCTGATGGTCAGCTTGACTGCAGAGCCGTCGGACAGTTCAATAGGTCTCTGCACAATGCCCTTGCCGAAGGTCGTGGTGCCTACCAGTGTACCGATACCGTAATCCTTAATGGCGCCTGCCAGGATTTCGGACGCACTGGCGGAATTGCCGTTTACTAAAACAACCATGGGCACATCCAGCTCTTTGGAGCCGTCACAGGAATATTCCTCCCGGTTGCCGTCCCTGTCTTCCGTGTATACAATCAGACCCTTGGGCAGCATCTGCTTGGCAATGCTTACCACGGAGCTTAAATTACCGCCCGGATTGCTGCGCAAATCCAGGATGAGTCCCTTCATGTCATTGCCTCTTGCCATTGCCATGGCTTCCGTAAACTGGTCCACAGTCACGGTATCAAACTCTGTAATCTGGATGTATGCCATGCCGTCATCCAACATTTCAAACTTAACGGTGGGGGATTCCACCTTTCTTCTTGTCACTTCTTTTTCGATTTCTTTACCATCACGGATAAGGGTCAGCTTAACGGTTGTATTCTCATCACCCTTAATCAGGGAAACCGTTTCCTGTAAGGACATGCCCGTTACATCCACATCGTCCACCTTGTAAATAATATCCTCGGCACGTAGATCCGCCTCCTCAGCCGGAGAGTCTGCAATAATACCGCTGACTTTCGCAAGACCTGTCGTGGTGTCAAGACTTACATAAGCGCCCACGCCGTAATAAACACCAAAGGAGTCCTGATACAGACTTTCCAGTTCTTCCTTGGAGTAGTATTCGGAATAAGGGTCGCCAAGCGACTCAACCATGCCCTTAAAGATACCGTCCACCATGGCGTCTTTATCCACGTCTTCTTTATAAAAGTAAGTGTCGATTACATTTTCAATAACCTTCATCTTGGCTACCGTGTCTTCGTTGACCGCTTCTCCGGTAACACTTTCTCCGTCCGTGTTTTCCTGACTTTCTTCCCGGGTGTGAAGCCCTACCGTCTGGCCTGACTTATGGGCATACTGGATGCGGTTTACCACATACACGCTGCTCACTACTAAAAGGGACATAATCAGACCTGTAAACAGTCCGCCCCAGAAAAACTTTCCGCTTTTGTCCTGTGTTTTTTTTCCGCCGTTTTCCGGCTGCTGTCCGGGCTCAATGCCCGTTGTATAAATTTCGTTGTCCTGCATAATGTGTACCTTTCCTTATATTACTGTTTCAGATAATTCCAGGGACTTACATATTCTCCGTTCAGACGCACGCCGAAGTGCAGGTGCGGGCCGGTGGAACGGCCGGTGGAACCTACCGCAGCAATGGTCTCCCCTCTTACGACCACGTCTCCTGTGCTGACATACAACTTGGAGGCATGCATATATATGGTGTACAGGCTTCCGCCGTGGTCAATCATAACATAATTACCCATGGAACTGCTGTAGGATGCCGCTACCACTTTTCCGTCGTAAGCCGCATAAATCGCCGTACCGCTGGGAGATGCCAGGTCGATACCGTTGTGAAACTTCTGTATGCCAAGGATGGGATGCATACGCCAGCCGTAATCGTCCGACAATCTCGTATAGGTAGCCACCGGGAATTTGAACTGCCCGCCGTCGTACATCAGTACAGTACCGTTCTGCTCTAAAATTTTACGTTTTTCTTCGGCAATTGCCGCTTCCAGAGCCTGCACGATTTCGTTCTGCTCCTGGATGTCGGCTTCGTATTCCTTGATGGCCTGCTCTCTGTTGGAAATATCGTATTCGTATTCCCTGATAGTCTGTTCCTTGGCGGCAATCAGCTCCTCAAGGGCTTTCTGCTCCTGCTCAACGCTGACTTTGGTTTCATCCAAAACTTCCTTTTCCGCCTCAAGCTGCTGTTCGCAGAGCTCAATATACTGCCTGTTTAAGATAAACTGGTCTAACTGTTTTCTATCATATGCGGAAATCTGCTCCATATATTCAACGGCATTCATAATGCTGCTTAAGCTTTCTCCGCTGAAAATGATGTCGATGTAGGAAGACTCGCCCTGCTCGTACATAAAGCGGATACGCTCCACCATCGCATCATACTGGTCTTCCTCTATCTGTTTTGCTTCCGCAAGCTCCTCCTGCGTAACACGGATTTCCTCTTCCTTCTGCTGGATTTCGGCGGTCAGCCGGGTGATATTGTCCTGCACCTCGGCAAGCTGGGCGTCCAGCTCCTGCACATAATTTTTCAGATTACTTTTTTCCTGCTCCAGCTTCTTCTTGATAGCCTTCACATCCGTCAGGGAATTCTGCAGGCTTTTCTTCTGCTGCTCCGCCTGTTTTATCTGCTCTTCCTTCTGTTTGATACTGTCCGAGGTAAGAGACGAATAGCTTGTTGCTGCTTTTGTGGAAGATGGCATGTGGCTGAAAAGTACCAGCATGAGTACCACCGTAAAAACCATCACAAGTCTTTTTTTCATACCTGCCTGTCCTCTCTTAATCATACGCGCAAGTGTTTTCTAACTGTGGTAAAGCTGCCCAGGAAGCCGATGCCGATACCGATACCTAAGGATACGGGAACCAGCACATGGAATACTTCCTGTACGGTAAGGAAATTCAGGATGGATGACAGTGCCTGGAACTTGGACATTGCCGATGTCACCACGTCATTGTAAATAAAGTAAATCAGTAAAAGAGGAATACCGGAACCGATGGCGCCGATTAACATACCCTCAATAACGAACGGCGCTCTGGTAAAGAAGTCCGTGGCACCGATGTATTTCATAATGCTGATTTCTTCCTGTCTTACGGAAATACCGATGGTAACCGTGTTGCTGATCAAGAAAATAGATACACCCAGCAAAATGACGATAATACCCACGGAGGCATATGCCACAATCAGGTTGACGCCGGTCAGGGCGTTCGCCGTCAGACTGCTGTATTTAACCAGACGCACATCCGGCAGGGACTGCAGCCAGGTAACCAGTGCATCCTGCATGGATACGTCGTTTAAGAAAACTTCGTAATTTTCATAACCCTCCAGAGGGTTGGTGGGGAAGCCTTCCGTGTGCTTTCCTTCGAAATATTTTTCCTGGAACCAGGCCCAGGCTTCATCCGCAGTCGTATACTTTATATTGGAAACCTCCACTCTGGCTTTAATCTGTTCCCCAATGGCATCAATCCGTTCCTGGGAAGTGCCCTCGTTAAAGAATACGGTAACAGAAACTCCTTCCTGTGCATTTTTGACAATATGCTGGAAGTTCATAACCACGGAATACAGGATGCCGAATAAAAACAGGCAGGCTGCGATGGTGGCAATGGATGCCATGGAAAACAGCTTGTTACGGAATATATTTCTTACTCCCTGTCTGAGAGTATAAAATAAGGTACTAATCTTCATCGATATACTCTCCTTCCTCTTCATCGCTTACGATGACGCCTTTTTTCATGGTAACCACGCGCTTGTGCATGGCATTGACAATTTCACGGTTGTGGGTAACCACCACTACCGTTGTGCCGGACTTGTTGATTTCCTCTAAAAGGTTCATGATTTCCCATGAGTTCTTGGGGTCAAGATTGCCGGTAGGCTCATCTGCCAGCAGAATGGAAGGCTTGTTGATAAGGGCACGCGCCAGCGCCACTCTCTGCTGTTCACCGCCGGAGAGCTGCTTGGGCTTTGCCTTGTATTTGCCTGCCAGTCCCACCGTAGCCAGTATCTTCGGTACGTTTTTACGGATTTCCTTGGCGGGAACTTCTACGATACGCTGCGCAAACGCAACATTCTCATATACGTTTCTATCCTTAAGCAGACGGAAATCCTGGAATACGATTCCCAGGTTTCTGCGGAATTTCGGAATTTTCCAGTGGGACAGCTTTGCCACATCATGTCCCATCACCCATACCTTTCCCTTGGTAGGGATAAGTTCTCTTAACAAAAGCTTAATCAGGGTGGACTTGCCGGAGCCGCTGTCGCCGACTACAAAGACAAACTCGCCTCTGTTGATATGCAGGGTCACACCGTTTAATGCCGGTGCACCCGCTGTATAAATCTTACTTACCTTGTCCAGGTAAATCAGACCGTTTTCTTCAATCATTTTCTCCCGTTGTTTTCTCTGTTCTTCTTTTCTTGACATTCTGTACCTCTTTAATATTCAAATGATTCCATGTATTTCATGTACTTTACGACCATGAGCGCAATCTTGAAGGTAATGGCATCTTCAAACACGCGCAGATCCAGTCCCGTGCTTTTCTGCAGCTTGTCCAGACGGTAAACCAGTGTATTCCGGTGAATGAAAAGCTGTCTGGACGTTTCGGACACATTCAGGCTGTTTTCAAAGAATTTACTGATGGTAGTAAGGGTTTCCTCATCAAAATCATCCGGGCTTTTTCCGCCGAAGATTTCGCGGATGAACATTTTACAAAGAGGAATGGGCAGCTGGTAAATCAGTCTGCCGATACCCAGTTCGCTGTAAGCAATGACGTTTCTTTCATCAAAGAAAATCTTGCCTACATCCAGCGCCATCTTGGCTTCCTTGTAGGAACGGCTGACCTCCTTAATCTCATGGATAATCGTACCGTATGCCACATGCACGCCGGCAACGCCTTCCTTCTGCAGATAGGAAATCAGGCTCTTGGCAATTTTCTCAATGTCCTTGTTGGTGTCCGTGTCGGAAAGCTCCTTCACTACTATAACATTATTTTCATCCACTGCGGTGATGAAATCTTTTCCATTACCTCCAATATGTACCCTGGTAAGCTCCAGAGCATTGTTGTCCTTGCCGTTTTCGGACTCCACAATCATAGCAACTCTGCCGATATCCGTGGGGATATGCAGCTTTTTCGCCCTGCCGTAAATATCTACTAAAAGCAGGTTATCCAAAAGCAGGTTCTTAATAAAGTTGTCCTTATCAAACCGTTCCTTGTATGCAACCATCAGATTCTGGATTTGAAAAGCCGCCATTTTTGCAATGGTATACACATCTTCTCCGCTTCCGCCCGCAATCAGCACATACTCCGGTTGCTGGTCGTCCATTACCTTGATATACTGGTAGCCCTGGATTTCCTGGGAATCGGCGAAGGACGCCGCAAATTCCGCTGCCTGTTTAGAGCAGTTGCGCATATCTGCAGTGGATGCCATCTCCTTGCCCTCTGTGTCCATGACACAGAAATCGACCCTGGCAATGTTTTTTAACCCCTCAATGGTATTCTGTAAAATTTGGTTTGATATCATACACGTACTCCATCCTATTCCATAGATGAAAACCATTTTAATCTATTTTCACAAAAAAATCTACCCTCGAAGGATAAAAAATTAGACATTCTTAACAAAAACAGTCGTTTTTTTACTTTCTGCGAATACTTTTCTCTCCAATTTCTATCATACCGTTTTTCAGTAAATGTCCCACCGCTCTCTTGAATTCGTTCTTGCTCATCTGCAGCTCCCGTTTGATGACCTCCGGGGATGCCTTGTCGTTGAAGGGCATAGCGCCGTCAAAGCTGTCGAGCACCTTGAGCACCTTTTCGGCGTCGGTCTCTATCTGCAGGTACGCTTTCTCCCGGACACTCAGATTCAGTCTGCCGTCCTCTTTTACGGAAGTAACCCTGGCATTTACGGTATCGCCCACCTTCAAATCCCCATATGCCTCCTTCTTGGGAATGAGTGCGGAATACAAATCGTCCACTGCCACAAACATACCGAACTCGGGGCTCGTTTCGTAAATAACGCCGGTTACTCTGTCGTCCTTCTGATAAGGGCTGTCGGAGCGCAGGTTTTCATACACATTCATGGTTGCGCAGAGCCGTCCGCTCTTGTCTATATATAAGGAAACGAGAGGGGTATCGCCCTTTTTCACGCGCACCTTCTGCTGCTTAAAGGGAAGGAACAAATCCTTTTCCAGTCCCCAGTCCAAAAATGCGCCGAATTTATTGACGTCCGCTACCGTAAGCCGCGCCACCTCGCCCATTTTGAGTAACGGTGTCTGCGTGGTGGAAATCAACCTGTCCTTGGAGTCCCTGTATACAAAAACTTCTGTTTCATCCCCCAATTCGGTTCCTTCCGGCACCTGCTTTATGGGAAGAAGCACTCGCTCCTCCGCCTTTACGTCCTCTGCCAGGTACACACCGAATTCCACTTTCTTTACTACGGTAAGCTTCTGCTGTTCTCCTAATTTAATCATGCTTTTTCTCCTTAAATTCCACGTTGGCGTATGCCTTGCCTTCTTCATCCTGCAGAGAAACGGTATACAGTTCTTCGCCGCTCTCCGCCGTGCGTTTTACCACATACGGGTGCAGCACATCGTGTAACAGCGCCTGCTTACGGTATTCCACGCGCATCTGTCCTATTTCAAAGTTTTCCGGCAGATAGGCTGCCGCCATGCGTACATACTGCGCATTGTTTACATGATGATTGGTGTCTAAATGGTGCGGATTCACGGTAATGTTTTCCTCCATGCTGCCGCCCTCCGGCACTGCAATCTTACGTCCCGCATAGTCCATGGGGAGCTTCTCGCTCTTTTCGTATTTCGCCGAAACATC
Source organism: Clostridium sp. CAG:510 (assembly GCA_000434615.1). Lineage (GTDB taxonomy): Bacteria > Bacillota > Clostridia > Lachnospirales > Lachnospiraceae > Acetatifactor. The sequence goes on from FR880803.1 coordinate 18,296, forward strand.
CTCGGGGATATTGGTAAGCTTAAAGGCTTTTGTATCAATCAGGCTCCACAAAGAGTCCGCCTTTGCCAGGAAGTTTCCGTCCTTATCCTTCATAAAGAAGTTACGCTGGCCGAAGCAGCCCTTGAAATTATAGGGATATGTGCCCGTTTCCACATCCTCGTAGAAATCCGGGAACCTGTCCACCACAATCTGCCAGTAGGAAAGCACCCATGCCAGTCCACGTTCCTGCAGTGGGTAAAAGCCCACTCCCAGCGCCTCCGACTGGAAGGCGGAGCAGTCCTGAAAATAATCCAGAAGCGCCTCTAACGACAGCCTGCCCCGGCTGTCCGTCTCACTGTATCTTATCTTACTTTTAAAACTGTACATACTGTTTCTCCTCTTTCATCTTTCCCATTGTAGCACAGGACAGGGTATTTTGCGTACGCTTTTTTGAAATTAAGAAACTTTTCATATATATTCCCCTGTGGGTGCATGGTATAATGGCACTATCTCCTTCCCAGTCGGTACGGGCGGTCGGATGTTATTACTTGCTGCGGTTTTATTGACTGTAAATCGCCCCATTGTAGCAAATTCAGGGCACAAAAAAACCTCAGTGGAAAACACTGAGGTTTAGCAGGGCTACAAGGATTCGAACCTTGAAATGACGGAGTCAGAGTCCGTTGCCTTACCGTTTGGCGATAGCCCTTTAGCTGACTACCTTATGCATTATATACGAACTCCCAAGTTTTTGCAATACCCAATTTTATTTTTTTGAAATTTATTTTTCTTTCTTTTTACCATTTCATTTTCCTTAAAGCAGGGGACTCTCCTTTTCCTGCTAAATCGGGACTTTTCTTTCTCTCCTCACAGTGCTATAATTCTTTTGATTAGCACATGCTAACTATTGTGATTAGGCGAAAATTACCGTTTCACAACATGCTATTTCTAATACGGGAGGACAAAAATGAATACTTACGATTTATCTAAAGTAAAAAAATTACTTATCTACGGAATGATTGGTGCAGTTCTGAACATGATTGGCGACTGCCTGCTTTTGGGCGTGGACTCCGTTGGCGCCGTCGGTGCCTTCGGTCAGTACATCCTGGCAGCCCAGAAAGTCAGCTACACCCGGATAGGGCTTGCCGGCTTCTTCGGCTATGTGGGCATTCCGGTTTCTATTTTCGGATATTATGTTTTGTATGAGATAATGGAAGATAAAACTTCTCTGCTTGCCAGATTATACCGGGCATCGCTTTATGCTTTCGTTGCTTTCGGCGGCGCCATCCATATTATCTGCTGCTATCTGCTCACCGGCATGAAGAAGGCACTGGAAACCGGCACGGCACCCGATGACAACATCCTGACCGTTATCCTGCAGGAGCAGGGCGGCTACATTGTTCCCTGCTTTGTTGTTTTCTTCCTGTTCTATTTTATCAATGTCGTTACCATGGCTCTCATCATCGCCAAGAAGAAAACCTGCCTGCCCGGCTGGATGTGGATTATCAACCCTTTACTTTTCAAGATTTTATTTAACGGTCTCGGAAAAATGAGCACTTCCGCCGTTCTTAACGGTATTGCCTGCTCCAACATGAGTCTGGGCGCTTTGGTTATCTTTACTGTCTGGATGGTTGTTCTGTGCAAGAAGAGCAGCAAAGCTGCCTAAGCTATGTTCCCAAATGACAGGTGACTTAACTTCTGCAAAAAACAGATAACTTACAGAAGATGTTAATTTCAGGAAGGATTTTACCTCTATGTTAATGAAGAATTACACGTATTTAAAAGATGGATTTGAAGGAAAATTGTACGATGCCCAGAATGGGGATGACAGGCTTTTAATTGTCATTCAGGGATTAAAGGGACTGGAACTGCCGGAAAAATACGCCGAGCTTTTTTCCGCAAAAGGCTATTCCACCCTTGCCCTGCAGTATTACGGTGCGGAGGGGCAGCCCTCCGATATGCGCGCCATACCTCTTGTGCAGTTCCAGACCGCTATCGACTGTCTGAAAGCACATGACAACGGACGCTTCAAGAGATTTGGCATTTACGGAAATTCCAAGGGCGCCGGCATGGCGCTGCTTGCTGCCAGCGTGGTTCCCGACTTAAGTCTTGTGATTGCCGCCTCTTCTTTCGGACACATCATGCAGGGCACCGGCAAGGAAAAGGACAATCCCTGCAAGGCCATGGTTTCTTTCCACGGTGCGGATTTCCCCTATGTGCCTGCCGAGCATGTTTTTTCCGACTTCTTAAAAAGATGTTTCCGTGAACACCGTATACAGACTCTTTACTTTTTTGATGAATGGGATAAAAAAGGAACGGAAGAGAACGAGATACCGGTGGAGAATATCAAGGGCGATATCCTGTTTTTAACTTCTACGCACGATGAGTCCGTGCCCGCCAAACGGGATGCCGAGCTTCTGACCGCCCGCCTTAAGAGATGCGGGTTTGCCTATCATTTCCGGCATGTCAATTCCGAAACGGGCAGCCACAATCTGGGATATTTTCCGGTTAACAACAAGTTTCTTCCCCGGGAAAAGCATTTCCCCGAGGAATGCCAGCAGGCAAGAGAAGAAACGCTGGCACTGATTTTAGATACTCTATCAAAATGGCAGGTGTAAACACACCTGCCATTTCTAATGGATATTCCGGTTATTCCAACGGGCACTTCAGGCTTTCGACCATATCCACTTTTTTCAGCTTTCTGCCGGACAGGCACAGAGCAAGTACATATGCCACCGCTACGATTGCCGCACTTACCAGAATGGTGAGCGGCTTTACGGGCAGCCCCATATACATACCCGATGACCGGGCAGATGCCGCCATTATGGAATAAGCGGTCAGATAGCCGAGCGGTACTCCCACCGCAAATCCGATGGGCACCAGAAGGTGGTTGGATGTCATTACAAACTGCCGCACTTCTTTGCTTCTGTAGCCCAACACCTCCAGCATGGAAATATTTCTCTTTCCTTCTTCCACAATCATGCCGGACATCATATTTATTATCAGAAGACAGATAATCACGCCCAGTACTTTTAAGATTTGCAGAACGATGCCGGAAACTGACGACAGACGTTTTACCTGATTTTCATAATCCTTAAGCGATGCGTTTTTCCGAAGCAGGTCCGCCGGAATATCCAGCTTTTCTTTGCTGATAATTACATTGTATTCCGTGTCGGGTCTGCCTAAAATATCCGCCATGTTCTGCTTGCTGGTCAGAACAAGCTGCAGAACATCATTTTCCACAATGCCGCTTATCACCACCTTAGTTTCCTGCATGGTAACAGTATTGTAAAAGGCAAACTCATCCCCCGGCTTTATGCCGTAGGTTCTTGCCGCCGAACTCGTCATATAATACTCACCGTAAACCGGTGTCTTGCCGTCCGCCGTTTCATGGAAAATATCATTTTCTTCATCATATCCGATAAGGTTAAAACGGGAGTCATCCGCACTTGCGCCGAAGCTTACATCAAAAATAGCATCTCCGCCGTAAGGATTTTCCGTCTGGTAGTTCTTAAATCCATACTCGTACTGTCCGCCCAGCATGGCTAAAGGCACCTTGTTTTCCAGCAAATTGTTCCATGCATCCCGGAAGGAACTGCCCAGCACAATGCAAAGTGTGGCAACCGCAATGCCGATAATCAGTGTGATGCTCCGGGAGGCATTCATAAATACCGCACGTACATTGTAAACAAACTTCAGATTTGCCTGACTGTTACGGAAAACACGCACATTTTTCTCTTTCTGCAAACCGTGAAGCAGGGACACCGCATCGGCTTTCAGGGCTTTGTTCAGAACCAGATAGGAAACCAGTCCGTAAACCACAATCGGGAACAGCACCGCAACACCCACTAATTTCCACGGCATGACGACCTTATACTCCGTATATTCCAAATCCTGAAAATAAAATTGGCAGAACAGTTTTGCAAAAGGAATGCTTCCTATAACGCCTATAATATCACCGGCGATGGCAGGCACCATGCCGTACACCATGTAATGACGCACCAGCTCGCCCTTCCGGTAGCCAAGCGCCATCAGGGTACCGATGGTCTTTCCGTCCCTCTTTATCATTCTCCGAAGAACCATAGCAATCACTGCCACCACAATTATCATAATGATGGGAGCGTACAGGGAAAATTCCGCAACCAAATCATCCGCTTCGCTGTAAATCAGGGAAATACGGGAATTGGAGGCTTTTTCCAGATATTCCTGGGTATCGTATTTTTCATAAATTTCCGTACGGAAGGCGGTCTCTTTTTCCTTGTCCAGGTAGCGAACCGCATACTGCTGTGCACCGTTTCCCAGTGCCGCAAAATCTTCAGGATATACAATGCCGATACCAAAACCGGACTTATCCGCTGCGGTTTCTGACAAATCATACAGCATAACCGCGTAATCGGATTTCATGATAAGACCGCGCACGGTAAAAGGCTTTCCCTCTGCGCTCACACTGTCACCCTGCTCTGCACTCACATTATCGACCTGTCCTGCGCTCTTTGCTTCCGTGCCGTCCTGTCCGATAACCATCGTGTCCCCTATGGCAATGTTGTTGGCTTTTGCATAGCGGTAGGTAAGAAGGATATCCCCCGGCTCTTTCAGGTCACTTCCCTCCGTGATGGTGTAATAGTCCATCTTCTCCGCAGGAGAAAACAGACGCAGCTTGGTGTCCTGATAAGTAAAGTCCAGATATTCCTGCTTTTCCAGTGTCAGGTCATAATTCTTTTCTAATTCCACCATTTCTTCTTCCGTAATCGGAATTTGTGTCTGGAAGCTGGCATCCTCTATGTTTGTTTTTTCATAATACGCATCTGCCCAGGTATACAGGGACTCGCTGACCGCAAACGCACCAATCAGCAGCATGACCGTAATCGCGGTGAGCAGGCTTCCCGTCAAATAAAAGGACAGGTTATTTTTGATACTTCTGGTTATTTTTCGTTGTAAAGTCATCAGATTGTCAACTCCTTTACACTTACCTTTTGCTGCTCCACATTGCTGACGATTTTTCCGTCGTGAATGCGGATAACGCGGTCCGCCATACCGGCTATTCCTTCATTATGGGTAATAATCACAATGGTTGTGCGGTACTTTTCGTTGATTTTTTCCAGAATGGACAGCACATCTCTTGCCGAAACGGAGTCCAGTGCGCCGGTCAGCTCATCGCATAAAAGCAACGCAGGATTTTTCACCAGTGCTCTGCCGATGGCGCATCTCTGCTGCTGTCCGCCGGACAGCTCCGTGGGGAAATGCTTGGCATGCTGCGCCAGTCCCAAATCTTTCAAAAGCTCTTCTATGGGCAGCGGATTTTCGGAAATATCCTGCACCACGCGGATGTTTTCCTGCACATTCAGTTCCGCAATCAGGTTATAGGACTGGAAGACTACACCGATTTTCTTTCTGCGGTACTCCACCAGCTCCTTGCGTCCCAGTTTTGTAATATCCACGCCATCCACCATGATGTTTCCTTCGTCCAGGCTGTCCAGTCCGCCCAGCATATTTAAGAGCGTACTTTTACCCGAACCGGAGGGGCCCAGTATCACGCAGATATCGCCCTTTCCGATGTTCAAATCCACATGGTTCAGAGCATAGAGTTCATTTTCCCCTTTGCCGTATTTTTTTACTGCATTCTGTACGGTTATCATGTTTTCCTTTTTATCCATTCTGCTTTTCCTCTTTTTCTGCAATTTTCGTTCTGCAAGTCTGTCTTATTGTCTGGTTCAATTTCACGTAGCTATTCAGGACCATATTCGCAAAACTGTTGTTGAAACAGCTTTCCTTTTCACGACTTTGAAGGGCGATATATTTTTATATTAGTCGTGGCTAACTGCATTGTCAACAGAAAAGTTAGCTTTGGCTAACCATTTACAAAAAGGAGCAGTGTCACGAATGATGACAAACAGATGGGTGCGGTGCAGAAGCCCTTGTAAAAGGAATGGCGTCATCCCGCGCGGAAGGAATTGACAGGTGCGAATAATAGGGCTTATAATAAGGTAAAAAGCGGAGATGGCAATATCTCCCTTTTAATTTTACTGGGAGGTATGGAAAATGTCAGTAGCAGACAGCGTTAAGACACAGGTTGTCACCGTCGGTGACAAAGAGTATTTGAGAGTTACTTTGGAGGACAAGGTTTTTGACCTTCCTTTTGTTATGATTGGTGGAAATAAGGTAGCATTCCTTGACATCTCCGGTCAGGTGAGCATGAATGAAAAATCCGCAGACTTACTGGTTAAGAAGATGTTGGAAGATGGAGTTACCTTCGATACTATTTTAAATCCCGTTGCAAAAAGCAACGCTTTGGCACATGCCATTGCCGTACGTTGGGCCGAGCAGGTAAACCCCGAACTTACCCACACCGTAGTAGCTCGTAAGGCAAAGGGCGGCGAGCATCACGCAGTAGAAGCCTCTTACAAATCCGTTACAACTTCCGTAGAGCAGTCCTTATATCTGACCGATGATGATGTTGCTTACATGAACGGTAAAAAAGTTCTTTTAGTAGATGACGTTTACGGCGGCGGCGGTACTACCAAGGCTCTGAGATCTCTGGTTGAACAGGCCGGTGCAACTGTTTCCGCTCATGCAGTCGTTGCGGTAGAAGAAGGCGGCAACTATCCCGAAGGTCTGGTATATCTGTATACCCTTCCCGTAAATCCGTAATAACTCGTGATTTTATGTGCACGGAAACAAAAGTCAGAATTCACGTAAATACAGAAATGATTTCAAAGAAGACGTATGAAAATATCTTTTTCATACGTCTTTTTTATAAGCAGCTTTATTTTTGAAACAACCGCATAAATACCTGCACAAGCAGCCCAAGTCCGCAGCCGATTACCGCACCGGCTATCACGATAAAGAAACATTCATCCCAACGGAAACGGTTGGCGCTGAAGGACCAGATACCCGCTATGGTCGCACATACTACCGCAAATCCCAGATACAGTGACTGCGTCGTTTTCTTATCTGTCATATTCACCGGCTCTATCCCTTTCAGAATGTAGTCCGTTGTCACTTCAAATATCTCGCTCATCATTATGATTTTTTCAATATCCGGTGTGCTCTGTTCACTTTCCCATTTGGAAACCGCCTGTCTGGACACACCCATTTTATCTGCGAGTTCTTCCTGGGAGAATCCCTTCGTTTTTCTTAAGTATTGTATTCTGTCCGCCATATTCATAGTCAGCACTCCTTTCCTTTTGAAGAAATTGTACCAAAATCACCGGTTGCACAGCCACCGCCTACCCATGGAAATCTGTCAACTGCGGGTTGCAAGTCGGAACATTCTACCCTGGATGGAATTTCATCATACGATTTCCGGTTTCATTATAGCTTGAATTCCATCTTTTTTGAAGTCACTATGAAATTTATATCTTGACTTTTATATCGCAGTACGATATATTATATATATCGAAGTGCGATATATTATATGAAATAAACGGAGGTGGCTAAATGGACCCTCACATAAAGAAAGTGTATGTTCCTATGACGGAAACTGCTTTTTTCATTCTACTGTGCTTGCGAAAGCCCAATCACGGATATGGTATAGTTCAAATGGTTGAAAAGATGACGGATGGCGCTATTAAACTTACCCCGGGTACAATGTACGGAAGTTTATCCAAAATGGAAAAAGACCATGTAATTCGTTTTATCCGTGAAGATGATAAACGAAAAATCTATCAAATCACAGATTTAGGGTTAGAGGTTTTGCAGATTGAACTAAAACGAATTGAACGCTTATATAAGATAGCTCAGGAGGAGATGTAAATGGAGTCAAAAAAACAATTTAAATGGTTTACAATATTTGAATATGAAAAAGAGCAGGATTATTTACGGGAAATGCACAAATCAGGCTGGAAATTTATTAAAGTAACTGGATTGGGCATGTACCATTTTGAAAAATGCACTCCGCAGGATGTTGTTTATCAGCTTGACTATAATCAGGAAGGGCTTGCTCATAAAGATGAATATCTGAAAATGTTTGAAGATTGCGGCTGGGAATATATACAGGATTTTTTTGGGTACAGTTATTTTAGAAAAGCCGTCACTGACAATGGTTCAACAGAAGAAATTTTTTGTGATGATGACTCAAGATTTCAAATGATGCAACGGGTAATGAAAGGCAGAATGCTACCGTTGCTGATTATATTTCTATCCGTACTGCTGCCCCAGTTTTTCATTAACCTTTTCAGCAACGATAATTATTTTATCACCATCATTGTTGGCTGCATTTTAGGGATGTATCTTGTAATATTCGCCACGTTTCTGGTGAAATACATCCAATATAGAGAACACCTTAAATAATTATGTGAAATCTTTATTCTGGACAATTTTTGTCTCAAGTGGAATATATATGCCTACATATAATCCGCTTCGGTACAAAAGAAGAATTCTTCTTTCCCTTAAATATTGGCACATTTTAAGGGAAAGTCAATTCATTACGGGCATTTTCCTAAAAAAACTCGCACAATTAAGGAGTAACTTTCCTACTCAAATGCCTTTTATTCCCTCAACAATAATATCCTTTCTCTCCCATCCCTATTGTCATCCAGAATTCTTCATCATCTTCTGTCCAGACGCTAACGCTGGAGCCCTTAAACGCATAAGAACACCTTTCGCTATCGTCAACATCCCCGTTGTTATTCTCGGATAGTATTTTAACCAATTCCTTCTGTTCCGTATCAAAAGCCGACACCCCATAAATATAGGGTTTCAAAATGCCGTCATGACCGCCAAGGAACTCTATGTACTCCAGTCTGCCCTCGGAGTTATAATCAAAAGCCAGATCCGAATTAAAATAAAAATGCCGCCAGGTACCTCCTCCATATTGTTCCCGTATCATTTCCGGTTCTCCCAACAATCGAATGATTTCATCTTTATTGGCTCCCAGATATAGACTTTTGTCGTCAATCATAATTTTTTCCAACGGAAATAAAGTAATCTTCATCATTAATCTCCTTCCGATAGCCTTTCCTTAAACCCTTATTTAAGTTGCACCTGCCTTTCCCCGGGCAAATGTTACTCATCAAAGAAAAATATATCTGGTATGGCATCCTTACCAAATGTTTTAACCGCCATCCGATACATCGCTTTTGCATGTATCCGGTCGTGCCAGATAAATCTACGCAACACCTTCCGCAGTGACCATTCCTCATCATAGCTTCCGCGAAATACTGTGTTTTTCAAAAAGTGCGGCTGGCTTTCCAGCAAAGAAAATCCCCGCTCTCTGCATTCCGCAATGCTTCCCTCATTGTCTGCGTCAACACCAATTTCACTAAAATAATAGCGGTTAACATTTTTCGTGTGTTCGTACATCTCATAGGCGGTGCGGGGAACCGGTCCGTAAAATGTTATTCTGGCCGGCAGACAGCTTTTATTTCCATCCGGCACTGACTCATACAGTGCCAGAAAATCCCGCGCGGATTTCAATGCCAATACTTTTAATTCTTCATACTCTTCTATGTTTAATTCTCCACGTTCCCTGTCAAAAAGCACATCGGAGTCAGCGTCGGAAATCGTGAGCTCCGATGCTTTTTCCTGTACAATTTCAGTCTCCGGGAAATCAAGTAACGGCTTGCCAGCCCATCTTAAATACGCCGCGATTTCCAATGGCATTTTCCGAATGGCTTCTTCTTTCGTCCTGCCTCTGGTATAGGCGCCTGCAAAATTATCGGAATATACAATACTATCGTTGCCATTGTGTTCCCATACACACCTTATTTTCATATATATATTCCTTCCTCGGATTATTTCACCTTTAATATTGTGTCATGGCATACCGTACCGTTTTCCGCAATCGTGGATTTCCGGATAAATTTGGCACGATGCTTCAATACCCTGTATGCATACCAGTCATGCGTACAGAACACCTTGTAAAACTCCGGATACCCATGTTCTTTACAGGTGTCAAAATACAGACATCTGCTGATTTCATAGGCATATCCTTTTTCATCATCCTGCAGGATTTCTATATCCCAGCAGGTTCTTTTTTCGCCTTGCAAATCATCAAAAAAGGACTGTCTTACTATTTTATAAACGTTTAGCAATAAATCGGCTCCCGTTTCCGGGTCTTGCTTCTTCTTTTTCGTAGTTCATCTGCATCCTAATGATTTCTGTATTTATTCAGTACCTCATTTGGAATATGGCAGTAGCTGCAATCCTCCGGGTATCGTTCCAGATGATGCTGATGTTCTTCCGCACTTCTGACATAATTCGTCAAAGGCAATACTTCTACTACAATCTTATCCCGGTCTTCCCGATGATGAATAAAGTCTTTTGCCTCTTCAAGATGCTTCTCGGAAGTACTGTAAATACCGGTTCTGTACTTCTTTCCCACATCAACACCCTGTTTATTGAGGCTATACGGGTCAATAATTTCAAACAAATACTCCATCAGATTTGTAATGGAGACAAGCTTTTCATCAAAAATGACTTTTACACATTCCGCATATCCGTCATATTCTCCATTCAGAGAATTGGTTTGTCCGTTTGCTCTTCCCGCCTCTGTCATTTGTACTCCGGGCAGGCTGTCAAAAAAATGCTGCACGCCCCAAAGGCAGCCGCCGGCCATGTATACCGTTTCCATGCTTCTTTTACCTTTCCGTTTTTCAAAATCTAACACTTCACTCATAAAATAAAGTACCATTTTTTCGGAGCCCCCGCAAGCTTTTCTGAGTTTACGCGGATTTCCGCCTTCTACTCTCTTTTCCGCGTAAACTTTTTCCAAGACTTACGCGGATTTCCGCCCCCTACTCTCATTTCCGCGTAAACTTTTTCCGAGACTTACGCGGATTTCCGCTTTCCACTCCCTTTTCCGCGAAAAGTCAAACTCCCCTACTCACAAAAAAAGTGCAACATATAAGTTTTCGCTTATACATTGCACTTATCTTTTATACATTGCACTTGTCGTTTTATACTTTACACTTCAAAGGTTAAATCGCCGTAAGTGGGCATGGGCCACATGGATTTGTCAACGATTAACTCCAGCTCATCAACAGGCTTGCGCAGGGCATCCATTTCTACCTTGACGGTATCCTTGTAGAAGAAAGCTTTGTCCTTGGCGCTCTTGATGGTGCCTGCCTGTGCGGTAGCTTCCTCCAGTCTGAGGAGTGCGTTCTTGGCGGTAATCAGCTTGCTGCTGACGGTGTTTAAGATGTCTCTCTGCACGGAAGCATCCGCTCCGGCATCCTTAACGGCAATGACCGTGTCGGCAAGGGACTTGCTGTAACGGATAACCGCAGGAATAATCTTCTTGTTTGCCATGTTAATCATGGTCAATGCTTCGATGTTCAGGGTCTTTGCGTAGGTTTCGTAAATAATCTCCTCACGGGAAATCAATTCTGCCTTGGTAAAGATACCGAACTTTTCAAACAGACGGACGGATTTCTCTGTGGTTAAAGTTCCTGCCGCGTCAATCATGCAGCGGATGTTGGGAAGTCCGCGTCTTTCCGCCTCTTTTACCCATTCATCGGAGTAGCCGTCGCCGTTGAAAATAATTCTCTGGTGAGCGGTCATGTATTCCTTAATCAGGTCATGTACTGCCATGTCGAAGTCTTCTGCGTTTTCCAGTCTGTCGGCAGCTTCACAAAAAGCCTCTGCCACAATGGCATTTAAGGTTGTGTTCGGGTCTGCGATGGAGTCGGAAGAACCAACCATACGGAATTCAAACTTGTTGCCGGTGAAGGCAAAAGGTGAGGTACGGTTGCGATCCGTTGCGTCCTTTTCAAAATCAGGCAGGGTGGAAACACCGGTCTTCATGCGGCCGCCGTTTAAGCAGTGTGCTGCTTCTCCGGTTTCAACCAGCTGCTTTACCACATCCTCAAGCTGTTCACCTAAGAATACAGAAATAATGGCAGGCGGTGCTTCGTTTGCCCCCAGTCTGTGGTCGTTTCCGACATCGGAAGCGCTCTGTCGAAGCAGGTCTGCGTGGGTATCTACTGCCTTTAAGATGCAGGCAAGAACCAGTAAAAACTGGATATTTTCGTTGGGTGTTTCGCCCGGGTCAAGTAAATTGACACCATTGTCGGTAGTAAGTGACCAATTGTCATGCTTACCGGAACCGTTGACACCGGCGAAAGGCTTTTCGTGGAGCAGGCAGGTCATGCCGTGTCTGTCAGCCACTTTTTTCATGGTTTCCATCACAAGCTGGTTGTGGTCAACCGCGATATTGGCGGTTTCGTAAATGGGCGCCAGTTCATGCTGTGCGGGAGCCACTTCGTTGTGCTGGGTCTTGGCGGTAACGCCAAGCTTCCAGAGTTCGATATTCAAATCCTTCATGTAAGCACCGATGCGCTCACGGATGGTGCCGTAGTAGTGATCCTCCAGCTCCTGACCCTTGGGTGCGGGTGCGCCGAATAAGGTCCTGCCGGAAAAAATAAGGTCGTCTCTCTGTAAATATTTCTGCTTATCCACTAAGAAATATTCCTGCTCTGCGCCAACGGAGGGCACAACCTTGGTCGCTGCGGTATTGCCGAACAGATGCACAATTCGGAGTGCCTGCTCGCTGATGGCTTCCATGGAACGGAGAAGCGGGGTCTTTTTGTCCAGCGCTTCGCCCTTATAGGAGCAGAATGCGGTGGGAATACAGAGAATAACGCCGGTCGCGTCTTCTTTTAAGAAAGCGGGAGAAGTGATATCCCATGTGGTATAGCCTCTTGCTTCAAAGGTGGCACGAAGTCCGCCGGAAGGGAAGGAAGAACCGTCCGCTTCGCCTTTGATTAATTCTTTACCGGAAAATTCCAGAAGCATATGTCCGTCCTTGTCGGGATGGCTGACAAATGCGTCATGTTTTTCTGCGGTGATGCCGGTAAGGGGCTGGAACCAGTGGGTGTAATGGGTGGCGCCGTTTTCAACAGCCCAGTCCTTCATGGCTTTGGCAACCACATCCGCTGTGGCAAGAGAAAGCTCTCCGCCGTTTTCCATAACGTTAATGACTTCCTTATATACATACTTGGGAAGTCTTTCCTTCATTTTGCCGAGTGTAAAAACCTTGCTGGCAAATAAATCCTCTAAGTTAATCATTTCACTCATAAAGTATTTATTCCTTTCGAGACTTACAACTTTGAAGCCATCCTGTGTAAAGGAACCCTCAGGGTGTACTTTTCTTATACTCTGTCTTTCACATTATCTTACTTTACTGAAAAAAGCAAGGTGAAATTCTTAATGTGCTCCGAATTCCTGCGCGGCATGCCAAACCGTTTTGCTTTATTCCGGTATGGCATCCTTGCGGTTACCCACGCGGAGAATGTCCTGCACATCCGGCATCACGCTTAAGCGGAGCCAGATTTCCTGCTGGGGATGGGGCGCGCTTTCCACCGCATTGCCCTCTCCGTCAAACATTTCATCGACTTTCACTTCTACATTTTCGCCGGAGGGCTTCATGATCTCTATGGTATCACCCACGCAGAACTTGTTCCGCTGGGTAATGCGCACCAGCCCTTTTTCGGGCTTTGCCTCCTCAATCATTCCTAAATAAATATACTCGTTCACATAGGTGTTGTTATCATATATCTGGGTATTTTCATCAGGTTTTCCAAAATAAAAACCGGTGGTGAACTGTCTGTAGGTGCACTTGGAAATTTCCTCCTTGTACCAGTCCATATGGCTGCGGTAAAGCTCCTCGGAGGTAAAATAATCGTCGATGGCTTTCCGGTAAGTCCGGGCTACCGTTGCCACATACAGCGCCGTTTTCATGCGGCCCTCGATTTTCAGGCTGTCAATGCCGGCATCCACCATTTCCGGAATGTGCTCAATCATGCACAAATCCTTGGAGTTAAAAATATAGGTGCCTCTTTCGTTTTCGTAAACGGGCATGTACTCGCCGGGTCTGGTTTCCTCCACCACCGCATATTTCCAGCGGCAGGGATGGGTGCAGGCACCCTTGTTAGCATCTCTTCCCGTGAAATAATTGCTGAGCAGGCAGCGTCCGGAGTAGGAAATACACATGGCGCCGTGCACAAAGCTCTCAATTTCCATTTCTTCCGGAATGTTTTCCCGGATTTCCTTGATTTCCCGTAAGGAAAGTTCCCTGGCGGAAACCACACGCTTTGCCCCCTGCTCCCACCAGAAACGGTAAGTCAGATAATTGGTGTTGTTAGCCTGGGTGGAAATATGCCTTTCGATTTCGGGACAGACCTCCTTGGCAATGGTATACATGCCGGGGTCGGAAATAATCAGCGCATCCGGGGCGTCCGGCTTTAAGTTTTTCAGCTCCTCAAAATAGGTTCTTGCGCCGTTTAAGTCACCGTTATGGGCTAAAATATTGGCGGTCACATAAACCCTTACACTATGGGCATGGGCAAATGCAATGCCCTCCGCCATCTCTTCCATGGAGAAATTTCTCGCCTTGGCACGCAGACCAAACGCCTCTCCGCCGATATAAACGGCATCCGCTCCAAAGCTGACCGCTGTTTTCAAAACCTCCAGGCTACTCGCCGGGATAAGTAGTTCCGGTTTTCTCATAAATCTGACCCTTTCTATATCACTTTGGTACTGATGGATACGCCGTCGCCCACCGGCAGAATCACGGTTTCGAGCTGCTCATGGTGAGTCAGGGCATACAGGTACTCCCTCATTCTGGCATGTATGGTGCGGTTGCGTCTGGTCACGGCAAACCGGGATTCCAGCACATCACCGTCCTGCAGTACATTGTCCGATACCAGAAGACCGCCTTTTTTGAGCAGACGTGTAACCTCCGGCAGGAAATGAATGTACTGCGCCTTGGCGGCATCCATGAAAATAAAATCGTATTCGCCCTGCAGTTCTTTCAATATTTCCGTAGCATCACCACACAGGAAGGTGATGGCATCTTCCTTTCCTGCCCGCTTAAAATTCTCCCGGGCGATGGGGATACGTTTTTCGTATTTTTCTATGGTGGTCACATGAGCGCCCGCCGGTGCGTATTCCTGCATCAGAAGGGCAGAAAATCCAACTGCCGTTCCCACCTCCAAAATCTCCATGGGGCGGTGCGCCGCCATGAGAAAGCGAAGAAGTGTCTGGATTTCCGTGCGGATAATGGGCACGGCATCCGCTCTTGCTTCTTTTTCTATCTGGTTTAAAAACGACGTATTGCCTTTATCAAATGAATTAATAAAGGCAACCATTCTTTCATCATTTATCATTACTATTCTCCGGCGCCGGCATCTCCTGCACCGGCATTGTCATCTTCGGCTCCGCCAACAGCACCCTCATCTTCTGCGCCGCCGGCACCTTCGTCCTCGGCTCCGCCAACAGCACCCTCATCTTCTGCACCGCCGGCACCTTCGTCTTCGGCTCCGCCAACGGTACCGTCATCTTCCGCACCTCCCGTGGTATCTCCGGAGGCATCGGTTTCGTCCGTCGTCTCGGGTACGACGGACATGATTTCCATCATTTCTTCCATGGTCATGGACGTGTTCAAAACATAAGTACCCGGCTGCAGCTTATCCTTGTAATGGGACAACAGATTCTGGATATAAAACAATTTGGCATCGCGAATAAGGCCCTTATCCTCAAGAATTTGTCCTATGTCCATTGTGCTTTTTCCAATGGTGATATCTACCTGGATATCCACACCGGGTGCTTCCGCCACCGGCTCTTCCTTAAACACACGGTAGCCGTAATCGTAGGCAATTACCGCCCCTTTGTAGATAATCACAACCGCCGCTACCGCGATTGCCACTTTTAATATGGCGCTTACTACCGCCATTACCATTTGTCTGGTACTCATGGGTCTTCCTCCCTGTTACATAAAATCGAGGCCGTCCGTAAGGTCCAGCTCCACTTCCTGAATCATACGGCAGAAGTTCAATTCCGCTGCCAGAAAATCCTCAGCCAGCGGGTCTTCAATCAAATCTTCCTTTTCCTGCTGGAATTCTTCGATTTTATCGAAAAGCTCCCGGCTGTCGGTACGGCTCTGCAGCTCAAAGCTCTTTTTTCTAAAGTCGTCAAGCTGTGCCTTAAGCTCCGGAAATTTGGCAATCTTCTCCTTCTGCATGCTGTATTCCCGGTATTCTTCTGTATCCTTTATGGCAGCAAGAAGATTTGCTACCGCTTCCTCCAGGTTTGTCACTGTTCTCCACCCTTCCTACTAAACTTCCATGATAATCGGTAAAATCATGGGGCTTCTCTTGGTCTTTTTCCAGACGTAATCGGACAATACATCCTTGGTTGCCGTCTTCAATTTACCCCAGTCGGTAACACCCTTGTCAAGCAGATCTTCGAGTGTATCGTTTACAAGCTGTCTTGCCTCGTCCATCAGTTCGTCGGACTCTCTGACGTAAACAAAGCCTCTGGAAACAATGTCGGGACCGGATACTAAGTAGCCGTCCACTCTGTCCAGTGCCATAACCACAATCAGGATGCCGTCTTCCGCCAGATGCTGCCTGTCGCGGAGCACAATGTTGCCGACGTCTCCTACACCGAGTCCGTCTACCAGAATGGAACCGACCGGCACCTTTCCGGTAACCCTTGCCTTCTCCTCGGACACCTCCAGCACATCGCCGGAAGAAAGAATGAAAATATCATCCTTGGGAATGCCTAAGTTTTCTACGATTTTTGCCTGGGCACGCAGGTGCTTGTATTCTCCGTGCACCGGAATGGCGTACTTCGGTTTCACCAGTGTATAAATCAGCTTAATCTCTTCCTGACAGGCATGTCCGGATACATGGGTATCCTGGAAAATAACATCCGCACCCTTACGGAAAAGTTCGTTAATAACCTTGGTAACGGCTTTTTCATTGCCGGGAATGGGATTGGAAGAAAAGATAACCGTATCTCCCGCGCCAATGGTAATCTTCTTGTGCATGTTGGACGCCATACGGGAAAGCGCCGCCATGCTTTCGCCCTGGCTGCCGGTGGTGATGATAACCTGCTGCTCGTCGGGATAATTCTTCAACTGGTCTACATCGATAAGGGTCTTGTCCGGTATATTCAGGTAGCCTAATTTGGAAGCGGTGTCGATGATGCTCACCATGCTTCTGCCTTCCACCACTACTTTTCTGCCGAACTTGTATGCCGTATTGATAATCTGCTGCACACGGTCCACATTGGATGCGAAGGTTGCCACAAAAATTCGGGTATTTTTATGGTCGGCAAACAGGGTATCAAAGGTTTTACCCACGGTCTTTTCGGAAGGAGTAAAGCCGGGACGCTCCGCATTGGTGGAGTCACACATCAGGGCAAGTACACCCTTTTTGCCGATTTCCGCAAAACGCTGCAAGTCGATAGCATCGCCGAATACCGGTGTGTAGTCCACCTTAAAGTCGCCGGTGTGCACCACAACGCCCGCCGGGGAATAAATGGCAAGGGCTGCCGCATCCACAATACTGTGGTTGGTCTTGATAAATTCGATACGGAACTGTCCCAAATTGATGGACTGGCCGAATTTAACAACCTTTCTCTTGGTGCTCTTCTCTAAGTTGTGTTCTTTTAATTTGTTTTCGATAATACCCATGGTCAGCTTTGTGGCGTAAATAGGCACACTGACCTTACGCAGCACATAAGGCAGGGCGCCGATATGGTCCTCATGTCCGTGGGTAATGACAAAGCCCTTTACCTTGTCCAGATTGTTTTCCAGATATGTGGTGTCCGGGATAACAAGGTCAATACCCAGCATATCATCCTCCGGGAAGGACAGACCGCAGTCCACCACAACGATACTGTCTTCGTACTCAAAGGCAGTAATGTTCATACCGATTTGCTCCAGACCACCCAAAGGGATGATTTTCAGCTTGGAAGCTGCTGTATTCTCTTTTTTCTTCAATCAATTTACCTCCATGCAAAGGCAGACCGCAATACTCCCTTCCGGTGCTTTCGTCCTGTTTTTCATGAACATTTCCCGAGTCCCCATGAAAAATCCGTTACCGGCACCTGTGGCTACTGCCGTCTTGCCCGTTTTCTATTTAAAGTTTAGGGAGTGACCGCTCCGTCTGACTCCTTGAAACTTTTTACCTGTCCGTAAAATGTTACTCCAAGGTAACATCATCCATCATATCGGAGAAAACGTCCGCAATCGCCGCTAACTCTTTCTCGTCCTCTACAATGGCATAAATACTCTCAGCCTCTCCGTCTGCGGAAAGGTCTTTTAAAATCAGGGCTTCTCCGTCCCCTTCTTCTTCCTCTGTCACCAGAATATAATTAACACCGCCTATTCTGGTCTGTTCCAATACATAAAAATCTACTGCTTCTCCGTCTGCTCCGTCGGGAGTGAATGTAATCTTTTCCACTTAAGTTCTCCTTATTTACAGACCTGCTGCTCTCTTATCCAGATATCCCTGTAAAATAAAGCATGCCGCAATCCTGTCTACGTGTTCTTTCCGTTCTTCCCTGCGGATGCCCGCTTCCATCATGGCCTTGTCCGCAGCTACCGTGGTAAGTCTTTCATCCCACAGATAAACAGGAAGTCCGGTTCTTCTCTCTAATTTATCCTGAAACTCCTTTGTGAGCTCCACCCTGACTCCCTCTGTATTGTTCATGTTTTTGGGATAACCCAAAACAATTTCTTCCACGCCGTATTCTACAATCAGCTCTTCAATCCTTGCCAGTGTCTGGCGAAGCTTATTTTCCTCCTTGCGGCGGATAATTTCAATGCCCTGTGCAGTGATAAGCAGCGGGTCGCTGATAGCCACACCCACAGTCTTTGAGCCAAAATCAAGCCCCATTATACGCATGTGCTTCTCCTTTACTGCTGCCAGTGGTTGTTGTGGATGTAGTCAGCTAAAAGCTCTTCCACCAGTTCGTCACGCTCCACCTTCATAATCATGCTTCTGGCATTCTTGTGGCAGGTAATGTAAGTCGGGTCACCGCTCATGATATAACCCACAATCTGATTTACGGGGTTGTAGCCTTTTTCCACCAATGCTTCGTACACTGTATACAGAACAACCTTTACGCCGGTTTCCAATTCTGACTCTACATTAAAAAACTGTGTATTTCCCAAATCCTGTTCCTGCATATTTCTTACCTCACTTTCACCGGATTTTCTATCTTTATGTTTTTACTTATGTTTATCTATCGTTCATTTTTTGGTTTATTACGACTTATTACTTATATTAACCCAACTTGTCAAAAAATTCAACCTGCGATTACATCAAATAGCAATCCTCTTACTGCATGAGCAGAATATCTTCCTGCAGAAAATCCACGATTTTTCCCGACAAAATCCGGTTGGAAAGGTTTTCTTCCGTTTTCTTTGCCACCTTCACATATTCCCGGCTGTGTCCCATCTGGTAACGGATGCCGCCGATTTCTTTTTCTTCTTCAAAAAGCACCGGTATTTCCTTTCCTATGTAGTACTCCCGGTATCTTTTCGACAGCTCCTTTTCCATGGCAAGCAGCTCGGCGCTTCTTTTTGTCTGCACGGGTCCCGGTATCTGGTCCGGCATGCCTGCCGCCACCGTTCCCTTTCTCTTGGAATACTTGAAAATATGCATTTCGTAAAGGTCCGCTTCCCTTAAAAAGCCGCAGGTCTTTGCAAATTCCTCTTCCGTTTCTCCCGGAAATCCCACAATGACATCCGTGGTAATGGCAGGATGGACAAATGCTTCCCGAAGTCTTTTGGTTCCTTCCAAGTATTCACCGGTTGTATAGTGTCTATTCATTCTCTTTAAGGTTTCGTCACAGCCGCTCTGCAGGGAAAGGTGGAAATGGGGGCAGAGTTTTTCTATCGAAGCCAGCCGCTTCACATTTTTCTCCGTCATGATACGGGGCTCTAAGGAACCGATGCGGATACGCTCAATCCCTTCGATGTCCTGCAGTTTTTCCAGCAGATCAATCAGCTTGGATTCTCCGGCATAATCCCTTCTGCCATCATCCTTTACCTTCACTTCCGTTTCGCCCTGTTTCCAGGCTTCTTTGGAAAAATCAATGCCGTAGGAGCTGATGTGGATGCCGGTCAGCACCACTTCCTTGTAGCCGCTCTGCGCCAGCCCTTCCATTTCCCGGCGGATGTCCTCGTAACGTCTGCTGCGCACCCTTCCTCTGGCATAGGGAATGATGCAGTAGGAACAGAACTGGTTGCAGCCGTCCTGGATTTTAATGTAGGCACGGGTGTGCTCCGCCGTGTGCTTTAAAGTCATTTCCTCGTAATCGCAGGGCGCATTCACGTCAATGATGGCGTCCTCTTCCTGCTTGTGCTCCGCCAGGAACTTCTCTAAAATGGGGATTAAGTCCTTTTTGCGGTTGTTGCCGATGGCAAGGTCTATTCCCTGTTCCCGCAGGGCTTCCTCATCCGCCGTCTGCACATAACAGCCCACAGCCACCACGACAGCCTCAGGATTGCGCTTCTTTGCCTGATGCAGCATCTGTCTGCTCTTCCGGTCCGCAATATTCGTGACCGTGCAGGTATTTACGATATAAATGTCCGCCATTTCATCAAATGATACAATAGTATACCCTTTTTCTTGTAGGTTTTGTTGCATAATATCCAGTTCATACGCATTAACCTTGCATCCGAGGTTGTGTAATGCTGCTCTTTTCATACAGATTCCTCTCAAAATTTGTAATGTTTTATGATTGACTTTTCTTCTTGTTATTAGTAAGATGATAACGAAGGTATGAAACACGTAAGGAGGTAATAACAATGAAAACTGTTCAGATTTCTTTAAACTCAATTGACAAAGTAAAATCTTTTGTAAATGATGTTACCAAGTTTGATTACGACTTTGACCTGGTTTCCGGCAGATACGTAATCGACGCTAAATCTATCATGGGTATCTTCAGCTTAGACCTTTCTAAGCCCATCGACTTAAATATCCATGCAGAGGAAAACATCGATGATGTTATGGCAGTATTAAAGCCCTACATAATCTAATTGGCTTCATCGTTTCAACCGGTTGCCTTTGGCAGCATGAACAGAACGGAAAAGCAGAACACCTGTGTGAATAACCAGGTGTTCTTTTTTTGCTACATATTCTCACTTACAATGATAAGCTCGTCCGTCTTTAAGGCGGTATCTACTAATTCATCAATCTTTTCCGCCAGATTTTCCTCATGCCTCTTGATAATCTTTAAGTTCGGCTTGGTAACGGGATGCTTTGCCACAAATATGGTGCAGCAGTCCTCATACGGCAGAATGGATGTTTCATAAGTACCGATTTTTTCGGAAATATCAATGATGTCCAGTTTGTCAAACGCAATTAAAGGTCTGTAAACCGGCAGTTCGCATACCTCGTTGGTCGCTGCTAAGCTCTGCATGGTCTGGGATGCCACCTGGCCGATGCTTTCGCCGGTAATAAGCCCCAGGCACTCTGTTTCCTGTGCAATCTTTTCCGCAATCTTCATCATATAGCGGCGCATGATAATGGTCAGCTCCTCATGCGGACACTTTTCATAGATGTACAGCTGGATATCCGTAAAGTTGATGATATGCAGGTAAATCGGGCCGGTGTAGCGGGACACGATTTTGGCAAGGTCGATGACCTTCTGCTTTGCTCTCTCGCTGGTGTAGGGCGGCGCATTGAAATAAACCGCATCTATCTTGACGCCTCTCTTGGCAATCATGTAACCGGCTACCGGAGAGTCGATACCGCCGGATAACAGCAGCATCGCCTTTCCGCCCGTACCCACGGGCATGCCTCCAGGTCCCGGAATTGTTTCGGAATAAATATAAATCTTCTCGCGGATTTCCACATTCAGCATAATTTCGGGCTTATGCACATCCACGTGCATTTCGGGAAACGCATTGAGGATGGCTTCTCCCAGATCCATATTAATGGTCATGGAATCCTTCGGATAATTTTTTCTGGCTCTTCTGGCGTTGACCTTAAAGGTCTTGTTTTTGTCGGGATATACACTGTCCAAAAAGGCAATGACATCCTGGCAAAGCTTTTCAAAGCCTTCATCCTCCACGTAAACAACAGGACAGATGGCAGAAATACCGAATACACGCTGCAGATGCTCCACCGTGTCCTCAAAGTCAAAATCCGTCATGGCATCCACATAAATTCTGCCCTGGGTCTTTCTTACCTGAAATTCTCCGTCACATTTTTTCAGGGCATATTTAATCTGGTTTGCCAGCGCATCTTCAAATAAATATCTGTTCTTTCCTTTTACACCGATTTCGGCGTACTTTATCAAAAATGCTTTATACATATATCTCCTCTCGTTTTCAAAAAACGGTGTTTTTCCGGCACATATCAGTGTCTCGTGTATTTTCGCAACATAGGGATAATATCATACATTACCTGCAATGTATAGTCCAATTCTTCCCGGGTGGTGTAGACCGACATGCTGAAACGCAGTGTGGAGTCCAAAAACTCCTCCGGAAGCTTAATCGCTTTCATGGTAGCCGAACCTGCGGTATGAGGTTTATTGGAGGAGCAGGCGCTGCCCGCCGATACATAAATCCCCTTATCCTCCAGCGCATGCAGAAGCACCTCGCTGCGGACTCCCGCTACGGAAAGGCTGACAATATGGGGTGCGCCCTCCATACCCTCCGGATTGTTGATTCGGATGTCGGGAATTTTCCGGAGTCCCTCACAGAAATAATCTTTCAGGCTGTAAAGTCTTTCCGCATCCTCTTCCAGATGGTTGTAAAGCATTTCTGCCGCCTTTGCCATACCCGCAATGCCGGGCACGTTTTCGGTACCGGAACGCAGGTTTTTCTGCTGTCCGCCGCCGTAAATAATGTTGTGGATTTTTACTTTTTCTCCGATATACAGGAAACCGACGCCCTTGGGTCCGTGAATTTTGTGACCGCTTACGGACAAGAGATCAATACCCATACGTTTGGGGTAAATGCGGTATTTGCCGAAGCCCTGCACCGCATCCACATGGAACAGGGTGGAAGGGTTCGTGCTCTTAATGAGTCTGCCCGCTTCCGCAATCGGTTCCACAGCGCCGATTTCATTGTTGGTGTGCATTATAGATACTAAAATGGTATCTTTCCGCATGGCATTCTGCAGTTCCTGTAAGGAAATCTGTCCCTTGTCGTTAACTGACAGATATGTCACTTCAAATCCCTGGTCCTCTAAATAATGCATCGTCTGTAAAATGGCCGGATGTTCGATTTTCGTGGTAATCAGATGCTTTCCCGCTCTGTAATTTGCCATGGCACAGCCTATCAGTGCCAGATTATCTGACTCCGTTCCGCCGGAAGTGAAATAAATTTCTTTTTCATTTACCTTCAGAATTTTGGCAAGCGTCTCTCTTCCATACCGGACATATCTCTCTGCCTGCACACCCTTGTTATGCATGCTCGAGGGATTGCCGTAATCTTCACACATGATTTTTGACATCAGTTCCGCTACTTCCGGAAAAGTCCTTGTGGTAGCCGAGTTATCCAGGTATACTTCCATGGTTTTTCTCCTTTTTCCGTCCTATATAACAATATATGCTATTCTTCTTCCAGCTGATACATTATCCACGCCATGACGGTAAGTCCTGCGGTTTCGGTGCGCAAAATACGCTTTCCGAGGGTAACAGGTTCTATGCCTGCTGCCTTTGCCGCCTCCGCTTCCTCCGGTGCAAATCCACCCTCAGGTCCTATAAACACCGCAATATCGGCGCCCTTCGGCAGATTTTCCAAAATTTTTCTGGTGGCGCCCATGCCCTCCGCCAGCTCATAGGGCAGAAGCTTTACTTCCATATCGGATGCCTCTTTTACTGCTTCCGCAAAAGAAATGGGCTCTCTGACAACGGGAATGATGCCGCGCTTGCTCTGCTTGGCGGCCGCCTCCGCAATCGCCTGCCAGCGCTCCGTTTTCTGTCTGCCCTTTTTATCATCCAGCTTCACCACGCAGCGCTTCATGGCTACCGGAATGATTTCCGCTACGCCGAGCTCCACGGTTTTCTGGATGATAAGTTCCATCTTGTCCGCCTTGGGAAGCCCCTGATAAAGGTGGACTCTTGACGGAAGCTCCACGCCGTCTTCTTTTATGAAGCGAAGTTCGCAGAGGATGCTCTCCTCATTCAGTTCTTTAATGCCGCAGCGGTATTCCCTGCCGTCCCCGCCGTTGCTGACGGCAATTTCTTCACCGGGCTTCATGCGCAGTACGTTTTTAATATGATTCACATCGCTGCCCAAAATAACGACAGTATTGTCATTTGTATGTATCTGGGACGGTTCCACGAAAAAATGATACATGTCTGTTTCCTCATTCTGCCGGACTTAATTTAAACGGTATATCTCCCGCTCATCCTTCTGACCCTGATACTGGGCTACGCCGTAACCAATGGCACCGCCCATACTGAACAGCATCATCAGCACCAGATTACCGTAATAGCCACCGCTTGCTCCGGCTAAATCATAATAGAATTTCTGGTCCACCAGACATTCTCCGAAGGAAAGCAGGCCATCCCATGCAAAATACAGGGTGGTGGCGCAGTCAAACAGGAAGGCCACATAGGTCATGGCAAGAGAAATAACCGCACAGATAACAAGACCCGCTACGGACATCTTGCCTGCCAGCTTTTTATAACCGAAAATAACCGCAAGTCCGAGCAGCACGCCTGCCCACATGGAAACATAACCCAGTCTGGCAATCAGGAAAATAACCAAAGCTCCTACCACGGAACCTGCCAGTGCGCCTAAAATACCCAGCACATAGTTTTCCTTCTTCATAGCAAGGGCGGAAGCCTCCATGCTCATGCGGTTGCGCAGGGAAACCGCTCCTTCGGGGCTTAAAATCATGTAGTTTCCTTTGGCACGCCATACCTCCGTCATATTGGGCATACCGTTTTCATCGCAGTTTACGCCGCCCTGTGCCATTACATAATCCAAAACGGTACGGAGTGCGGTGGTAATATTTCCCGTTATGGCATCATTATTCCCCTTTAAGGGTACGGAAATGCCGATACTGTACTGTGCCACAGACACTTCCACGCCCTTCGGCATGGGCAGATTCTGGATTTCAAAGCCGCTGAGCGGTGTTCCCTGTGCGGTTGCCGCCATCAGGCTTATCCAGACCTTCGGCACGTTGTTGGATTGCTGTAAAAGCTGGATGACGGTGGTAAATCCTCTGTGATTGCCGTAAACCACCAGTCTTTTGGCATCGTATTTGAGGCCCAATGCCGGAGCTGTTTTTTCCATTACTTTTTTAATGTTTCCCATTTGTGTCCTCCCTCATAACATGAATTTGAATTTCCTTAATTTTTTCTGGCGGTAACGCTGACCCATTCGCCCTGGTAGGTAACGTCAAGAACCTCTAAGCCGGCTGCCTTCACCGCATCCACTACGGTCTGCTCCTTGTCGTCAATGATACCGGAGGTAATGTAAATGCCGCCCTTCTTTAACTGGTTCACAATCACCGGGGTCAGAGGCACCAGCACATCCGCCAAAATATTTGCCACTACGATGTCGTAGCAGTCATAGCCCACTCTGTCCTGAATTTCCTTATCCGTGATGATGTTGCCGATCATCATTTCAAAGTTGGCAGGGTCAATGCCGTTGCTTTCGCAGTTTTCCCGCACCGCATCCACGGCGCAGATGTCAAGGTCCGTACCTACGGCATGCTTTGCCCCGAACATCAGGGAAAGAATGGCTAAAATGCCGCTTCCGGTCCCCACATCCAGGAGATTTGTCTCCGGTGTCACATACTTTTTCAACTGGCGGATGCAGAGCTGCGTAGTTTCATGCATACCGGTGCCGAAAGCCGTACCGGGATCAATGTGCAGCACTAACTTGTCCTTATCCTTTACTTCCACTTCTTCCCAGGAAGGGATAACCAGAATATCGTCTATGTAGAACTGGTGGAAATACTGCTTCCAGTTGTTTATCCAGTCAATGTCCTCGGTTTCATCCACGGTGATGCTGCCTTCACCGATGTCCATGAACTGCCTCAGGCTGTCCAGTTCTTCCTTTACCATGGAAAGAATGGCGTCCACGGTGGTATCTTCGCCGTTCAGCGTCAGTCCGCCGTCCTCTTTTTCTTCCACAAAAAAGCTTAAGTACGCAATGCCGTCATCCGCAGGTCCCTCCGGCAGGATGTCCACAAACATCTGCTCCTTTTCCAGAGCGGTAAGCGGCACCTTGTCCTCAATCTGCGCGCCCTCCAGCCCTAAATCATACAGAGAGGAAATGATGATGTCCTCGGCATCGGTTATGGTTTTCACTTTGAATTTTGTCCACTTCATGGGGGAATCCTTTCTTCATCTATGTTTATTATATGCCCTGCAGTTACTGTATGCAGACCCGCTTCCGCTTGGAAATTACCGCAGCGGTACATAAGATGCCAAAGAACGCCATCTAAGTACCGGCGGTAACTTACAGTCTTTATACAGTAACTGCCTGGGCATACATGACATATCCTGTATACTATCTTTTTATTTTATTCCCTAACTAAATGTCTGTCAATGTATGCTGAGGATATCAAAGTACTTTAACATGCTGGCAGAAGATGGATTCCATGTAACGAATAGCACCGCAGCGGTAACTCCCGATTCTTAATATATGAGTAGAGGCTTTTACAGTCTCTGCTCTTTCTTTATGATGAAGGTGATTGGTCTGACGTAATTTCCG
>FR880804.1 GCA_000434615.1 Clostridium sp. CAG:510
ATGGGCTTTTGCTCTTGCTGTATTTACAAAGTGAAATGCATACTCATGGTTAATCACCGTTCTGTATGGAATACATATAAAAAGCATCCGTCAACCTTAAAATCTGATAATCATTTTCCGGTAAATTCATTATTTTCTCCTTAGGGAAATCAGCTACTCGATTGAGTAAATAGACTTTTAACGGGAATTCAGACATATCCCAAAAGATAAAACGAGAGACTTTTCAGCCTCTCGTAATCAGCTTCATCATTCGGTCAGTTTTTATTTTACCGTCCTGTCGGAACCGTCACAGGACTCATCATAGATGATGAAGAAGAACATTTCTGTTCTCGACTTTATTATGCGCAATCATAATCAAAGAATCAACAAGAAATGTAATAATTTTTAAATTATCTTGTGCCCACGGTTTTAGCGTGGGCACAAGTACAGTTACTGCTTCTTCTTATTCTTTTTTTCTGAAATGGCAAGTGCTGCCAGTCCCATTCCCGAAACGGCAAACAGGATAAACCAAAGTGCCAGATTGCTGTTGTCTCCGGTGCCCGGTGTGCCCGGGTCTGTGGGAGTCGGTTCAGGAGGCTGCGGAGAAGGAGGCGTTGTCGGTGTTACCGGCGGTGTCGTCGGATTGGACGGTGTCGTTGTCTTCTTCTCATAGGTGTTTTCAAAAGCAACCTTTATTGATGCTCCATCATTTACCTGTACCTGTACTGAAGAACCATCCACCTTACCTGATGCATCCACTTCGTACTGTACCTTCTTTAAGGTAAATCCGCCGACAGCATTTCTGGTTTCTTCAACCTGATATCCTCCCGGAGCGGTATCCAATTCCAGTTTCCAGATTTTACCTGCGGTATCGTAGGTGAAATCTGACAACTTGTAAGTCTTGGATGTACCATCTGCGGTTCTGGTCACCTTGAAGGAAATGGCTGCTTCCGCTTTTGCTTTGTCCACATTTCCGGCAACTGATTTGGTAATCACAAGCTTACCTGCTTTCTTCGTATAGGTGTTAGTAAAGGCAACCACAACATT
>FR880805.1 GCA_000434615.1 Clostridium sp. CAG:510
TGCCGATTACAGAGGATGTGGCACAGATGTTTCAGGCAATCATCGAGGACAGAAATGCACCGAAAGTGGAGAAATCCATAGACGGATATAGTGGATTCCTATTTTATGATGATAATGGAAGGCCCCTTGTTGCAATGCATTGGCAACACCGATTCAACCATATGGTCGGCAGGTACAATGATATTTACCGGGTGCAGATGCCAAACATTACACCGCATGTATGCAGACACACCTATTGTTCGAATATGGCAAAATCGGGAATGAATCCCAAGACACTGCAGTACCTCAAGGGGCATTCGGATATATCGGTCACAATGAATGTGTACACGCATATCGGATTCGATGATGCTGAGGAAGAATTGAAACGGATGGAAGAGTTTAGGAAGGCGCAGGCGGAGGTTGAGCAGAAGAAGGAGAAACCGATGTCGCAGAAGATGTTTAAGGTAGTTTAATATGGAAAAGAGATGACGCTCTGGTTTAGGCTGGGGCGTTTTTTCTGTGGAAAAGAATAAGCATATCAGATATAATGTAATTTGGATTATCGTATTTGAAAGAAGGTGTGTTATGAATAAAAGGAAACTTGATTCACTCCTATGGGAAAATATTCCCATTGATAATTTTATAGTCAGTGGTTATTCAGATATAAAACAAGAAAATCTTGATGATGTATTTTGGGATGATGTAGATGAGCTATGCGTAACTAGAGATGACAATTACAATATTAGTTTTTCGTGCGCACGATATTTGAATCAATATAAAGAAAAAAAGCAAAGACCTACTGTAGATAAACGAGAATTTATACCGGGGGAGACCATGCCAGCGGGAAAATTAGAAATAAGAATATTTGATGATTATACGGTTATTTTTACACCTATGTATTGTGATGGATATATAAGCAAACTGGACAAAACAAATTATAAATTATCTTGTTATCGTGTTGAATGGAAAGGTGTTAAAACTCCATCGATGATTAAAGAATGGATATTGAATGGCAGTCAAGGTGGTTTGTTTTTTTGTGGAAATTCAAAATTTGAATATAAGGTAGAAGGTTCTGTTTCTGGGGTTTATGGAGAATTAGAGTTCCCAATAAAAGAGGAATTGGAAGAACAGAAATACATGGGAAGGTTTATACACCTTAAATATAAGGATACAGCGTTTGACATTCATTTTGTTGAGAACAACTATGGCCCTTCATGGAGTACCAATCTAAGTATTTCTTATTTTGAGAAATATGGAAGAATTCCAAGTATAGAAGAGAGAAAACAAATTAGAGAGTATTTGAGTTTTTTTGCTGGAAAAAGATTGATGTATGTAGGGCAGTCTTCATTTGACGAGAATGGTAATCAAATTGGTTTCGTTATGGAGAATCCAAGAACGTGTGGCTTTGATATAAAAAAAGAATGTATGTCTGGGGCAAAGACACCTATTAAAGATGATGCATCATTTCTTCATAATTATTTTGATACAATTCAAAAATATATAGATCCATTTTCAGAATTATATGAGAAACTTGATTTTGCTTCTTTTTTTTCGGCATATTGGTATGCTCAAAAAGTTACACAGCCTATGGACTTACCTATACTTTCCGCTGCATTGGAAAATTTGAAAAGAAAGTGGTATGAAGAAGTTGAAATTAATCCAGAAACAGTGCTTATGGACAAAAAAGATTTTTCTAAAAGAATAAAACCAATTAAAAAAATGGTGGAAACACAGTTTGCAGGAACGGAGTATGTGGAAAGAATGAAGAGAAGTGTTGAAGGTATGAACCGTATGTCTGTGAGTGAACAATTAACACATTTTTTTGAAGGAATAGACATGCCCGTTGGTAAAAAAGAGAAGAAGGCGTTGCAAGCACGAAATTTTTCTGCGCATGGTTCATATGCTGGAGATAGTATTGATTACGAAGAACAGTTTATGACAAGTCAGGTATACGAGTGTATCTTGGTTAGGGTAATATTAAAATTGCTAAAATATGAAGGAAATTATATTGATTATGGGACTATTGGATATCCGGAAAAGAACATTAACTGTCCAAGCGGAAGTGAAGTTGGTGAAACCCCTTAGTAGTAACCCTTTCCATTTTACTACCAATTTTACTACTAACAGGTAGTAACAACTTGCTTAATTCTGCTCCAATTTACCACAATCTGTAATTTCAGAGCGACTACACGAATCTCAGAAAACCTTGCAAAACAGGGCATTTCCGGGCAAAACAAGGAGAAACAAAACTATGATAAAAGTGCTTTTCGTTTGCCACGGCAACATCTGCCGCTCCCCCATGGCGGAATTTGTTTTCAAAGATATGGTAGCAAAACGTGGTCTTGCCGACCGGTTTGAAATTGCTTCGGCGGCAACGAGTACGGAAGAAATATGGAACGGTGTCGGTAATCCGGTGTACCCGCCGGCGAGGGAAGAACTGGCGAAGCACGGGATTTCATGCGAAGGGAAAAGGGCGGTGCAGCTAAAAAAGTCCGATTATGATGCGTATGATTATCTGATTGGCATGGATTATATGAATATAAAAAACATAGAGCGGATGACGGGGCATCAGGGCGGCAAAATAAAACTGCTGCTTTCCTTTGCGGGAGAGAACAGACCCATATCGGACCCCTGGTATACGGGGGATTTCCGGAAGACCTATGAAGATGTGGTAAAGGGATGTGAAGCGCTGCTTCGGTGCATAGATGGGAAAACGTTATGATACAAAAACAGTCGTACTTCATAGAATGCTTGCAGGGAGCGGGCAAAAGCACGCTGGTAAACCGCCTGGCAGAAAATTATCCGGAGAAAAAGGTCTGCCGGGAGGGAGATTATACGTTGGTGGATTTGGCGTGGTGTGCTTATGTGGATGAAACGACCTATCAGGACATTCCTGCAAGATTTCCGTCATTATCGGAGGAAATGGCAAAGTGCGCCGTGCCTGAGGACGAAATCTTTGAATGTGCCATGTTTCAGAATATTCTGGAAAACACGATGCTGTATCTGCAGATGCCTGAGGACGAAATCTTAGCTTTCTACAGAAAAGTGCATGAAATCCTGCAAAATAAGCCATATAAAATTCTTTATTTGGACGTAGAAGATATCGAGGGAAGCCTCGAAGTGATAAAAAAGAAAGAGCTGATGAAAATGGTGTGGAGTCTTGAAGGCGAAGGCTTATGACATAGAGACCATACCATAACAAAGAAGGAGTACTCATGGAACTTCGATTTCTGGATTTTTTACAGACCATACATACGCCGCTGCTTGATAAAATATTGGCATTTATCACCAGTCTCGGCAATGCCGGTATCATCTGGATTGTGCTGGCGGTTGTTTTGCTGATACTGCCGAAGACAAGAAAGACGGGGATAATCGTAGCGGCAGCGCTTCTAATGGACCTTATTTTATGCAACCTTATTTTGAAAAATCTGGTGGCAAGGGTGAGGCCGTATGACGTCAACACGGCTATTGCCATTCTCATAAAAAAGCCCCTTGATTTTTCTTTCCCGTCGGGGCATACGGCTGCATCCTTTGCGGCTATGACGGCTTTGTTCCTGGCAAAAATGAAAAAGGCATGGATTGCCGCACTTGTTCTGGCAGTACTGATTGCTTTTTCACGGTTGTATTTTTACGTGCACTATCCGACGGATGTGCTGGGTGGAGCTGTAGTGGGCATTCTGTCGGGAATTATAGGGTACACAATCGTTGAAAAAATAGATAAATGCCGGAAAGTGGCAAGGTAAAATTTCACAAAATGTAAGGTATTCAAACTACAAAAAACAGGGTATACGTTATCCTGTTTTTTCCTTATAATAAAATGAAACAGAACTAAGTTACCAATAAATTATCACACAGGAGGCAGGTATGGTCAGGCAGGAAGGAAACAGGCTGGTTATCGAAGAAGGACTCACACGGGTTTACATAGAATGCTGGGGAGAGAGTTCCCTGCGCGTCCGCATGACGGCGGAGCCGGAGATGGACAAAAATGACTGGGCGCTTTGCGAAAGGGTGGAAGAAGTGACGCCGGTGATTACGTTCACGGAAGTGGATGTGACGGACCCCTGGTACAAGGGAGATGAGTGGAAAAAATATCACCAGACCGGTACGGTGGCAACGCTTACCAACGGAAAAATTACGGCGGAAGTAAGTCCCGAGGGCTGGATTCGTTTCTTAAATCAGAGAGGCGAGGTGCTGACGGAGGAATACTGGCGCAACCGCAACCGTATTAACCGCTACTGTGTGCCCCTTCGTGTGGATGCGAGAGAGTTAAAGCCGGTCATGGGCTCCTGCGATTATGAGCTGACGGCGCGTTTTGAAGCGTATGATGATGAAAAAATTTTCGGCATGGGGCAGTATCAGGAAAAGCATCTGGATAAAAAAGGCGCCACTCTGGAGCTTGCCCAGCGGAATTCCCAGGCAAGCGTGCCTTTTTATGTTTCCAGCAGAGGCTATGGCTTCCTCTGGAACAACCCGGCAATCGGCACGGCAACCTTCGGTACCAACAAGACGGAATGGTATGCGAAGAGAACCAAGAAATTAGACTATTTCATCACGGCAGGCGACACTCCGGCGGAAATTGAACTGCATTACAGTGCGGCAGCGGGCAGAACGCCCATGATGCCGGAATTCGGTCTGGGCTATTGGCAGTGCAAATTAAGATACCGTACCCAGGAGGAAATCCTTGCGGTTGCCAGAGAGCATAAAAGACGCGGACTCCCCATGGATGCCATTGTGGTGGATTTTTTCCACTGGACCATGCAGGGGGATTTCAAATTTGAAAAAAGAGACTGGCCCGACCCGGATGCCATGGTAAAAGAACTGAAGGATATGGGCATTGAAACGGTTGTTTCGGTCTGGCCCACGGTGGATGAGCGCAGCGAAAACTTCTGGGAGATGAACGGAAAAGGGTATCTCGTGCATTCCGACAGGGGAAACGGCCTCCATATGACCTGGATGGGAAACACGGTATTTTACGATGCCACACATCCCGGTGCCAGAAAATTTGTCTGGGAAAAATGCAAGGAAAATTATTATAAGAAGGGCATCCGTATTTTCTGGCTGGATGAAGCGGAGCCGGAATACGGACCTTACGATTTTGACAATACCCGTTATTACATCGGACCGGCACTGCAGTGCAGCAATATTTATCCTGCCATGTATGCTAAGGGCTTTTATGACGGGCTGAAAGAGTCCGGGGAAAAAGAAATCATGTCCCTGGTGCGTTGTGCCTGGGCGGGCAGCCAGAAATACGGAGTGCTGACCTGGTCCGGCGATATTTATTCTTCGTTCCGTGCCATGCAGGAGCAGTTACAGGCAGGCTTAAACATGGGCATGGCGGGTATTCCCTGGTGGACCAGCGACATCGGCGGCTTTGTCGGTGGCAACATTGAAGATGAAGATTTCCGGGAACTTCTGGTCAGATGGTTTGCATGGGGCGCCTTCTGTCCGGTATTCCGTATGCACGGAGAGCGTTCCCCCTGGTACGAGAGGGAGCAGGAGTTTATTGACAATGTGCGTCAGCTTACCTCCGGTCAGGACAACGAGGTCTGGAGCTTCGGCGAGGACAACTATGAAATCTTAAAGAAGTATTTATTTGTCCGGGAAAATATGCGTCCCTACATCCGGGAATGCATGCGGGCAGCCAGTGAAACCGGAGCGCCGGTGATGCGCCCGCTGTTCTTTGACTTCCCGGAGGATAAAAAATGCTGGGAAACCGAAGACGTTTACATGTTCGGTCCGGATGTGCTGGTGGCTCCCGTTATGGAGCTTGGCGCAAGGGAAAGAACCCTTTACTTACCTAAGGGCGCAGAATGGAAAGACGCCGTAAGCGGAAACCTGTACGAAGGCGGCCGGACGGTTACCGTAGACGCACCGTTGTCCGTTATCCCGGTCTTTGTCCGGGACGGAAAAGACATCAAGATATTTTAGAGTAGTAAACGACGGCTGTGCCCCTGCCGTTTACAAAGTAGCAAATTTACGGCTGTGCCCCGCCCTTTACAAAGTAGCAAATTTACGGCTGTGCCATCTTGTCATTTCCTAAGCAGACTTTTAATCACCGTCAGTACTTAGTTGCCGTATTTTGGCAACTTATGTACTGCTACGGTGATTCCTAAGCGCAAGCGGGTCTGCGAGGAAATGCAGGAAGCACAGCACCCCGGCATACTAAGCGCAAGCGGGTCTGCGAGGAAACGGCAGGAGGCACGGCTTCACAGATTACTAAGCGCAAGCGGGTCTGCGAGGAAACGGCAGGAAGCACAGCTTCATCCCAACAACATAGAAAGAAGGAACCAAAATGACAGATTACCAGAAAACCATGGAAGAAATCGTAGAAAACGGCATTGCCCAGGGACATATCATCGGCGCAAATGTGCTGATGATAAAAGATGACAAAGAAGTATATTTTAAGAGCCACGGCTATGCGGATAAAGAGAACGGCGTGCCCATGAAAAGGGATGCCATTTTCCGCCTGTACTCCATGACGAAGCCGGTGACGGCAGCAGCCACCATGATACTGGCGGAACGGGGAAAAATCGACCTCTGGGACCCGGTATCCAAGTATATTCCCGAATTTGCGGACTGCAAGGTCATGGAGGAGGACGGCAGACTGGTGCCGCCCAGGCGCCCGGTGAAAATCTGGGATTTACTTACCATGACATCCGGTCTTACCTACCCGGATATGGGCTGCGAGCCCGGCAGACAGATGGATGCGCTGTTTAAGGAATTAAAAGAGAAGCTGGCGCAGGGCATTCACACCGATACACTGGAGTATTGCCGGCGGATTGCCAAGGTGCCTCTTTGCTTCCATCCCGGCGAAAAATGGAGATATGGTTTGTCAGCGGACATTTTAGGTGGTATCATAGAGGTGGTTTCCGGGGAAACCTTCGGCAATTTCTTGCAGAAAGAAATTTTCGAGCCCCTGGGAATGAAGGATACCGGCTTTGTAGTACCCAGGGAAAAGAGGGACCGTCTGGCAGCCTGCTATCAGTGGAGCAACGAGGAAGGCAGACTCATTCCCTATACGGACAATCACCTGGGGCTGGAAGGCTACGGCGAAGATGTGGTATACGAATCCGGCGGAGCGGGACTGGTGTCCACCGTGGATGATTACGCAAAATTTGCCCGCATGATGATGCACTACGGTACATTGGACGGTGTGCGGATTTTAGGCCGTAAAACCGTGGAACTGATGACAAGCTCCCATCTGACCAGGGAGCAGGCGAAAGATTTTAACTGGGACAGCCTGTGGGGTTATGACTATGGATTTTTAACGAGAGTGCTGCGCAATCCCGGCGAAGCAGGCTGCAATGCCAGTGTGGGCGAATACGGCTGGGACGGCTGGACGGGCAATTACATCACCATGGACCCCAGTGAAAACATGGCATTTTTGTATTTTATCCAGAAAACGGATGCCGGCACCACGGAGGAAGTGAGAAAACTCCGCATGACAGTTTACGCATCTTTATGACAATCAATCCTTCTTATAAGAAAGGATGAAACATGAACATTTTAACGGCTGATAATATCACAAAGGCATACGGAGAAAGAAGGCTCTTAGACGGAGCCTCCTTCTTTTTGCAGGAAGGGGAAAAAGTCGGTATCATCGGCATTAACGGCACCGGCAAAAGCACGCTGCTTAAAATTCTGGCAGGAATGGAAGAACCGGACGAGGGCAAGGTCATCCGGGCGCAGGGCATGGTGGTCCGCTTTCTTCCACAGCATCCTTCTTTCCGGCCGGAGGATACGCTGATAGAAGCGCTGCTTCGGGAGAACGGTAAAACGGAGGAGGAAGCTACCGACCTGATTTCCGATGCCAAAAATATGATGACCCGGCTGGGAATAACGGATTTTAACGAAACATGCGGGCATTTGTCCGGCGGACAAAAAAAGCGTCTGGCGCTGATCAGCGTACTGCTTACACCTTCCGACATACTGATTTTGGACGAGCCCACCAACCACCTGGACGGCGACATGGCGGAATGGCTGGAAGAGGTGCTGAAAAAGAGAAAAAATGCGGTCATCATGGTGACCCATGACCGGTATTTCTTAGACAGCGTGGCAGGTAGAATTATTGAAATCGACAGGGGAAAAATTTATTCCCATGAGACCAATTATTCCGGCTATCTGGAAGAAAAAATAAGCCGGGAGGAAATGGCGGAAGCGGCGGAAAGAAAGCGGCAGTCCCTGCTCCGCACGGAGCTTGCCTGGGTGCAGAGAGGCGCAAGAGCCCGTTCCACCAAGCAAAAGGCAAGGCTGGAGCGATATGAAGAGTTAAAGAACCGCAAAACGGAGTCCGTTTCCGCCAACGTGGAGCTAAGCTCCGTTTCTAACCGCATGGGACGGACAACTATAGAGTTAAACCATATTTCCAAGAGCTATCCGGGCAAGGAACTTATCCGGGATTTTTCCTATATTTTCTTAAAGAATGACCGAGTGGGATTTGTGGGCAGGAACGGCTGCGGCAAAACCACCCTGATGAAAATGATTACCGGAGCCGTGCAGCCGGATGCGGGTGATATCGAAATCGGACAGACCATTAAAATCGGCTATTATGCGCAGGAATGTGACATGCCGGACGACAAAAGGGTCATTGATTACATCCGGGATGTGGCGGAGATTATCGATACTACGGAGGGCAAGGTCACGGCGGCAAGGATGCTGGAAAAGTTTTTGTTTTCGGGCGAAGACCAGTATGGTCTTGTGGGCAAGCTTTCCGGCGGAGAAAAGCGGCGGCTGAATCTGTGCCGCGTATTGATGGAAGCACCCAATGTTTTGATTTTAGACGAGCCGACAAACGATTTGGACATCGCCACCCTGACGATTCTGGAAAGCTATTTAGATACCTTTCAGGGAATTGTCATTGCCGTGTCCCATGACCGGTATTTCTTAGACCGTACCATGAAGCGTATCTTTGCGTTTGAAGGGGACGGTATCATCCGGCAGTACGAGGGCAATTATTCCGATTATCTGCTGCGGAAAAGTGTGGAAACGGAGATGCTGAAGGAAGCTGACGGAAGCGGACGAAATGCAGGCAGAGCGGAGAAAGATGCAGATAAAGAAGCCGCATCTGCGAAGAACGGTGGTGCCGAAGGGGCAACCGATAAAAAAAGCACATGGGACCCCGGTAAACGAAAACTGAAATTTTCTTATAAAGAACAGAAGGAATATGAAACCATTGAGCAGGATATTGCGGATATGGAGCAGCAGATTGCCGATTTGGAAGCGAGTATTCCGAACTATGCCTCCGACTTTGTAAAACTCCAGGAAATCAATCAGAAAACAGAGGAATTAAAAGCGGCTCTCGAAGAAAAAATGGACAGGTGGATGTATCTCGAAGAACTGGCGGCCAAGATTGCGGAACAGTAACGGCGCAAAAGAAAAACGCAGAAGATTTTTAATCTTCTGCGTCGTCCTGGTCTGCCGCAATAGCACTTACCACGGAAGAAACCACGGAAACCACTACTGCAAAGATGATAATTAAAAGGCCGCCGCCCAATAATAAAATTTCCATTGTAATCACTATGCCTTTCTGTAATCAAAATTCTGTAATTCGTAATTTCCATAACCGGTTCATTATCCGGTGCGGAAATCCTGCACCAATCATTTCTAACCCATATTATAGCTTGTTTTTCTAAAAACTACAACCCAAATTCCAAATTTGAACAGAAAAATAAAGCATACTACAGAGAAATTTTTCGGAGATGAACAGTCAGGCTTTTAATGAAATGATGAAAATATCAATCTTGAAAATAAAATTGATGAAATTATCATTTTTCTATTGACAAAGAAAATAAGTGGAAATATAATACACCCATAAACAAGGACAAAGACGTCACGAACAAGTATCGTGGCGTCTTTTTTGTATGATAGGAAAATGCCGCATGATACGGAAGAAAGGAAGCGAGAGCATGGAAATTAAAATCATAGACGAATCCCAATTTTCCACTTCTGTCTGGTCGGGGGGAAAGACCACGGAAATGTATCTGTATCCGCAGGATGCGTCCTATAAGGAACGAAATTTTCTCTTCCGCATCAGCTCCGCTACGGTGGAGGACGAAACCTCCGTTTTTACGAGACTGCCGGGCATCCACCGGGAAATTCTTTTATTAAACGGCAGCATGGTCTTACAGCACGGCAAGGGCGTTCCGGTTACTTTACAACCCTATGAACCACATGCATTTGAAGGCGAATGGGAAACGGTAAGCCACGGAAAAGCCACAGACTTTAACGTCATGTATCAAAACTGTAAGAGCTTTGTAAAGGTCATTTCGGAAACCGGAAAGGCGGTCTTTGAAAAGACGGTGGGCATGGATTTCTTCTATAGTAAGGAAGATGATTTCCGGCTGGAGCAGACCATCGTAAAAAGAGGGCAGCTTGCCATGATAACCGGGCAGACGGGTGGGGTAAAGCTCATAAGCGATGAAGAAAATCCGGGAATCGTTCATGTAGGAATTACTGATTTACCGGGACCGGCAGAGAGGGTGGAATAAGGTGTCAGCACAGGAGTTCAAAAATCAGGTAGCAAGGGTTTCCCATTCATCCAACACCTTTCATAAGTTAGGAACCTTCATGGAAGAAAACTGGGTGAGTGTGGGAATGTTAAGTGCCACGGAGGTGGCAAAGAGGGCGGGCGTCAGCCAGGGCAGCGTCACAAGGTTCTGCAATGAGCTGGGATTTGCCGGATACAGTGAATTTTCTAAAAAGTGGAAGGAGAGCATTTACGAACCGCTTTCCGCACCGGACCGGCTGAAAAATATCCGCGGGGAACACGCCGATCTGGCACGCATGATAGAAGTGGAACAGGAAAACTTAAACAGGCTGCCGGAAATAGTTTCCGGGGAAGCTTACCGCAAGATAGTAAAAGCGATGACGGACCGGAAAAAAATCGTTTTGCTGTCGGCAAGAATTTCCGCCACTCTCTTGGACCAGATACATTATATGCTTTCCAAAATCCGGGACAACGTGCAGATTGTACTGCCGGGAAGCCCCGAATGGAACAACCTGATACTGGAGAAGCCGGAAGATACGTTTATTTTTACCATTATGTTTCCCCGGTACCCCAACATCCTGATAACGGAAATTGCCGCCCTGCATAAAGCGGGATTTGAAATCGGACTTATGACCAACAGTATGTTAAGTCCCCTGATACCGCATTCATCTTATTATATAGAAGTACCGGTTTCCTCCACATCCATTTTCGACTGTTACGGAACGGCAACCGTGCTTCTGAACTACTTAGTGCGGGACATCGCCGGTCAGATAGAAAACTTAGAGGAGCGGCTGAACAGGCTGGAAACCTATGAGAAAGAAAACGATACCTATTACCGGGTATAAAGAATCACAAAAGAAAAACAGCGGCTGCGAAAGAAAGCGGGTGATGGGTATGCAGCTTAGGGTAAACAAAGAAAGGCTGAAACAGAATATCGAAGAACTGGCACAGTTTGGCCTCAATGCAAACGGCGGTGTAGACCGTTCCATCGGAAGCGAAGCGGATCTGCTGGCAAGGAAATGGCTGACGGATTACGCGGAAAAGCTGGGAGCCAGGGTACATACGGACGCCATTGCCAATATCCACGCCGTACTTCCCGGTACGGAGCATTTGAAAAAATTAGTCATCGGTTCCCACCACGATGCGGTGCCGAACGGCGGCAAATATGACGGAGCCATGGGCGTTTTATTGGGACTGGAAGTGATGCAGTGCATTTTGGAAAACGGCATCTGGTTAAGACATCCCTACGAGGTGCTGATGTTTACCGCAGAAGAACCCAATCCTTTTTCCATCTCCACCATGGGAAGCCGCAGCATTACCGGAAAAATACCGGAGGAGATGCTCCTTTCCGCCACGGACTGCTATAGCGGTATGCCGCTGCCGGAGGCGATAAAAAGGGCGGGTGGCGATTTATCCCGACTGAAAGAGGACAGGATGACGGATAAGGAAATGAGCGCTTTTATCGAGTGCCACATTGAACAGAGCCGCAACCTGGACGATGCAAAGCTTTCTGTGGCAACGGTAAAATCCATCACCGGTATTTACCGGGAGGTTGTTACCGTACAGGGGGAAGCCAATCATGCGGGAACCACGCCCATGCCGTACCGGAAGGATGCGCTGACAGCCGCCAGCGAATGTGTGCTGGCGATTGAAAAAATTGCCAGAGAGTTTGGAAAGACCCACATTGTGGCAACGGTGGGCAAGCTAAATGTGAAGCCCAATTCCGCCAACATCATATCGGATTCGGTCAGCTTTATTATGGAAATCCGGACGTCCTGCGAAGAAGAAAAGCAGGCATTTTTACAGAAGGTAACAGAAGAATTTGCAGGTATAGAAAAAGAAAGGGGCGTTTCCATTACAAGGGAAATCAACCTAAACCAGGACGGCGTTGTGATGAGCGACCTGATACAGAAGGTCCTGACAGAGGAAACCAAGCCTTTTCAGAAAAAGACGGTGTCGCTGGTGAGCATGGCAGGGCACGATGCGGTACATATGACGAACCTTACGAAAACGGGAATGCTGTTTGTACGAAGTGTCAACGGCAAGAGCCACTGTGCAGAGGAATACACCCGGATAGAGGATATTGAAGTAGCGGGAAATGTGCTTCTGGCAAGCATCCTGCGGCTGGACGAAATGCTGGATGTAAGATAGAGGTAGATCGGAAAGGAAGGATATACATGAGAATTATTGCACCGAAGGTCATTTTACAGGACGGAAAAATTCTTACCGGTTCTGCGGTTGTCATACAGGACGGAAAAATTGTAAAAATCGGACGTCTTAGCACCATCAAAAAGCAGTATCCGAAGGAAGGCATTGAATACTGGACGGACATGGCAATGGTACCCGGCACCATCAATATCCACAACCACTGCTTCCAGAGCCTGCTTCGCGGACTTGCGGTGGGAAAACCGTTTTTAACCTGGAGGGATCAGGCGTTATATAAGTATTCTCCGATTTTAACTCCGGATGATTTGTATACCGGTTCCGCCTTCGCTTTTTCGGAAATGATGAAATGCGGTGTTACCACCGTTTCGGATTTCTTCTATGTGCACAACGACGGAAAAGAAAGTGACGAGGCCATTGTGCAGGCGGCAAAAGACGTGGGCATCCGGCTGGTGCTGGCGAGAACCATGTACGACTGGACAGGCGCTCCGGCGGGCTACGTGGAAAGCATTGACACCGCCGTAAACAACACAAGGGATCTGGCGGAAAAGTACAACGGAAGCGAAAGCCTCATGACCAATATTTTACCCGCACCCCACAGCCTGCATGCGGCCAGTACGGACATGGTAAAGGCGGGATTTGAATTAGCAAGAGAGCTTGGCACCAAGTTCCATATCCACGTAGCGGAAGAACCCTTTGAAGTGGAGGATGTGAAGAAACAGTTCGGCGTAAGACCGGTGGAACTCTTAGATAAAATCGGAGTTTTGGGTGATAAAATGGTTGCCGTTCATGCGGTCTGGGGTACGGCGGAGGACATCAAGCCGTTTATGGACCCGGTGTTTGAGAATAACATCA
>FR880806.1:0-7499 GCA_000434615.1 Clostridium sp. CAG:510
TTGTGGTCTGCTTCTTTATCAGTCATGGGCATTATGGCAGGACATCTTTCGCCATCGTTTCTCTTTTATTATTTATATGTCGTGCGACTTTTACACATTAATTTCTGCTTTCACACCGAGCATGGCTTTGTTTTCCTCTAAGACCGGAGCAATGACCTTGGTTAAGAAGGCTTCTACCTGCTCTTTGGAGCGGCCAACGTACTTGGCGGGGTCCATGGACTTCTTGAGGTCGTCCAGGGAAAGGTTGAACGCGGGGTCTGCGGCAATCAGCTCTAACAGATTGTTGTCCTTGCCCTCTACCTTGACGGTCTTTCCGGCTTCCATGGAAAGTTCACGGATTCTTTCGTGAAGCTCCTGTCTGTCTCCGCCGGCTTTTACGGCATCCATCATAATGTTTTCGGTAGCCATGAACGGAAGCTCGCTCATCATATGCTTTTCGATTACCTTGGGGTAAACCACCAGACCGTCCACAACGTTCAGGCACAAATCTAAAATGCCGTCGATGGCAAGGAAGCCTTCCGGAATGGACAGACGCTTGTTGGCGGAGTCGTCCAGAGTTCTTTCAAACCACTGGGTAGCGGAAGTGATGGCGGGATTTAAGGCATCAATCATCACATAACGGCTTAAGGAAGCAATACGCTCGCTTCTCATGGGGTTTCTCTTGTAAGCCATGGCAGAAGAACCAATCTGGCTCTTTTCAAACGGCTCTTCTACTTCCTTTAAGTGCTGCAGAAGACGGATATCGTTGCTCATTTTATGAGCGGATGCGGCGATACCGGCAAGAATGTTTGCCACGCGGGTATCTACTTTACGTGAGTAGGTCTGTCCGGATACGGGGAAGCAGTCCTTGAAGCCCATCTTTTCCGCAATCATGGGGTCAATCTTATCTATTTTTTCCTGGTCTCCGTCAAAAAGCTCTAAGAAAGATGCCTGTGTACCGGTGGTACCCTTGCAGCCCAAAAGCTTCATGGTGGAGAGTACATAATTCAAATCCTCCAAGTCCAGATAAAATTCCTGTAACCAAAGAGTGGCACGCTTGCCGACAGTGGTAGGCTGCGCCGGCTGGAAATGGGTAAACGCCAGTGTGGGCTGTGCTTTGTATTTGTCTGCAAAGGATGCCAGCTCGGCAATTACATTCACCAGTTTTTTCTTTACTAACTTCAATGCCTCTGTCATGATAATAATATCTGTATTGTCGCCAACGTAGCAGGAGGTCGCCCCAAGATGGATGATACCCTTTGCCTTGGGACACTGTACACCGTATGCATAAACGTGGCTCATAACATCATGACGGACTTCCTTTTCCCTTGCCTTTGCCACATCGTAGTTGATGTCGTCCGCATGTGCCTTCAGCTCGTCAATCTGTTCCTGTGTGATGGCGAGGCCCAGTTCCTTTTCCGTTTCTGCCAGGGCAATCCATAATTTTCTCCAGGTACGGAATTTCATATCCTGTGAAAAAATATACTGCATTTCCTTGCTGGCATATCTTTCCGATAACGGGCTTGTGTATACGTCTGTACTCATAAATTCATTCTCCTGTCTGTTTTGTAAGAGCGCTGTCTCCAAGGCTCATTTTATAACGTGCACCTTCTTAAGTCAACTGTCAAACTTCTGCTCCGCTTCGTCCACCATACGGCTGATTTCCTGCGCATACATAGGATACTCTGCCGCTACGGCGCGGATTTCATCCCCTGCCCGGGCTGCGAGCTGCCTGTTGTACTCCATCTGTTCCCGTAGCGCCTGCCTGCGGGTGTTCAGTTCATGGCGGATTTCCACCATTTCCTTATGGTCAAGCAGCGCCTGCGGCTGCCTGAACCACCTCTCCGGCGACTTTACCCGGTAACGGGAAAGAGAATACAAAAGCTTCTCCCGGTAGTAGTCAATCTTGGCCTCCGCCTCCGCAAACTGTTTGCGTTCTTCCTTTTCCGACTGGTATTCCTCCCACAGCTTTTTTAACTTGGCGGCATTTTCCACGGAATACTTCATATATAAATAGTTCAGCAGGTTCGTGTTGTTCACATATCGGATCTTTACTTTATTCTGAAGCTGTACCAGGCGTACTCTCGCCTTTTCCACACGCTCCAGCTCCTTCTCCATATCCAGATACCGGAAAAATAAAACGGGCAATGCCACCGCCACTGCCGCAATCAGCACATAAAAAGCAACGATGGTCTGGTAGGAAAATACAAACTGTAAAATGAGCAGCATAATCATACAGATGACAAAGGTAATAAGTACAATCATGGTCATGCCCCGGCAGTCGTTCAGCTTACCGTACAGCTCGCTGCTCCGATAATCATAGGCGCTTTTTTCGCTGTCCAGCTTACCCAAATCCTGTTTAATCAGCTTCTGGTACTGTTCCGCCTTCGTCAGCTTCTCAATCCCCTCCGTGACCTCGTTTTCCTGTGCCTGCATCTTGTCGTACTCGGCATTGCTCATGCGGGTTTTGGTGAGATACTTTTTCCGCTCCTGCTCCAGCGCCACCAGCTTTCTGGCGCTTACCTGTATCTCTTCCGTCTGTTCCTTCGGCAGTGCTTCTATTTCCTCAATATCCGTAAGATAGGAGGTCACCAGACTGTACTCGCCGTTTAAAAGCGTAAGCTCTTTTTCCGCCTCCGCCATCTGCTCCAGGCAGTTTTCAATATACTGTTTTCTTTCTTCCGGCTGTTTGAAATCCACCCGGTCGCGTTCATAGGAAATTCCTTCTTCTATGTCCTGTTCCCGCTTTTTCTTCCTGCCGAAAAGCCAACTAAATAAGCCCATGGTACCTTCTGTTCCTTTCTGCCGCCGGCAAAGCGCCTTTTATGAAAATCCCCGCCCGCCGTCCGTTCCGCCGTTTACAGCGCCACATGCGCCCGGTATTCTTCCTGCAGACTTTCAATGTTTTTTGCCATTTCGGAATAATAATACGAAGCTTCCTCCGTCTGTCTCTTAAAAAGAAGCTCCTCCGTATTCCGTTTTTCTTCGCTCTGCTGCCAGTCCTCCGCTGCTTTCTCCAGCCTCTGTTCCAACTGCATGCTTGCCTCATAATAATCGGGCGAGCCCGTTACAAATGCCACATATTCCTTTTCGGGAAGCTGCATTCTTTTGGCGGTCAGGAAAGCCGTAAGCTCCTCTTCCTCTCCGTTCCGCCGGTATGCCTCTTCGAACATTTCCGCTGCCTTCTCATACCAGAACAGGCGGCTGAATGCAACGCCCTTGTTATGGTAAATAGCCGTGGACAGCAGCTTTTCTTCCTCCGGCAGCTCCTTTAAGAGCTTGTCGTATTCCCGGACAGCCGTGCGGTATCTGCCGTCGGTCAGCAGATGGTCCACCCTGTTTTTCTGCTTTTCAAAGGGGCTTAAGCCTGCTCCCTCCCGGTAAACCGCCTCGGTCTTTTTGATGACATCGTTTTCATACAGATGGACATACTGCAGGATAATGCCGGCAAAAGTCCCCGGATCCGTCTTCTTCTGCAAAAGGGGGTACAGGGCAGCCGCCAGCTTCGGCAGCATCAGCTCTTCTTCTATCCAGCGGATAAGCTTTCTGTCCACAATGCTCCTGTCTAAAAAGAACGCATCCTCTTTCAGGACATAGCAGAGTTCCTCCGCCGAATAGACCCGGACACCGAGTCCTTCCAGATAATATGGAGTTTTTGCATAAGCACCGGTGCTAA
This sequence comes from Clostridium sp. CAG:510, assembly GCA_000434615.1. Taxonomy (GTDB): domain Bacteria; phylum Bacillota; class Clostridia; order Lachnospirales; family Lachnospiraceae; genus Acetatifactor. The sequence goes on from FR880806.1 coordinate 3,656, forward strand.
GCAATACCTTTCCCAATTCTGTCCGCTCCTTTTTATATCTCAAAGTTTTCCGTCCATTTCTGATAACCGGACGGCGAAAGTTCTCCAAATCCCAAATCTTCCACATACAGACGGACTTTGTTTTCCCCCGTCATGGAAATTTCAATATACAGCCTGGTCGGCGTCTTCCGCTCCGGCAGTCCCGTAAGCGTCACCTTGCCGTAACGGGCATCCTTGCCGTTTAGGGGTGTCAGCACAATATCAAAGCTGTTGCCCTCTTCCAGATACACCTCTGTCTGAAATCTGGCATCATACCAGCTTACGCCGGCGTCTAAAAGTGCCAGATAGGAGGACTCGCCCTGCCGGTAAACCTTCATGCCGATGTTGGCTTTCAGCTTATCCTCGCCCAGAAAGACATATCTGCCGGAAATCTCCGTGGGATACAGCCGTTCCCGTAAAGCGTAGCAGGCGCCCTTGCTGTAAAGGTTGTTGCCCTGGAATACCCGGCGGTTCCTGCATAAAAACCGCAGCGACTCCTTCATCCATTCCTCGGAAAAGCCTTCGCCAATCAGGTATACAGAGGTAATCATCTGCCCCTCTGCCAGCTCCTGCGCCATGGCAAGCATTTTTTCATCCATCTGTGTAAAAACGTTCTGTTTCTTTTCTTCCTCCTCGGGGTAATCCCCGCAGGCAAAGAAATTCCGTTCGTCTTTTTCTATGTAGACCACCATGGGGGTCGTTCGTCTGTTGCATTCCATCCGGTATATTTTCATCACATCCGAATGGTAATCGCACAAAAGCACCTGCCTTACCCAGATGTCCTCCGGCTGATGCACCATGTACTGATAAAAGCTTTCCGCGTAGTTCTGGTAAAAGAAGCTCTTCGTTTTTAAGGAAAGGCCTGCTGCCACCTGCTTTAACACTTCCACCGTTCTCTCATCCAGACTCTCACAGGAAAACATAAATGCCTCCACATGGTCGGTATCGCCGATGACACTAAGTCCCGACAGGCTCCTTTTTACATAAAGGGTGAGCAGGGCAATGGGGTCATATCCGGTTTCCTCTATCACCACCGGCTCCCCTTTTTTTGCCAGCTGGAACATATCCGTTACCAGCTCGCCTTCCTCTTTATGCTTCAGGGCATCCATACCGTAAAACCACTGGTTAAAGCCCTTTCTCTTGCACAGGCATAAGGGGATGTGATACTTCTCCGCACCGGGGAGTACGGACAAAGTTTCCGGCTCCGCCGCCTTGTCGGACAGAAAACTGATCTGCGCGTAGTTGTCCGAAAGGTCATATCCTATTAACCATTTTTCCCTCATCCGTTTCTCCTTTCCGCATCCTGCTGTTTTCTGCCGCAGGTAAACTGCTTTTCTGTCTGAATGCCTCGCTTACCGCAGGGTAATCTGCTTTTCTGTCTGAACGCCTTGCTTACCGCAGGGTAAACAGCTTCCCTGTCATAAATTCTTGCCGGCGGTATTCCTCGTACAGCTTGTCCACCGTGGCATAGTCCTGCATGGCGCTGCTGATGCTCATATCGTTAATCAAAGCAAAGCTGCCCTCCGCCATAACCGTATCACTCTTCTGCAGGGTGGCGCTTTCCGTTACCTGCTCCTTGTTCTGCACCACTTCCATGATGTAATACTGCAGGCTTTCGCCGTAGAACAGCACGAAATCCTTGCTGTACACCCCGCCGTATACTTTCTTCATTTCTTCCGCAAAGTAGGAATTGTCATTTCTGCCGTAGGAGACATTTCCCTGCGGTACATAGCTGTCCCCTGGCGCATACCGGTAATAAATCATCACGCGGCTGTCCGGGGAGGACGCCTTGTATTCCACAATGGTTCTGTCCTGCAGCGCTAAAATATCCGTATCCGTAATCTGCGGGAAAGCCGTGAACATCTTCATCATAATACCCTTGTCCACCAGGCTGCGGATAAAAACAGCCAGCAACGGCAACGTGTCCTTATCCACTTCCTCCGGATTCTCCGCAAAATATTTCACATAGGCAAGACAGCTGATTTTCTTCACGCCGTCGCCCCTGCGGCTCATAGCTGCAATTTCATCAAAAACAAAACGGTCCGTCACACTGTCCCTTACAAAATACTCATAGGCACATTCCGCCAGGAATGCTTTTTCAATTTCCGGTCTGGCGCCGTTTTCCACATAGCTTTTGAAAATCTGCATCCGCTCTCCCACGAAAGACCCGGAGAAAAGCATCTGCGTCAGCATCCGTTCATTCAGCTCGTAAGTATCCACGCAGAAGCCCACGGCTGCTTTCCAGATATCCCGCAGCATGCGGATGGTACCTTTGGCATACAAAATCAAATACCGCAAACATCTTTCATCGTATTTTCCGTGTGTAAAAGCATAATACACCATTTCCGTAAGTGCGCTGTCCTCTGCATACCCGGTCTTTTCAATCCATCTGCTGCCCAGCCGCATTAAAACCTTCGGCTCAATGCCGTAAGGTCCCATCGCCGACAGCCAGTAGTATGCCGTATCTTCCATACCGCGCACCACCATATAACGGAGAATTTCGTTGCGCGACTCCATATCGTCGTAAGACATCACATCCACATTGGAAAGAAATGCCTGCAGTTCCTCCGTTCTGTCCTGCTCAAAATAATACCGGAGCAGTCTCTTCGCCACTTCTTTTTTCAGCTTTTCTCCCGCCAGCTCGTCCGTAAGAAGATACAGAAAATGCTTTTCGTTTTCCGGTGTAATCTCCTGTAGGGTCAGGCCGTCAAAGCACCGGTAGATATTCACATCATGCAGATTGCCCGCAAGCGGCGCCACGGCTTTCAGAAGCCTGTCTGCGGTAAGCAGTTTTTCCGCCTCATAAAACTCGGAATTCATGTAGCGGTTCTGCGCCTCGTCCTCCAATAAGATACGGCTGTCCGCTCCCGGCAGCGAAGCATAGGCTTTTCCGTCACAAACGGGATAAACCTTTTCGCCCTCCATTCCCGGGTCGTACACTACCACGCGGCGGATGCCCTTCTTTTTCACGGTCACTTCCTGTAAAAAGGCAAGCTGGGCAAAATCATCCGTCAGCTCGCCCATGAGCATCTCGGGTGTCAGCAGGTTTTCATATAAATAAGCAAGGCACTTGTTTATACGCCGTTTACCAATCTGGTTTATCAGAAACTGTCCCATCTGTCCTAAATAGGTGCGATACAGCTCCGGGTAATTTTCGCGGTATTTGTAAACATTGGCATACAGATACGCCGCCTTGTTGTACGGAAGGCTGTTCTGATAGGAAAAATACATCAGCACCATCTTGGGAATGGGCTCCATACCGGCCATCTGCTCCGTATCCATGCTCTGCATGTAAAATTCATACAGTCTGGTCAGGCGGATTTCCCGTTCCACGGCAAGCTTATACCAGGTAAAATATTCTTTGCCGGTGCGGTTGCCCTTCATAAGCTGGCTGCAGATTTCCCGAAGCAGCCCGTCATCGGCTGCCGTCCGGTAGCAGGCAGTCAGAATTTTCAGTAAAAAGGCATCGTATTCCTTTTCCTTGCCTGCCAGATAGGTAAGCTGCATCACCACATCCGGGCTTATCATTTCGTGCCGTGCCCCAAAATAAAGCAGCTTTTTCTCCTGCGTGCCGAGGTGCATCAGCAGGGATGGATTGCTGTTCAGCAAAAGCAGACTTTCCGTGTAAATCACGGGGCTGCTGCAGCCTCTCTCCAACTGCTCCTCCAAAAACATCCATCTCTTGGAATAACTTTTATTGTATTCTTCGGAAAGGTATAAAAGCAGCCAGGCAATCCGCCATTCGTCCTTGTTTTTCCGGTACAGCTTTTCCACCTTGTCCGTTACTTTATTGACATAGGACTCCTCTTCCTATATGAGGGACGTC
>FR880806.1:7568-9462 GCA_000434615.1 Clostridium sp. CAG:510
CGACCGGGCAAGGCTCTCCGATACATGGTCCAGTATCCATTTGACCTCGTTTATCCGCTGCGCCGTAATCAGAAGCTGTGCATGGAACAGTCTGGCATACAAATCCCCGTCGTTTAAGGAAAGCAGTTCCTCCGTAAGCCGGCTGCTTTCCTTCGCCCAGCTCCCGGCCCCGATTTTTTTCATGCGGAAATCCAGATAAAGCTGCATAAGCTGCAGGGTAATTTCCTTCTTTTCCCGCCTCTGTCTGTAATCGTTTGTATGGCGCTGTCTTTTCACCGCCACGGGCACTTTCACGGTATCGTAACTGCCCTTCAGAGCAATACTGCCTAAATTGTTGCCGTCATGCAGTCTGCCCGTGTCGATATGTACGGAAAGCCGGCACAGGTTTCCCATAAAATCCTGCTCCGTCAGAACCTGTCTGGAAATGCGGATAAAGTCGCCCTCCGTTTCCACGGTAAGGTCCGTGTAGCCCCAGCCGTTGCGGGTAATCATAAGCACCGCTTCTTCGTCTTCCTTCGGGTCGTCAAGCAGAAGCATTTCCGGCTGTACGATATATTCGATTTTCTGTTTTTTATGGATACCGATTAAAAATTCTTCTATGTTTTCCACATGCCCCGGTATGTGGGAAAGTCCTAAATAATACTCCCGGTACTGTCTGTCCTGCCCGGTGAGCATGTCCGCAAAATCCGGTGCATAGAAAGCCGCAATGGCTTCCTCGGGATTGGTCTTGGCAAGATTGGCAAAATGAAACAGGTTCTTCACCTCTCCCAACGAAAAAGCAAGCTCCTTTTTCTCCACCTGCACCGTAAAGGGCAGGCTGTATTCGCCATGATTGCTGATAATGGAAAATTCTCCCTTTATTTCTTCCCCTTCCCGCACGTTTTCGCCGTGGAAACAATACGCAATCTCTTCATCGTTTCCCACAAACTGCGTGGTCAGACATTCCATGCGGTTGTCCGTTGTATAGACAAGCCCTTTGGTAAGGCTTCCCTGACGGGAATAAATCCGGAAGCTTCCTTCCTTTGTTTCGCCCTTTTCGATGGACAATTCGATATTTGTGCATGAAAAATCAAGGGAACTCTTTCCGTCTTCGAAATGTTCCTCCAGTAATCTGTTAATAACCTCTTTCATGCCTTCACCCCTTTGCCCTGTCATGTTTCCAGTATACCATTTTCCTATAGGAATAGGCAAACTTTTTTTCATCCGGCATATACTGTCTATAAGTAAAAATCATGAGGTTTGATATGGACGCAACTCTCTTTACCAAAGCCGGCTTTTTACGGATTAACGTCACCTCTTCCCTGGGACAGATACCCGTAAAGGATGCCACGGTCTCCATTACCTATACCGGCGAGCCCGGACGGGTGTTAGAGGAGCTTACCACCGATGAATCCGGTCTGACCGATACCATTGAGCTTCCCGCTCCCGACATATCCTACAGCCTTGACCCCGAAAGCGAAGTGCAGCCATATTCGGAATTTACCATTACCGTAACGGCTTCCGGCTATGAGACCGTCATTGTCAGCGGCTCTGAAATCTTAGCAGAATCCCTTTCCACCCAGCCCATCCGCATGAATCCTCTGGATGCTACGGAAGAATATGAAAAAAGGGTGGTCATTCCCGCCCATACTCTTTGGGGCAGCTACCCTGCCAAAATTCCCGAATCCGAGGTGAAACCCATTGCGGAAACCGGCGAAATCGTTTTAAGCCGTGTGGTGGTGCCCGAATATGTCATTGTCCACGACGGTGCTCCCAGCGACCGCACCGCCCAGAATTACTGGGTCAGATACACGGATTATATCAAAAACGTGGCTTCCTCCGAAATCTATTCTACCTGGCCGGAATCCACCATTTATGCCAACGTGCTGGCTATCATGTCCTTTACGCTGAACCG
>FR880806.1:9475-15734 GCA_000434615.1 Clostridium sp. CAG:510
ATGTCCTTTACGCTGAACCGCGTCTACACGGAATGGTACCGCAACCAGGGCTACAACTTTACCATTACCAGTTCCACCGCCTACGACCAGAAATGGATTTACGGCAGGAACACCTACCAGAACATCAACCGGATAGTGGACAGCATCTTTACCAACTACGTTTCCCGTCCCGGTATCCGCCAGCCGCTTTTTACCTCCTACTGCGACGGGCAGCGCGTGACCTGTTCCGGTTTGAGCCAGTGGGGGTCCAAATACCTCGGCGACCAGAGCTATACCGCCATCCAGATTTTGCGTTATTATTACGGAAACGACATTTATATCAACACCGCGGATATCATTTCCGGCGTCCCTTCCTCCTACCCCGGCTACGATTTAACCATCGGTTCCTCCGGTGACAAGGTGCGCCAGCTCCAGCAGCAGTTAAACCGCATTGCCCAGAATTACCCTGCCATTCCGAAGGTTACGGCAGACGGCATCTACGGTTCCGCTACGGCTGCTGCCGTCCGCAGCTTCCAGAACATCTTCGGGCTGCCCGCCACCGGTGTTGTGGACTTTCCGACCTGGTACGCCATCTCCCGCATCTATGTGGGCGTCACCCGGATTGCGGAGCCGTCGTAGAGGAAAACTTTCTTTCCGGACTTGTTATGCGGATGCACGAAAAAAGGGGGCTGCTTGCACAGCTCCCTTTTGTTTTCCTAAAAGCTCCGGATTTTATCGCTTCCGTCATCCACGGTGTTTTCTATCTTCAGTATTTTTACATCATAACCGGCGCCGGGATTTACTTCTACGGAAACCACATCGCCCACCTTGTGCCCCAAAAGCGCTTTGCCTAAGGGGGACTCGTTGGAAATGAGGCCATGCAGGGAGTCGCCCCGCATGGTCGTTACAATCTTGTAAACCTCCGTGCTGCCGTCATCCGCAAACTCTATGGTAACCGTGTTGTCGATACCCACTTCGTCCTCGGCGGACTCGTCGGATATGACCTCCGCCGTCCTTATCATACGGTCTAAGAAACGGATACGGCTTTCGTTTTTGTTCTTTTCCTTCTTGGCTGCATGGTATTCAAAGTTTTCACTTAAATCCCCATGTGCCCTGGCCTCCTTTACGTCCTCCAAAAGCTTCGGACGCAATGTCAGCTTCCGGTATTCAATTTCCTCTTCCATACGACGGATATCGTTTTTCGTCAGCTTGTCGTTCATAGCCTGTCCGCATCCTTTCCGTGAGGGTTTATTTGGCAAGCAGCATCATGATTTCGTTGCTTCTGTTTACAAACTTGGTCATATCTTCCGGCTTTAAGGGTGCATGCTGCAGCTTTGCAAGGTCGTAAAGCTGTTCGCAGATCATGCCCACATGCTCATCCTCCTGATGACCGATTACATACTGTACCAGCGGATGGTTGGCATTTAAGATTAAGGTCTCGCCTTCTTCTGCCATGTCTCCCATGCCCATGCCGTTCATGGCGTACATCTTCATCATATCCTGCATACGGCGGCTTTCTTCGGAAAGGGTAATCATGGAAGAAATCTTCTTGTTTTTCAGCTTCTCTACCTTAACCTCCAGCTTGTCCTTCTTTAATGCCTTCTTCATAATCTTGGCAATGGCTTCTGCCTGGCCCTTCATTTCCTCTTCCGCTTTCTTGGAAGTCTTGGACTTGAAGGTATCTGTCAGGTCGGCATCGATTCTCTGGAATTTAATGCCCTCGTTCTTGGACTCTAACTGGGAAATAAACGGCTGGTCAATATTGTGGGTAAGTATCACGGCATCCATCTTGGCAGCCTTGAACATATTGATGTACTGGCTCTGCTGTACCTCATCGGTAACATAATAGATAACCTTTTCCTTCTTTTCTTCACCCTCGGCAGCATCGTCCGCATTGCCGCCGTTTGCACCGTCCCCGGCTGCATCACCGTCGGAAACAACTTCTGCTTCTACCTTGTTGCCGTTTTCATCGGTTGCATTTTCTGCTTCATCCGGGTCAATCTTATTGACTTCCAGGCACTCCGGCAGCGTCATATATTTGCCGTCTAAGTTCTTAAAGAGAATGTAGTCCGTCATCTTCTCACAGAACTTGTCGTCCTTTAAGCAGCCGAACTTGATAAACGGGCTGATGTCGTCCCAGTATTTCTCATATTCTTCTTTTTCGGTCCTGCACATGCCTGCCAGCTTGTCAGCCACTTTCTTGCTGATGTAGTCGGAAATCTTCTTGACAAAGCCGTCGTTCTGCAGAGCGCTTCGGGAAACGTTAAGCGGTAAATCAGGGCAGTCGATAACACCCTTTAAGAGCATCAAAAATTCCGGAATAACCTCTTTGATATTGTCGGCAATAAATACCTGGTTGTTGTAAAGCTTAATGGTTCCTTCGATGGACTCGTATTCCATGTTAATCTTCGGGAAGTATAAAATACCTTTCAGATTGAACGGATAGTCCATATTCAGATGAATCCAGAACAGAGGCTCCTTGTAGTCCTGGAATACCTTTCTGTAAAAGGCAACATAATCGTCCTTGGTACATTCGTTCGGACTCTTCATCCACAGAGGATTGGTGTCGTTTAAAAGCTCGGGACGTTTTCTGATTTTCAGTTTTTCTTCGTCGCCTTCTTTTTCGGGCTGGATGGTTTCGATAACCTCATCGGACTCCAGCTTTTCCTCTGTCTTGATAATCTGGGTTTCCTTGGTATCTTCCTTGCTTAAATAAATTTCGGTCGGCATGAAGGAGCAGTACTTCCTGATAACCTCTCTTGCCTTGTACTCATTACAGAACTCCAGACAATCTTCCATTAAGAACAAAGTAATGGTGGTGCCCACTTCTGCCTTATCGCCGTCTTCCATGGAAAACTCCGTACCGCCGTCACATTCCCAGTGTACTGCCTTGGCGCCTTCCTTATAGGATAAGGTGTCAATGTGTACTTCGTCCGCAACCATAAATGCGGAATAGAAGCCCAAACCGAAGTGTCCGATAATCTGGTCTGCGTTGCTCTTGTCCTTATATTTTTCAATGAAATCCGCCGCACCGGAGAATGCAATCTGGTTGATGTATTCTTCCACTTCGTCGGCGGTCATGCCAAGACCGTTATCCTTAAAGGTAAGCGTCTTTTTTTCCGGATTGACAATTACGTCAATTCTCGGCTTGTAGCCTTCGGGAAGCTCGTACTCTCCCATCATAGCCAGCTTCTTTAATTTGGTAATGGCATCACAGCCATTGGAAATCAGTTCCCTGTAAAAGATGTCATGGTCGGAATACAACCACTTTTTAATAATCGGGAAAATATTGTCACTGTTAATTGATAAACTGCCTTTTTTTGCTGCCATATAAAACACTGTCCTTCCTATACTAAAATACCGCCTGCCCGACGCAGGCTTATTTCATCACATAAATGTAGTGTAAATCTGTCATGGCAAAAAGTCAATATAAAAATTAGCACTCATTTAACGTGAGTGCTAATAATTTTATAAACTTTATTAAATTTATAGAAAATACGAATCAAACACCTTGAAAAAATCGGAAGTGGTGACTTCCGGGTCCTGAATACAGGTAATCTCATTCCAGAGCTTTTCATTCAGGGTCCTTGTCAGGGTTTCCACATAGCTGTCGTATTCTTCGCCGAATACTTCCCTCTTCCGCTCCTCCATGATGGTCTGCTTGTTGCGGTCGGTTTCTTCCCGGTTGTAGGTGCTTACGCATTTCAGAATATGGTATCCGTCTTCATCCTCAATAATATTGCTGATTTCACCGGTACTCATATTAAAAACCACATCTTCCAGTTCTTTCGATACCTGGCCCTTACCGATGGAAGTCTGGATGTCCGCATATTCACTGTACTGTGCCGCCACGCTTGCAAAATCGTGGGCTCCGTCCGTAGCCAGTGCATAAGCTTCTTTTGCTTCATTGTAGGCTGCCGTTTTCGTTGCCTCAGCATATTCCACCCGCTTGCCGCTTCCGTCCGTGGTATATGTGCGGATATAAATCTGCTCCACCGTTACCATACGGGCTTCATCATCGCTGATTTCGGGATTGATGTCCTGAATAATACGGGCATATACCTTTTCCGCCAGCGCATATTCCGTATACATCTGCAGAATAAGCTTTTCGGAAAGGTTCAGGGTTTCGATTTCCTTTTCATTCAAGGAAGCATAAAACGTATCGGCTGCCGCCTTCACGCTGCTTTTTTCCGCATCGTCCAGCGTTACCTTGCGCTCCTGTGCCATGAGATTCAGTGTCTTTATCTGGGCTATCCGCGCCAGTACGGTTTCTTTCAGATTGTCCTGCAAAGTGATGCCGTTCTGGCTCACTTCAAAAATCTGCTCGCCGAATACTTCTTTGTATTCATTCTGCACTGTTGTCAGATACAGCATGATTTCCGGTACCCGGCAGGACATGCTCTCTATCTTGAACACTTCGTCCTTGGCAAAACCGGTGGTCAGCACCACCTTGGTGGTACTGCCGCTTTTGCCGCAGCCCGCAAGCAGTATAAGCGCAGAAAGCAACGCTGCCGCAAGCCGTTTTCCTTTTCCTTTATTTTTACTGAATAACATGAATCCATCCCTTAGGGCCTTCGATACGTCCCATCTGAATACCGGTCAGTGTTTCATAAAGCTTTCTGGTAACAGGGCCCATATCGTCCATACCGCTGGGCAGGCAGATTTCATTGCCGTGGTCAACAATCTTGCCGACAGGAGAAATAACGGCTGCTGTACCGCAGAGACCGCATTCTGCCATGTCTTTCAGTTCATCCTTGTAAACTTCTCTTTCTTCTACTTCCAGTCCTAAGATGTCTCTTGCCACTACTACTAAGGAACGTCTGGTAATGGAAGGAAGAATACTGTCGGACTTCGGTGTTACAACCTTGCCGTCCTTGGTTACGAACAGGATGTTGGCACCACCGGTTTCCTCAAGCTTGGTACGGGTTGCCGGGTCAAGATACATATTTTCCGCATAACCTTCCTTGTGTGCCGTTACGATGGCATGAAGGCTCATTGCATAGTTAAGTCCGGCTTTGATGTGTCCGGTTCCGTGAGGTGCCGCACGGTCAAAGTCACTGATTTTAACGGTAATGGGCTTTGCGCCGCCCTTGAAGTAAGGACCTACGGGTGTACAGAACATTCTGAACTGGTACTCGTCTGCGGGCTTAACACCGATAACCGGGTTGCTGCCGAACATGTAAGGTCTGATATAAAGGGTTGCGCCGCTGCCGTAAGGGGGCACATATGCCGCATTGGCTGCCACTACTTTATTGACAGCATCGATAAATTTCTCCTTGGGGAATACGGGCATTTCCAGTCTTGCTGCGGAATCCATCATTCTTTCTGCATTTAAGTCCGGGCGGAAGGTTACGATGTGTCCGTCCTCTGTGGTATAAGCCTTTAATCCTTCAAATACGGTCTGTGCGTACTGGAGTACGCCTGCGCATTCATTCAGTACAACATTAGGATCTTCTGTCAGGGTGCCTTCGTCCCATGCACCGTCTTTGAAATTGGATACATACCGGTAATCTGTCTGGATATAACCGAAACCGATGCTGCTCCAGTCAATGTTTTTCTTCGTTGTATTTTCCATAATCTGTACTTCCTCTCCTATATTTTTTTACAATTATTATCCTTTTTTTACGAAAAGTCAACTACTTCTCCTATGCCTTTCGCTCATACTTTCTAAAATAATAGGTTATGTCAAAGTAGGTCTGTTCATCACTTTCTTCGGTAAGCTCCCATCCCTCGCTTCTATCCAGGTTCTCAAAAAAGCGATTGGCATCGTACGATTTTTCTATATAAAGAACATACGCCGTGTCGCACTTGGGTAAAAGTGCCTTAAATACGCTTTCTCCGCCATATACAAAAATGCTTTCCTGCTCTTTTTCCGCCAGCAGCTCTTCCAGTTCTTCCACGGAATGGGCAACCGTCACCCCTTTTTGTGCAAACTGCGCATCCTGTGTCAGAATAATATTTTCCCTGCCGTACAGGGGCTGTCCCTGCGGAAGCGCCTGCAGGGTCTTTCTTCCCATAATAATGGTCTTTCCGAGTGTCAGGCTGTCGGTGTTTCTCTGCTCCGCCGGAATTCTCGTCAGAAAATCCCCGCCTTTGCCGATAGCCCAGTTTTCATCCACCGTTACAATAATGTTCATATCCTCACCATGCCTTTCCGTAATCTGCAAACTTTGTGCCTTTCCGGACTGTATTTTTTCTGCTTCCATCATACACAAAAAATGTTTTCTCTTCAAGCTTGGAAATTTCTTGACACATATCCTTTTATATTTATATAATTTTA